>NZ_VCNK01000018.1 GCF_006265095.1 Phaeobacter sp. B1627
GTAAGAAAGTCTGTCACGCTACACACACGCTACAGTCAGCCACCCAACAGCTCGGCATTCATGAGACATATTCAAGGGTATGGGAAATCATGGTCCATGGATGGCGCTTCATGGAACGAATCACCTTGTCGCGTTCTGGCAGGGGTTTTTTGCAGATATGATGCCCATGTTTTGGAACAAAAGCAAAACAAAATGTGGCGAAGTTCGCGTCTGAGGCTGGCCGTCGGAATAAAATGGGAAAATATGGGCAAAAGATCAAAAGCTCACCTGTTCATACATTTGGGGCACTGATCAAAATATGACACAATATGCAGTAATTTTGAAATTGTTGTCTTGAGATTTTCCTCAATATCGGTCTCGTTCTGCCGATTCTTGCTTAATGTGGTGTGAAAGTGGGTTGCATGGACCATGCTTTCCCATGTATTCCTATGACATCGGATGAACACGAAGAGCATCGGGGCGCAAAACGACCCCAACCTTACAAAACGGCAGGTTTCATACAGGCCTTCGCTTTCATCAGGCAAGAGATCCGGCGCGCGGGCGAGCAGACATCCCCCCAGGTGGCGCGCGCAGTCGGACACCCCGCATGGCGGGTCAAGGTGGCGGGTTGATCGGTGGCAGCGGATCAGCTCGCCCCTTTTGGTTTTAAGGCCCCGGTGCGGGGTCAGGGCAATGGCGCAAGGGGCGCGGAAGGAACGGCGCAGTGGGCCGCAGGTTCAGAGGCGAAAGCCATCACAAGGTCGATAGCAAGGGGCGGGTGTCTATTCCGGCCTCTTTTCGCCGTGTGCTGGAAGCCTCTGATCCGAACTGGCAGCCCGGTGACAACCCGGAGCTGGTGATCGTCTACGGAGATCACCGCCGACAGTATCTTGAATGTTTCACGATGGAGGCCATCGAAGAAGTCGATGCCAAGATTGCCGCTTTGCCGCGGGGCTCGAAGGGGCGTAAAATTCTGGAACGCATGTTCAATGGCCAATCCTTGCCGACAACCGTGGATGAGACCGGACGTCTTGTGTTGCCTGCAAAGCTGCGGCAGAAGGTCGGCCTTCAGGGTGAGGCCTTTTTCATCGCATCTGGCGACACCTTTCAGATCTGGAAGCCTGAGACCTATGATGAGGTCGAGATGGCCGAAGCAGAGAAACTGATGGAAGAGCTGCCGGATGACTTCGATCCGATGGAATTCCTGGATGGCGCCGGAGGCGCGTAAGAGATGACGGACCGCACGCCCAGACACTCCGGTCCCCATGTTCCCGTGTTGCTGAAGCCGCTGCTTGCTGCGGTGGCGCCGGTGACGGGGCGGTGGCTTGACGGGACCTTCGGGGCGGGGGGCTACACCAAAGGCCTGCTGGCGGCGGGCGCGGATCAGGTGATCGGTGTCGACCGTGATCCTCTTGCGTTTGAAATGGCCAGGGCTTGGGCCGCGGAATACGGGGATCGGCTGGTTCTGCAGCAGGGTGTTTTCTCGCAGATGGATGAGTACGCCAGCGATCTGGATGGCGTGGTTCTGGATCTCGGCGTGTCCTCGATGCAGCTCGATCTGGCGGAGCGGGGATTTTCCTTCATGAAGGACGGCCCGCTTGATATGCGGATGAGCCAGGAGGGCCCGTCGGCTGCGGATCTGGTGGCCGAGCTCACGGATGTGCAGATCGCCGATATTCTGTACCACTTTGGCGAGGAGCGGGCCAGTCGCCGCATCGCCAAGGCAATCGTCGCCGCGCGGGCCGAGGCGCCGATCACCACGACCCTGCGTCTTGCCCAGATCGTAGAAAGCTGTCTGCCGCGGGCAAAGCCGGGGCAGTCCCATCCTGCGACCCGCAGCTTTCAGGCGCTGCGGATTGCGGTCAACGGCGAATATGAAGAGCTGATGGGCGGGCTTTTGGCCGCAGAGCGGGCGCTGAAGCCCGGTGGCCTGCTGGCGGTCGTGACCTTTCACTCGGTCGAGGACCGGATGGTCAAGCGGTTCTTCCAGCACCGCGCCAACAAGACCGGCAACGCCAATCGATATGCGCCTGAAATCGCCGAAACGCCGAGCCAGTTCGAATTGGTCACCCGCAAGGCGGTGGGGCCGGACGACGAAGAACTGGCGCAGAACCCTCGGTCGCGGTCAGCGCGGCTGCGCGTGGGCCGGCGCACGGAGGCCGCCCCGGTGGATATTTCCGCCAAAGACCTGAGCATGCCGCAGTTGAAAGAAACCCGTTGATGCGCACACTGGCCTATCTTCTGACAATCCTTGCGGTCTTTGGTCTGGCGTTCTGGGCCTATCGCGAGAATTACGCGACCCAGCAGGTGTTGAAGGAAACCCGGGCCCTGCGCAGCCAGATCGCCGCCTCTCAGGTCCGGCTGAGTGTGTTGCGTGCCGAATGGGCCTATCTCAACCGGCCGGACCGGCTGCGGGAGCTGGCAGAGATCAATTTTGACCGGCTTGGCCTGTTGCCCTTGCGCCCGGATCAGTTCGGTCGCGTGGATGAGGTCTCCTACCCATCCTCCGGTCTGGTGATCGAAGAGGGCGTCGAGGTTTCGGCCTATGGCCGGGAGGACGACCAATGATCCGTACACCGCTGCGCCCGCTGGCCCGCGTCCTGCCTGCACGGGCGCGGGGAGAAAATCCGGATCTGATCGAGCGTGAGAACCTTGCCCAACGCCACCGGGACATGGAAGCGCAGGCCCGCACCCGCGCCGAAGGGCGGCTTCTGGTGCTGGCGGCGTTTTTTGTCTGCGCCTATGTCGCGATCGGCGGCCGGATGGCGTTTATGGCGACATCGGAGCCGTCCGAGCCGGTCGCGGCCACCGGTGGCAGTGTCATCGCCAACCAGCGCGCAGATATTGTGGATCGGTCGGGGCGCATACTGGCAACCAATTTCGAGACCCATTCGCTCTATGCGCAGCCGCCGCAGATGGTCGATCCGGTCGCATCGGCTGACAAGCTGGCGGCGATCTTTCCTGATCTGGACCGCGACCGCCTGCTTCAGGATTTCACCGGAAAGCGCAAGTTCCTGTGGATAAAGAAGAAAATCAGCCCCGAGCAAATGCAGGCGGTGCATGACATCGGCGATCCCGGGCTCATGTTCGGCCCGCGCGAGATGCGGCTCTATCCGAATGGCCGACTGGCCTCGCATGTTCTTGGCGGCGCCTCCTTTGGCAAAGAGGGGGTGAACGCGGCCGAAGTGATCGGTGTGGCCGGGGTGGAGAAGCAGTTTGACGAAGTCCTGCGCGACCCTGCCAATGCGGGCAAGCCGTTGACGCTCAGCCTGGATCTGTCGGTTCAGGACGCCGCCGAAGAGGTGCTCTACGGTGGCATGAAGCTGATGAATGCCAAGGGTGCGACGTCGATCCTGATGGATGTGCACACCGGCGAGGTGGTTTCGGTCGTCTCCTTGCCGGATTTCGATCCAAATGAACGTCCACGCCCCCCGACCAGCGGGTTTGATCCCTCGCAAAGCCCGCTGTTCAACCGGTCTGTTCAGGGGGTCTATGAACTGGGCTCGACCTTCAAGATTTTTGCGGCCGCACAGGCGATGGAGCTGGGGCTGGTTTCGCCGGAGAGCGTCGTGGATATTCGCGGCCCCCTGCGCTGGGGCAAATTCTCCATTCGCGATTTCCACAACTACGGTAAAGAGTTGACGGTTTCCAAGATCATCGAGAAGTCCTCCAACATCGGCACCGCGCGGTTGGCGCAACAGATCGGCGCCGAGCGCCAGCGCAGTTTCCTCAAAGATCTCGGAATGCTGGAGCCGACCCCGTTCGAGATTGTCGAAGCCACCGGCGGACAGCCGCTGCTGCCCAAGAACTGGTCGGAGTTGTCGGCCATGACGATTTCCTACGGTCACGGGATCTCCACGACGCCGATGCACCTTGCGGCCGGCTATGCGGCGATTGCGAACGGCGGCAACTACGTGGCGCCGACGCTGCTGAAACAGAGCGGGCCGCAGTATGGTCCCCGTGTGATGCGGCGCGAGGTGGCAGAGGCCTCTCTTGCCATGCTGCGCCGCGTGGTGAGCGAAGGCACCGCATCCTTTGCCGAGGTCAAGGGCTATGAGGTGGGCGGCAAGACCGGAACCGCCGACAAACCCAAACCGATGGGCGGGTATTATGAGGACAAGGTGATCGCCACATTCGCGTCGGTGTTCCCGGTCAGCAACCCGAAATATGTCCTTGTCGTAACGCTCGATGAGCCGGAAGTGGTTGCCTATGGCGAAGAGCGCCGCACCGCCGGCTGGACCGCCGCACCGGTGGCCGCTGAAATGATCGCCCGGCTCGCGCCTTTGCTTGGCCTCAGACCACAGATTGAACCTGCACGTGTCTCTGGTGTAACTCTCACCTCAAACTAACCGGTGGGACCCTCATGACAGACAGACAACCGCTCAAGCTCAGCCAGTTGGGACTGACCGCCCGCGGGGGCGTCGATCCTGTTATATCGGGGTTGGCCGTGGACAGCCGCGAGGTGCGCAAGGGCTTTGTCTTTGCGGCGTTGCCGGGATCGCGGGTGCATGGTGCGGAATTCGTGGCACAGGTCCTCGGGCTGGGGGCCTGCGCCGTTTTGACCGACGCGCGGGGCGCGGAGATCGCGGGAGAGGCCATTGCGGCTGCCGGGGCAGCTCTGGTGATCGCGGAGGATCCGCGCCAGGCGCTGTCCGGTGCGGCGGCCCTGTGGTTCGGCGGACAGCCGCCGACGATGGCGGCGGTCACCGGCACCAATGGCAAGACCTCAGTGGCGACATTCCTGCGGATGATCTGGACGGAGCTGGGACACAGCGCCGTCAACCTCGGGACAACCGGAATTGAAGGCGCGTGGAGCCACCCCTTGGCCCATACCACGCCGGAGCCGATCACGCTGCACCGGGCTTTGGCTGCGGCGGCTGCGGCCGGCGTGACCCATGCCGCGATGGAGGCCTCCTCTCACGGGTTGGACCAGCGCCGGTTGGACGGCGTGCACCTGCAGGCTGCGGGGTTCACCAATTTCACCCAGGATCACCTGGATTATCACGAGACCTTCGAGGCCTATTTCGCCGCCAAGGCGGGCTTGTTTCGGCGGGTGCTCTCCGAGGATGGCGTGGCGGTCATCAACATGTCGGATCCGCGCGGTACGGAAATGCGGGCAATCGCTGCCGCGCGGGGGCAGGAGGTCATCACCGTCGGGCGCGGTCTCGGCGATCTGGCGCTGCAGGGGGTGCGGGTGGATGCCACCGGGCAGGATATCCGCTTTGCCTGGCACGACCGCCCCTTTGGCGTGCGGCTCAATCTCATTGGGGGGTTTCAGGCGGAAAACGTTCTGGTGGCTGCCGGTCTGGCGATTGCCAGTGGCGAGGTGCCCGAGCAGGTTTTTGAGACACTTCCCCATCTGACCACCGTGCGCGGCCGGATGCAGTTGGCCGCAACGCGCAACAATGGCGCGACCGTGTTTGTTGACTATGCCCATACGCCCGACGCTGTCGCCACCGCGATCAAGGCGCTGCGGCCCCATGTGTTGGGGAGGTTGGTGGCTATTGTCGGTGCCGGCGGGGATCGGGACGCGGGCAAGCGCCCGTTGATGGGCCAGGCGGCGCATGAGGCCGCCGACGCGGTGATCGTGACCGATGACAACCCGCGCAGCGAGGATCCGGACGCGATCCGGGCCGCCGTGATGGGGGGGGCGCCGGGGGCGATGAATGTGGGCGACCGCGCCGAGGCCATCCTGCGCGGTGTCGATATGCTGGCGCCGGGCGATGCGCTTTTGATTTGTGGCAAGGGCCATGAGACCGGTCAGATCGTCGGCACCGATGTGCTGCCCTTTGATGACGTGGAGCAGGCCAGCATGGCGGTCGCCGCGCTGGACGGGAGAATGGTATGAGCCTCTGGACCGCAAAAGACGCCGCAGCCGCAACCGGAGGACGGGCCGTCGGTGACTGGGCTGTCGACGGGATTTCCATCGACACGCGCAGTCTGGAGCCGGGCGATCTGTTTGTGGCGTTGACTGCGGCACGGGATGGCCATGATTTTGTGGCGCAGGCCCTGGAAAAGGGCGCAGGCGCTGCGCTGGTGTCGCGCGTGCCCGCAGGGCTGCCCGCGACGGCGCCGTTGCTGATCGTCGATGATGTACAGCGTGGCCTTGAGGCTCTGGGCCGTGCCGGGCGGGCGCGGACAGCGGCCCGGGTGGTCGCGGTCACCGGCTCGGTCGGAAAGACCTCGACCAAGGAAATGCTGTCCGCGATGCTGGCGCCGCAGGGGCGGACCCATGCGGCGGTGGCCAGCTACAACAACCATTGGGGCGTGCCGCTGACCTTGGCGCGGATGCCCGCAGACACTGAATTCGCGGTGATCGAGATCGGCATGAATCACCCGGGCGAGATTGCGCCGCTGGCGCGCCAGGCCCGTCCTCACGTGGCGATGGTGACGACTGTTGCGGCGGTTCATCTGGAAGCGTTTGACGATGTTGCGGGAATTGCCCGTGAAAAGGCCGCAATCCTCGACGGGCTGGAGCCGGGCGGCACAGCGGTGCTGAACGCAGATCTGGATGTCAGCGCGATTCTGGGCGACGCAGCCGCGACGACGGGCTGTGCGCTGCGCTGGTTCGGACGATCGGCCGAGACGTATAAATTGCGGTCGGTCGATCTGACGGAGACCGCCACCCGGGCGGGGTTTGAGTTTGAAGGGCAGAGCGTCACCGCCGAGATCCGCTCCCTTGGCGCGCATTTTGCGATGAACGCAATTGGGGCATTGGCCGCTGTCACCGCGCTCGGTGGGGATCTGGATCTGGCGTTGGCGGGATTGGCCGAGTGGGCGCCGGTTCAGGGGCGCGGCGCGCGGTTCACTGTCGATCTGCCAGGCGGGCCGGTGACGGTGCTGGACGATGCCTATAACGCCAACCCGACCTCGGTTGCGGCGGCGCTGGAGGTGCTGGCGGCGACGCCGAGCGACGGGCGCCGCATCGCGTTTCTGGGGGATATGGGGGAACTTGGTCCTGATACTGCGGATCTTCACCGGGCCCTGTCTGAGCTGCCTGCTCTGGAGAAGATCGACAGGGTTCATTGCATCGGCCCTCTAATGCAGAGCCTCCATGCCGCCTTGCCGGAAGACAAGCGCGGGCCGTCTGTGGAGACCAGTCAGCAGATTGCCGATGAAATCCACACTCACATCCGGGGCGGCGATGTCGTTCTCGCCAAGGGGTCGCTCTATATGCAGATGCGACGTGTGGTTGACGCGATCCGTGAAATCGGTCAAGGCAGGTCACCTTCATGACACTCATATTCAGTTCACTTAAAACAGGGGCCGCATCGGAATGCTCTACTGGTTGACCGCTCTGTCGGATGGGGGGGATTTCTTCAATCTCTTCCGCTACATCACCTTCCGCGCAGGCGGAGCGTTCCTGACGGCGCTGGTTTTCGGCTTTGTGTTTGGCAGGCCGTTGATCAACGTGTTGCGCAAACGGCAAGGTAAGGGTCAACCGATCCGCGACGACGGACCTGAGGGCCATCTGGCCAAAGCGGGGACGCCGACGATGGGGGGGCTTTTGATCGTTGGTGCTCTGGTATTCTCGACGCTGGTCTGGGCGCGCTGGGACAATCCGTTTGTCTGGCTGGTTCTGTTTGTCACCCTGTCCTTTGGTCTCATCGGGTTTGCCGATGACTATGCCAAAGTGTCCAAGCAGAACACCAAGGGCGTGCCGGGAAAGGTGCGTTTGGGACTGGGTTTCGCCATCGCGATCATCGCTGCGCTCTGGGCCAGTTGGAGCCATCCCGCGGGGCTGCAAAATCAGTTGGCCCTGCCGGTTTTCAAGGACACACTCGTGAATCTTGGCTTGTTGTATGTGCCGTTTTGCATCTGTGTCATTGTGGGCGCGGCCAATGCGGTCAACCTGACGGATGGGCTCGATGGTCTGGCGATCATGCCGGTGATGATTGCGGCAGGGGCGCTCGGGATTATCGCCTATGCGGTAGGACGGGTCGATTTCACCGAATACCTCGACGTGCATTATGTGCCGGGCACGGGAGAGATTCTGATCTTTTCCGCGGCCTTGTTCGGGGGCGGCTTGGGCTTTTTGTGGTACAATGCACCTCCGGCAGCGGTTTTCATGGGCGACACAGGGTCGCTTGCGCTCGGCGGCGCGTTGGGGGCAATTGCGGTCGCCACCAAACATGAGCTGGTGCTGGCGATTGTCGGCGGGTTGTTCGTGGTCGAGGCGCTCTCGGTCATCATTCAGGTGCTGTATTTCAAGCGGACCGGCAAGCGCGTGTTCCTGATGGCGCCGATCCATCATCACTATGAGAAAAAGGGCTGGGCAGAACCAACGATCGTGATCCGGTTCTGGATCATCTCCTTGATCCTGGCGATGATCGGCCTGGCCACTTTGAAAGTTCGCTGACCGCGAATGAAAGTCTGAAATACAGATGAAAACGTCCGGGACCCAGATGTCACCGGACGGTTTTGCCACCAAGGGGGGCGCGCTCCCGCCCCTTTGCGCCGCATCTGACGATACGGAGCAAAGCGTTGGGCCGGGCGCGCTGCGCGCGCCGGTGCAGGATGCGGGCGGTCCGCAGCACATCAGCGCGGTTTGGGACGGCGCAGGGATGCCGGGTGCACACCGGGCAAGCGATCCAGGCGGGAGGCGCTTGCAAATCGCGGACACTCAGGTGCAAGGTCCCCGGCATATCACAGACGACAGGCGAGGTAGAGCATGATCCCGGTAAGAGGTGTCACCGGTCACAAGGTGGCGGTGCTGGGGCTGGGACGCTCCGGGTTGGCAACGGCGCGGGCGCTGGCCGCAGGAGAGGCGGAGGCGATCTGCTGGGATGACAACCCGGCTGCAAGGGCGCGCGCCGAAGCCGAGGGTTTTGCCTGTCGCGACCTGATGAAAGCGGATGCGTTCGATGACATTTCTGCCCTGATTGTGTCGCCCGGCATTCCGCATCTCTATCCGAAACCAAATCCGGTGGTGAAGCGCGCCTTGGCGGCGGGCGTGCCGGTGGACAATGACATCGGCTTGTTCTTCCGCTCCGTCGCGACCTCGGAATGGGAGGAGTTCGATACCGCGCCCAAGGTGGTCGCGATCACCGGCTCCAATGGCAAATCCACCACGGTTGCGCTGTTGCATCATATCCTCGAACATGTTGGTCGCGACAGCCAGATGGCCGGGAATATCGGCCGCGGCGTGCTGGACATTGACCCGCCCCTTGACGGAGGCGTCGTGGTGCTGGAGCTGTCCTCCTACCAGACCGACCTGGCCCGGGCGCTGACCCCGGATGTCGCTGTCTTCACCAATCTGACCCCGGATCATCTGGACCGGCATGCGGGCATGGGCGGGTATTTCGCGGCCAAGCGCCGGTTGTTCGCCGAAGGTGGCCCGGACCGGGCGATCATTGGCGTCGACGAGGACGAGGGCCTGTTTCTCGCCGGTCAGCTGAGCGAGGGGCCGTCTGACGACCGGGTGATCCGGATTTCGTCCGGTCAGAAGCTCAGCGGTGATGCGGGCTGGACTGTATTCGCGCGCAAAGGCTTCCTGTCGGAATACCGCAAAGGCCGCCAGGCGGGGTCAATCGACCTGCGCGCGATCCCCGGCTTGCCCGGCGCGCATAACCACCAGAACGCCTGCGCGGCCTATGCTGCCGCCCGCACGCTCGGCCTCGCGCCGCGGGTGATCGAGGCGGCAATGAAAACCTATCCGGGCCTGCCGCATCGCAGCCAGCGCGTCGCTGAGGCGGCGGGTGTGGCCTATGTCAACGACAGCAAGGCGACCAATGTGGACAGCGCAGCCAAGGCGCTGAGTGCGTTCAAGAAAATCCGATGGATATGTGGCGGTCTGGAAAAAGAGGGTGGGCTGGAGGCGCTGAAGGGCGCGACGGGCGAAGTGATCCGTGCATATGTCATCGGGCGGGAGGCGGCGCAATTTGCCATGCAACTGAACGTGGAGGCCGAGGTCTGCACCACGATGGAGCAGGCCGTCGCCCGGGCGATGGAGGATGCAGGCGCGGGTGAAACGGTGTTGCTGGCACCGGCTGCGGCCAGTTTCGATCAATATGACAGCTTCGAGGGCCGGGGAGATGATTTCATTGCCCACGTGCAGGCCCGGCTGGCGCAATAGCGCGTGCCGTTTGGTCGGGCCATATCTGCTCAGATCGTCGCAGGGTCATCGTGAGATCATAGCGAGATCATCGCCGGATCATCACCGCAGCTTGAGATGGGGCGCCCGCTCATGGTGTCTGGCGGCAAGCCCCCGTCGTAGGTTTCCATCGCGGGCCCCGTCTTGGGGCTCAGCCACGGATTGCGGTGCCGGCGGCATGACCCGAGGCCCAGGCCCATTGAAAATTGTATCCCCCCAGCCAGCCTGTGACATCGACGGCCTCGCCAATGGCATAGAGGCCCGGTACCGATTGCGCTTCCATCGACCGCGATGACAAGGCATCGGTGTCGATCCCGCCCAAGGTGACCTCCGCAGTGCGGTAGCCCTCGGTGCCGGTGGGTTTCAGCGGCCAGTTGTGCAGTCGCTCGCAGAGCTGTTGCAACGCAGCGTCGGATTGGTCGGCAAGCCGGCCCTGCAGCGACCAGTCTTGCGCCAATGCGTCGACCAGCCGGGCCGGCAGGTGGCGCGCCAGTTCCGTGGTCAGATCCTTGCGGCCGCTGTCCTGACGCTGCGCGCGCAGGGCGGCAAACAGATCAAGCTCAGGCAGCAGATGAACGCGGATCTCCTCGCCCTCCTGCCAGTAACTGGAGAGCTGCAGAACCGAGGGGCCGGACAGGCCGCGATGGGTGAACAGCAAGGCTTCGTCGAAACTTGCCCGTGCATTCGAGAGCCGGGCAGGCACGGCAAGCCCGGCCAATGGTCTGAACCTGTCTTCGGCAAATGTGAAAGGGACAAGTCCGGGCCGGGTGTCCGTAACGGGCAGGCCAAATTGCCGTGCCAGATCATAGGCAAGGCCGGTGGCGCCCATCTTGGGGATCGATTTGCCACCCGTCGCAAGGACCAGATTTCGGGCGGATATGGTGACCGGCTTGCCCTCGCGCTCCAGCTTGACCACGAATCCCTCCGGCGAGCGGGTGACACCAGACACCGAGGTTTGCAACCAAAGGTCGGCGCCCGCCGCGCGCAGTTCGCTCACCAGCATCGCCACGATCTGTTTCGCCGAGGCATCACAAAACAGCTGGCCCAGGGTTTTCTCGTGCCAGTCGATGCCGTGCCGGTCCACCAGTGAAATGAAGTCCCATTGCGTGTAGCGCGCCAGCGCCGACTTGCAGAAATGGGGGTTTGCGGAAATGTAATTCTCGGCACTGGCATAGAGGTTGGTGAAATTGCAGCGGCCGCCCCCCGAAATGCGGATCTTCTCACCCGGGGTCCTGGCGTGATCGATCACGAGGCAATCGCCCCCTGCATGGGCCGCGCACATCATGCCAGCCGCGCCAGCGCCGAGAATCAAGGTTCGTATCTGCATGGGCTGCATCGAACACGAAAGCCCAAACGGCGCAACCCGCGCGTGCCGGGGGGGCGCTCTCGCATGAAACGCTGCGCTCTGCCTCATTGACAGGGATTTTACGCCCGGCACCGCAGGAAGAGACTGGCCTGTGCCGGCTAACCGGGTTAGGGTTTGGCTAATAAATCCCGAAAACGGGGTATACTCGAGGCAAAATTGGCACAACCCAAGGCAGTGAAACCATGACTGAGATGGTCTATGGCGCGCTTCCCGCGCAAGAGGGGGAGCCGATCCTCCCGAAATGGTGGCGGACGCTAGATAAGTGGACGATGACCTTTATCATCACGCTCTTCGTGGTGGGGTTGCTTTTGGGGCTTGCGGCGTCGGTGCCGCTCGCCGCGCGCAACGGGTTTGACAATTTCCATTACGTGCAGCGGCAGGCCGTGTTTGGGTCGACGGCTCTGGTGGCCATGGTGCTGACCTCGATGATGTCACCGACGCTGGTCCGTCGGCTTGCTGTGGTCGGTTTCGCCTGTGCCTTTGTGGCCCTGGCGCTGTTGCCGATCTTTGGCACCGACTTTGGCAAGGGCGCGGTGCGCTGGTACAGCCTCGGTTTTGCCTCCATGCAGCCGTCGGAGTTCCTGAAGCCGGGGTTCATCGTGCTGGCGGCCTGGATGATCGCGGCCAGCCAACAGATCTATGGCCCGCCGGGGACGTTGCTGTCCTTCGGGCTCTGCCTCTCGGTGGTCATGCTTTTGGTGATGCAGCCTGATTTCGGTCAGGCCTGTCTGATCCTGTTCGGGTGGGGCGTGATGTATTTTGTCGCCGGCGCGCCGATGCTGCTGCTGGTGGCCATGGCAGCGGTGGTGATCTTTGGCGGCACCATCGCCTATTCCAGTTCCGAACATTTCGCGCGCCGGATTGACGGGTTCCTCAATCCTGATCTCGATCCGACCACGCAGCTGGGCTATGCCACCAACGCCATCAGGGAAGGCGGTCTATTCGGTGTCGGCGTCGGCGAGGGGCAGGTGAAATGGTCGCTGCCGGATGCGCATACCGATTTCATCATTGCGGTTGCCGCCGAAGAATACGGTCTCGTGCTCGTGTCCATCATCATCCTGCTCTACGCCATGATCGTGGTGCGGTCGCTGTTCCGCCTGATGCGGGAGCGCGATACTTTCATTCGTCTCGCAGGCGCCGGTCTGGCCTGTACCTTCGGCGTTCAGGCGATGATCAACATGGGGGTTGCGGTGCGGCTGCTGCCGGCGAAAGGCATGACTTTGCCGTTCGTCAGCTACGGCGGGTCGTCCCTCATTGCAGGCGGCATCGCGATGGGTATGCTGCTGGCGTTCACCCGGTCACGGCCTCAGGGCGAAATCGCGGATGCGCTGCGGGGCCGTGGCCGCGGCTGAGCGGGTGAACAGGACACCGGCATAACGAGAAGAAGTGCGAAGGCAGGCAAGATATGACACAGAAACTGCTCCTGATGGCAGCGGGCGGCACCGGAGGCCATATGTTCCCGGCGCAGGCGCTGGCCGAGGAGATGCTGCGGCGCGGGTGGCGGGTGAAACTGTCCACCGACGCGCGCGGCGCCCGCTACACCGGCGGCTTTCCGCATATGACAGAGATCACGCAGGTCTCCTCGGGCACCTTCGCGCGGGGCGGTCTGCTTGCCAAAGCGCTGGTGGCGCCGAAAATAGCCGGCGGTGTTGCATCGATGGCGATGGCGATGCGGCGCGACAGACCGGATGTGGTGATCGGCTTTGGCGGCTACCCGTCAATTCCGGCGCTGGGGGCGGCGACGCTTTTGGGGCTGCCGCGCATGCTCCACGAACAAAATGGCGTGCTGGGGCGCGTGAACCAGCTTTTTGCCACGCGGGTGCATCATGTGGCCTGCGGTGTCTGGCCGACCGAGCTGCCGGAGGGGGCCAATGGCATACATGTGGGCAACCCGGTACGCGCAGCGGTGCGGGAGCGCGCGGCCGCAGCCTATATTCCCCCCGGTGACTATCCGATGTCGGTGCTTGTGATGGGCGGCAGCCAGGGTGCGCGGATCCTGTCGGATGTGGTGCCGGGCGCGATTGCCGCCTTGCCGCCGGAAATCCGCGGCCACCTGCGCGTCTCGCATCAGGCACGCGACGAAGACAGCGCGCGGGTCTCGGAATTCTATGCCGCACAGGGCATCACCGCCGATGTTCAGCCCTTTTTCCACGATGTGCCCGCCCGGATGAGCGAGGCGCAGCTGGTGATCTCGCGCGCAGGCGCCTCGTCGGTCGCGGATATATCGGTCATTGGCCGCCCGTCGATCCTGATCCCCCTGGCCGCTGCCATCCGGGATGAGCAAACCGCCAATGCACGTGGGCTGGTGGAGGCCGGCGCTGCGGTCCTGATCCCCGAAAGCGCCCTTGACACCGCATCGCTGTCAGAGCAAATCGCCTCGGTCCTGAGCCAGGCGCAGGGGGCCACGCAGATGGCGCATGCGGCGCTTGATGCGGGCGTGCCCAATGCCACCGATCGTCTCGTGGCGCTTGTCGAACATCTGGCAGAGGAAGAAACAGAATGACCCCAGCCACCAAATTGCCCGGCGATGTCGGTCCGATCCACTTTGTCGGCATTGGCGGCATTGGCATGTCCGGTATTGCCGAAGTCCTGTTGAACCTCGGCTATGTGGTGCAGGGGTCGGATCTGAAATCCTCAAAGATCACCCAGCGGCTCGAAGGGCTTGGGGCGAGGATCTTTGAAGGTCAGCGGGCGGACAATCTGGAAAACGCCGAGGTTGTGGTGATCTCCTCCGCTATCAAACCCGGAAATGCGGAACTGGACGAGGCCCGCCTGCGGGGGCTGCCGGTGGTGCGCCGTGCCGAGATGCTGGGGGAGCTGATGCGGCTCAAATCCAACATCGCGATCGCCGGGACGCATGGCAAGACCACGACCACCACGATGATGGCAGAGCTGATGGTCGCCGGTGGGTTTGACCCGACAGTGGTGAACGGCGGTATCATCCACGCCTATGGCTCCAACGCGCGCATGGGGCAGGGCGAATGGATGGTGGTGGAGGCCGACGAATCCGATGGCACTTTCAACCGTCTGCCCGCGACGATTGCCGTCGTCACCAATATCGACCCGGAACATATGGAGCATTGGGGCGATTTCGACCGGCTGCGGGACGGGTTCTACGAATTCGTATCGAACATACCGTTCTATGGGCTTGCGATCTGCTGCACCGATCACGCCGAGGTACAGGCCCTGGTGGGCCGGATTTCTGACCGGCGGGTGGTGACCTACGGGTTCAACGCGCAGGCCGATGTGCGCGCAACCAATCTGACCTACAAGGCGGGGATCGCCCATTTCGACATCCACCTGCAGGCCGAAGGGCAGGTGATCGAGGGCTGCAGCCTGCCCATGCCGGGCGATCACAATGTGTCCAACGCCCTGTCGGCGGTGGCGGCGGCGCGCCATCTCGGCATGAAAATGGACGAGATCCGGACTGCGTTGGCGGCCTTTGGCGGTGTCAACCGCCGCTTCACCAAGGTGGGCGAGGTCGCAGGTGTCACCATTATCGACGACTATGGCCATCACCCTGTCGAAATTGCCGCCGTGCTGAAGGCCGCGCGGCAGGCCACCGAAGGGCGCGTCATTGCAGTTCACCAGCCACATCGCTATTCACGGCTGTCCAATCTGTTCGAGGACTTCTGCGCCTGTTTCAACGAGGCCGATGTCGTCGCGATTTCCGAGGTCTTCGCCGCGGGAGAAGACCCGATCGCCGGCGCCGGGCGTGATGATCTGGTGGCGGGTCTGATCCGCCATGGCCATCGCCATGCCCGCGCAATCCTGAATGAGGATGATCTCGAACGGCTGGTGCGCGAACAGGCCCGCCCCGGAGACATGGTCGTCTGCCTTGGCGCGGGCACGATTTCCGCCTGGGCCAATGGCTTGCCTGACAGGTTGGGCGGATGAGGGCGACTGCGGTCGCGATCCTGCCGATCCTGGCGATCCTGGCGATCCTGCCAGTGCGACCGCAACAGGAACCCGGAGGGGCGGTGATGTCTGTGGCGTCGGTTCTGATCTGCTCCCTCTGCCGGGATCTCCGACTGACCGAGGCGAGGTCTGGCTTGCTTGCGCCGCTCTCGACTTTGCGCAGGGCGCTGTTCCCTGCGGACATCCGCCGCTGCCCGCGCCCCGATGGAAAGGTGCTGCAGTCATGACGCTCTCTCTCATTCTGGCCTGTCTCTGGGTGGTTGTGGCCAATGTGCTGGCGATGCTTCCCAGCCGGGACAATCACTGGACCCAGGCCTATGCGCTCATCGGCGTCGGAATTCCGTTGCTGGGCTATGTCACCTATCAAAATGGCCCCTGGTGGGGGCTGGCGCTCCTGGTTGCGGGGATGTCGATCCTGCGCTGGCCGCTTGTCCACCTGTTCCGCTGGTTGCGCGGCGTTGTCAGCAGCAGTTGACGCCCCTCGCCGCCGCTGGGCGGTGTCTCGGTCGCATCGACTTGGGGCCTGTGCTGCGGCGTCTGATAAAGCGGCGGGGTTCCCCCTTTTCTCTTCGTGCGGGTTCCATTAAACCCATCGCGCAACTCTGACGGAACACGCCACCATGACCGACCTTCCTGCCGTGCGCGGGCGTTTGACGCCGAACCGCCCTCTTTCGGATCTGACGTGGCTGCGTGTGGGCGGGCCTGCCGACCATCTGTTTCAGCCTGCGGACCTGAATGACCTGCAGGACTTCCTGCGGGATCTGCCGCCGGAGGTCGCGGTGTTTCCCATGGGCGTCGGGTCCAACCTGATCGTGCGGGACGGGGGGATGCGCGCGGTTGTTATCCGGCTCGGGCGCGGATTCAACGAGATCGCCGTTGACGGCGGCACAGTGGTCGCGGGCGCAGCCGCACTTGACGCCCATGTGGCCAAGCGCGCAGCCGAGGCGGGGACGGATCTGACCTTCCTGCGCACGATCCCCGGCAGCATCGGCGGCGCGGTGCGGATGAATGCAGGCTGCTATGGCAGCTATGTGGCGGATGTGTTGGTCTCTGCTCAGGTGGTGCTTCGGGACGGCACCCTGACCTCGCTGACGGCGGAGGACCTGCAATTTCAATACCGGCAGAGCCAATTGCCGGAGGGGGCGGTGCTGGTGTCGGCAACCTTCAAGGCTCCGACAGCCGATCCCGAAACCCTGCTGGAGCGCATGGACGCGCAGCTCAGGAAGCGGAACGACAGCCAGCCCACGAAAGAGCGTTCGGCAGGCTCGACGTTTCGCAATCCGTCGGGGTTTTCCTCCACGGGCAAGGCGGATGACGTGATGGATCTGAAGGCCTGGAAGGTGATCGACGATGCCGGCCTGCGGGGCGCGCGGCTTGGGGGCGCTCAGATGAGCGAGAAACATTCCAATTTCATGATCAATGCCGGTGGCGCAACAGCAGCAGACCTTGAGAACCTGGGCGAGAATGTGCGAAAAAAGGTTTACGCGGACTCTGGCATTTGGCTAGAATGGGAAATCATGCGCGTCGGTGATCCGGAATGATCATGACCCTGAAAAAGCTGGTAAATACAATAAACTAACCGTTTCAGGGGTGTTTCGTGAATTCCGAATAGCTGATATGTTCGGTGTGATCGAACGGTGACATCGTAACTTTGGTTAATGAAACCGTAAGGTTTTAGTCATTATCTGGGCGCGCGTGAATAAGATGCGGATGAGGATACGCCGAAAAGGGATGCAGATCTGATCGGCTGATTTCGGTTCGACTGACAGGTGATGCGAGGGCCGGACAACGGCTCCGCTCCATATAAAGGGCGCAAGCGCCCGCCAATAAGAGGGCGAAAACGCCCGGATATGATTGAGGCAGTGATCGTGGGTGGAGCGAGTAGAACACTCCCGAAGGTTGCGATGTTGATGGGTGGCCCCTCTGCTGAACGCGAGGTGTCGCTGTCCACGGGGCGTGAATGCGCCGTCGCACTGAGGGGCGAAGGCTACGAGGTGGTCGAGGTCGACGCGGGCCCGGATCTCGTGGAGCAATTGCAGGAAATTGAACCGGATGTGGTCTTCAACGCCCTGCACGGGCGCTGGGGCGAAGATGGCTGCGTGCAGGGTATCCTTGAGTGGCTGCGCCTGCCCTATACGCATTCGGGGGTGCTCGCCTCGGCGCTTGCAATGGACAAGGATCGCTCAAAGGCGGCTTATCGCGCCGCGGGCTTGCCGGTTGTGGACAGTGTGATTGCCGACAAGGCGGAGGTGATGGCGCGGCATGTGATCGCTCCACCCTATGTGGTGAAACCCAACAATGAGGGCTCCAGCGTCGGGATTTACATCGTCCGTGACGCCGCCAACACGCCTCCGCAGCTCTCGGATGCGATGCCCGCGCAGGTGATGGTCGAGACCTATGCACCGGGACGGGAGATGACCGTCACCGTCATGGGCGACCGCGCCCTCTGTGTGACCGATATCCTCACTGACGGGTGGTACGACTACGAAGCGAAATACGCCCAAGGGGGGTCACGTCATGTGCTCCCGGCGGATATTCCCGAGGACATCACCGCCCTCTGTCTGGACTATGCAGTCAGAGCGCATGCTGTGCTGGGCTGCCGGGGCGTGTCCCGGACGGATTTCCGCTGGGATGAGACACGCGGCGCGGAGGGGTTGGTGCTGCTGGAAACCAACACCCAGCCGGGCATGACGCCGACCTCGCTGACGCCGGAGCAGGCGGAATATTGCGGCATGACCTTTGGTCAGGTCTGCGCCTGGTTGGTGGAGGACGCCTCATGCGAGCGCTGACCTCCCGTCTGGGGGCCGGACGGGCGGAGACCAGGGCAGATCCGGCGCCGTCGCGACTGAAGTACCGGATCCAGCGTTGGATGCTGACGCCGGGGATACGCACCGGGCTCCGGTTTGGTCTGCCCGTCTGTGCCATGCTCGCAGCCGCAGGTGGCTATCTGGCGAGTGAGACGCGCAGGGATCATCTGACGGGGCTCTACACCGAAGCCCGGGCCGCCTTCGAGACGCGGCCGGAATTCATGGTCAACGTGATGGCCATCGACGGGGCCGGGCCCAGCGTTGCGGCAGACATCCGCGAGGTGACCGCGCTTGACCTGCCGCTCAGCTCCTTTGATCTCGACCTTGCGGGTATTCGCGACCGGATCGTCGATCTCGATCCGGTGAAAACCGCAGCTGTCCGGATCCGCCCCGGCGGGATTCTGCAGGTGGATGTGGTGGAGCGTGAGCCGGCCATCGTCTGGCGCAGCCGCGACGGGTTGGCGCTGCTGGATGAGACGGGCGCATTTGTTGCGGAACTGGGACAGCGCAGCCTGCATCCGGATTTGCCTTTGATCGCAGGGCGCGGGGCGGACAAGCGCGCCGCCGAGGCACTGCGCCTGTTTGCCACCGCGCGTCCGCTCGGGGATCGCCTGCGGGGCTTCATCCGCGTTGGTGAACGGCGTTGGGACGTGGTTCTGGACCGCGGCCAGCGCATTCAGCTGCCGGTGGACAGCCCGGTGGCCGCGCTGGAACGGGTGATCGCCGTGAGCGAGGTCAAGGACCTGCTGGAACGCGACGTGGCCGTTGTCGACCTGCGGTTGCCCAGCCGCCTGACTGTACGCATGAATGCCCCCGCCGTCGAAGACTGGTGGCGGATCCGCCAATTGAACGAGAGCGCCTATTGATATGACGGACCTGTATCAATCCCAACGAGCCATGCGCCAGATGCGCCGGGTTGCCATGCAACGCGGCGTCGTCGCCATTCTGGACATCGGGAGTTCCAAGATCTCCTGTTTGGTGCTGCGGTTCGATGGCAGCGGCCGGTTGAGCGAGGACAATTCCATCGGCTCGCTGGCAGGGCAATCCGGGTTTCGGGTGATCGGCGCCGCAACGACCCGCTCGCGCGGGGTGCAGTTCGGCGAGATTTCCGCCATGCAGGAAACCGAACGCGCCATCAGGACGGCGGTACAGGCGGCGCAGAAGATGGCGGAGGTCCGGGTTGACCACGTGATCGCCTGTTTTTCCGGGGCGATGCCGCGCTCCTACGGGTTGGAATCGACGGTAGAGCTGGAGGGGCAAGAGGTCACCGAGAATGAGATCGCCCGGGTTCTTGCCTCCTGCGAGGTGCCGGAATACGGGGCAGGGCGCGAGGTGTTGCACGCGCAACCGGTGAATTTCGCACTCGACAACCGCTCCGGCCTCGAGGATCCGCGTGGGCAGATGGGACAGGCGCTGTCGGTCGACATGCATATGCTGACGATTGATGCCACCGCGATCCAGAACCTGGTGCGCTGTGTCCAGCGCTGCGATCTTGAACTCGCAGGGATCGCATCCTCTGCCTATGTGTCCGGAATTTCGGCGCTGGTTGAGGATGAACAGGAATTGGGGGCCGCCTGTATCGATATGGGCGGCGGCACCACCTCTGTGTCGATCTTCATGAAGAAACACATGATCTACGCGGATGCTGTCCGCATGGGCGGCGATCACATCACCAGCGATATTTCCATGGGGCTGGGGGTGCCGACGGCCACGGCAGAGCGGATCAAGACGATGTCGGGCGGGGTCCACGCGACCGGTGCCGATGACCGTGACATGATCGATATTGGTGGTGAGACCGGCGATTGGGAGCGGGATCGCCGCACGGTCAGCCGGGCCGAGCTGATCGGCATCATGCGTCCCCGGGTCGAAGAGATCCTCGAAGAGGTCCGGGTCCGGTTGGATGCGGCCGGGTTTGAGCATTTGCCAAGTCAGCAGATTGTCCTCACCGGCGGGTCCAGCCAGATCCTCGGGTTGGATGGTCTGGCGAGCCGCATTCTCGGGCAGCAGGTGCGGCTAGGGCGACCGATGCGGGTCCACGGGCTGCCTCAGGCGGTCACCGGTCCTGGGTTTGCCTCGGCGGTCGGGCTGTGCCTGTTCGCGGCCCATCCTCAGGATGAGTGGTGGGATTTCGAAGCCCCGGTTGACCGGATGTCCGGCGGCTCCATGCGTCGGGTCGTGCGCTGGTTCAAAGACAACTGGTAGTGGCGGAACCGATCGGCAGGGTTTTGCCGATCAGGCGGAGGGCAGCAGAGGTTGCCCACAGTTTTTCCACAGGCGGGTCACATTGCCCGTGACAGTCGCTTTGGGCTGCGCTAAAATTGCTCTCAATACGCTGAAATCAGCGATGTGCGAGGCCGAGCAGGGGTTCGCCACCATAATAGAACGAGATCTGGCATGCTTGCAGTTGCGGGTGTGGTCTGGCCTCGTTTGTGTGTGAGGTCCCTGTTGCCCGCTACATTTCGCCAAAATGGCGATATCCGGCATAAATTCCCACTCAATTGGCCCATATTTTGTGGGTCCGGGCGATTTTGGGGATGACGCGTCTGGTCGGTCGCGATAGGATTGAGGCAGAATATTGACAACTGACGCCCTTGCGGGAGGGCTAGAACACAGGCGGAAAGAGCATGACCCTGAACCTTTCGATGCCCGGACAGGATGAACTGAGGCCAAAGATCACAGTCTTTGGGGTTGGTGGTGCTGGCGGCAATGCTGTCAACAACATGATCGCCAAGGAGCTGGAAGGCGTCGACTTCGTCGTGGCCAACACCGATGCGCAAGCGTTGCAGCAAAATGCGGCAAAGAACCGTGTTCAGCTCGGGGTGAAAGTCACCGAAGGTCTGGGTGCCGGCGCGCGCCCCTCTGTGGGCTCTGCAGCGGCGGAAGAAAGCATCGAGCAGATCGTGGACCATCTGGCAGGCGCGCATATGTGCTTTATCACCGCCGGTATGGGCGGCGGCACCGGGACCGGGGCTGCACCGATCATTGCTCAGGCGGCCCGCGAGCTTGGCGTTCTGACGGTTGGTGTCGTGACCAAGCCGTTTCAGTTCGAAGGCGGTAAGCGGATGCGTCAGGCCGAAGAAGGTGTCGAAAGCCTTCAGAAGGTCGTGGACACGCTGATCATCATTCCGAACCAGAACCTGTTCCGTCTCGCGAATGAAAAAACCACCTTTACCGAAGCCTTCTCCATGGCGGACGATGTTCTTTACCAGGGGGTAAAGGGTGTGACCGACCTGATGGTAAGGCCCGGCTTGATCAACCTCGACTTTGCCGATGTCCGCGCAGTCATGGACGAAATGGGCAAGGCGATGATGGGCACGGGCGAGGCCGAGGGCGAAGATCGCGCCATTCAAGCCGCCGAAAAGGCAATCGCCAACCCGCTGCTGGATGAAATCAGCCTGCGCGGTGCGAAGGGTGTTCTGATCAACATCACCGGCGCGCATGACCTGACCCTGTTTGAGCTGGACGAAGCGGCTAACCGGATCCGCGAAGAAGTCGACCCGGATGCAAATATCATCGTGGGCTCGACGCTTGACACGGCGATGGAAGGCAAGATCCGGGTATCTGTGGTGGCGACCGGTATCGATGCCTCCGAGATGGTGCATGACGTACCGGTTCCGCGCCGTCCGATGTCGGCGCCGTTGAAAAAGACCGTCAGCGTGGAAGAAAACCGCGCCGCGCCGCTCGAATTGAAAGAGCCGGTGGCCGCAACCGCGCTTGCTGCCGAAGCGGCCGAAGTGGCTCCGGGTCAGGAGCCGTCGTTGTTCTCCGAGTTCAACGGGGACCAGGCGGCGTCGCAACCAGGCGACGATGTCTTTGAAGAGGTCGTCGAAAGCAACAGCGACGATGGTTTGCCACGGCCCGCCTACCAGCCGCAGGTGCAGCCGCAGCCAGAGCCTGCGGCCCCTCAGGCCGAGAGCTTTGTCGCGCCGCGCGCTCCGGCTCCGGGCACGCCGTCCCAGGATGCAATCGTGCGTCTGCGTGAAGCGGCACAGCGCCATCAGGGTGTCCCGCAGCCTGCGCCGCAGCAACCGGTGGCCGTCCAGCAGGCACCACAGCAACGGCGTACGGCCGAAGCTCAGGAGCAGCGCCGCTTTGGTCTGAATTCTCTGATCAACCGGATGACAAGCCAGCCGCAGGACACATCGCAGAACCGCCCTCAAGCCGCGCAGCGGGTGCAGCCGAGCGTCCAGACCGCCCAGCCGAAACAGGCCGAACAGCCCTACGACGAGGATCAGGAACGGATCGAAATCCCTGCATTTCTGCGCCGTCAAGCGAACTGATCGCTCACTATCCAGCATAAAAAGGTCGCCAAATGGCGGCCTTTTTTCTTTTTGTTCCAACATCTTGCATCTACCTGAGCGAGGCTCTGCCGACCGGTTTCAGGGATGTTTCATTCGGTTACAAAGATTGAATTGTAGCTCGGCGGCGGACTCCTTAGGTGTAGCGGCGAGACGGATCTATATCCGAAAAGCAACCCATGAGGCACTACGTGCAAAATACGCTCAAAGCAGCTGTCACATTTGAAGGCATCGGCCTGCACTCCGGCACATCGGCCAAAATGGTCGTGCTTCCTGCCGCAGCGCAACATGGCATTTCCTTCAAGCGGACGGATATCGCACTGGGTGATACCGTGATCCCCGCCCGTTGGGACATGGTAGAGCGCACAGCGCTGTGCACCCGCCTCGTGAATGCGGCCGGCGTCTCCGTGTCGACGGTCGAGCACATCATGGCGGCCCTGGCGGGCTGTGGCGTTCACAACGCCCGGGTTGAGATCGACGGTCCCGAAGTGCCGATCATGGACGGCTCCTCCGCGCAGTTCGTGCGTGGCATCATGGCCACCGGCATTCAGCGTCTCGGCGCACCGGTTCGCGCCTGGGAAGTCCTGAAGCCGGTTCTGGTGGAAACCCGCGAAGCCCGCGCAATGCTGCTGCCCTGCGATCGCCTGAAGATGACGTTCAACATTGATTTCGCAGAACAGGGCATTGGCAATCAGAGCCGGGAACTGGATCTGCGCAATGGTGCCTTCGCGCGCGAACTCTGTGACAGCCGGACATTCTGTCGTCGCGTTGACGTCGAAGCGATGCAATCCAATGGCCTGGCCCTCGGCGGCGTACCTGGTGAAAACGCGGTGGTTTTTGATGGTCCCGTCGTGCATGCAGGCCCGGGTCTGCGCCATTCGGACGAGCCTGTGCGCCACAAGATGCTGGATGCGCTTGGGGATCTCGCCCTCGCAGGCCTGCCGCTATTTGGGCACTATATTGGTGACAAGGCGGGGCACTCTCTGACCAATACGCTGCTGCGCGCGCTCTTTGCAGAGCCGGGTGCGGTGCGCGAGGTGACCTGTGATCCGATCCGGACCGCGCGCCTGCCCGGTCAGGGGCTGGTCTGGTCAGAAATCCCCGAGCAGGTGCGCAAGGCCGCCTGATTTCAAGCGGCCTCGGCCCCAAGTAACGTGAATTATAGCAAACGGTCGGCACCCGCTGGCCGTTTTCCATTTCAGAAGCGTCCATCTGCAACCGGGCCGTCATTTTTCCCACGACTGGAGCCGGTCGGGAACTGGATGCAGACTTGACCCTCCGGGGCTTTCTCTGCCAATTGAACAGCAGCGGTATGAAAGGCGTTTTGCACATCATATGAATGTGCTAGACCGTGGCAACGCCGGGTGTCATGTGACCCATGACCCACCTGGGCTGCGCCACCGCGCAGACGAATGAGACGGTTGAAGTGAGGCAGGAATGATCGGCATCAGGGCAGCAGCCAAAGGGATCGGAGCGGTCGTTCTGATGGCGACCCTCGCCGCATGTGGCGGCGCGGATGGTGATGCGCGCAGGGCGGCACAGGACCTCGAGGTGTTCTCTCCTGCTCAGATCTATGAGCGCGGAGAGTTCGAACTGGCGCGAAATCGCGCGGATGATGCGGCTTTCTTTTTCTCTGAGGTGGAACGGCTATATCCCTACTCCGAGTGGGCGAAGCAGGCTCTGATCATGCAGGCCTTCACCTTTCATCAGAGCAAGGACTACGAAAACAGCCGATCCTCGGCGCAGCGCTATATCGACTTCTATCCGACGGATGAGGATGCGGCCTATGCGCAATATCTGCTGGCGCTCAGCTACTATGATCAGATTGACGAGGTCGGTCGAGATCAGGGGCTGACCTTTCAGGCCCTGCAGGCGCTGCGGACGGTGATCGAGGTCTATCCCGATAGCGAATATGCGACCTCGGCAATCCTGAAATTCGACCTGGCCTTCAACCACCTGGCGGGCAAGGAAATGGAAATCGGTCGGTACTACCTGAAAAAACAGCACTACACAGCGGCAATCAACCGGTTCCGCGTCGTGGTGGAGGATTTCCAGACCACGTCTCATACAGCCGAAGCCCTGCATCGTCTGGTCGAGGCCTATCTGTCGCTCGGTCTGACCGACGAAGCGCAATCCGCCGGCGCCATCCTGGGTCACAACTTCCAATCGACCGATTGGTACGAGGACAGCTACAGGCTCCTGACCTCTCAGGGGCTGAAGCTCAAGGACCGGGGCAACAACTGGCTGGCCACAATTTATCGTCAGTCGATCAAGGGCGCATGGCTCTGACGGCAACAACAGGGCATCTCGATGCTGCGCGCTCTTGATATTCGTGACCTTCTGATCATTGACCATCTGGAACTGACGTTCCAGCCGGGTCTGAATGTGCTGACCGGTGAAACCGGGGCAGGCAAATCCATTCTTCTGGACTCTTTGGGGTTTGTGCTCGGATGGCGCGGCCGGGCGGCGCTTGTGCGTCAAGGGGCAGCGCAAGGCGAGGTCATGGCGGAGTTTGAGCTGGCCGAGGGGCACGCCGCGCGCGCCGTTCTGGAAGAAGCGGGCCTGCCAGTCAGCGACACGCTCATTCTGCGGCGGGTCAATACTGCGGATGGCCGGAAAACGGCATGGGTGAACGATCGCCGCTGCTCGGGCGAGGTGCTGCGGGCGCTGTCGGAAACGCTGCTGGAGTTGCATGGCCAGCATGATGATCGCGGATTGCTGAACCCCCGGGGCCACCGGGCGATGCTGGATGAATTTTCCGCAGCGGGTGAGATGCTGGCGGAGGTGCGCGCAGCCTGGTCTGCCAGCGCCAAGGCCCGCAAGCAGGTTGAGGTCACCCGCAGCGCCCTTGAGGCCGTGCGCGCCGAAGAGGAATTCCTGCGCCATTCCGTCTCCGAGCTGGATCAGCTCGATCCGCAACCGGGCGAAGATGAAACACTCGATGCGCGCCGTCGGCAGATGCAGGCGGCCCAGCGTATTCGCGGGGATATTGCCCGTGCCTACAGCCTCTTGTCCGAAGGCGCCGAAGGGGCAATGGGCGAGGCGCAGCGCTGGCTCGAAGCGGTGGCGGGTGATGCAGGCGACGGGCTTGATGCGCCCCTGGCCGCGCTTGGCCGGTCGATGATCGAACTGGGCGAGGCGCAGGATGGTGTCGAGCGGTTTCTGGAGGGGCTGGAGTTCAACACCGGCGAGCTGGAGGATTGCGAGGAGCGGTTGTTTGCAATCCGGGCGCTGGCCCGTAAGCACAATGTGCAGCCCGATGAGCTGGCGCTCCATGCAGAGGCTCTGCGCGAGAAACTGCAGGCGCTGGACGCAGGGGACCAAAACCTTGCCGATCAGGAAAAGGCGCTGAAGGCCGCCGAGGCCGCCTACGCGGCCGCCGCAGAACGACTATCCGCCCGGCGTCGGAGCAGTGGCGCCACGCTGGATGCTGCCGTCATGGCGGAGCTGGCGCCGCTGAAAATGGAGCGTGCGGTTTTTGAAACCCGGGTGACTGCGGCAGAGGCCGGGCCGGACGGGATCGACGCCGTCGCCTTTACCGTCGCGACCAATCCGGGCGCTCCGGCGGGTCCGTTGAACAAGATCGCATCGGGGGGCGAGCTCAGCCGTTTCCTGCTGGCGCTGAAAGTCTGTCTGCGCGGCGAGGATGATGCCAAGACGTTGATTTTCGACGAAATTGACCGAGGGGTCGGAGGGGCGACCGCGGATGCCGTGGGCCGTCGGCTCAAGGCGCTGGCGGACGGCAGTCAGGTCCTGGTGGTGACCCACTCGCCGCAGGTGGCCGCCCAGGGTGCCTATCACTGGCGTGTGCAGAAATCTGTGAAGGGTGGCACAACCCTGTCTGAGGTGGTGCCGCTTGATCGCGAAGAGCGCATCGATGAAATCGCCAGGATGGTGTCCGGGGACCGCATTACGCCAGAGGCCCGCGCCGCAGCCCGTGCCCTGCTTCTGGACGAGTGACGGTTTACCCCCGCGAAAGATCTCTCCGATATGCCTCTTGGTCACAGTGATAAGCTGATTTATCAAGGGATTGATCGGAGACCATTGATGGCGCGTCTGAACCGTTCTTCTGTACTGGCTTCTGTGGTCGCCCGTTCCTGGGCGGCTCTCAAGGGCGCACGCCGCCTCTTGCTGGAGCAGGGGCCCAGTCAGTTTCAGTTCTGGCTGATTGCCATGGTGATCGGCGTCCTGGCGGGCTTTGCCGCGTTGCTGTTCCGCAAAGGCATCACACTCTTGCAAGGGGCGGTTTACGGTGCGGAGGATGTCGATTACCTCCATTCCTTCGCCGCTACCCTGCCGTGGTATGTGCTCCTGATCGTGCCGGTGCTGGGTGGGTTGATCGTCGGCGTGATCCTGAACCGCTTTACGCGCGACGCGCGGGTCCGATCCGTGGCCGATGTGATCGAGGGCGCTGCCCTGCGCGAGGGCCGGGTCGAGATCCGCGAGGGGCTGGCTTCTGCCGTCGCGTCCTTTCTGACCCTGTCCACCGGTGGCTCCTCTGGCCGGGAAGGGCCGGTCGTGCATCTGGCTGGCGTCATATCCAGTTGGGTCAGCGACCGGATAAAGGCCGACGGGGTGACGGGGCGGGATCTGTTGGGGTGCGCCGTGGCGGCCGCCGTCTCAGCGAGCTTCAACGCGCCCATCGCGGGCGCCTTGTTCGCCATGGAGGTGGTTCTGCGCCATTTCTCGGTCAATGCCTTTGCGCCGATTGTGATTGCCTCCGTGGCCGGGACCGTCATCAATCGGCTGGAATACGGCGATGTCACCGAATTTGTGCTCAACACCCCCGGCGCGCTTCAGTTTTACGTCGAACTCCCGGCCTTCCTGTTGCTGGGCCTGATCTCGGGCGTGGTCGCCGTTCTGCTGATGCATTCGATCTTTCTCGCGGATAAATTCGGATCCTGGGCCCAGATCGCGCTGAACATTCCGCGCTGGTTGCGACCGGCCGGCGCGGGGCTCCTGCTGGGCCTGATTGCGATCTGGTTCCCGCATATTATCGGCGTGGGCTATGAAACCACCGTTCTGGCGCTGTCCGGCCAGCTGTTGCTCAGTCAGGCGATCATCTTCGCCCTCGTCAAGGCCGCCGCTGTCTCTGTCACGATGGGCGGCCGCATGGGGGGAGGGGTGTTTTCACCTTCGCTGATGATCGGGGCCCTGACGGGGCTGGCATTCGGGCTGATTGCGACTGCGACCCTGCCGGATGTGTCGGGCACCCATACTTTATATGCTTTTGCCGGTATGGGGGCGGTCGCGGCCGCCGTGCTCGGGGCGCCTATTTCCACCACGCTGATCGTTTTTGAATTGACCGGCGACTGGCAGATTGGCCTGGCGGTCATGGTCTCGATCTCGATGTCGACCGCGCTGGCCTCCCGATTGGTGGACCGGTCGTTCTTTTTGACCCAGCTGGAAAAGCGAAACCTGCGCTGTGCTGCGGGCCCGCAATCCTATCTTCTGGGCACGCTGCTGGTCGACAAGGTGATGCGGCCTGCGTCCGACATCGATCCGGCGCGGGCGGCCGCGCAGGTGGCAGAGGGCATTTCGGTCATCTCCGGCGTGACCCTTGAAGCGGCCTTGCCGATCTTTGACCGCGCGGAGGTCGAGTGTATTCCTGTGGTCGCCCCCTCTGCCACGACCTCGGAGGCCGAGGCGGCAGAGCCCGAGATCCTGGGGATGCTGTATCATCTTGATGCGCTGAAAGCCTACAATCGCGCCTTGGTCGCCGTATCGGCAGAAGAGCATCGCTAGCTGCCCGAAGCTCCTGCGGGTAGGTCGAGCTGCGCACCGGGAGGGATGGGCTGTGCTCAATGTCTGCTCTGCTGTCCAATCTGCACGCGCCGGACCCATTTTTTGACGCATTTTTTGGCACTCAGTGTCGCGCGGCAGAGCCGAGCTTTTGCCCTGAATTGCGGGAAATCGATTCTATCTTCAGGCCCAGAACCATTTTAGACTTGATAACAATGGTTAATCCGGGCACTTCTATAAAAAAAGGTTAACGATACCAGGCACCGGGTGGACAATAAAAATGCGTGCTTTAGCAGCTGGCCTCGCTGAGGTCTCGTCCTTGAGGGCGAAAAATGAGCAGGAAAACGAGCGGGCCGCTTTGACGGCCCTCATAGACTATGTCGTTGAAACCACATGCAATTCTCAGAATGCTCTGGGCCGGGACGGGGCCGATAAAATTCGCCGCAGCCTCAGCGATGTGGTTTTGCCGAGCTAAGACTTGTCGCTCAGACCAGCCAGACCAGCTGTGCGGGGCGACGTCTCTTCATGCATGAATTCAGATTTTTTCGAAACCAATCGTACATTGGTGCGGCTTTGGGTTTCACGATTTTGAAATTTGGGAGCGGCCTCCCGACGTTCTCTCTCCGACTGTTGCAAAAAAGCCAA
Source organism: Phaeobacter sp. B1627 (assembly GCF_006265095.1). Lineage (GTDB taxonomy): Bacteria > Pseudomonadota > Alphaproteobacteria > Rhodobacterales > Rhodobacteraceae > Epibacterium. Next base: position 28,849 of record NZ_VCNK01000018.1, read on the forward strand.
TCCCGTCAAAACCAGGCCCACTGGACCCGGCTTTGATCGTGTTGCGCCATGTTGGGCGTGTGGCTGGTTTCGACCGGGGTGTCAGAAACCCCGAAGGTCCGTAGTCTGCACCAAGGCCTGGTCCGTAGTCTGGCCAGAGGCTCAGACCTGCTCCACCTTGACCGACTCCTGTACTTTGAACGCGAGATGGCCCTTGATCTCTTTTGCGCCTTCAAGCGGTGTCTCGTAGCTCCAGGCCGCGTTTTCGGCCACAGATGACTTGTTGGCGATTGAGTAGTAGCTGGCGTCGCCTTTCAGCGGGCACTGGCTGGTCTTTTCCGTCTTGTCGAGAAAGGCCATGGCGATGTCTTCGCGCGGGAAGTAAATCACTGGCGCCAGATCTCCTTCGCAGAGTTCCAGTGCTTTCGTGCTCTCGCCCAGAACGGCGCCCCCCGAGCGAACAACCCATGTGCCTTCGGCCTTGCGGATCGTGATCTTGGTCATCGGGTTCCCCCTCCTTCTGATTTTGGTAAGGCTTCTGCCCGGTTATTGTAACATTCGCATATCAGAGCGGCGCACAGGCGGTCTCCAGCCATTTGGCCGCCGTCGCACTGACGCGGGACGCGACGTTGCGTAATACGTCTGCATGATACGTGTTGAGCCAATCCCGTTCCCCGGCAGACAACAATCCAGGTACCACAAGACGGCGATCAATGGGCGCATAGGTCAATGTGCGCCACGACAGCATGTTGCGGTCCGCGTCGCCGGAGTCAAGAGCTGTAGCGTCCTCAACCACCAGCAGGTTCTCGATACGGATGCCAAAAGCGCCTTCGCGGTAGTAGCCGGGTTCGTTTGACAGGATCATTCCGGGCTCAAGCGGGACAGTGTTGAGGCGGGACAGGCCCTGTGGTCCTTCATGCACGCTGAGGTAGGCGCCGACGCCATGGCCCAGCCCGTGGTTGAAGTCCTGCCCGGCTTGCCACAATGGGACGCGGCCGATCGCTTCGAGGTCACGTCCGGCGCGCCCAGCAGGCCAGCGCAGCTGCGATACCGCGATCATCCCTTGCAGGACCCGAGTAAAGGCCTCTGATTCCTCCCGTCCCGGTGAACCGATTGAAATGGTCCGGGTGATGTCAGTGGTCCCGTCGAGGTACTGTCCACCACTGTCGAGGACAAGCAGGTGGCCGTCCTGCAGCACACTGTTGGTCTCGTGGGTCACCCGGTAGTGAATGATCGCGCCATTGGGGCCGGTGCCTGCGATGGTGTCGAAACTGATATCGCGCAGGGCAGGGTCAGCGGCGCGGAACTGTTCCAGCCGCGTCACGACGTCAATTTCGGTGACGGTGCCCGGGGCTTGGGCGTCCAGCCAGGCGAGGGTTTCCACCACGGCGGCTCCGTCCCGCAGATGGGCCGCTGCGCTGCCACTGATCTCGGCTCCGGATTTCCGGGCCTTGGGCAGGGCGCAGGGATCGCCGGCGGTGGCCATGCGGTCGCCAAGCGCCACGGCGACCGCATGTGGCACGCTGCCCTCGTCCACTGCGATCTGGCCTGTGAGCTCTGCAACGGCGGCGTGGAACATCTCGGGGTCGTGACAGCTCACGCCGGGACCGAGATCGAGCGTGCCGAGCTTTTCCGGAGCCATGAACAGATCCACGCCTGCGTCATCGTGCAGGATGGCAAAGCAATGTGCCACCGGGTTGCGCGGGATATCTGTGCCGCGAATGTTCAGGAGCCACATGATACTGTCGGGCAGGGTGATAACGGCCGCCGCATGTCCATCCCTGCGCAGGGTTTTGGCCAGACGCGAGGCCTTTGCAGCGGCGCTCTCACCGCTGTAGATCTCCGGGTGAGGTGTGACAGGGTTCATCGGCGGTTTCGGCTGATCCTCCCAGACCCGGTCGACTAGGTTGTCCGTGGCCGTCAGGGTGATGTTGGTGCCTTTCAGATGTGCGTGCAGTTCCCGAATTTCCCGGGCAGAGTGGAGCCAGGGATCATAGGCCAGCCTGCCGCCCGCGGGGAGGTGTTCCACCAGCCATGCCCCGAGCGTGACCTCAGGCCATGGAACGGGGGTGTAGACGGCTGCGACCTGCTGTTTCACCTGTGTTCGGTAGCGCCCGTCGACGAAGACGCCCGCGATGTTCTGCAATACGGCGCAGAACCCGGCTGAGCCGGTGAAGCCCGTGAGCCAGGACAGACGATCGTCCCGTGGGGCGACGTATTCGCCCTGATGGGCATCCGCGCGGGGGACCAGGAACCCGTCGAGGCCCTCCTTCGCAAGCTCTTCGCGCAGCGCAGCGAGCCTGTCCGGGCCTTGTTCCGGCCGTGCCGTGACATCAAAGGTTTGGAACATATTTCTCTCCTGGGTTCCGGATCCGAGCCTGATGGGACCGGACGGACGGGATCTGTCGTCGATGGGGGTATGAAACAGGTTTGTCACAGATCAAACCGGAACAGACAAGACCTTTGGCAGTTCGCAGACTGGCTTTGCGCAGGGCGCAGGGGAGGGCTCCCGCCCGTCGCCGCTGCCCGGTTCGGGCAGCGGTCGCCCGTTGGGCCGCGCAGGTCTCCCCCATGTGGGGGAGACCTGCGGTCGCGCTCTTTGCAAATCTCTGCGCAACAGATGATCCATGTCACCAAGGCCGCGCGCCGCAGGCGCGCGGCCGGGCCCAAGGCGTGTCGTTGCATCTGTGATGCTGCGATCAAGGCGCGGGAGGACCCCGCCCTCGGCGGGGCATATCACAGTGCGCATCCCAGCCGGATGTCAGCTGACCCGGCGGATCCCCATGACGCGAGCCCGCGCGCGTGGATCGCTGTCAAACAGTGCGGCCAGCTGTTCGGTCATGGCACCGGCCAGCTGTTCAACATCTGTGATGGTCACAGCGCGGTCGTAGTAGCGGGTCACATCGTGGCCGATCCCGATCGCGAGCAGCTCGACTTGCTTGCGGCGTTCCACCATCGCGATCACGTCACGCAGGTGTTTCTCCAGATAGTTTGCCGGATTCACGGAGAGTGTGGAATCATCGACCGGCGCCCCGTCGGAAATCACCATGAGAATTTTGCGGGCTTCCGGGCGGCCGACCATTCGGCGATGCGCCCACTCCAGTGCCTCGCCATCGATGTTTTCCTTCAGCAGGCCTTCTTTCATCATCAGACCGAGGTTCGGACGTACCCGACGCCACGGGGCATCGGCACTTTTATAGACGATATGGCGCAGGTCGTTCAGGCGGCCCGGCAACTGTGGGCGCCCCTCGTTCAGCCAGGCCTCTCGGGCCAGTCCGCCCTTCCAGGCGCGGGTGGTGAAGCCGAGGATTTCGACCTTCACGTTGCAGCGCTCCAGCGTCCGGGCCAGAACATCGGCACAGATCGCGGCGATGGAGATCGGGCGCCCCCGCATGGAGCCTGAGTTGTCGAGTAGCAGGGTCACGACGGTATCGCGGAACTCGGTATCTTTCTCGACCTTGAACGACAGCGGCGTCGTGGGGTTCGCCACCACCCGTGCCAGACGCCCGGCATCGAGCACGCCCTCTTCCTTGTCGAATTCCCAGGACCGGTTCTGCTGCGCCTGCAGACGGCGTTGCAACTTGTTCGCAAGCCGTGAGACGGCGCCTTTCAGGGGTTCGAGCTGCTGGTCAAGATAGGCCCGCAGGCGTTCCAGTTCCTGCGGCTCGGCAAGGTCCTCGGCGGCGATTTCTTCATCATTGGCGTCAAGAAAGATCCTGTAGTCCGGATCAGCATCAGAGACGGGCGGTGGTGCGGGGGGCTCCAGCGGTGCCTCGCCGTCGGGCATCTCCGTCTCGTCGGTGATTTCCTCGTCGGCCATTTCGTCCATGGAGACCTGAGCCTGACTTTCGTCCTGCTGTTGCTCCTGGGCCTGTTCGGGCGAGGCGTCGGCCTCTTCTTCTTCGCTGTCGTCCTGACCGGAGCTGTCTGGCTGCTCCTCCTGATCGGCGCTTTCCTCCGAGTCGTCGTTCATCTCGTCGTCAAGATCGTCGGGATCGTCCCCAAGCTGGTCGCCATAGCCGAGATCGGAAATCACCCGCCGGGCGAATTTGGCGAATGCGGCCTGGTCGGAGACTGTCTCGTCCAGGTTCTCAAGGGTTTCGCCGGCCTGCGCTTCAATGAAACCGCGCCAGAGTTCCATCACATTGGCGGCGGCGTTGGGCAGCGGGCGTCCGGTGGCAAGATGGCGGATCAGATAGCCGGCGGACACGGCAAGCGGTGCCTCTGATGCGGCGGTGATCTGATCGTATCCGCGCCGCAGCGCGTCGTGCTGGATCTTGACATCGATGTTGGATGCGGTGCCTGGCATGTCGCGTGCGCCCATGGCCTCACAGCGGGCGCTTTCCATCGCGTCATACAGCTCGCGGGCCATCTCGCCTTTGGGAACGTAGCGGCCGTGGACGCCTTCGTCATGGTATTTGTGACGCAGCGCCAGAGCGTCGGCGGTCCCCCGTGCCATCAGCACTTCTTCGCGGCTCATCCGGCGCGAGACCTGCGGTAGCCGCATGGTGTCGCCGCTCATGCCCGAGGGGTCGACAGAATAGTTGACCGTCAGGTCGGCGTCGTTGGCCATCACCTTGGTGGCTTCGGCCAGTGCCTTCTTGAACGGATCGGCAGGGTTGTCGTTTGGTCTGTTCATGAGCCGGTGCTCCTGTTGCGCAAGCATTGGAGGTTTGCGCGACTCTGTCCAGTCTTTTGAAAAAGACTGTCTCGGTCCCGCCGGGGGAAGGGGTGCCGCGCCCCCCGTCGAGGGGGGCGCGGCACCGGTCCGACGGCTTTGGCCGTCGGATTCCCGCTCTTATCCCAGGCTTACATTCGCGGCGCTTTCGGGCAGTTCCTCGTCAAAGCAGCGTTGGTAGAATTCTGCGACAGTCTGGCGTTCCAGTTCGTCACATTTGTTCAGGAAGGACAGGCGGAACGCATAGCCGATATCGCGGAAGATCTCAGCGTTCTGGGCCCAGTTGATCACCGTGCGCGGCGACATCACCGTCGACAGATCGCCGTTCATGAAGGCGGTCCGGGTGAGGTCGGCGACGGTCACCATCTGGGCGATATTCTTGCGGCCCTTCTCGGTGTTGTAATGCGGTGCCTTGGACAGGACGATCGCGGATTCGGCGTCGTGGCTGAGGTAGTTGAGCGTCGCCACCAGCGACCAGCGGTCCATCTGGGCCTGGTTGATCTGCTGAGTGCCGTGATAGAGGCCGGTGGTATCCCCCAGGCCAACGGTGTTTGCGGTGGCAAACAGGCGGAAGTAGGGGTTAGGGGTGATGATCTCATTCTGGTCCAGCAGCGTCAGCTTGCCGTCATGTTCAAGCACCCGCTGGATCACGAACATCACATCCGCACGACCCGCGTCATACTCATCAAACACGATCGCGACCGGATTGCGCAGTGCCCAGGGCAGGATACCTTCGTGGAATTCGGTCACCTGCTTGCCGTCCCGCAGTTTGATCGCGTCCTTGCCGATCAGGTCGATCCGGCTGATGTGACTGTCGAGGTTCACGCGCACGGAGGGCCAGTTGAGACGTGCGGCGACCTGTTCGATATGCGTGGATTTACCCGTGCCGTGGTAACCTTGGATCATGACGCGGCGATTGTGGCTGAAGCCTGCGAGGATCGCCAGCGTGGTGTCGCGGTCAAACTTGTAGGTGGAATCTATCGCCGGGACACGCTCGGTGCCCTCGGAAAACCCCTTCACGGTCATGTCGGAGTCGATGCCAAAGACGTCCCGAACCGAGATCGTCTCGGTGGGTTTTGCATTCATGTCCAGCAGGCCGTCGGTCATAGGTGTCAGTCCTTGTCTTATCTGTCTCGGAGTCGTGTCAGTCTGTGTGGCGGCGCGGGCGGTCATCAGTTGTAGCGGCGGCCCGTCAGTCAATCTCGGGTGCATCCTGTGCACAATCGCAGGATTGGTGCCTGAAGATGCCCTGAAGGGCAAGGGAAAGTCGTGTGTTGATACGCCGCAGGTCGTCTTGTCGGGAAAAATGCAGGCAAAAACACCCCCCCCCGAGCGATCTGCGCTGAGGGGGCGGGGGCCGGCACCGGTTGCGGGTCTTGGCGGCCGGCCCGATCCTGTCCAAAGATCGGCCCGTGGGGGGCCGGTCAGAGCGCCGCGCGCAACCGCAGCAGGCTGCGCTCGTCCACAAACCGGGGGGTGGAGCGCATGTAGTCGGCAAAGGCCTGGCCATATCCTTGCAACAGCCAACGCTCCTCGTTCAGCACAAAGAGGAAGTAGAGCGCAAACAGAACCAGCGCCAGCAGCACCGTAATCCAGGAGCCGGTGGAGATACCGAGCCCGACCGTGGCCAGCACCGAGGTCACGTATTGGGGATTGCGCGAATATTCATACATGCCGCCGGTGACCAATCCGCCGCTGTCGCAATAGGTATTGTCGAGCCCGAGGAACCGGTAGCCCCGGAGGGTGATCCCGAAGGCGATACTCATGAGCGGTAAACCGACCAGATACCGCAGCCAGTGCCCCCAACCGTTCACGCCGATCTCGGCGAGGGCAAACACCACAGTCGCTCCGCAAAATACCCTGAAGAGGCCAAACGCGAGATGATGCCGCCACCCTTCTGCCGCAGGCCAGAGGCCAAGGTCGGGACGCCAGAGGCTCAGTCCCAGATGGGCGGCAAGGGCGATGGCAAACAGAATGGCTGTGCCAAGTGCACTGTCATGGAGGGTCAGGATCAGGTCGTACATGGCGTCTTCAAATCCCTTTCTGGAGCTTTGGATGACGTGTTTGACAGGGCTGTGCGTCGCCCGGATACCCCGCCCGCCTAGCAAGCCAATGTAACAGGAACACGGCTTTGACCGCTGCGGTGGCGATGCGAATGCGCGCCCCGCAGGAACGCGCAACAAGACACCCCGCCGGGCGCAGATGGCCAGACGGGGTGCGGTGTGACGGGACGCTATGATGAGCTGCCATGACGGGCAAGGCATGGTCTGCGCCCCGGCTGAGGGCGCTACAGCTCGGCGGGGACGGGGCGCGCTATTTGAAGCTGCGGCTGTCCTTGACCTGATCCCAGGCCCACATGACTTCCTGCAGCTGTTCTTCCTGGCTGCGGTCTCCCCCGTTCATATCCGGATGCAGAACCTTGATGAGCTTTTTATAGGCCTTGCGGATATCGGCCTTGGACCAATCGTCCTTGGCTTCGAGGATTTCGAGCGCGCGCCGTTCGGTTGGCGGCAGGCGACGCCCGGCGGCCTGTCCGTTCTTGCCGGGGTTCTGAGTGGCATTGGCGCCCAGAACCTGATGCGGGTCCTCAATGCCGAGGCGCGCCCAGGCCCGGGCCTCGGGATCGCCCATCGGCTTGGTTTGCCGTTCCCAGACTTTGTCCTTGGAGGCCTGGGCGTTCAGCTCCGCCTCTGTGGTGCCTTCAAAGAAATTCCATTTCTGATTGTATTCGCGCACATGTTGCTGGCAGAACCAGAAAAAATCATCAAGCACGTCCGGCGCCTTGGGCGCGCGGAACTTTCCGGCTTCTTCACAGCCGTCGTGATCGCACAGGCGAACGGAGGTGTCGGAGGCGCCAGACATGCTGCGCCGCCCCCGCGGATTCTTCTTCTTCGCGGAGCGGATCGACATATCGAAACCAAAGGGATCTGATTTGGTCATGCGGGAGCACCTTCTAGACGCATCTGTTCGACTCGGAGGCAGCAGTTTAGTCTAACAGTCGCGAGATAAAAGGGGGGCGGGCACAGTTTTATGAACAACAGGCGGAGTGATGCAGCAATGAGCATGCGGACAGAAATCGAAACAACCCTTCAGAAGGCGTTTGATCCCAGTCATCTGGAGGTTCAGGACGACAGTGACAGCCACATCGGGCATGCCGGGCACGATGGCGGCGGAGAGAGCCATTTCAACGTGGTGATCCGCTCTGAGGCGTTCAAAGGCATGAACCGGGTGGCGCAGCACCGCGCCGTGCACAAGGCATTGGGCGATATCGTGCCCCGGATTCACGCGCTGGCATTGGACATCGGCGCCTGATGGCATGAGAGCACCTGTCGTTGCGAGGCCGGTATGTTCCGCAAACTCGCAACGGCAGGCGCAGAAAGCCACAGGACTGGGCAACCATAGGGCAAGGACACTTCAGGACAGGTCAACCACAGGACTGGGACACCACAGGACTGGGGCACCACAAGGCAGGGCATCCGCAGGCACGAGGCGCGGGCGCCCTAGTCTTCTGGTTTGCCACCGCGGCTGGCGCGGGCCTTCAGGGCGGCGGTCAGCCCGGACACCGGGCTGAGCTCCTCCACACCGTCGTCGGCCACCATTCGCCGGGCACCGGGGCCGGGAACGGCCACGGCCTCGGGCGGTGCTTCCGGGTCGCCTGCGGTCGCGGTCAGCGGAGCCGGTTCGGGGGCGTGTTGGGCGTCTGGCGCGGTCACGGAGGGCGATGTGGCGATCAGCTTTGCGGACGGGTCGCTTGCCACGGCCTCGGCTGGTGCGCCCGCTGCGACTGTCGCTCCCGCCGTGGCGGCCAGGGGCTGCGCTGTGTTGCGGGCGTCGGTGTCGTGCCCGGCGAGGGCGCGGCGGAACACCAGCAGATTGCGCCAGGTGGTTTTGGTGCCCGTGAGGCCCGAGCGTTCTTCGGACGGCAGCATTTCTGCGCGCTGAAAGTCCCAGCCTTCGGCCGCCATGTCGTTCAAAACGGTCTCGATCCCGTTCGCAAACCGCGCCTCGGGCGTCTTGACGCCCCGGACCTTCTTGCCCCGGTTGGGGGCGGGGACGACTTTATACTCGTAGTTCTGCATCTGTTGATCCTGTGCGGCCCATTCGGGCAATGTAGCAGCTTGGTGGGTTTGCGAAAGAGAGCTGTGAGACCGGGGAGGCTAGAGCGATGTGGTGGCCGCGTCGGGGCGATGGTCCGCAGCGCGTGCGGCCAACTTCAGGCACATCCGGGTTGCGAGCGCCATATCCTGCACCGAAATCCACTCCAGCGGGCCGTGAATGCATTGCATGCCGGTGAAGATATTGGGCGTCGGCGTCCCGAGTTCTGTCAGCCGCGAGCCATCGGTGCCACCGCGGATCGGGACCGAAATCGGCTCAATGCCGAGATCGCGACAGGCGTCACGGGCCAGATCAACCGGTGTCATGTCGGTCTCCAGCCAGTAGCGCATGTTGCGATATTGCGGCGTGATCTCGCAGCTGATTTCCGCCCTCGGCTCCCCCGCCTGCACCGCGTCGCAGACGCTGCGCAGCAATGCGCCCTTCGCGGCCAGCCCCTCCAGTTCGAAATCCCGCAGAATGAAGCGGATCTCCATCTCGGAGGAGCCGCCGCGCATATCGGTGGCGTGCAGGAACCCCTCGCGGTCGTCTGTGACCTCTGGCGTCAATGTCGCCTGCGGCAGGGTCTGGATGATTTTCGACGCGAGGTGAATGGCGTTGACCATTTTTCCCTTGGCGAGCCCCGGATGGATCGAAACACCGGTGATCCGGACCACGGCGCGGTCGGCAGAAAAGCTCTCATACTCGATTTCGCCAAGCTCACCGCCATCCAGCGTATAGGCGAAATCGGCCGCGAGATCCTCTTTGAGACGCGGGTCGACGCCGCGCCCGATCTCCTCATCTGGGGTGAAGGCCAACCGGATCGGACCGTGACGCAGGCCGGGCGTGCGCAGCAGATGTTCGGCCATGGTCATGAGGATCGCGACACCGGCCTTGTCATCGGCCCCCAGAAGGGTCGTGCCCGAGGCGGTGATCAGGTCATGCCCGACCTTGCGCGCCAGATAGGGGTGCTCTGCCGGTGACAGGACCAGCTGGGGGTCATCGGGGAAGGAAATGTCGCCGCCATTGTAGCCTTTGATCACGCGCGGTTTGACGCCGGATGCGTTGAATTGCGGTGCCGTGTCCACATGAGCGAGAAATCCGACTGTCGGGACGTTCACCGAGCCATCCGATGCGCCATCCGATGCGCCATCCGCCGAGCCATCCACCGAGCCATTCACTGTGCTGTCAACTGTGCCGGGCAATGTGGCCAGAACCACGCCATATTCGGTCAGCTCTACCTCTTCGGCCCCCAATTCGGTCAGCTCATCGCGCAAAAGGGTCAGCATATCGAGCTGCCTGGCGGTGCTGGGGGCAGAGGCGGAATTCTCGTCGCTCTGGCTGTCGATGGCGGCATAGCGCACCAGCCGGGTTTCGAGAGCCGTGTCGAATTCTTGCGACACGTCGGGGCTGAGATCGTTGGTCATGGGGGCTCCTGATGTTGGCGGCAAGATCGCGGAGGGCTGATGGGAGGTCAAGGTGGAGAGCGCATGTTTCCTGTCGCGCCGCTGGTTTGAGAGCGCCGCATCATGAAATTGCAGCGAAGGTATCGGTCGGTTTTCTCAATCCGCCGTCCACACAGGCATAGATGCAAAAAAGGCGACCTCTCCGGCCGCCCTTTCCATGTTTGGATCTGCCGGAGGTCAGCTCAGCTTCTTGGCGATGAGTTCATTGACCGCCTTCGGGTTTGCCTTGCCGCCGGTGGCTTTCATCACCTGACCGACGAACCATCCCGCCAGTTTCGGGTTCACCTTGGCCTTTTCCACCTGCGCCGGGTTGGCGGCGATGATCTCGTCCAGAGCGGCCTCGATGGCGCCGGTGTCTGTGACCTGCTTCATGCCGCGTGCTTCGACGATCTCGGCCGGGTCGCCGCCTTCGGTATAGACGATCTCGAACAGGTCCTTGGCGATCTTGCCGGAAATCGCATCCGAAGCGATGAGGTCGATCACGCCACCCAGCTGCGCGGGCGAGACCGGGCTTTGGGTGATGTCGCACTCGTCCTTCTTCAGGCGGCCGAACAATTCGTTGATGACCCAGTTCGCGGTCAGCTTGCCATTGCGGCCCTCGGCCACGGCGTCAAAGTAATTGGCGCTTTCGACATCGGCGGTCAGCACGGAGGCATCATAGTCCGTCAGGCCGAAGTCTTTGATGAAACGCGCCTTTTTGTCATCGGGGAGTTCCGGCAGGCTGGCCTTGATGTCGTCCACCCATTCCTGTTCGATCTCCAGCGGCAGCAGATCTGGGTCGGGGAAATAGCGGTAGTCATGCGCCTCTTCCTTGGACCTCTGAGTGCGGGTTTCGCCCTTGACCGGGTCGAAGCCGCGGGTTTCCTGATCCACTTCGCCGCCTGCTTCGAGAATGGCAATCTGGCGGCGCGCCTCCACCTCGATGGCCTGCTGGATAAAGCGGGTGGAGTTCATGTTTTTGATTTCGCAGCGCGTGCCCAGATGGCCAAAGTCGCCGGTCTCGCGGTAGCGCTCGTAGGCGCCGGGGCGGCAGACCGATACGTTGACGTCGGCGCGCAGGTTGCCGTTTTGCATGTCGCCGTTGCAGGTGCCGAGATAGCGCATGATCTGGCGCAGCTTCAGAATATAGGCGGCGGCTTCTTCGGGGCTGCGGATGTCGGGCCGCGAGACGATCTCCATCAGGCAGACGCCGGCGCGGTTGAGATCAACGAAGGACATTTCGGGATCCATGTCGTGAATGGACTTGCCCGCGTCCTGTTCCATATGGATGCGTTCGACGCGCACCGGCCGCGCGGTACCGTCGCCCAGTTCGACCAGCACTTCGCCTTCGCCGACGATGGGATGGTACAACTGACTGATCTGATAGCCCGCAGGCTGATCGGGGTAGAAATAGTTCTTGCGGTCAAAGGCGGACGTCAGGTTGATTTCGGCCTTGAGGCCCAGCCCGGTGCGCACCGCCTGTTCAATGCAATATTCGTTGATCACCGGCAGCATGCCGGGCATGGCCGCGTCCACGAAGGCCACGTTGGAATTCGGCTCTGCGCCGAATTTGGTCGAGGCGCCGGAGAACAGCTTGGCGTTGGAGCTGACCTGGGCATGCACCTCCATACCGATGACCAGTTCCCAGTCATGCTTGGCGCCCGCGATCACCTTGGGCTTGGGGAGTTCGTATGTCAGGTCGAGCATCTTGAGCCCTTTTTCCGTTGATCCATCAGTTCCGGTCGGTTCTAGGCGGGTCCTGTGCAGGGGGCAAGGGGGCAAAGGGCGCAAGCGGTCTCTGCGGACCCGGGAAACCCGCAAAAAAGCCGGCGCCTGACGGGGCGGTGCCCGGACACGGCAAACCGGCAGAGACCGGCAATTCCGGGTCGGTGCCGATATCTGGCGGGGAGTGCGTCCCCGGTGCCGTCGGCCTGCACCTCGTCCAGTGCCTTGGCGGGTTCAAGGGAAAGTTACTGACCTGAAGGCCAGTAGAATGCGCCAGGTGGCTCAAATCATCTGAACACCGGTCTCTTTTGGAAGGGGATGGCTCCGATCCCCCTTGGCCTGATCGCCGAAGGCCGGTAGAACAGGCCTCCCGCCCTTGCGGCGGAGGAAAGATCAAAAACTGAGGAGCAGCCTGACGTGGACCCGACCCTTCGTATTTCCCAGACCATTGCCGCGGAAATCAACGCCAGCGCGACGCAGGTGAATGCCGCTGTGGCGTTGTTGGATGAGGGCGCGACCGTGCCATTTGTCGCGCGCTATCGCAAAGAGGCGACCGGCGGGCTCGATGATACCCAGTTGCGCACCCTCGCGGAGCGGCTGGAGTATCTGCGCGAGTTGGAAAAGCGCCGGGCGGCCATTCGGGATTCCATCCTGTCCCAGGACAAGTTGACCGATGATCTGGCGCGCTCCATCGCCAAGGCCGAGACCAAAGCCCAGCTTGAGGATATCTATCTGCCCTACAAGCCCAAGCGCCGCACCAAGGCGATGATTGCGCGGGAAAACGGGCTGGAGCCCTTGCTGGACGCGATCCTCGCCGATCGTATGGAGGATCCGGAGCAGCTGGCAGGCGGGTATCTCGGCGAAGCGGTGCCGGGCACCAAGGAAGCGTTGAACGGTGCGCGCGACATCCTGACCGAACGGTTGACAGAAAACGCGGATTTGCTGGGCCGACTGCGCGACTACCTGCAGCGCGAGGCTGTGCTGACCGCCCGCGTCATAGAAGGCAAGGAGCAGGCGGGGGCGAAATTTTCGGACTATTTCGCGCATTCCGAAGCGTGGAAAACGGTGCCCTCGCACCGGGCGCTGGCCATGCTGCGGGGCTCGAACGAGGGCATCCTGACGCTCGATATCGCACCGCCGGGGGAGGATGGGGTCGCCCGCGCGGAAGACATGGTGGCCGCGACATTGGAGGTCCGGGGGCAGGGGCCGGGCGACAAATGGCTGCGCAAGGTTGCGGGCTGGACCTGGCGGGTCAAGCTGTCCCTGTCGATGATGCTTGAGTTGATGGCGGACCTGCGCGCTAGGGCCCAGGAGGAAGCGATCAACGTTTTTGCCCGCAATCTGAAGGATTTGCTCTTTGCAGCGCCAGCCGGTGCGCGACCGACTCTCGGGCTGGACCCGGGCATTCGCACCGGCGTCAAGGCGGCGGTGGTTGATGCAACCGGGAAATTGGTCGCGACAGAAACGCTCTATCCCTTCCAGCCGAAAAACGATCTGCGAGGCGCGCAGGTGGCCATCGCCCGGCTGATCGCCGACCACGGCATCGAGCTGATCGCAATCGGCAACGGCACCGCCAGCCGTGAAACCGAGCGGATGGTCGGGGAGGTTCTGAAAGCCCTGCCGACCAAGATCAAAACTCCGACCCGCGTAGTGGTGTCCGAGGCCGGGGCCTCGGTCTATTCAGCCTCTGAACTGGCGGCGCGGGAATTTCCCGATCTCGACGTCTCGTTGCGCGGCGCTGTCTCAATCGCGCGGCGGCTGCAGGATCCTCTGGCGGAACTGGTCAAGATCGAACCGAAATCCATCGGGGTCGGCCAGTATCAGCACGATGTGGATCAGCACAAACTGTCCAAATCGCTCGAAGCCGTCATTGAGGACGTGGTGAATGCGGTCGGCGTTGATCTCAATATGGCGTCGGCGCCGCTGCTGAGCCACGTGTCGGGCCTCGGCCCGGGCCTGGCGGAGGCGGTGGTTGCGCATCGCGATCTCAACGGGGCCTTTGCCTCGCGACGGGAGCTGCTGAAGGTGGCGCGATTGGGACCGAAAGCGTTTGAGCAATGCGCCGGCTTCCTGCGGATCCAGGGCGGAAAAGAGCCGCTGGATGCCTCCGCCGTGCACCCGGAATCCTATGAGGTGGCGCGGAAAATTGTTGCGGCCTGTGGGCGCGACATCCGTCAGATCATGGGCGACGATCGCGCCCTGACCCAGCTTCGGGCCGAAGATTTCGTGTCTGCAGAGGTCGGCCTGCCCACGGTTCGCGATATATTCGCGGAACTGGAAAAGCCCGGGCGCGATCCCCGTCCGAGCTTTGTCACCGCCTCGTTTACCGACGGGGTGGAGGACATCTCGGATCTGAAACCGGGCATGGTGCTGGAAGGGACAGTGACGAACGTGGCCGCATTCGGGGCCTTCGTGGATGTCGGTGTGCATCAGGACGGGTTGGTTCACGTCAGCCAGCTGGCCGATCGCTTCGTCAAAGATCCGCATGAGGTGGTGAAGACCGGTCAGGTGGTCAAGGTCACCGTTGTCGAGGTCGATGCCGCCCGCAAACGCATCGGGCTGACAATGAAGAAAGACGGCGGTGCCTCGGCCAGAGAGGACCGCAGCGCAGGCGGACCCTCGCGGGATGCCCCCCGCAGCACGGGCAACCGGGGCGGCAAGGGAGGCGGGGCGTCGCGGGGCCAGATGTCCGCAGCGCCGAAAGGGGGCGGCGGCGGCAAGGATACTGGCGCCTTGGGGGCTGCGTTGATGGACGCGTTCAAGAAAAAATGAGCTAGGGCCAGACTGAATGGCGCCAGACTGAACTGGGAAGGCTGAGTTCAGCTTGGCCACGCCGGGTCTGGCCTAGCCGGGTCCGGTGGCCCGGCCCTCCTCCTGTCTGGGAGAGCCGGTGGAGGCGTCAGTCAGACATCACCCGCGGGCCATCAGGGGTGAAGACCACCCTGTGGCCGGCTTCGATGTCCTCTCGGAACAGACCGGCAATGGCGCGCAAGGCCTCATTGCGGCCCCGTTCGGCAAACTTGCGCGCCGAGCTCACCTGCGCGTCATTGTCAAACCCTGCGTCAGCATGGGCCCAGATCAACGGGTTCAGTTCGCGCAGATGGTTGCGGATCAACCAGTTGGCGGCCTCTGCGATTTCGGACCGCACACGACGGGCGGCGGGATCGGCTTCGGGTTCGGGCTTCACTACAATGCTGCAGTAGGCCGACAGCAGGTTCACCCGGTCCTGATCCGGCGCCCGGGCCACGATATCGGCCACACCGTCGAGGAAAAACCCCACATCCACCGTTCTGCACGCCGCGTCGCTGCGCGCCAGAGCGTCGAAATAGACCCATGTGTAGCCGGCCGCGCCCCATTGGGGTTCAACCAGAGCCGCGACGCGGCGCGCCTCCAGTTCCAGCACCGACAGCCCCTCAGGACCCTGTTCCACGAGATGGGTGCCAAGGGCGCGCAGGTGGCGCGGGTTGCCGGGGGTCAGGCGGATCAGGTCGCTATAGTCATCGGCGATCTGGCGCGGCGCGGCGGCGCCACCACCGCTATAGAGGGCACAGCGTGCTGCCTGATGAAACGGATGCGCTTTGCAGCTGTCGGGGAGCGTTGACAGGATTTCACCAGCCCGCGTGTGATGGGCCATCGCCCGGGTTCCGGGGGCGCCCTTGCCATGCGACGCCCTGCGGGTGGTGTTGCGGCGGCAGGCCCAGGCAATGTCGAGATGGGCGAGGGCGACCACGGTCGACATCACCGGCGTGCGACCGGTTTCCAGTCGGACCCGCTCCAGCGACATGATCCCCTCCAGAGTGACCCGATCCGTCAGGGGCAGTCCTGCGCTCAGCGCATGATCCACGGCATTGATCACATCTGCGCGCGCGCCAAAGGCAATCAGATCGGCAATCGACGTGCCGCCGGGGGTCGCCGCGCCTGCGAGATCCACCTCGGCGATACGCGCCTCCAGCCGGTCCCAACGGTCTTGCCGGGCGAGGAACTGGCCCTCGGCAATTGCCCGATCTGTCGCGTCATTTTCGGCATTGGTCTCCGGCACGGGAATGCTCAGCACATCTTCGAGCTGCAGTAGGGGCGCAGGCGCGTGGTCCGGCCCGGTCCTGCGAGTCCACCCGGTCGCAGCCGACAGGGGCAGGACCGATGGCAGGACCGGGGGCATGGAAAGCCTGCCGGATGGTCCAAGTGAAGCTACGCGGCCTGAAATCAGGCGCAGCGCTTTTTTCAAGCCGTCTTTGGCCGGCAATGCGGAAATCGGCATCAGTTTTCCCCAAGTCTTGTGCAGCAGGTCTGTCACTCTGGGCAAGATTCGGGGCGCAATCATGGCAGGTCAGAGGAGTTTGCCGGTTCAATTGCGGCTGTGGTCGCAGCAAAGGCGGCGAGAGCGGGGCATTGTTCCGTCCGGCCCAGCAAATGCCCTGTGTGATGCGGAACTGATGCCGGTCAGAGAACAGTAAAATGCTGTGTTTTTACTGGAATATCGTGGGCCGCCAGCGCCGATTGCAGCGCAGGCGCTTTTGGGGTGACCTCAGGGGGGATGCGATGATGGGTCCCCAGCCGGGTGTGGATGGTCGCGCGGATCGAGAAATCCCAGCGCGTGACGAGGGCCATATGATCGATCTCGGCCAGAGCGATCTCTGCGTGGCTGCGGGCGCTGTGCCACCGACAGGCGTGATCGTCGATCTCCAGCCAGGCGGCGGGATTGCGCCACAGCTCCCACAGGGCAGGGCCGACGGGCAGCGCCAGCAGCAGCACGATCCAGCCGGCCGCGTCGAACAGGACCCAGAGGGCAAAAAGCACGCAGAGCCAGACCGCCGTCACCCGCAGGGTGCTGCCCGAGCGCGCGTCCCGGTGAAACCGGAACGCGTCTTGTGACGGGAGGTGCGCCCCCGGATCAGGCATCCAGAATCCGGCTCACCATTTCGTTGGTGTCGCGGCTGAGGCCG
The DNA here is from genome assembly GCF_006265095.1 of Phaeobacter sp. B1627. GTDB lineage: Bacteria > Pseudomonadota > Alphaproteobacteria > Rhodobacterales > Rhodobacteraceae > Epibacterium. The sequence continues at coordinate 45,711 of NZ_VCNK01000018.1, forward strand.
GGGGCGGCCTTGATCCGCTCCAGGTCGGCGCGGATTTTGTCTTGGCGCTCAGCGTCATAGCGCTTCCATGTCTGAAAGGCGGTACACATGCGGGCCGTCGTCTGCGGGTTCAGCGCATCCAGCGCGATCAGCTGATCCGCCAGCAGCCGATAGCCGGAGCCATCCGCCTGGTGAAAGCCTGCGTGATTCATCGACAAGGCGCCCATAACCGCGCGGAAGCGGTTCGGGTTCTTGATCGTGAACAGCGGATGGCGGGTCAGATCCCCGGCGACAGCGACGGCATGCGACGGCCGGGCGGTGATCACCTGCAGGGCAAACCACTTGTCCATCACCAGACGGTCTGCCTGCCATTGCTCGAAAAACGCCAGGTTCTGCTCTGCGCCTTTTTCCGCCTTCAGCAGGCAGGCCAGCGCGGTGTTCTGCACGGTCATATTGTCGGCCCCGGCGAACTGTCTGGCTGCGGCCTCACCACCGTCGAGACGGGTCAGCAGCCCCAGCAACCGCCCGTTCAAGGCCCTGAGGCCGGTGCCCGTGGCGTCGGGCTGGTAGGGGCCGTCGACCAAGGTTGCGGCAAACAGGCGCGGCAGGCTGTCCGCAAGGCTCTGGGCGAGCGTCTGGGCAAAGGTTTCGCTGGCATCGTGGATCGCATCCGGATCGGGTGTCACGCCCTGATCGCTCAGCGCCTGCGCGATCTCGGTCTCGCCGGGCGGTGACAGCACCAGGGCGCGGAACGCCGGATCAAGGCTGTCATCGCGGACCAGGACCTTCAGCGCCTCCAGGTAGCCCGCATCGGGGCTGGCTCCTTCGGTCACCATGGCAATGCGCGAGGCCTTTGCCAGCTCGCGTCCCGCGTCCCACCGGTTGAAGGGATCGCTGTCATGGGCCAGTAGAAAGGCGCGTTCCTCTGCGCTGGTGTCGCGTTCCAGAATGACCGGAGCAGAGAAATCCCGCAGGATCGAGGGAACCGGCCGGGCGCTCAGCCCCTCAAAGGCAAAGCTTTGTTCCGCCTCGGTCATTTCCAGCACCGTAGTCGGCACCACCTCATCGCCGTTCGGGTTGAGCAGGCCGACGGCAATCGGAATGACCTTCGGGTCTTTATGTGGCTGACCGGGGGTCGGCGGCGTGGATTGGCGGAAGGTCAGCGTATAGGTGCCGTCGTCATAGGCCTCGGTGACCTGCAGACGGGGCGTGCCGGCCTGGCTGTACCAATTGCTGAACTGCGCCAGATCGCGGCCGGTGGCGTCTTCAAACACCGTCAGCCAGTCCTCGATGGTGCAGGCCTGCCCGTCATGGCGGGCAAAGTAGAGATCCAGCGCCTTGTAGTAGTCCGCATCCCCAACCAGCCGTTTCAGCATGCCGATGACCTCGGCGCCTTTTTCATAGACCGTTGCGGTGTAGAAATTATTGATCTCCTGAAAGGCCTCGGGGCGAACCGGATGGGCGAGGGGGCCGCCATCCTCGGGGAATTGCCGCCCGCGCAGGTCGATCACATCCTCGATCCGCTTGACCGGTGCGGATCGCATGTCAGCGGTGAACTGCGCATCGCGAAACACCGTCAGACCCTCTTTGAGGCAGAGCTGAAACCAATCCCGGCAGGTGATCCGGTTGCCGGTCCAGTTGTGGAAATACTCATGGGCAATGATTGCCTCAATACGTTCGAAATTTGCATCTGTGGAGGTTTCAGGGCTCGCCAGGACGCAGGATGAGTTGAAAATGTTCAACCCCTTGTTTTCCATTGCGCCCATGTTGAAGTCATCGACCGCCACAATATTGAACACATCCAGGTCGTATTCGCGGCCATAGACCTGCTCATCCCAGGCCATGGATTTTTTCAGCGCCTCCATGCCGAATGCGCATTTGGTCTCGTCGCCGGGACGCACCCAGATGTTCAGTTGCACCTCCTTGCCGGAGCGCGTGGTGAACCGGTCCGGATGGGCCAGCAGATCGCCGGCGACCAAGGCAAACAGATAGGCCGGTTTGGGCCAGGGGTCGTGCCATTCGGCAAAGCCGTCGCCCGCCCGCACCGGGTTGCCATTCGACAAGAGTACCTGCTCCGTGCCTTCGATGCGCACGGTGAAGACGCTCATCACATCGGGACGGTCGGGATAGTAGGTGATCTTGCGAAATCCCTCGGCCTCGCATTGGGTGCAATACATGCCATTGGACATATAAAGCCCCTCCAGCGCAGTATTTGCGCCGGGATTGATCTCAACCTCGCTCTCCCAGATGAACGGGCGATCCGGGACATCACAGCTGAGGCCGGTCGGGGTGATCTCCGGCGTGACCTCAAGGCCGTCGATGCGGGCGGAGATCAGCGACAGTTGCTCGCCATGCAGGAAAAACCGCCGGTCCGTGGCCTGGGCCTTTGGCACGAAGCGGATCCGGGCGCGCACACGTGTCGCTGCCGGGGCCAGTCGAAACGTCAGCTCCACCGTTTCCACATCAAATCCGAAGGGCGTGTAGTCCTTCAGGTAGACTGTCTCGGGCTGCGTGGCGGGGCTTGCGTCTTTCATCGGAGCATCCTTCGAGAAATTTGGGAACCTGCGCGGGGGCGGGTGCGTATACCCTATAGACGTATGAAACCCAGGGCGGGCGGGCAAGCGCCCTTCGCGCTCACAATCCAAAAGGAGCGGCTCATGGCTGAATCTGAAACTCCGATGACCTCCCGCAAAGAGGTGCGCCAGCGCAATCGTGGCCTGTACTGGCTGGTGGCCCTGATTGCACTCGCCGTGATTGGCGTGGCGTTGCTTGGCTATACCGACGACCGGGTCGACGAAAACCGGTCGGTGCTGGATGAAGGCGCAGTTGCGCCGCTCATTGACGGCATTGAGGTCGGCGGCAGCGGTGGTGGCGGGAACTGATCTGGCAAGTCCTCAGAGACGCCCACGGAGGCCATCCGCACAGCCCAGCCCCACAGTCCAGCCCCAAAGCCCAACCCCAAAGCTCAGACCCAATAGCGCAGCCCGAGCGACTGTGCCGTCTCATGTACCGACCCGGTGAGGCTTGGCTCCGTGACATCAGGCACCGCGCCAATTCGCTTGGCATTCTTGAAGCACTTCTGTCTTGATTGGTAAAATGATTTGACCAGTCTTGTTGCCGATAGGAAACTTTTGTTGTATCCGGTGGCAAAGACCAAGCTGTTCAGGAGGTGCGCCATGCGCAAGATTGAGGGGATGCAGGTCGCATCCGAATTGGCCGACTTTATCGAGACCAAGGCTCTGCCGGGGACCGGCGTCAGCGCGGAGGCTTTCTGGACAGGGTTGTCTGGTCTGGTGAACGGCATGGGCGATGAAAACCGCGCCCTGCTGGCCAAGCGCGAGGCGATCCAGAGCAAGATCGACGCCTGGCACCTGGGCCGCCGTGGCCAGCCCCATGATGCGGCCGCCTACAAGAGCTTTCTGGAAGAGATCGGCTATCTGGTGCCCGAAGCTGGGGCATTCGAAATCGAGACTGCCGGCGTCGATCCCGAGATCGCCCATATTCCCGGACCTCAGTTGGTGGTTCCGATCACCAACGCCCGATTTGCCCTGAACGCTGCAAATGCGCGCTGGGGCAGCCTGTATGACGCGCTTTATGGCACCGATGCGATGGGCGATCTGCCAACCGGCAAGGGCTATGACGCGGAGCGCGGCGCGCGGGTGATCGCCTGGGGGCGCGCCTTCCTGAACGAGATCTTCCCGCTTGCCGAAGGCTCCTGGAGCGACGTCGATTCGCTCAGCGTCAGTGACGGCCGGCTGACCCCTGCGCTGGCCGATGGCGCCCAGTTCGCAGGCTATGTGGGCGACGCTTCTTCCCCCTCGCGGGTTCTTCTGAAAAACAACGGCTTGCACGTGGTTCTGGACGTCGACCGGACTGGTAAGATCGGGGCCGCCGACCGCGCTGGCCTGAATGACATCACGATGGAAAGCGCGCTGTCGACCATCATGGACTGCGAAGATTCCGTGGCCTGCGTCGATGCTGCGGACAAAGTCACGGCCTATGCCAACTGGTTGGGCCTGATGAAGCGTGATCTCGCCGAAGAGGTCACCAAAGGTGGCCGCAGTTTCACCCGGGTTCTGAACGACGATGTGTCCTACAACGCCCCGGATGGCGCAGCGGCGGTGCTCAAGGGGCGGTCCTTGCTGCTGATCCGCAACGTCGGTCACCTGATGACCAACCCGGCCGTTCTGGACAGTGCCGGTCGTGAGGCGGGCGAGGGCTTTCTTGACGCGATGATCACGGTGATGATTGCGATGCATGATCTGCAGGCGGATGGCGGCAACTCGCTGCAGGGATCTGTCTATGTTGTGAAGCCAAAGATGCACGGCCCGGAGGAGGTCGCCTTTGCGGTGAAGATTTTCGATCATGTCGAGGACGCGCTGGGCCTGCCGCGCAACACGGTGAAAATCGGTATCATGGATGAGGAACGCCGTACGTCGGTGAACCTCAAGGAATGCATCCGCGCCGCGAAATCCCGGGTTGCCTTCATCAATACCGGCTTCCTTGACCGCACCGGGGACGAGATCCACACTTCGATGGAAGCGGGGCCAATGCTGCGCAAGGGCGAGATGAAGGGCACTGCCTGGATTGCCTCCTACGAGGATCGCAACGTGGATATCGGTCTCGCCTGTGGCCTGAAGGGGCGCGCGCAGATCGGCAAGGGGATGTGGGCGATGCCGGACCGCATGGGCGAGATGCTGGAGGCCAAGATCGGCCACCCGAACGCGGGCGCGACCTGCGCCTGGGTGCCGTCCCCGACCGCAGCAACCCTGCATGCGACCCATTATCACAAGGTGGACGTGCTGGCGCGCCAGGATGCGCTCAAGGCTGCGGGGGCGCGGGGGACGCTGGATGATCTTCTGACCATTCCGGTGATGGTCGGGCAGAACCTGTCGGACGCGGAAATCGCCAACGAGATCGAGAACAACGCGCAGGGTATCCTCGGTTACGTGGTGCGCTGGGTCGATCAGGGGGTCGGCTGCTCCAAGGTGCCCGACATCAACGATGTCGGCCTGATGGAGGATCGCGCGACCTGCCGGATCTCCTCGCAGGCTCTGGCCAACTGGCTGCACCACGGCGTGGTGACGGAAGAGCAGGTGATGACGGCGATGCGGAAAATGGCCGCAGTGGTTGACGCACAAAACGCCGCTGATCCGATGTATCGTGCGATGGCACCGGGATTTGACGGTGTCGCCTTCCAGGCGGCCTGTGACCTTGTGTTCAAGGGGCGGGTGCAGCCCTCGGGCTATACCGAGCCGGTTCTGCATGCCCGTCGCCTCGAAGCGAAGGCGCGGGGCTGAAACCTATATGGGGCCGGGGGAAAACCCGGCCTCCTGCAATCCGAAACAGGGACTTTCCAGCATGACCATCACCCTTGATCAAGCCCGCACCATCATCAAAACCGCCCGCGCCAAAGGGCGGGACATGTCGCTGAAGCCGCTCTCGGTGGTGGTGCTGGATGTCGGCGGCCATGTGCTGGCATTCGAACGGGAAGACGGCGCCTCTCCCGGCCGTTTCGGGATCGCGCAGGGCAAGGCCTATGGTGCGGTGATGCTGGGAATGGCGGGCACCGCACAGATGGCCCGCGCAGAGCAGCAGGCGTTTTTCATGGCGGCGGTGAACGGGGTATACGGCGGTCAGGTTGTGCCGGTGCCCGGGGGCGTGCTGGTGCGGGATGCCGCAGGTCAGGTGATCGGCGCCGTTGGCGTGACAGGCGACAGTTCGGACAATGATGCAGAAGCCGCAAAGGCGGGCATCGAGGCCTGTGGCCTGAACGCGGAGATCTGAGCGCCGCCGCTTCGCCCGCAGGGCAAAACCCGCAAGCACACCCGCCGCAAAATCGCGATCTGTCAGAGTTCTGCCAGGACTCTGACAGGGCTCTGACAGGACAGGAGGGGTGCGCGCCGGGTGCACTCCGGCTGCGCTCGGGAAACACCTCAGGACGTGCTCCGTGCCAAGGGCGCAGGATCGAGGACCCGGGCCGCGCGCCGATCACTACACAGCGGCCAACCTGCTCAGGAAAACGGCAGGCGCGGAGGAATGGGCGCTGTGCGCATGTGAACAGGTGCTTGCGCCGCAGCTATGAATTGCGCGCATGTGGAGGATCCCCATAATGGGTCTCACCACCCATGCCCTGTAGATCCAGTATGACCGGAGACCTGAAACGTGCGCCCCAAAGTCGGCATTATCGGCAATTCTCACCTGATGAACGATCAATATCCAACCCATGCGGGCGGGACGATGAACTCCGAGGCGGTGTCTGTGGTATCCGGCTGCCTGCCGCTGCTGATCCCCACCGATCCACGATTTGTCACGGTCGAGGAGTTGCTTGAGAGCTTTGATGGGTTTCTGCTGACCGGGGGGCGTCCGAATGTGCACCCGGAGGAATATGGCGAGGACCCCACCGATGCGCATGGGGATTTTGACCGCGCCCGGGATGCAATCACCCTGCCGCTGGTACGGGCCTGCGTTGAGCGAGGGCAGCCCTTTCTCGGTATTTGTCGCGGCTTTCAGGAGGTAAATGTCGCTATGGGCGGCACGCTCTACCCGGAGATCCGCGATCTTCCGGGCCGCATGAACCACCGCATGCCACCGGATGGCTCGATCGAGGAGAAATTTGCCCTGCGCCACCCGGTCAGCCTCACCAAGGGCGGGGTCTTTCATCAGCTCTTTGGGGCCACCGAGGTGATGACCAACACGCTGCATGGGCAGGGGATCAAGACCCCCGGTGCACGTATCGAAATCGAGGGTCACGCGCCGGACGGCACGCCCGAAGCGATTTACGTGCGGGACGCGCCCGGCTTTACGCTGGCGGTGCAATGGCATCCGGAATACTGCGCCGCCGAAGACCCGGTGTCGCGGCCTCTGTTCGAGGGCTTCGGCGCTGCTGCGCGCAGTTGGTGCAAAGGAACGCGCCCGGCGTCGCTGCAGCTCTCCGCCTGACGACTATTCCCGCGTCCCGCGCCCTATACCGATCCCGGCTGGCGCGGGCTGAGGCGGCGGCCCCTGTCAGATCACACCTGTCCGCCTGCGATCTCGATGGTCTGGCCGTTGATGGAGTGTGATCCCGGCCCGCACAGCCAGAGCGCGGCAGCCGCGATTTCCTCTGGTTCAAGCAGTCGTTTGTGCCGGTTCGACCTCACCATGGTCTGCAGCGCGGGCTGTGCGTCAATACCCGCGCGCTCCGAGATCGAGACCGTGTTGCGCTCCACAATCGGCGTGTCGACATAGCCGGGGCAGATCGCGTTGAAGGTGAAGGCGCTGCCGAGATAGTCCTCGCTGAGGGAGCGTGTCAGCCCGATCAGGCCGTGCTTGCTGGCGGTATAGCAGGGTGCCCCTTTCAGACCGCGCACCCCCGCGACCGAGGATACGGTCAGCACCCGCCCCCAATCCGTGTCGTGCATGGATTTCATGCATTCGCGGATGGTCAGAAAGGCACCGTCGAGATTGGTCGCCATCATATTGCGCCAGAACTCCAGGCTCATCTTGTGCAGCGACTTGCCCTCGGCGATGCCTGCATTGGCGACACAGATCTGCACCGGCCCGCGCGCCTCGACCGCGGCTGCAATCGTGGCACATACATCCGCCTCGTCGCGCACATCCATCGCCGCCGGATAAAGCCCCTCTGTTGCGACCTCCTCCAGAACCGCCTGACGCCGCCCGGTGATGGTGACCTTGGCCCCTTCTGCGGCCAGAGCCCGGGCAATCGCCAGCCCGATCCCGGTGCCTCCGCCGGTGACAATGGCGTGTTTTTCTGAAATGCTCATGGTGAAATCCTCCCTCCCGGCAAAGCCTACCGAGGCGGCAATCAGGCGCAAGCACGCCGTCCCGTCATTTCACGCTCCGCAGTTTTTCCACTGGGTTTTACGTCGAAATTCTGCGCAGGTGGCGGGAACAGAGGTTGAAATGCCGCATTTGGCAGAAAATCCTGTGATCCGTGCTTTTCTTTACTCAAAACTTCTGTTGCTTTGAGGCGCGCGACGCAGGCGGCAGAGTGGCGTTCGGTCTGCCCGGAGGCATCCGGACACTCCTACGGGCTGCCGCGACGCAGCGAAACTTATTGCGCAATATTCTTGCGCGCCCTATTCAGGGTATTTGCAAAACGTGCGCGCCTTTCCATTTTGGCAGGTGCAGACAGGGGGAAGACTGGTGAAGATAGGGACACCGAAAGAGATAGCCGACGGCGAAGCCCGCGTTGCGATGACGCCGGCCTCGGCCCGGGATCTTCAGAAGCTGGGGTTCGAGTGCTGTGTCGAGAGTGGCGCAGGCGAGAAGGCCGGGTTCTCTGATGCGGCCTACGAAGAGGCAGGCGTCGAGATCCTCAAGACGGCAGCAGCACTGTGGAAAGCGGCAGACGTGATCGCCAAGGTCCGTCAACCCACGGACACCGAGCTGAAGCGGCTGACAAAATCCAAAACGCTGATCTCCTTTTTCAATCCGGGCGGTAACGAGGATGGGCTGGAACTGGCCAAATCCAAAGGCGCAACCGTCATCGCCATGGAAATGGTGCCGCGGATCAGCCGCGCCCAGAAAATGGATGCGCTATCGTCGATGGCCAATATCGCGGGCTACCGCGCGGTCATTGAGGCGGGCAACAACTTTGGCCGTTTCTTCACCGGCCAGATTACCGCTGCGGGTAAAGTGCCCCCGGCCAAGGTTCTGGTGGTCGGCGCGGGCGTTGCCGGTCTGGCAGCCATCGGCACCTCGACCTCTCTGGGTGCGGTGACCTATGCCTTCGACGTGCGGCCAGAGGTGGCCGAACAGGTCGAATCGATGGGCGCCGAATTCGTCTATCTCGATTTTGAGGAAGAACAGCAGGACGGGGCGGCAACCGGTGGTTATGCGGCCGTCTCCAGCCCGGAATTCCGCGAGGCCCAATTGGCCAAGTTCCGGGAACTGGCGCCCGAGGTGGATATCGTCATCACCACGGCGCTGATCCCCAACCGCGAGGCGCCAAAGCTGTGGCTGGCCGATATGGTCGCTGCGATGAAACCCGGCTCTGTGATCATCGATCTCGCGGCTGAACGCGGCGGCAACGTTGAAGGCACGGTGATGGACGAGAAAGTGGTGACCGACAACGGCGTCACCATCATCGGCTACACAGATTTCCCCAGCCGGATGGCGGCGCAGTCCTCCACGCTCTATGCGACCAATATCCGCCACATGATGACCGATCTGACGCCTGAGAAGGACGGTCAGATCGTGCATGACATGGAAGACGACGTGATCCGTGGCTCCACCGTCACCCATGCAGGCGAAATCACCTTCCCGCCTCCGCCCCCGAAAATCCAGGCGATTGCGGCGCAAAAGAAACCCGACGCGCCCAAAGAGCTGACCGCCGAGGAAAAGCGGGCACAGGAAGTCGCAGCCTTCAAGCAGCAGACCAAGAATCAAGTGACATTGCTGGCCGTCGGCGGTGCGCTGCTGCTCGCGGTGGGCCTTGTCGCTCCTGCCAGCTTCATGCAGCATTTCATCGTTTTTGTGCTGGCGGTTTTTGTCGGCTTCCAGGTGATCTGGGGCGTTTCGCATTCGCTGCACACGCCGTTGATGGCGGTGACCAATGCGATCTCGTCGATCATCATCCTGGGCGCGCTGATGCAGATCGGATCCGGATCCTTCCTGGTCATTCTGCTGTCGGCATTGTCCGTGTTCATGGCCGGGATCAACATCTTCGGTGGCTTCCTCGTGACACGGCGCATGCTCGCCATGTTCCAGAAATCGTAGGGCGGGAGAGAGATTATGGATTTCGGTTTCACAACGGCGGCCTATGTGGTCGCGGCTGTTCTCTTCATCCTCAGCCTTGGCGGTCTGTCGGGTCAGGAAAGCGCCAAACGCGCGGTCTGGTACGGTATTGCCGCGATGGGGCTGGCGGTGTTTGCCACGCTGATCGGACCGGGGGCAGGCCTATGGCTGCTGTCGCTGGTGCTGATCGCTGCCGGCGGGGCGATCGGCTATATGCTGGCGACAAAGGTCGAAATGACCCAGATGCCGGAGCTGGTTGCCGGCATGCATGCCCTGGTGGGTCTGGCGGCGGTTCTGGTGGGGTTCAACGCTCATATCGAACTGGGCCGCGTCCTGATGATGGACGAGGCCACACGGGCAGGGCTGACCGGTTTTGCCGAGCTGCTGGCGCATAAAACACAGGTGGAGATCAATATCCTCCGGGTCGAGGTCTTCCTCGGTGTCTTCATCGGTGCCGTGACCTTCACCGGCTCGGTTGTGGCCTATGGTAAACTCTCGGGTCGCGTGACCTCCTCGGCGACCGAGCTGCCGGGTGGCCATATGCTGAACCTTGCGGCGGCGGTGTTCTCACTGTTGTGCCTGTTCTGGTATCTCGGATCGGGGGGCGCTGTTCCATTGTTCCTCATGACGCTGGCGGCGCTGTTCATCGGCTATCACCTGATCATGGGCATCGGCGGGGCCGATATGCCGGTGGTCGTGTCGATGCTGAACAGCTATTCCGGCTGGGCTGCGGCGGCGATCGGCTTCTCGCTGGGCAATGACCTTCTGATCGTCATCGGCGCATTGGTCGGCTCGTCCGGTGCGATCCTCAGCTACATCATGTGCAAGGCCATGAACCGGTCTTTCGTGTCCGTGATCCTCGGCGGCTTTGGCGGCGCGACAGGCCCCGCCATGGCGGTCGAAGGCGAACAGATCGCCATCGACGCCGACGGAGTGGCCGCGGCGCTGGACGATGCAGACAGTGTGATCATCATCCCCGGCTACGGCATGGCGGTGGCGCAGGCGCAGGCCAATGTGGCGGAACTCACCCGTCGGCTGCGCGCCAAAGGCAAGACCGTGCGCTTCGCCATCCACCCGGTGGCCGGTCGTCTTCCGGGCCACATGAACGTGCTCCTCGCAGAGGCCAAGGTGCCCTATGACATCGTGATGGAGATGGACGAGATCAACGATGACTTCCCGGACACGGATGTGGCCATTGTGATCGGGTCCAATGACATCGTGAACCCCGCCGCGCAGGAGGATCCGAATTCGCCAATCGCGGGCATGCCGGTCCTTGAATGCTGGAAAGCGAAACAGGTCTTCGTCTCTAAACGGGGGCAGGGCACAGGCTACTCGGGGATCGAAAACCCCCTGTTTTTCAAGGATAACACGCGGATGTTCTACGGTGACGCCAAACAATCCCTGGCCACCCTCCTGAACCTGATTGACTGAATCTGATTGCTTGGGCCGACCAGAACAGGGCTCACAAGGGGGCGCTCCGTAAACGGGCGCCCTCTGCCATTTCATCTTTTCGAAAATACCTCGGGGGAGGACCCGCAGGGGCCGGGGGCAGCGCCCCTTGATGTGGCCTGCGCCGCGCAACACCCCCAAAAGTTGGTTCTACACCTCCGACCTATTGCTGCGACCTGGACTGCTCAACTCAAACCCAATGGCGCTCTGCCGCCCAAGGCAAAATCGGGTCCGCTGCCAAGGCGTCTCGCGGTATACGATGGCATCCATCTAACGCGTTGATTAAGATGTAAAACTTTACAAACGACAGGCCTTCTGACTACCCTTGGGGGACCCAGTCGGAAGGTGACCATGGCCGCGATCGAAGACCACCCATTGCGATATCAGCTCACCAATGAGCTGCACGCCCGCCCGTTTCCCACCATTCAGTTGCCCGCGACCGTGGCCTATCTGGCCGTGAAGCAACCAAAGGAAGCGGTGCATCGCGACCGAAGCGCCGATCTGCAGCATCTGATCGACCTGCTGGACCGGCATGGCGCGCCGCATCCACAGCCCGGCGCGACCCATCACACGGCGCAGCTTGGCCGCCATACGCTGAAGTGGGAACAACATACGGAGTTCGTCTCCTATACGCTGCACGGCGAAGGGATCAGCGACCGGGCCTATGATCCTCGCGATTTCGATTTCTTTCCGGCGGATTGGCTCGCAGAGGCTCCGGGGCAGCGGGTGACCTCAGCCCTGATCCGCATTCTGCCGCGTCCCGCCGCGGATCGTCTCAAGGCGGAGGTACAGGACTGGTTCGTACCCGAAAGCCTGGCGATGGCCTCGGTCCTTGATGACAACGCAGTGGTGGCAGGGGATTTCCGCATCGACCCGGCCGGGCATGTGCGATTTGCGCTTTTCGCCAATGCACAAACCGGGCCGCAGCGGGTCGGCCGCGTGGTGCAGCGGCTCTGCGAGATCGAGACCTATCGCGCCATGTCCATGTTGGGCTTTGCCCGGGCGCGTGAACTGTCACCCACCATCGGGGCCATGGATGCCTCCCTGTCGCAGATGATGGGAGAAATGACCCGCGGCAGCGCCCCATCGGACCAGACCCTCGGTCAGCTTCTGGCGATTTCGGCCGAACTGGAGGCGCTGGCGGCGCAGTCCGCCTTTCGCTTTGGCGCGACCGGCGCATATGAGGCCCTGGTGAGCCAGCGGATTTCGCTCCTGCGGGAGGACCGCTTTGAAGGCTTCCAGACAATGGCGGAATTCATGCTGCGCCGGTTTGAACCTGCGATGCGCACAGTCCAGTCCACGGAAAAAAGACTGGCCGTCCTGGCCGATCGCGCCCGCCGTGCAGGCGAGCTGCTGCGCACGCGGGTCGACGTCGAACGCTCGGCGCAGAATCAGGCGCTCTTGGAAAGCATGGACCGGCGCGCGGACCTGCAGCTTCGGTTGCAACACACGGTCGAGGGCCTGTCTGTTGTGGCAATCAGCTATTACGCGGTCTCGCTGGTGGCCTATGCACTCTATCCGCTGGGGGATGCACTGGACCTGAGCAAGAGCATGCTGACGGCGATCTTGACCCCTGTGGTGATCGCTGGCGTTTTCTTCATGGTGCGGCGGATTCGCAAGAAACTGCACTGACGCCCCCGGCGGCCGCGCGTTTTCTGTCCCGAACGCGGCCGGGGTGCGAAATATGAAACGGCCACCCCAGGAGGTGGCCGTCGTGGTCTCAGCGGTTTCACGGGCGCCTCAGGCGAGGCATCAGCGCCCCCGGATGCGCGGATCAAGCGCATCGCGCAACCCGTCCCCGAGGTAGTTCACCGACAGCACGGTCAGCGAAATCAGGATGCCGGGCCAGACCACACGTTCCGGGAACAGGGTCATCCGGTCCACGGCGTCGTTCAGCAACCGTCCCCAGGTCGGAAAGTCGGGCGGGAAGCCAAAGCCGAGGAACGACAGGGCCGATTCGGTGATGATGGCGGTGGCGATGCCCAAAGTGGCCGACACCATGATCGGCGACATCACATTCGGCAGGATGTGCCGGGTGATGATATTGCCGGGCTTGGTGCCGATAGAGCGGGCCGCCAGTACGAACTCGCGTTCCTTGATCGCCAGGACGTCGCCACGCACGATCCGCGCGGTCGGCATCCATGAGGTGATGCCAATGAGGCAGACGATCAGCACAAAGACCCCGCCTTCGGGGCCGATGGCCTTGGAGAGCGCCTCGCGGAACAGGACGGCGGCCACCAGAATCATCGGCAGCAGCGGCAGCGCCAGAAACAGGTCGGTCATCCGCATCAAAAGCCCGTCGAGCTTCCTGAAATAGCCGGCCAGGACGCCGATCAGGCTGCCGAGGAGCAGCGCCAGAATCATCGCCGCCAGACCGACCGCCAGCGACACCCGGCCGCCGAACATCAGCCGCGCCAGCGTGTCGCGTCCGAGGTTGTCGGTGCCGAGCGGATAGGCCCAGTTCATCTTTGCTGAACCATCCCAGAGGGCATGGTAGATCGGGCGCATGTCCCGCAGCTTGATGAAATCGCGGCCCGTGGGCACGAAGGTGGCGTCGTTCCAATAGACAAACGGGCCAACCACCACACCCAGCACGATGATGAAGAACAGGCAGCTGCCAAACAGCGCGCCGCGGTGGGATTTGAACTGGTCCCAGATGTCCCGCCACTGGCTGCGTGGGGGCGCGGCGAGTTCGGTTTGCGCGCTGGAATGCTGCAGCTTGGTGTCTTTTGCAGCGTCAGTCATAGCGGATCCTCGGGTCGAGAATGCCGTAGAGCACATCGGCGATCAGGTTGAACAGCACGATGAGCACGGCAAAGATAAAGGTCAGGGTCTGCACCATCGGCAGGTCATTGGCCTGAATGGCGCCGATCAGCAGCTGGCCGATGCCGTTCACCTTGAAGACCTGCTCGGTGATGATGGCACCGCCGAAGATGGAGGGAATTCCGAGCGCAATGACGGTTACCACCGGGATCATCGAGTTGCGCAACACATGCACCATGACCACGGTATATTCACCGATGCCCTTGGCGCGGGCGGTGCGCACATAATCCTGGTTGAGGTTGTCGAGCATGGAGGCCCGCATGAACCGGCTCAGCTGCGCGGTGATCTGGAGGGCCAGGACCATCACCGGCATCACCATCTGTTGCAGCTGTTTGACGAAGCTGTCCCAGTCGGTGACCTTCAGCGTGGTGTCATAGATCGACGGGAACCAGCCGAGCTGCACCGAGAAGATCACGATCACCAGCACGCCGGAAAAGAATGGCGGCACGGAGAAGCCCACCATCGACACGAATGTGCCGAGCTGGTCGAACCAGCTGTACTGACGGTAGGCGGAGTAGATGCCGATCGGCAGGGCAATCAGAATCGCCACGATATAGGCGGTGCCCACGACCGAGAGCGTCTGCGGCAGGCGCTGGACGACGATGTCCATCACCGGCGAGCGGGTCTGCCAGGAGATCACGCGCAGGTCGCCTTCGGAAAAAGAGGTGCCAAAGACGTGATCGACCAGAACCTGGGGCTCGATCCAGAAGAACTGCACCAGCCACTTCCAGAACCGGATCGGGGCGGGCTCGCCCAGGCCAAGAGCCAGGCGCATCTTTTCTTTGACTTCGGGGGGAACGGTGAGGGGGACCTGCGCCATGGGATCGCCGGGGGCGAGCTCCAGCAGCAGGAAGATCACGAGACTGATGAACAGCAGCGTTGGCACTGCGAGGATCAGCCGTCGGACGGTAAAAGTCAGCATCAGCCGGGCGCCTTTGCAAATGAGGTGTCGTGAGGTCGCTGGAGCCTGCGTTCCTCCGGAGGAGGGGCAGGGGCCGCGTCGTCCGGGTCTCTTAGGATATGTCGGGCGTTACGACAACGCCGGATTTCCGAAGACGCGGGACCATGAAAACCAGCAGGCCCCGGAACGTGTCCGGGGCCCCTGTTGAATGTGGTCTGGCGCTTACTCGGCGCGGTACCAGTCGGCTGCGTTCCACAGCTCGCTGTCCCACACGTTCAGCTCGACACCACCCAGGGTGTTGGCATGTGCGGACAGACGGCCACGGTGCACCAGCGGGATCATGCCGCCTTTTTCGAACACGATGGTGTTCAGCTTCTGACCGATTTCGATGCGCTTGGCCATGTCGGCAGTCTGCGACAGCTCGGCATGCAGGGCGTCGAATTCTTCGTCACAGAAACGGGAGATGTTCTCACCCTGCCACTGGGACGCAGGTGTCGGAGCCTTGTCGCACAGACCGTTGCCGAAGTAGGACTGCGGGTCGGTGCCGTTGAAGGTGTTGGCGTACATTTCCACGTCTGCGTAGAACTTCTGGAAGGTATCCGGGGAGCCGGGGTCGCCACCGAAGAACACAGAAGAGTTGATGTTGCGCAGTTCGGATTCGATGCCGATTTCGCTCCACCACTGTTTGATCAGCGCCTGAAAGTCCTGACGCACGGCGTTGGTCGAGGTCTGGTAAAGGATTTTCAGCGGGGTGCCGTCTTTTTCGCGCACGCCGTCCCCATCGGTGTCAACGATGCCAGCTGCGTCGAGCATGGCGTTCGCACCGGCGATATCCTGTACGTCACAGCCTTCGGGGTTGATCGCGAAGGCTTCGGGCGCGGGCACCCAGGAGCAGGACACGCGGCCCGCTTTGCCATAGCCGATTTCAACCAGCAGCTCGCGGTCGATGGCCATGGACATGGCTTTGTAGACGGCCGGATCGGACAGGAACGGGTGCGGACGGATCACCGAGCGCTCTTCCGGGCCGAGATCGGCAGAGGGGTTGGTGTTGTTCAGCATGATGCGCTCGAGCAGCGGACCAAAGCCTGCAACGGCCTTGCCCTTGCCGCCGGCTTCCATCTGCGCGATGACGTCGGGTGCCAGCTGCAGGTTCCAGGCGTAGTCGAATTCGCCTGTCTCCATGACGGCACGACCGGCTGCGGTTGCGTCGCCGCCCCCTTTGAACAGGACCTTCGCAAAGGCGGGCTTGGCCGGATCACGGTAGTTCGGGTTCGCCGACAGGGTGATCACGTCATTGGGTTTGAATTCGTCGACCACAAACGGGCCGGTGCCGATGGGGGCAAAGTTCGCTTCGGTGCACTCAGGTGCCTTGGCGCCCATGCAGTCTGCGAATTGTGTGGCCTGCAGGATCGGGCTCTCGCCGCCGACAAAGGGGCCGTAGGGGAAGGGCGTGGCGGAGGCAAACGTCACCACTACGGTGGTCGCATCCGGGGTCTCGACCGAGGTCACGCCTTCGAATTTGGTCACCTGGGCACAGCCGCCTTCGGGGTCGCTGCAGTAGTCATAGGTGAATTTCACATCCGCAGAGGTGAAGTCGGAGCCATCGGACCATTTCAGGCCGGGTGTGATTTTCCAGGTGATCTGGGTCAGGTCTTCGGACACGCCGCCGTTTTCGACGGTGGGGATTTCCTCAACCAGCCAAGGCACCATTTCGCCGGACGCATTGTAGCGTGCCAGAGGCTCGATCACCAGCGAGGCGGCCTCGATATCCTTGGTGCCGCCGGACAGGAACGGGTTCATGATGGATGGGGCCTGCCAATAGATGACGTTGACCTGGCCATCTGCGCCACGCTCGGCGAAGGCCACCGGGGCAAATGCTGTTGCAGCAACAGCCCCCAGCAAAAGCGTTTTCAGTTTCATTGCACTCTCCTTGTCGGAACCGACGTAGTGTTTTTGTTTTTCAGGCCGCACCCGTTGACGTGGCGCAACCCAGGGCCGCAGCTGCGGCGATGGATAACGATGACCGCACAGGCGGCGACTTGCAAGGGTGACCGCGGGTGCGCCATCATTTGGCGAACCGCAGATACGGATCCCTGATGCGTCCACCCTGGACTTCCGGATGTCAGAAAGGTCCGATGCGAATCGCACCGGATGCATGGGTCCGGTTTGCCGGACCTGTTTTCATAACCCCCTGTCGCCTTTGGCGTTCACTGCCTTTATCGAAGCAGAGTTTTCAAAAAATGCAAGAGCCGTCGCACAGGAGTCGCACAGGAAAAGAGCGCGGGGGTTTGACGGGTCCGGCTGCTTCGGCTTAGATCGCGCATCAAAGGGCGCCCGGAGTGCCGCCAGAAAACAGACAGGATAGACGGATGCTGGACCAGCCCATTGCACAGATCAAAGGCCTTCGGGTTGAATTTCAGACCAAGGACGGTCCGGTCGTCGGTGTAGAGAATGTTTCGTTTGAGATACAGGCTGGTGAAACATTGTGCATCGTAGGGGAGTCGGGATCGGGCAAATCGGTCTCTTCGCTCTCTTTGATGCGTCTGGTCGAATACGGTGGCGGCACCATTGCGGCAGGCGAATTGCTGTTTGATGCCGGGGACGGCGCGCCGGTGGATCTGGCCAAGGCCGAGTCGGATCTGATGCGGCAGATTCGCGGAAACCAGATCGGGATGATCTTTCAGGAGCCGATGACGGCGCTCAATCCGGTCTTCACGGTCGGCCGGCAGCTGACAGAAGGCCTGCGTATTCACAAAGGACTGACTAAAAAAGAGGCAACCGAGCGCGCGATCGAGATTCTGCGCGAGGTCCGCATCCCCGAGGCAGAGCGCCGGATGACGCAATATCCGCATGAACTGTCCGGTGGCATGCGGCAGCGAGTCGTGATCGCAATGGCGATGGCCTGCGAACCGCGTCTGCTGATCGCCGACGAGCCGACGACGGCGCTCGATGTGACCATCCAGGCCGAGATTTTGGCCCTGATGGACCGTCTGAAGCGCGAGACCGGAACGGCGGTCATGTTCATCACTCATGACATGGCCGTGGTGGCGCAGATGGCTGACCGTGTCGTCGTGATGTATCGCGGCAACAAGGTCGAAGAGGGCAGCGTCCACGAGATCTTTGAGGCGCCGCAACATGACTACACAAAGGCGCTGCTGGCGGCGGTGCCGAAACTGGGCGAAATGCGGGGCAAGGCCTACCCGGAGCCGATGAAGCTGCTGGGGGTCGAGCAGGGCGAGATCAAGCCGATCATCGGCTCTGACGAGGTGTTGCTGAACGTCGAGAACCTGGTGACCCGCTTTCCCGTCAAGGGCGGGTTGCTGCGCCGCACGGTGGCGCAGGTGCACGCGGTCGAGGATGTGTCCTTCAAGGTCTACAAGGGGCAGACGCTCAGCCTTGTTGGGGAATCGGGCTGCGGCAAATCCACCTGCGGGCGGTCGCTGCTGCGACTGGTGGAGCCGAACGAGGGCAGGATCGAATTCGAAGGTCGCGATATCCGCGCCCTGAATCAGCGCGACCTGCACAAGGCGCGGCTGGATATGCAGATGATCTTTCAGGATCCCTTTGCCTCGTTGAACCCGCAGATGCAGCTGCAGGATCAGGTGGCCGAGCCGATGAAGAACTACGGCATCGCATCGGGGTCTGAATTGCAGGATAGGGTCGCCGCTCTGTTTGACCGGGTGCATCTGCCGCGCAGCTTCATGCGCCGCTTCCCGCATGAGATGTCCGGCGGTCAGCGGCAACGGATCGCGATTGCCCGGGCGCTGGCCCTGAACCCGAAGCTGATCGTCGCAGATGAGGCGGTCTCGGCGCTGGATGTGTCGGTGCAGGCGCAGGTCCTGAACCTGATGATGGAGCTGCAGGCGGATCTGGGCCTGTCCTTCCTGTTCATCAGCCACGACATGGCGGTGGTCGAGCGGGTCAGCCATCAGGTCGGGGTGATGTATCTGGGCCGCCTGGTCGAGATCGGACCGCGTGCGCGGGTGTTCGAGAACCCGGCCCATGCCTATACGCAGTCCCTGATGAAGGCGGTGCCCATTGCCGACCCCAAGCAGCGCAAAAGCGAAAAGGATCTGAACTTCAAACCGATCCCGTCGCCGATCCACGATCTGTCCTACAAGCCCGAGCCCTCGCAATATATCGAGGTCGAACCCGGCCATTTCGTGCTGACCACCGATTCGGGCTATTGAGCATGGCCGCCGAACGCCTGACGCCGCTGGAGATCATGACCCGTCTGGTCTCCTTTCCGACCGTGAGCCGCGACACCAATCTGCCGCTGATCGAATGGGTGGCCGACTATCTCACCGGTCACGGCATCACGCCCCATATCTGGATCGATCCGGACCAGCCTGAAAAGGCAGGACTTTATGCCCATGTGGGCCCCGAGATCGAGGGCGGCGTTCTGTTGTCGGGCCATACGGATGTGGTGCCGGTCGACGGTCAGGACTGGACCAGCGATCCGTTTGTGGTCGAGGAGCGCGACGGCAGATACTACGGTCGTGGCTGCGCTGACATGAAGGGCTTTGATGCGCTGGCGCTTTGGGCGCTGGTCGAGGGGCACTATGGCGCTCTCTCGCGGCCCTTGCAGCTGGCCTATACATTTGACGAGGAAATCGGCTGTACCGGCGCGCCGCCTCTGATTGTGGAAATGCAAAAGCACCTGCCCCGGGCCGAATCCGTGATTGTGGGCGAACCCTCGATGCTGCGGGCCGTGACCGGCCACAAGGGCGGCACAGGTTTTGCCACCCGGGTGATCGGCCATGAGGTCCACAGCTCGCTGATGCACCAGGGGGTCAGCGCCATCATGGAAGGCGCGCGGCTGATCGAATGGGCGAACCGGCGCAATGCGGACAACCGGGCGAAGCCGCCGACCGAGCTTGCGGCGATGTTCACACCGCCATGGACCACATGCCATGTCGGGATGATTTCTGGCGGCACGGCGCATAATATCACTGCCGGAGAATGCCGCTTCTGGATGGATTTTCGGGTTGTCCCGGGCGAGACACCGGCGCAATGGGAAGCCGCCTACCGGGCCGAGGCCGACCGGGTGCAGGCCGAGATGCAGGCGGTGGCTCCGGACACCCGCATCGAGGTGGAGCCGGTCTTCCGTGTGCCGGGGCTGGTCCCAGAACCGGACGGCGCGGCAGAATCGCTGGTGCGCAGCCTGACCGGTGACAACGGCACCCATGTGGTCAGCTACGGAACCGAAGCAGGCCAGTATCAGGAGGCGGGGTATTCCGCCGTGATCTGTGGCCCCGGCGATATCGCGCAGGCCCATCAGGCAGATGAATTCATCACCGTTGCGCAATTCGAGGCGGGGCATCAGCTGATGCGTGATCTGCTGGCGCGACTGGCCGCCTGAAGTGGCCTGAGCTGGGCTGAATCGGCTTGAGCGAGAACGGGCGGGACATGCGGCGCAACAGGGTGTACAGCCGCCAGCCGTGCTTGATGAAAGGGCGGGCAGTGGGGGTGTCGCTCTGTGGTTCACTTGTGCAGTTGCACTTGCGTTCGACCCGGCCTTGAGGCACAGATTTCGGTAACACGTTAAGGAAGGTGCCCTATGCCTGTCAGGAATCGCTTTGCCGAGCTGTTGCCCGAAATCACCGAGTGGCGACATGATTTCCACCAACACCCCGAGTTGATGTATGATGTTCACCGCACCGCCGGTCTGGTCGAAGAGCGGTTGAAATCCTTCGGATGTGACGAGGTGGTGCCGGGGATTGGCAAGACCGGCGTTGTGGGCATCATCAGGGGCCGGAGCACCGACTCGGGCCGGGTGATCGGGCTGCGGGCGGATATGGATGCGCTGCCTATTCACGAAGAGACCGGGCTGGACTATGCCTCGCGCACACCGGGCAAGATGCATGCCTGCGGACATGACGGCCATACGGCGATATTGCTCGGCGCGGCGAAATACCTCGCTGAGACGCGCAATTTCAACGGCACCGTGGTGCTGCTGTTTCAGCCCGCCGAAGAAGGCGGAGCGGGCGGCAAGGCGATGGTCGACGATGGGGTAATGGAGCGCTGGGGCGTGCAGGAGGTCTATGGGCTGCATAATACGCCGGGGCTTCCGGTGGGCCATTTTGCCACCCGCGTCGGGGGGCTTCTGGCGTCCTCGGATGAATTCGAAATCGAGGTCACCGGCAAAGGGGGCCATGCTGCTGCCCCTCATGAGACGATCGACACCACATTGGTGGCGGCGCAGATCGTGGTGTCGCTGCACAGTATCGTGTCACGCAATGTCGATCCCATTCACCGGGTCGTATTGACCGTGGGCACATTCGAGACCGACAGCACCGCATCCAACGTGATCGCTCATCGGGCGAAACTGAAGGGCACGGTCCGCACGCTGGATGCCGAGAACCGCAAACTCGCCGAGGAGCGTGTCCGTCGGGTGGCCGAGGATACCGCCTCGGCTTTTGGTGCCACTGCGACGGTGACATGGGATCCGGGCTATCCGGTGACCGAGAATACCGCGGAGGAGGTCGCCCACGCGGTGGAAGCCGCCCGCGCGGTCAGCGACAACGTCGACAGCGACACCGCGCCGATCATGCCGTCCGAGGATTTTGCCTACATGCTCGAATCGCGCCCTGGCGCCTATATCTTTCTGGGCAACGGCGACACCGCCATGTGTCACCACCCGGCCTATCAATTCGACGACAGCGCGATGCCGTTCGGCTGCAGCTGGTTTGTCGAACTCTGCGAACGCCGGATGCCTGGCGCCTGACCCCGGATTGTCCCGCGTCCGGGGTGCCCCGTGCATCCGGTCGCGGATTTTGATTGAACCAAGGAGAAGACCAATGCCCGTCAAGAACCGTTTTGCCGAACTGCAGGCAGAAATCACCGAATGGCGACGAGACATTCACGAGAACCCGGAAATCCTGTTTGACACCCACCGCACCAGTGCGTTGGTGGCGGAAAAGCTGACCGGTTTCGGCTGCGACGAGGTGGTCACGGGCATTGGCCGCACGGGCGTTGTGGCGGTGATCAAGGGCAAATCCGACACCTCCGGCAAGGTCATTGGCCTGCGCGCCGATATGGACGCGCTGCCGATCCATGAGGAAACCGGTCTGGACTATGCCTCCAAGACCGCCAATGCGATGCATGCCTGTGGCCACGACGGCCATACGGCGATGTTGCTGGGGGCGGCGAAATACCTGTCCGAGACGCGCAATTTCAACGGCACCGTGGTGCTGATCTTCCAACCCGCCGAGGAGGGCGGCGGCGGCGGCAAGGAAATGTGCGATGACGGCATGATGGATCGCTGGAACATCCAGGAAGTCTACGGCATGCACAATTGGCCGGGCCGCCCCGTCGGCAGCTTTTCCATTCGCCCGGGCGCATTCTTTGCGGCGACGGATCAGTTCGATATCACCTTTGCCGGCCGGGGTGGCCATGCGGCGAAACCGCATGAAACCATCGACACCACCGTGATGGCCGCGCAGGCTGTGATGGCGTTGCAGAGCATCGCCTCGCGCAATGCGGATCCGGTGCATCAGATCGTGGTGTCGGTCACCTCCTTCGAGACCTCCTCCAAGGCCTTCAACGTGATCCCCGCACGGGTCCAGATCAAAGGCACCGTCCGCACCATGGCGGCCGAAATCCGTGATCTCGCCGAAAAGCGGATCAAGGAGATCTGTGCCGGTGTTGCAGCGACCTTTGGCGGTGAGGCCGATGTGACCTATCACCGGGGTTATCCGGTGATGGTGAACCACGAAGAGCAGACCGATTTTGCGGCCAAAGTGGCGCGCGACGTCTCCGGCAGTTGCGACGAGGCACCGCTGGTCATGGGCGGCGAGGATTTCGCCTTCATGCTGGAGGAACGTCCCGGCGCCTATATTCTGGTGGGCAATGGCGATACCGCCGCAGTGCATCACCCGAAATACAATTTCACCGATGAGGCGATCCCGGCGGGTTGCAGCTGGTGGGCGGAAATCGTCGAGCAGCGGATGCCTGCGGCCTGATATCAGCGCCACGCCCGGCAGGCTGAAGATATGCCGGATATGAGAAAGCCGGTTATGAGAAAACCGGATATGAGAAAACAGGGGGCCATGGCGGCCCCCTGTTCAATTTGATATTTTTTGCTGTCACGCGGACCTGTGGGTCAGGGACACATTATTTTTTGGTGAAGGTCTGGCCAACCAGGGCGCAGCGTTCAAAACCATCGGGCAGGTTTGCCTCGCACTGGCTCATCGCGGCAATATCAGCGGCTTTCTGGTCATCAAAGCCCCAGGACTGGCCCACGGGCAGGACGGCAGCCGGTTCGGCGCAATCCAGGGTCACGCTGGCGGGATAGACCGGAACCGCATAGGCACCGTGGCCGTCGATGGTGCCAGCCCAGGACGCCATGTCCTGTTTGGCGCTGTCACAGATGCTGGCATCAACGCGCAGTACGCGGATGTCCTTGTCGACCATCGGATTGCTGTTCTGTGCGAAGGCGGGGGCGGTGAGGGCAACAGTGGAACCCAGGGTCACAGCGGCGAGTGTCAGTGTCTTAAACATTGGAACCTCCTTGTCATGGGTGTCCATGACTTCAGTACGTTGAAATCGGCGTCGACTGGCGCCGTCTGAGTGAACAACGTGGAGATGTGGCAAAAGGTTCCGAAAATTTTATGTGATCAGGAAGGTGATTTTTTAGAGTTTGTGTTTGTTGTTTTGAATCAGCATCTTGCCTTTCCCGTCATCGGGAAAGGAGCCCGCGATAGATGGCGATGATTGCCTGTGCTTCCCCTTCCAGACGGAAATTTGCGGTGACATGGTCGCGCGCCGCTTGTGCCATTTCATGAAGCTTTGCCTCATCTGACAGGCAGCTGATGATATCGGCCGTGATCTGGCTGAGATCGCCGATCTCGCAGAGGGTTCCGGTTTGCCCGGGACGAACAAGCTCCTCAAATGCGCCGACGCGGGTGGCCACGGCCGGAGCCCCGCAGGCCATCGCCTCCAGCGGGGTGAGGCCAAAGCCCTCCCAGCGTTGCGGTGCCACATAAAGGTCCAGCGCCTGAAAGTGACGCGGCACCTCTGCCACCGGGACCTCATCCCGAAAGAGAATGCGGTCCGCGAGCCCTGCAGCGGTGACCTCATCCCGGAGCCCCTGGAGGAATTCGGCGTTGTCTGCGGTGGCACGCCCCATCATCAGCGCATGCACCTTTGGATTGGCGCGACAGGCGGCGATCATGGCTTTGACAAAGAGGTCATTGCCCTTTTGGGGACGGATGCGCCCGAAGCAGCCAACCAGCAGCCCGTCCGGCGGCAGGTCAAGCTCGGCCCGCAGGGCAGCGCGGTCCGCGACGGGGCAGAACAGCTCGCAATCGATGCCATGGCGGATCACGGTGGCCTCGCGTTCCAGGTAGCTGGCGGATTTGGCCGAGGTGGCGATCAGCGCATCCATGCGCCGGATCAGCCAGCGTGTGAACCCGGTGTGGCGCCGCTGGGCGGCCGAGGTGAACAGCAGCTTGAGTTTCTTGCCGAGGATGTATTTCAGCGCCAGCCCCGCGACCATTTCGTTGTTGCGGCGCGCGTGCCAGACGCGGGCGCCGGATGGGCCGCTGCGGGACATGGTCCAAAGCGCGCTCGGTTTGACCTGTGGCACTTCGGGGGGCAGATCGGGGGCGGCGGCGCATATCGCGATATGGCGGGCCTGCAGCGGCACCAGCCGGATCACGGTCGAGGTGACCCCGGAGTAGCGTTTCTTGAAATTCGGGGCGATCACTTCGATCTGCCGGAGGTCAGTGGTGTGCATGGTGCGCATCTCTATCGGGTGTGCGGCAGGTGCGAGAGCAGGGCCGCAATGGTTTTGTCCATCTGGTCGGACTGCCGGGCCAGGAACGCGCGTCCCTGGGCCCGCGCTGCCGCCAGCGTGTCGGGCTGCCGGAGCCACCTGTCGATGGCCGCCGGCAGCGTGTCGGCGCCGGTGATCTCGATGGCGGCGCCAAGGGCCGTCAGCTCGGCAAAGGATTCGGCAAAGTTGTAGGCCCCGGGGCCAGTCAGCACCGCGCCCCCGGCCTGCATCACCTCGAACGGATTGTGACCGCCGATTTCGCGCAGAGAGCCGCCGAGGAACACCAGCGGACAGAGCGCATACCAAGTGCCGACCTCGCCCAATGTGTCGGCCAGATAGACCTGTGTCGAGGCCTCGGGCAGGGGGGTGCCGGAGGCGGGCTGGAGACTGCGGCGGGCAGCGGTGAGACCGGCCTCCGCCACCAGAGCCGCGACCGCATCGCCGCGGTTGGGGTGACGCGGGGCCAGCAGCAACAGGAGGTCAGGGTGGTCGGCCAGCAGAGCCTTGTGGGCATCGAGAACGATGGCTTCCTCCCCCTCATGGGTCGAGGACGCGATCCAGACCGGGCGCCCCTGCAGCACCTCCTGCATCAGGCGGAGCGTGCCCTGATCGACCGGCAACGGGTCAGAGACGGCCTTGAGATTGCTGCCTTCCTGCACCCGTTCGGGCGCTGCGCCGATGCTGCGAAGGTTGGCGGCGGTCTGGGCGTTCTGGGTCAGCATCAGCGCGAACTGGTCCAAAAGGAACCGCGCGGTCTTGGGGCGTTTTTGCCAGCGGGCGACGGATTTTGGCGACAGGCGGGCATTCAGCAGGATCAGCGGGACAGCCGCCGCCCGGGCCCGCACCAGCATATGCGGCCAGAGTTCGCTCTCGACGAAAATGCCCAGATCCGGCTGCCAATGAGCCAGGAACCGGTCCACTGCGGCGACGGAATCGAGGGGCGGGAACTGATGTCGGGTGCGGGGAGGCAGGCGTCTGGCGATCAGCTCTGCCGAGGTCGGGGTCCCGGAGGTCACCAGAAATTCGAGATCCGGCGCGGCCTCGCCCAAACGGTGGATCAGGGTCAGAACAGACAGGCTCTCGCCGACGCTGGCGGCATGGAACCAGACCAGCCGTCCCGCCGGGCGCGACAGCGATGCATGGCCGAGACGTTCGCGCACGCGTTCCTCGGGCAGGCCATAGTCCCGCAGTTTGCCCGCGACCCTCGACCAGGCCAGAGGGGCGATCAGCGCGGTCGCGCCGCGATAGAGATGATAGAGCAGGGTGGGGCGGACCTGCTGCGGTGATCGGGACATCACGACTTTGCGCCTCAGCCGCCGGTGTGGCTCATGTGGCGGGTCATCTGACCGTCCACCGACTGGCGGGAATAGTCAAAGTCGTGCCCCTTGGGTTTGAGCGAAATCGCGGCGCGGATCGCGTCCTGGAGCGGCGCTTCGGTATCCGGGTGATCGCGCAGGGGGGCGCGCAGATCGGCCATATCTTCCTGTCCGAGACACATATAGAGCTCGCCCGTGCAGGTCAGGCGCACGCGGTTGCAGCTTTCGCAAAAGTTGTGGCTGAGCGGCGTGATGAATCCGATCTGCTGGCCGGTGTCTTCCAGCCGCACATAGCGGGCCGGGCCGCCTGTCCGTTCCGCCAGATCGGTGACCTGATAGCCGCCTTCATAGGCCTTGCGCACATCCTTCAGCGACCAATATTGACCGAGCCGGTTCTCATTGCCAATATCGCCCATGGGCATGACCTCGATCCAGGTCAGGTCAATCCCGCGCGCGGCGCACCATTGTGTCATGGAGAACAGCTCGTCCTCGTTGAAGTCCTTCAGGGCGACGGCGTTGATCTTGACCCGCAAGCCCGCAGCCTGTGCCGCGTCGATGCCACGCAGCACCTGCGGCAGCCGGCCCCATCGTGTGACCTCGGCGAATTTGGCCTCATCCAGCGTATCAAGGGAAACATTGACCCGCCGCACCCCCGCATCAAATAGAGCCTGCGCGTGTTTCTCCAACTGGCTGCCATTGGTGGTGAGGGTGAGCTCCTTCAGCGCCCCGCT
The DNA here is from genome assembly GCF_006265095.1 of Phaeobacter sp. B1627. Taxonomy (GTDB): domain Bacteria; phylum Pseudomonadota; class Alphaproteobacteria; order Rhodobacterales; family Rhodobacteraceae; genus Epibacterium. The sequence continues at coordinate 72,429 of NZ_VCNK01000018.1, forward strand.
GTCGAGATGGCGGGTCATGCCGCGAAAGAACGTCATGATGTCCCGGCGCACCAAGGGTTCGCCCCCGGTGATGCGCAGCTTTTGAACGCCGAGGCCGATGAAGGTGGAGCACATGCGGTCCAGCTCCTCCAGCGTCAGCAGCTCCTTCTTTGGCAGGAAGGTCATATTTTCGGACATGCAGTAAACGCAGCGAAAATCGCAGCGGTCGGTGACCGAGACCCGAAGGTATGTGATAGCGCGCGCGAAGGGATCGATAAGAGGTGCTGTCATGGAACCATAGGTAAGGGGGTAATGCCATTAGGACAATAGAGTTGCGCCCTTCAAATGGTGCCATTGTGTCAGAGGGCAGCGCAGAGACGGGGGCGGCTCAGTGCGCTGCATTGTGTCTGGCGTCCCCGGCATCTGGCCGCTAGGGTCGCCGCATGACACGATATCTGACTCGACGCGCCTTCAAATACCTGTCTTTCGCGGCTTTGGTGGCGGGCGGCGTATCCGCCTGCAACGGGCTGGGGGGGGTGCATCTGAATTCCCAGGTTCTGCAGGGGCTTGGCACCGGGCTGCAGCTGGAGCCGATGACGCCGGTTTCCCCGGAGGCGCCGCCTGCAGTCGAGTCGGAACCGCTGGACGCCACTGCGGCAAAGCCGTGGTCCTCGCCGCCGTCGACGCTGGGTGCGACTGCGGCGAGTGGGGCAAGTGGGGCTTCGGCACCCTTGGGGTCGACTGGTGCGGCTGGGTCGGCGGGGGCGTCGCAAGCAAATGTCGCGCGCACGTCGGAGATCGCCACACCGCGGGCGGGTGCGGAGGCGGCGTCGGCCTCCCCTGCTGCTCCGCAAACGTCTGGGGCTGGCGCTTCTGCTCCGGTTGTGGCCTCGGCCCCGTCTTTTGTCGGGCAAAAGACGACGGTGGTGGGATTGGGCGACCCAGGACGTGACGGGTTATGGATGGAAACACCGCTGGTTTCGGCCCGGCGCAACGCACGGCTGCTGGCCCCAAATGGCAAGAGCGTGGTGGTCACGCTGGAGCCGATCGCAGGCGACGCGGGGCAGGGCAGTCGCCTCTCCATCGGAGGCATGCGGGCGCTGGGCCTGCCGCTGACGGAACTGGTCGAAATCCGCGTCGGGCCAGTCTGATCCAGGCTGATACGGCCTGTCCCGGCATGACCCGGCCCCATGTGACCTGATGCGACCCGAGGGCCGCGTTTCCCGCCTGATCGGATCAGCTGCCCAGATGCTTGGCGGCTTCCTTGCGGGCGAAGACTTTCATCTGATCGCCATAGGTCGCGAGAAAGGCGCGGGTGCCGTCGGGGTCGTGTTTTGACAGATCGCGCAGCCACCAGCCGATGGATTTCTGAATGAACCACGCGCGATCGGGCACATAGGTCGCAGCCCAGCCCAAAATCCGCGTCCGCGCGTCCCGTTCGGTCGGTTTCGGGTTGGCCAGCTTGGCCCATGGCAGGGTCGCCACGAGCGCCGCGCGCCGGGTCCACATATGCTCGGAAGTGGTCCAGACCTCGACCGAATCCAGCCGGGCGGGGTCCGCCTGCAGGCGTTTCGAGATTGCCGATGCAGCCTGGTCCGCGATGGCCCAACTGTCGAAATCGGGCACCCAGCTTTGCAACAGCTCCCAGATCGCGTCATCCGGTTTGATCCGCGCCTGCGTCAGCAGCTTGGCGGCGAGAATGCGCGCCTCGAAGACGTCACTGGCCCAGAGCTCTGACGCGAGGTCGACGCGCGCCTCAAGATCCAGCGCCTGCCTCAGGTCGCGCGACAGGGTGTTGAGACTGTCGTTGCCGATGCCCAGAACCGGACGGGTTTGTTTGTGATAGGCGGCCATCTGCGCGGCGCGATCGGGATCTGCGGCACTGCGCAGAGTGGCGAGTACCTCGTCGGGTGTGTGCGGCATCATTCGACGGTCACGGATTTGGCGAGGTTGCGCGGCTGGTCCACATCGGTCCCTTTGGCAATGGCGGTGAAATAGGCGATCTGCTGTGCCGGGACCGCATAGAGGATCGGTGCCAGCGCGTCCGGAACCTGTGGCATGATGATGACCTCGGCGGTGCCTTCCGATGCGGTGCGCGCGCCGTCGGCATCCGTCACCAGCACCACCCGGCCGCCCCGCGCCATCACCTCCTGCATGTTGGAGATGGTCTTTTCAAACAGCGCGTCGCGCGGCGCCATGACGATCACCGGCACGCTCTCGTCGATCAGGGCGATGGGTCCGTGTTTCAGCTCGCCCGAGGCATAGCCCTCTGCGTGGATGTAGCTGAGTTCCTTGAGCTTCAGCGCCCCCTCGAGTGCCAGCGGATAGAGCTGGCCGCGCCCGAGGAAGATAATGTCGCGGGCCGTGGCCAGATCACGGGCAGCACGGGCGATCTGGGCCTCGGAGGCCAGCGATTGATGGATCAGGCCGGGCAGGGCGCGCAGGTCTTCGGGCATGCCCTCCGGCAGCGGCAGGCCGCGTACCTGTGCCGCCTTCAGGGCGAGCATCAGCAAGACGGTCAGCTGACAGGTGAAGGCCTTGGTCGAGGCGACGGAGATTTCGGGGCCTGCGTGGATCGGCAGTACCACGTCGCTTTCGCGCGCGATGGTGCTTTCGGGGACATTGACCAGCGCCGCGATCACATCGGCCTTGTCCTGCATGTACTTGAGCGCCGCGAGCGTGTCGGCGGTTTCGCCGGATTGGGAGACGAACATGGCCAGTGTGCCGGGGGCGACGGGGGGCTCCCGGTAGCGGAATTCCGAGGCCACATCGACCTCGACCGGCAGGCGTGCAATGGTCTCGAACCAATATTTCGCCACCATACACGCATAGTAGGCAGTGCCGCAGGCGACCAGTGTCAGCCGTTCAACGCCGCTGAAGTCGAGACCGTCGGGCAGGGTGATGGTGCCGGTGTCATCCAGATAGGCCCTGAGCGCCTTGTCCACGGCGACGGGCTGTTCGGCGATCTCCTTGGCCATGAAATGCTTGTGGCCGTCTTTGTTGATGCGGGTGTTCTCCAGCGTGATCTGACGCATCTCGCGGTTGGCAAGATTGCCCCTGGCGTCCCAGATCGTGAGGCTCTGACGGGTGAGGACGGCAAAATCGCCCTCGTCCAGATAGGTGATCCGGTCGGTCATCGGCGCCAGCGCAATGGCATCGGAGCCGACAAACATCTCTCCATCGCCGTGCCCGATGGCCAGCGGTGACCCCTTGCGGGCGGCGACAATCAGATCTTCCTCGCCGTCAAACAGGAAGGCCAGCGCGAAGGCGCCGTCGAGCTGCGCCACGGTCTTGCGCGCGGCCTCTGCGGCGCTGGTGCCATCGCGCATGTGATACTCGCACAGCAATGCCACCGTTTCGGTATCCGTCTGGGTCACAAAGGTGATCCCATGGGCGGCCAGCTCGGTGCGCAGCTCCTTGAAATTTTCGATGATGCCGTTGTGGACCACGGCGACGCGGCCCGCCTGATGGGGATGCGCGTTGCTGACGGTCGGAGCGCCATGGGTGGCCCAGCGGGTATGGCCGATGCCGGATTTGCCCGGCAGCGGATTGTGCACCAGCTCGTCCGACAGGTTGATCAGCTTGCCCACGGCGCGACGGCGGTCGAGATGGCCGTCGTTGACGGTGGCAATGCCCGCGCTGTCATAGCCGCGGTATTCGAGCCGTTTCAGCGCCTCCACCAGAATGGGGGACACCTCGTGGCTGCCCAGAACTCCAACGATACCACACATGGTCAGCTTCCCTTGTTCTGGCGGGCTTTGCGGGCGCGCAGCATATCCATCAGCTTTTCCGCACGGCCCGTTTTGTTGATCTGCGGCGTCCGCGCGATGGCAAGGTCGCCGTCGCCGACGTCTTTCGTGATCACCGCCCCCGAGGCGGTCATCGCCTCATGGCCGACCCGGACCGGGGCCACCAGCATGGTGTTGGAGCCGATGAAGGCCCGGGCTCCGATCTCGGTGCGGTGCTTCATGACGCCATCATAGTTGCAGGTGATGGTGCCCGCGCCGATATTGGTCGCCTTGCCGACCGAAGCATCGCCGATATAGCTCAGATGGTTGACCTTGGCGCCTTCGCCGATTTCGGCGTTCTTGATCTCGACGAAATTGCCGATGTGGGTGTCCTCTGCCAGTTCGGCGCCGGGGCGCAGGCGGGCATAGGGGCCGACTTTGGCGCCGCGCGAGACATGGCAGCCCTCGAGATGCGAAAACGCCCGGATCAGCACACCGCTTTCCACGGTGACGCCGGGGCCGAAAACCACGTTCGGTTCTACCACCGTGTCGCGGCCGATATAGGTATCAAAGGCGAGGTAGACCGTCTCGGGCGCCATCAGGGTGACGCCGATATCCAGCAGCTCGGCGCGGGCGCGGGTCTGAAATACCGCATCCGCCGCCGCCAGATCCGCGCGGGAATTGATGCCGAGGGTTTCCTCTTCTGGACAGGCCACCGCAGTCACCGCGAGACCTTCGGCGCGGGCCAGCTCTGCCAGATCGGTGAGGTAGTATTCACCAGCCGCATTGTCGTTGCCGACCTTCTCCAGCAGACGGAACATCACCGCCGCATCCGCCGCCATCAGGCCGGAATTGCAGAAGCTGATGGCGCGTTCCTCCTCGGTTGCGTCCTTGTATTCGACAATGCGTTCGAGGGTCTCGCCCTGCATCACCAGACGGCCGTAGCGGGCGGGATCGGCGGCCTCGAAGCCGAGGATCACCAGATCGGCGCGACTGCGGGCCTCGATCATGCGCTCCAGCGTCTGTTGGGACACGAAGGGGGTATCACCATAGAGCACGACCACATCGCCCTCAAACCCCCGGAGCGCGTCGCGGGCCTGCAGAACCGCATGGCCGGTGCCGAGCTGTTCGCTCTGCAGCACGACCTGCGCCTCCTCGTCGATCTCGGCGACGGCGGCGCGGACCCTCTCGGCCTCGTGGCCGGCCACCACGACGGTGCGCGCCGGATCGAGCCCGCGGCCTGCCGCCATGGCGTGTTCCAGCATGGGCGCCTGGGCGATCGGATGCAGAACCTTCGGCAGATCGGAGTTCATCCTGCTGCCTTTGCCTGCGGCGAGGATGACGAGGGCGATGCTCATGGGGTGTTTTCTCTTTGAGTTTTTGCTGCCCCCGTTTTATCCGCTATCGGGGGGCGCGCAAGGTGTGAGCCCGTAAACTTCGGTTGCGACTTGCAATATGTGACGGCGAATTCACGCCGAACGGGAGAATTTACATGCGCACGGTGATCTTTGACCTCGACGGCACGCTGGCCGATACCTCGCGCGATCTGCTGGCGGCGGCGAACCATTGCTTCCGGGCGATGGGGCTGGGGGATATGCTGACCCACGCCAGTGACGCAAAGGTCGCCCTGCGCGGCGGCAAAAGGATGCTGACCGAGGGGCTGACGCGGGCCGGGCAATACAGGGACGCCACGGTGGAGGAATACTATCCGGTGCTGCTGGAGGCCTATCGCGGAGCAATCGCGACCCATACGGTGATCTACCCCGGCGCAATGGAGGCCATCGAGGCCCTGAAGGCGGCGGGATACGGCGTCGGTATCTGCACCAACAAACCCGAGGCCCTGGCGGAGCAGTTGATGCAGCAGCTTGGCGTGCGCGATGTCTTTGCCTCGCTGGTGGGGGCCGATACGCTGCCGGTGCGAAAACCCGACCCTGCGCCTTTGTTCGAGGCGGCGCGCCGGGCAGGGGGGGCGCCGGACATGTGCGTGTTGATCGGTGACAGCGACACCGACCGCCGGACTTCTGCCAATGCGGGGGTGCCGTCGGTTCTGGTGACATTCGGGCCCGCCGGAGAGGATATGGCTGCGTTGAAGCCGGAGGCGTTGTTGCATGACTATGCCGATCTGCCCGACGTCGTCGCCGCGCTGATCGGTCGCAATCCACTGGCCTGATCGTCCTTGGCGGCGGGCCGCTACAGGGGCTCTGCGGGCGCCTCTGCAGGGACTGTGCAGGGTTTGTGCAGGGGCAGACGGTGCGCAGGGGGCTGTCGCCCCTGACATGGGCGCCCCTTCGGGTCTGATTTCGCGCCGGACGTGCGACGCCTGCTCTTGACGTCTGTGTAGGGGCGGATCATGACTTTGCCTATGGCAGAGCATTCGACAGAGCATTTCACCGGCAGTTTCACCCAGCAGGAACCGATCCCGGAGGACGCCATCGAGGCGGCCGTCGCAGTCCTGCGGCATGGGCGTCTTCACCGCTACAACCTCGTGGAGGAGGAGGCGGGCGAAGTGGCGCTTCTGGAGCAGGAGTTTGCTGCCATGACGGGGGCGAAATACTGCCTCGCCGTGGCGTCGGGCGGCTATGCCATGGCAACCGCGTTGCGGGCGCTTGGGGTCGGGCAGGGCGAGGCCGTGCTGACCAACGCCTTCACGCTGGCACCGGTGCCGGGGGCGATCGCGTCGGTGGGTGCGGTGCCGGTCTTCGTCGGGGTGACCGAGGATCTGACCATCGATCTGGAGGATCTCGCGGCAAAGGCGGGGCAGGCCAGTGTTCTGATGCTCAGTCACATGCGGGGCCATCTGTGCGACATGGACCGGTTGATGGCGATCTGCGCCGAGGCCGGTATCCGGGTGATCGAAGACTGTGCCCATACAATGGGGGCAAGTTGGAACGGTGTCGCGTCGGGGCGTCATGGACTGGTGGGCTGTTATTCCTGTCAGACATACAAACATGTGAATTCGGGTGAGGGGGGGCTGCTGATCACCGATGACGCTGAGGTCGCGGCGCGGGCGATCCTGTTGTCGGGGTCCTATATGCTCTATCCCCGTCACCTCGCGGCGCCGGGTGCCGAGGTGTTTGAACGGGTGAAATATGACACCCCCAATATATCGGGCCGGATGGACAATCTGCGGGCAGCGATTCTGAGACCGCAACTGCGTGATCTGGACCGGCAGGTCCGGCGTTGGAATGAGCGCTATCACGTGCTGGAGGACGGCCTGCGGCGGACGCCGGGGCTGACGGTGGTGGAGCGTCCCGAGGCCGAGGTCTTTGTGGGGTCTTCGATCCAGTTCCTTTTGCTGGATTGGTCGGCGGCGGCGGTCGGGGCCGTGTTGTCCCGCTGTGCTGCGCGCGGGGTGGAACTGAAATGGTTCGGCGTGGCGGAACCTGTCGCCTTTACCTCGAGGTATGACAGCTGGCGCTATGCGCCGACGCAACCCCTGCCCAAAAGCGACCGTATCCTTGCGGGCATTATCGATATGCGTGTCCCGCTGACGTTCTCTCTGGATGATTGTGCGCTGATCGCGCGGATCATCCGCGCGGAGGTCAGCGCCGTGTGGCAAGGCGGCGTCTGAGCTGCGTCGGAATAGTCTGTCGATCATTGGTTTTGCCAAGCGGTGTCGCACCCCGATGGGGCGCGACGCTGTATCTGGTGATTTGCAGCTGCAAATCCCCGGGGTGAGGGATTGCGCTTTGCTCTGCAAATCGCGGTGGCAGGCTGCGCCTCCGGCGCGGCCTGCCCGGCCCAAGGGCCACGTAGGCATTTCAATGCAGGCGGGGTGCGCGGGAGAGCCCGGCCCTTGGCGGCGCTGTGACCTGCCGGGAGGGGGCTTTGGGAGCTGCAGCACCGGCTGGGGGCTTGACGGATCGCCTTTGATCGGCTCATAAATGAACAAGTGTTCAATAACGGGTGAGACTCGACCGCTGGGGTTGGAAACGGCCACCTGAACATGGGCTCTCGGGAGGAGATACGCAGATGTTCAACGCAAGCATGACATTCGATCTGGGTGAAGACGTGAACGCGCTGCGCGATATGGTGCACCGCTGGGCGCAGGATCGCGTCAAGCCGATGGCGCAGGAGATTGACCAGACCAACGAATTCCCAGCCGAGCTCTGGCAGGAAATGGGCGAGTTGGGGCTCCTGGGCATAACCGTGGATGAGGAATTCGGCGGTGCGGGCATGAGTTACCTTGCCCATACTGTCGCGGTGGAGGAAATCGCGCGGGCCTCGGCCTCGGTGGCGCTGTCCTACGGGGCCCACTCCAACCTCTGCGTCAATCAGATCAAGCTCAATGGCACTGCGGAGCAGAAGGCGAAATATCTGCCGCGACTTATCTCCGGCGAGCATGTGGGCGCCTTGGCGATGTCAGAGGCCGGGGCGGGATCTGACGTTGTTTCTATGGCGTTGCGGGCTGAAAAGCGAAATGATCGCTATGTGTTGAACGGTACCAAATACTGGATCACCAATGGTCCGGATGCGGACACGCTGGTGGTCTATGCCAAGACCGACCCGGAGGCCGGTTCCAAGGGTATGACGGCGTTTCTGATCGAGAAGGCTTTCAAGGGATTTTCCACCTCGGCCCATTTCGACAAGCTGGGGATGCGGGGATCGAACACGGCTGAACTGGTGTTCGAGGATGTCGAGGTCCCATTTGAGAACGTGCTGGGCGAGGAAGGCAAGGGCGTGCGGGTGCTGATGTCGGGTCTCGACTACGAGCGGGTGGTGCTGGCGGGGATCGGCACTGGTATCATGGCCTCCTGCATGGATGAGATGATGCCCTATATGGCTGAGCGTCGGCAATTCGGCCAGCCGATCGGGAATTTTCAGCTGATGCAGGGCAAGATCGCGGATATGTATACGGCGATGAACTCTGCCCGGGCCTATGTTTATGAGGTCGCGAAGGCCTGTGACACGGGAACGGTGACCCGTCAGGATGCCGCGGCCTGCTGTCTCTACGCGTCGGAAGTGGCGATGACGCAGGCGCATCAGGCCGTGCAGGCCTTCGGTGGGGCTGGCTATCTGAGCGACAATCCGGTTGGCCGCATCTTCCGCGATGCCAAGTTGATGGAGATCGGAGCGGGCACGTCGGAAATCCGGCGCATGTTGATCGGGCGCGAACTGATGACGCATATGGGCTGATCTGGCCGGGCCCGCAGGCGCCGCGCCGGGGGCACCATTCCCCTACGCCGCGCCGGGAGGGCCTGCGGAGCGAGGGGACCGATCTGATCTGAAGGAATGGCGTCCGGCGGTGCACGGCTGGTGCAAATGGAGCCTGGAGCGTGGAGGGGCGGAGATATGACCGAGAGACAGGCGAGCCCTGGGCTGACGGAGGCGGGCGCGTGGATCCTGCCGGAGCGTTTGAACATGTCGGCGCAAGTGCTGGACCACCCACGCCACGATCTGGCGGTGATTGACCTCACCGGCAGCGTGCGACGGGATGTCAGCTTTGGCGAACTGAGCGATATGGTCGATGGCCTTGCCCGGATGCTGCAGACCAAAGTCCTGCCCGGAGATCGTGTCGGGGTGTTGCTCAGCCAGTCGCCATGGTGCGCGGCGGCGCATCTTGCCATATGGAAGATAGGCGCGGTGTCGGTGCCCTTGTTCAAATTGTTCAAGCACGATGCCCTGGCCAGCCGGATCGGGGATGCCGGTGCGGAATATGTGCTGACCGACCGGGAGGGCGCGGTGCAGCTCGGTGATCTGGCGCGGCCGCTGCTTGCGGCTGAGGTCGGGATCGCGGGAGAGGCCGCGCCCTTTGCGCAGACCGGTCCCGACGATCCGGCCGTACTGATCTACACCTCCGGCACGACCGGCACACCCAAGGGGGCCCTGCATGGCCATCGGGTGCTGACCGGGCATCTGCCGGGTGTTTCGATGAGCCATGATCATCTCGGCCAGCCAGGAGACTGTCTGTGGACGCCTGCGGATTGGGCCTGGATCGGGGGGCTGTTCGACGTCGCCATGCCGGGGCTTGCGCTGGGCGTGCCGGTGGTGGCGGCGCGGCTCGACAAGTTCACGGCGGACACCTGCGCCGACGTGATTGCAGCGGCGGGCGTCCGCAACGTGTTTTTTCCGCCCACAGCCCTGCGCATGCTGAAAGCGGCGGGGCAGGGGCTTCACGGTCTACGTTCTGTTGCCTCCGGCGGAGAGCCCCTGGGCGCGGAGATGCTCGCTTGGGGCCGGCAGGCGCTGGGCGTGACCATCAACGAATTCTATGGCCAGACCGAATGCAATATGACCGTCTCTTCCTGCGCGGCGGCGTTTCCGGTGCGGCCTGGCTGTATTGGCCAGCCGGTGCCGGGACATGTGGTGGAGGTGATCGACGATGCGGGACACCCGACCCGGGCCGAGGGCGACGTGGCCGTGCTGCGCGGCTCTGCCGCGATGATGCTGGCCTATTGGAACCGGCCCGAAGCCACCGCCGAAAAGTTTCGTGGCGACTGGATGGTGACCGGCGACCGTGGGATCTGGGAGGATGGCTATCTGCGCTTTGTCGGGCGCGAGGATGACGTGATCACCTCGGCCGGATATCGCATCGGCCCCTCTGAAATCGAGGACTGCCTGATGACCCACCCCGCCGTCGCGACGGTTGGTGTGGTGGGCAAACCCGACCCTCTCCGGACGGAGATCGTCAAGGCCTATGTGGTGCTGAAACCCGGTGCCGAGGCCAGCAGCCAGGCGCTGCAGGACTATGTGAAAACCCGTCTTGCCACCTATTCCTACCCGCGTGAGATCGCATTTCTCGATGCATTGCCGATGACCGTCACGGGCAAGGTGATCCGCAGGGAGCTGAAGCTGCGGGCTACGGCAGAGGTGCCGACATGACCGGATTGCCCGCCCTGCGACCCTGCGCCCAAACACCGCTGACACTGCCTGCCAACTCCAAAAGGATGCCGCACTCATGATACTTCACTCCAAGGCGATGCCGTCCTCCGAGGGCTTCAAACAGAACGTCACTTCCCATCTCGAAGCGCTGGCGGAGGTTTCGGCCGTCGCAGAGGCGGCGCGGATGGGCGGCGGCGAAGCCTCGCGCGCGCGTCACGAAAGCCGGGGCAAGATGCTGCCGAGACGGCGCGTGGCCAACCTGTTGGATGCGGGCTCGCCCTTCCTTGAAATCGGCGCGACTGCGGCATTCGGGATGTATGATGACGCCGCTCCGGCGGCCGGGGTGATCGCGGGCATCGGCCGGGTGGAAGGGCAGGAGGTCATGGTGGTCTGCAACGATGCCACTGTGAAGGGCGGCACTTATTTCCCGATGACGGTGAAGAAACACCTCCGGGCGCAGGAAATCGCGGCGGAGAACAATCTCCCCTGCGTCTATCTCGTGGATTCAGGCGGCGCGAACCTGCCGCAACAGGATGAGGTCTTTCCGGACCGGGATCACTTTGGCCGCATCTTCTATAATCAGGCGCGGATGTCGGCCCGGGGCATCCCGCAGATCGCCGTGGTCATGGGCTCCTGCACGGCAGGCGGCGCATATGTGCCCGCGATGTCGGATGTCACCATCATCGTCAAGGACCAGGGCACGATCTTCCTCGCGGGCCCGCCGCTGGTCAAGGCGGCCACCGGCGAGGTGGTCTCGGCCGAGGATCTGGGCGGCGGCGATGTGCACACGCGGCTCTCGGGGGTGGCGGATTATCTGGCCGAGGACGACGCCCATGCGCTGGCCCTGGCACGCCGCGCGGTCAGCCATCTCAATCGCCGCAAACCCGACGGCGTCAACTGGCAAAGCCCGGAAGACCCGGCCTACGACCCCGAAGAGATCCTCGGCGTGGTGCCGGGTGACCTGCGCACCCCCTATGACATCCGCGAAGTCATCGCGCGGCTGGTGGACGGGTCCCGCTTCGACGAGTTCAAACCGAGGTTCGGCGAAACGCTGGTCACCGGCTTTGCCCATGTCAAAGGCTGCCCCGTCGGGATCGTCGCCAACAATGGCGTGTTGTTTTCCGAGGCCGCCCAGAAAGGCGCGCATTTCGTCGAACTGTGTTCCCAGCGCAAAATCCCGCTGGTGTTCCTGCAGAATATCACGGGCTTCATGGTCGGCCGCAAATACGAAAACGAAGGCATCGCCCGCCATGGAGCGAAAATGGTGACGGCGGTGGCCTCCACCAATGTGCCCAAAATCACGATGCTGGTGGGCGGCTCCTTCGGAGCGGGAAACTACGGCATGGCCGGGCGCGCCTACAGCCCCCGGTTCCTCTGGACCTGGCCCAATTCCCGGATTTCGGTCATGGGGGGCGAGCAGGCGGCCGGGGTGCTCGCGACGGTCAAACGCGACGCCATCGAACGCCAGGGCGGCGAGTGGAGCGCCGAGGCGGAGGCGAAATTCAAACAACCCACCATCGATATGTTCGCCGAACAGAGCCACCCGCTCTATGCCTCCGCCCGGCTCTGGGACGATGGCATCATCGACCCGCGCAAATCCCGGGACGTGCTGTCGCTGTCGCTCTCGGCGGCTCTCAATGCACCGATCGAGGATACCCGCTTTGGCGTTTTCCGGATGTGACCTCGCGGGTTTCATCTTTTTGAAAATATCTCGGGGGTCCGGGGGCAGAGCCCCCGGTCCGACGTTCCAGACAAAGGACCAGCCCCATGTTCCACAAGATCCTGATTGCAAATCGCGGCGAAATCGCGTGCCGTGTCATTGAAACCGCGCGACGTCTCGGCGTGCGCACGGTGGCGGTATATTCCGATGCCGACCGAAATGCGAAACACGTCGCCATGGCGGACGAAGCAGTGCAGATCGGCCATGGCCCGGCGCCGGCCGACAGCTACCTGCTGGCGGATGAAATTCTGGCGGCGGCAAAACTGACCGGGGCCGAAGGGATCCACCCCGGCTACGGGTTTCTCTCTGAAAACCCCGATTTCGTCGACAAGGTCGAGGCCGCTGGTCTGGCCTTCATCGGCCCTTCCGCCGCGGCGATCCGGGCCATGGGGCTCAAGGATGCCGCCAAGGCCCTGATGGAGGAGGCGGGCGTGCCGGTGGTGCCGGGCTATCATGGTCGCAGGCAGGATGCAGACTTCCTCGCCGAAGAGGCCGGGCGCATCGGCTACCCCGTTCTGATCAAGGCGGTGGCGGGCGGAGGCGGTAAGGGCATGCGCCTCGTCGAAGACGCGGCGCAATTCGCCGATGCGCTGGCCAGCGCGCAGGGCGAGGCGACAACCGCCTTCGGAAATCCGGCGGTTCTGATCGAGAAATACATTCAGAAACCCCGCCATATCGAGGTGCAGGTCTTTGGCGACGGCACTTCGGCGGTTCATCTTTTCGAACGGGATTGTTCCCTGCAGCGCCGCCATCAGAAGGTGATCGAGGAAGCCCCGGCCCCGGGCATGACCCGCGAGATGCGCTCTGCCATGGGGGACGCGGCGGTGCGCGCGGCCGAGGCCATCGGATATGCCGGCGCAGGCACCGTGGAATTCATCGTCGACGGAGCAGACGGCCTGCGCACCGATGGCTTCTGGTTCATGGAAATGAACACCCGGCTGCAGGTCGAACATCCGGTGACCGAAGCAATCACCGGTGTCGATCTGGTGGAATGGCAGCTTCGGGTGGCCGCGGGCGAGGGGCTGCCCTCGCGGCAGGAGGATCTGCATATCACGGGGCACGCCTTCGAGGCCCGTCTCTATGCCGAGGACGTGCCAAAAGGGTTCCTGCCTGCAACCGGAACCCTGTCGCACCTGACCTTTCCCGACGGGGTGCGCGCCGACAGTGGCGTCCGCGCCGGAGATACCATCAGCCCCTGGTACGATCCGATGATCGCAAAGGTGATCGTGCATGGCCCCACGCGCGGGGCGGCGCTGCGACAGCTCGATGATGCGCTGGCGCGCACCCAGGTGGCGGGCACGGTGACAAATCTGGCCTTCCTGGGCGCGCTGGCCCGGCACCGGGGCTTTGCGGCGGGAAACGTGGATACCGGCCTGATTGCGCGCGACCTCGACAGTCTTGCCGCCGCGCCTGAACCTGCGGTCGCGCATAAAGTGGCCGCCGCCATGGTGGCGCTTGATCTGGTCACGCCGCATCCGGAAACGGGCTTCACCCTCTGGGCGGATCTGCAGCGGTCGGTCACCCTTGCCTGGCAGGGCACGCCCTTTGAGGCCATGGTGGCGGTCAACGGGCCGCACGCGCAGACCTGGACCATCGGCGAGGATCGCGTCCGCGCGGTTCGGCTCGCCCATGGCTGGCAGATCGGCGACCTCGGCATGCCTGCTGTGGCGCGGGCGGGCGATCAGATCACGGTCTTTGACCGCTACGGCCTGACATTCACCGTTGCCGATCCGCTGGACCGCGATGCCGGTGCCTTGGGCGATGGCAACCTGATCGAGGCGCCGATGCCCGGTCTGGTCAAGGCGATCTTTGCCACTGTCGGGCAGGAGGTGAAGGAGGGCGACCGTCTGGCCATATTGGAAGCCATGAAGATGGAGCACTCTCTTTTGGCTGCGCGTGATGGCACCGTTGCGGAAATCCTTGCGCAAACGGGCGATCAGGTGGAGGCTGGGGCAGCGCTGGTGCGGCTTGAGGAGGCCGGGACCGGCGCCTAACGGGAGGAGTGTGAACATGAAAGACTGCGTCGAGATTTATGAAGTGGGCCCGCGCGACGGGCTGCAGAATGAAAAGCGCGACATTTCAGTGGCGCAGAAGGTGGCGCTGGTGGATTGCCTGAGCCGCGCCGGGTTCTCGCGCATCGAAGTGGCGAGCTTTGTCTCTCCCAAATGGGTGCCGCAGATGGCAGGCAGCCGCGACGTGCTGCAGGGTATCACCAAGGCCAAGGGCGTGCGCTACGCGGCGCTGACGCCGAACATGCGCGGATATGAGGATGCGCGCGCTGCGGGTGCTGATGAGATCGCCATCTTTGCCTCCGCGTCGGAAGGATTTTCCCAAGCCAACATAAATGCCTCCATCGAGGAGAGCATCGACCGGTTTGCGCCGATTCTGGAAGCCGCCCGTCATATCGATCTGCCGGTGCGCGGCTATGTGTCCTGCGTGACCGACTGTCCCTATGACGGCGCAACCGCACCAGAGCGCGTGGCCAGCGTCGCGGACCGGCTGTTTTCCATGGGCTGCTATGAAATCTCATTGGGCGACACCCTGGGCAAGGCTACGCCCGACAGCACCGCGCGGATGCTGATGGCGGTCAAGGAAGCGGTGCCGGTGACCCGGCTTGCGGGACATTTTCATGATACCAACGGGCGCGCGCTGGACAATATCGATGCTGCGCTTGCGCTTGGGGTGCGGGTGTTCGATGCGGCGGTTGGCGGCCTTGGTGGCTGCCCGTTCGCACCCGGAGCCGCCGGAAACGTCGCCACCGAGGCTGTGCATGCACATCTGACCCGGCTTGGCTATGAAACGGGGCTTGATGCGGCGGTACTGCAGGAGGCTGCCGCGATGGCGCAGGCCCTGAGGCCGGTCTCTGCGGACGCCTGAACCCGATCTGTCACGAAGGACATTCCCCATGTACGACACCCTCGATCTGACCTGCGATGACCGCGGTGTCGCGACCCTGACGCTCAACCGTCCCGACAAGCACAACGCGATGTCGGGGCAGATGCTGCAGGAGCTGCAGGCGGCCGCCCGTGCGCTGGCGGCGGACAGATCCGTGCGGGTGGTGGTTCTGACCGGCGCGGGCAAGAGCTTCTGCGCCGGGGGGGACCTGACCTGGATGCAGGCACAGATGCAGGCCGACGCCGAGACACGTGCGCGCGAGGCGCGGGTACTGGCCGAGATGCTGAACCTTCTCAATCTGTTGCCACAGCCGCTCATCGGGCGGTTGCAGGGCAATGCGTTCGGCGGCGGTGTCGGCATGGCCTCGGTCTGTGATGTGGCGATCGGCGCGGATCATCTGAAGATGGGGCTGACAGAGACCCGGCTGGGGCTGATCCCGGCCACCATCGGCCCCTATGTGATCGCCCGCATGGGCGAGGCCCGGGCGCGGCGGGTTTTCATGTCGGCGCGGCTTTTCGGGGCGGGCGAAGCGGTGGATCTGGGGCTGCTGGCGCGGGCGGTTCCCGCCGACTCACTTGATGCCGAAGTCGAAGCAGAGGTGCGTCCGTACCTTGATTGCGCGCCCGGCGCGGTCGCAGAAGCCAAGGCTCTGGCCCGCGCGCTGGGGCCAAAGATCGATAAATCCGTAATCGATTTAACCATTTCTGCTTTGGTTACCAGATGGGAAAGCCCCGAGGCGGAAGAGGGCATCGGCGCCTTCTTTGAAAAACGGCGCCCGTTCTGGCAAGGTAAATAAGGGCTTTTCAGCCCCCTGGGCACAGCACGTTTACGCTCGTTTTTTGCGCATATAAATCCGACAAAAATCATAGGTTTTAAAGGTGTTGTTGCGTATCTGCGAGACAGTTGAACAAAGCGTTTCCCATTAACTCTGCCTTGGTTGACGGTGGTGGGGGACGGGAGTAGTAACGGCCCAAGTCAACACGCCAATTGACGGCGCGCGTGCAGGACATGCCGTGTGCGCGGAAAGGAGCCACTCGTGGAAGAGATGTTGCGGGAGTACCTCCCGATCCTGGTGTTTTTGGCCGTCGCAATCGGTCTTGGGCTAGTTCTTGTTCTGGCCGCAGTGATTGTAGCGGTGCGCAACCCCGACCCCGAAAAAGTCAGCGCCTATGAATGTGGCTTCAACGCATTTGACGATGCGCGAATGAAGTTCGACGTGCGCTTTTATCTGGTGTCTATCCTGTTCATCATTTTCGATCTGGAGATCGCCTTCCTGTTTCCCTGGGCCGTCGGCTTCAAGGATATCAGCGATGCGGGGTTCTGGTCGATGATGGTGTTCCTCGGAGTGCTGACCATCGGCTTTGCCTATGAGTGGAAGAAGGGGGCGCTGGAATGGGAATGATGACCGGGAGCAATACGGCGGGTGTCGACAAAGAGGTCGTCACCCAGGCGCTGAATGCGGAGCTGCAGGACAAAGGCTTCCTGCTGACCTCTGCCGAGGACATCATCAACTGGGCCCGGACCGGGTCGCTGCACTGGATGACATTCGGTCTGGCCTGCTGCGCCGTCGAGATGATGCATACCTCGATGCCGCGCTATGATGCGGAACGTTTTGGCATCGCGCCGCGCGCGTCGCCGCGCCAGTCTGACGTCATGATTGTTGCGGGGACGCTGACTAACAAGATGGCGCCGGCCCTGCGCAAGGTCTATGATCAGATGCCGGAGCCGCGCTATGTGATCTCGATGGGATCCTGCGCCAATGGGGGCGGCTATTACCACTACAGCTATTCGGTTGTGCGCGGCTGCGACCGGATCGTGCCGGTCGACATCTACGTTCCCGGCTGCCCACCGACGGCCGAGGCGTTGCTGTATGGTCTGATGCAGTTGCAGCGCAAGATCCGCCGCACCGGCACTCTGGTACGCTAAGGGGCAGGAGAGACAGATGAGCGAAGCATTGCAAGAGCTGGGACACCAGATCGAAGCCAAGCGCCCGGAATGCGTCCTGTCCTGGGAAATTGCCCAGGGCGAGCTGAATGTTGACGTCAAGGCCAGCAATATTGCCGGGCTGATGGAATTTCTGCGCACCGACCGCGCGTGCAAATTCTCCACTCTGGTGGACATCACGGCGGTGGATTACCCGGAACGGGCGAAACGGTTCGACGTGGTCTATCATCTGCTGTCGATGTATCAGAACCAGCGCATCCGCCTGCGGGTTGCGATACGCGAAGAGGACATGGTGCCCTCGATCGTGGATGTGCACCCCTGCGCCAACTGGTTCGAACGCGAAGTCTTTGACATGTTTGGCATCCTCTTCACCGGCCACCCGGATCTGCGCCGTCTGCTGACGGATTATGGCTTTCGTGGCCACCCGCTGCGCAAGGATTTCCCGACCACCGGCTATACCGAGGTCCGCTATGACGAGGCGCAGAAACGCGTCGTCTATGAGCCGGTCTCGCTGGTGCAGGAATACCGCCAGTTTGACTTCATGAGCCCGTGGGAGGGTGCCGACTACATCCTGCCCGGCGACGAGAAGGAGGGGGCGCAGTGATGGACGGCTCCAAAGGTTTCGACGACGCTCAGACGGGCGAACAGAAGATCCGCAATTTCAACATCAACTTCGGCCCGCAACACCCGGCGGCGCACGGGGTGCTGCGTCTGGTGCTGGAGCTGGACGGCGAGATCGTGGAGCGCTGCGATCCCCATATCGGCCTGCTCCATCGCGGCACCGAAAAGCTGATGGAAAGCCGCACCTACCTGCAGAACCTGCCGTATTTCGACCGCCTCGACTATGTGGCGCCGATGAACCAGGAACATGCCTGGTGCCTGGCGATCGAAAAGCTCTGTGGCGTCGAAGTGCCGCGCCGGGCCTCTCTGATCCGGGTGCTCTATTCCGAGATTGGCCGCATTCTGAACCACCTGCTGAACGTGACGACGCAGGCCATGGACGTAGGCGCGCTGACGCCGCCGCTCTGGGGCTTTGAGGAACGCGAAAAGCTGATGATCTTCTACGAACGGGCCTGTGGCGCCCGTCTGCACGCGGCCTATTTCCGCCCCGGCGGTGTGCATCAGGATCTGCCGGATGAGTTGCTCGATGATATCGAGGAATGGGCGATTGAATTCCCGAATGTCATGGCCGACATCGACGGCCTGCTGACTGAAAACCGCATCTTCAAACAGCGCAACGCTGATATTGGCGTGGTGACCGAAGACGACATCCAGAAATATGGCTTTTCCGGTGTGATGGTGCGCGGCTCCGGTCTGGCCTGGGATCTGCGCCGGGCGCAGCCCTATGAATGCTATGACGAGTTCGACTTCCAGATCCCTGTCGGCAAGAACGGCGATTGCTATGATCGCTATCTGGTCCGCATGGAGGAAATGCGTCAGTCCCTGTCGATCATCCGGCAGGCCATCCACAAGCTGCGCGAGGCCACCGGCGATGTCATGGCGCGCGGCAAGCTGACGCCGCCGAAACGCGGTGACATGAAAACCTCGATGGAGAGCCTGATCCACCACTTCAAGCTCTATACCGAGGGCTTCCACGTGCCCGCTGGTGAGGTTTATGCCGCAGTCGAGGCGCCGAAGGGTGAATTTGGCGTCTATCTCGTCGCGGACGGAACCAACAAACCCTATCGCGCCAAGCTGCGCGCCCCCGGGTTCCCGCATTTGCAGGCCATGGACTATGTCGCCAAGGGCCATCAGCTCGCGGATGTCGCCGCCATCATCGGCACCATGGATATCGTTTTTGGAGAGATTGACCGCTAATGCTCCGTCGTCTGCATTCAGAACAACCCGCAAGCTTTGCGTTCACGCCCGCCAATCAGGCCTGGGCCGAAGCGCAAATGACCAAATACCCCGAAGGTCGTCAGGCCTCGGCCGTGATCCCGTTGTTGTGGCGGGCGCAGGAGCAGGAGGGCTGGGTCACCAAGCCGGCGATTGAATATATCGCCGACATGCTGAGCATGGCCTACATTCGCGTCCTCGAAGTCGCCTCCTTCTATTTCATGTTCCAGCTGCAGCCGACCGGATCTGTCGCGCATATTCAGGTCTGCGGCACCACGTCCTGCATGATCTGCGGCGCAGAGGATCTGATCGCGGTCTGCAAGGAAAAGATCGCCCCCAAGCCGCATGTGGTCTCGGCCGATGGCAAGTTCTCCTGGGAAGAGGTCGAATGTCTCGGCTCCTGCACCAATGCGCCGATGGCGCAGATCGGCAAGGACTACTACGAGGATCTGACCACCGAGAGCTTTACCAAGCTGCTGGATGATCTCGGCGCCGGTGTTGCGGTGGTGCCCGGACCGAAGAATGGCCGCTATGCGGCAGAGCCGAAATCGGGCCTGACCTCGCTGAAGGACTATGAAGCCGGCAAGCCGCAGTATAATGCCTCTGCCGAGCTGGCGACTGAGATCGGGGATGGTGTGAAGCGCATTCAGGGCGACGAAGTGCCGCTGCTGACGCCGTGGATCGGCAAAGATGGTCTGGTTGCCGGTCGCACGGCCGCAGATCCGACGCCACCCGCACCGGAGCGCCCGATGCCCGCAGTGAAGCAGGCCGCCGAGAAGAAGGCGCCCGCAAAGAAATCCTCCGCCGCGACCCCGGCCCAGCCCGAAGCCGCCGCTGCTGCTGTGACCGTGGACGAAGCGCCGGAAACGCTCACGGCCGCGCGCGATGGCACGCCGGACAACCTGAAGTTGCTGAAGGGCGTCGGCCCCAAGCTGGAAGCGACCCTCAACGAGTTGGGCTTTTTCCACTTTGACCAGATCGCCAAATGGACCGATGCCGAAGTGGCCTGGGTCGATGCGCGCCTGAAATTCAAAGGCCGGATCGAACGCGACGGCTGGATCGAACAGGCCAAGCTGCTGGCCTCGGGCGAGGAAACAGAATTTGCGAAGTCGGCCAAAAAGGACGGCCGCTACAGCGATAAGTAACCGGCGTATGCTCTGGTCCGCCGGGGCGGGCATGGGCTGTGGCGGAGAGGATGGACAGGAACCTGATGAGCAGGGACGCAGGAGACAGGACCGCGCAGGACAGGGCCATCGCGGCCAAGGGGCGGCACGTGGCCCTCGTCATTGCCGGAACCATGGTCACATGGTTGATCCTGTCGCTGTTTGTCGGCCCGGCGATCGGGCTGCCCGGGCGCTACGCGCTGTTGTTTGATTTTGCCGCGCTTGCGGGCATGGTCTATGCAGCGATCAATATTTTTCAACTCTGGCGCCTGCGTCAGGCCACTGAACAAGAGAACCAAAGGTAGGCAGACATGCTGAAAGACCAGGATCGGATCTTTACCAACCTTTACGGGATGCATGAGCGCACGCTGGCGGGCGCCCAAAAGCGCGGCCATTGGGACGGGACGTCGGATCTCATCGGCAAGGGACGCGACTGGATCATCCAGACGATGAAGGATTCCGGCCTGCGGGGGCGCGGTGGCGCGGGCTTTCCCACCGGTCTGAAGTGGTCCTTCATGCCAAAGGAAAGCGACGGGCGTCCGTCCTATCTGGTGATCAATGCCGATGAATCGGAGCCCGGCACCTGCAAAGACCGCGAAATCATGCGTCACGATCCGCATACGCTGATCGAGGGGGCGCTGATTGCCAGCTTCGCGATGCAGGCGCATACCTGCTATATCTATCTGCGCGGTGAGTATATCCGCGAGCGCGAGGCGCTGCAGGCGGCCATCGACGAGGCCTATGACAAGCGGCTCCTGGGCCGCAATGCCGCCGGATCGGGCTGGGATTTCGATGTCTTCCTGCACCATGGCGCCGGGGCCTATATCTGCGGCGAGGAAACAGCCCTGATCGAGAGCCTCGAAGGCAAGAAGGGCATGCCGCGGATGAAGCCGCCGTTCCCGGCGGGCGCGGGGCTGTATGGCTGCCCGACCACCGTGAACAATGTCGAATCCATCGCGGTGGTGCCGACCATCCTGCGCCGTGGCGCCGAATGGTTCGCAGGCTTTGGGCGTCCCAACAACGCGGGAACAAAGCTGTTCGCGATCTCGGGCCACGTCAACAACCCCTGTGTGGTTGAAGAATCCATGTCGATCCCCTTTGACGAGCTGATCGAGACCCACTGTGGCGGTATTCGCGGCGGCTGGGACAACCTTCTGGCGGTGATCCCGGGGGGCTCCTCGGTGCCCTGCGTGCGCGGCGAGAAGATGAAAGACGCGATCATGGATTTTGACTATCTGCGCGGCGAGCTGGGCTCGGGCCTTGGCACTGCGGCGGTGATCGTGATGGACAAACAGACCGACATCGTCAAAGCGATCTGGCGCCTGTCGAAGTTCTACAAACACGAAAGCTGCGGCCAGTGCACCCCATGTCGCGAAGGCACCGGCTGGATGATGCGGGTGATGGACCGTCTGGTCCGTGGCGAGGCGGAAATCGAGGAAATCGATATGCTGTGGGATGTGACCAAGCAGGTCGAAGGCCACACCATCTGTGCCCTCGGCGACGCGGCGGCCTGGCCAATCCAGGGTCTCATCCGCAACTTCCGCGAGGAAATCGAAGATCGTATCAAAGCGCAGAAATCGGGCCGTATGGGCGCGATGGCGGCGGAATGACCGGAAGATGAAGATGCACGCTGGTTTCACCCTGTCCCTGATTGTCGCGGCTGGCCTTGGCCTGACCGCCTGTGGTTCGCTGAAAGAAGACCGACGCCCGAAATTCAACGGCGTCCCCTTCAAGGCGACCGTCAAGGCGATCGACAAGCGCGCCACCCTTGCGGATTTCCGTGTTGAGGTCGGGGATGCCACCCGCTCTCAGCTGGGGGCGTTGCAGGCCGCGGATCACGAGGCGAAACGCTACTGCATCGAGAATTTCGGCACCTCGCGCTTTGACTGGACAAATATCACCGTCGATGCCGAGGGGGCATACAGCCTGCAACTGGATCGCGGCGACGGGATCTTCACGGGGACCTGCAAACCGTGATCGCAGCGGCGACATACCCACGCCCGACTGGCGCATCTGCAGCACTGCTATTGCAGGACAGAGCAGTCTCTTCTGGCCGGGGTTCCCAAGGAACCGCGCAGCAGAGAGCCGTGATGCGATTTGTGAACGAGCGATCCGCCCTGATGCTGACGGCGCTGTGGGTGGTGACCGTACTGCTGGTCATGAGCGCGAGTATTGCGGGTGCGACCGCCGGGGAGGCGCGGCCCTCGTTGCGGGACGTGCCGGAAATCGAAATCCCGCTCTTTGCGGTGGCGGTGGCCAGCGAGGTTGCCGAGACCTGTGACCAGCTGGCGCCCCGGACGTTGAAAGGGCTGAACCAGCTCTATCAGATCCGCGCGCGGGCCAATGCGCTTGGCTACAGCGATGACGAGATCAAGGCCTATGTCAAATCGGACCAGGAAAAGGCCCGCATGCGGGCCAAGGGCGCGCGCCTGCTGACGCAGGAAGGGGTCAAACTGGACCAACCGGAAACCTTCTGCGCCTACGGGTTGGCAGAGATTGAGAAAAACAGCGCGATCGGCGTGTTACTGAGGGCGAAATAGACCATGTCTGACCTCCGCAAGATCAACATTGACGGAAACGAGATCGAAGTGGACGGGGCCATGACCCTGATCCAGGCCTGCGAGCAGGCGGGTATCGAAATCCCGCGCTTTTGCTATCACGAGCGTCTGTCGATTGCCGGCAACTGCCGTATGTGCCTGGTCGAAGTAGTCGGCGGCCCGCCGAAACCTGCGGCCTCCTGCGCGATGCAGGTGCGCGATCTGCGTCCCGGCCCCGAAGGCCAGGCCCCTCAGGTCAAGACCAACTCGCCCATGGTGAAAAAGGCGCGCGAAGGGGTGATGGAATTCCTGCTGATCAACCACCCGCTGGATTGCCCGATCTGCGACCAGGGCGGAGAATGCGACCTGCAGGATCAGGCAATGGCCTATGGTGTTGATTTCTCGCGCTTCCGCGAGGCCAAACGGGCAGTTGACGATCTGAACCTCGGCCCGCTTGTGGGCACCGCAATGACCCGCTGCATTTCCTGCACCCGCTGCGTGCGCTTCACCTCAGAGGTCGCAGGCATCACCCAGATGGGACAGACCGGCCGGGGCGAGGACGCGGAGATCACCTCCTATCTGAACGAGACATTGGATTCGAACCTGCAGGGCAACATCATCGACCTGTGCCCGGTGGGGGCGCTGACCTCGAAGCCCTATGCGTTTTCCGCCCGCCCCTGGGAGCTGACCAAGACCGAAACCATCGACGTGATGGATGCGCTCGGGTCGAATATCCGCGTCGACACAAAGGGCCGCGAAGTGATGCGGATCCTGCCGCGCAACCATGACGGCGTGAACGAGGAATGGATTTCAGACAAGTCCCGCTTCGTCTGGGACGGGCTGCGACGCCAGCGTCTGGACCGGCCCTATGTGCGTGTCGATGGCAAGCTGAAGCCCGCCACTTGGCCCGAGGCGCTGGACGCCGTCGCGGCTGCGATGAACGGCAAAAAGGTGGCTGGTCTGATCGGGGATCTGGTTCCTGTCGAGGCGGCCTATGCGCTGAAACAACTGATCGAAAGCCTCGGCGGCAAGGTCGAAGCGCGCACCGACAATGCCCGCCTGCCGATTGGCAACCGCGCTGGATATGTCGGAACCGCCGCCATCGAGGATATCGACACCGCGAAGGAGATCATCCTGATCGGGACCAACCCGCGCGATGAGGCTCCGGTGCTGAATGCCCGCATCCGCAAGGCCTGGCTCAATGGCGCGACGGTAAAGCTCGTGGGGCCCTCGGTTGATCTGACCTATGACTACGACCACATCGGCACTGACCGCGCGGCACTGGCTGAGCTGACCGCCGGAGAGGGGGCTCTTGTCATCGTGGGGCAGGGGGCCCTGCGTGAGGCGGATGGTCTGGCGGTTCTGGCGAAGGCACAGAGCCTTGGCGCATTGCTGGTTCTGCACAGTGCCGCCGCGCGCGTCGGGGCGATGGATATCGGCGCCGTGACCGAAGGCGGAATGGCCGCTGCCATCGACGGGGCCGAGGTGATCTACAACCTTGGCGCCGATGAGGTCGACATCGATGCCGGTGCTTTCGTGATCTATCAGGGCTCGCACGGCGATCGCGGCGCACATCGCGCCGATGTGATCCTGCCGGGCGCTGCTTATACCGAAGAAAACGGTCTGTTCGTGAACACCGAAGGCCGCCCTCAGCTTGCCATGCGGGCCAGTTTTGCTCCGGGTGAGGCCAAGGAAAACTGGGCCGTGCTGCGGGCGTTGTCGGCGGAACTGGGTGCAAAACTGCCCTATGACAGCCTGGCGCAGCTGCGGAGCGCCCTGATCCGGGAGGTGCCGCATCTGGCCCAGGTCGACAGGGTCGTCGAAAACGATGGCGAGCCGCTTCCTGCGGAGCCCTTGGGCAAGGCCGACTTCCTGCCTGCGGTGCAGGATTTCTACCTGACCAACCCGATCGCCCGCGCCTCCCAGTTGATGGCGGAGCTTTCGGCCCAGGCGTTGGCGCGCCGTGACACGAAGATCGCGGCCGAGTGATCCGCGCTCTGCTCATATTCTGTCTCGGCTTCGGCCTTGGCGCCTGTGGCGATGCCACCGGCAACAAGGTCAGCCGTGCCGCGCCGGAATATCTGGGTGTGGGGACCAGTCTGCTGGAGGGGGATCTGGTTCAGTTCCACCTGTCCATGGATCGGCTGCGCAGCCCGGATGAGCTGAACGACTACGCGGATTGCGCGGCGGCACAATATGCGCTGATCCGCGGCTACGGATTTGCGCGTCACCTGCGCACAAAAACGAAACAAGAGGCTGGCATTTGGGAGGCAGATGCTGTCTACACCATCTCGCCAGCTCTCCCGCGCGGTTTGCGCACCATCGACGCCGAAGTCGTGGTCGCCAACTGCGAGGCAAACGGAATACCTACGGTGTGAGGACCAATGGCTGATTTCTTTAACACCCCCGGCGGCATTGCTGTCATTATTCTGGCACAGACCCTTGCGGTTGTTGCCTTTGTGATGATTTCACTGCTTTTCCTGGTCTATGGCGACCGCAAGATCTGGGCCGCGGTCCAGATGCGGCGCGGTCCCAACGTTGTCGGTCTCTTTGGCCTGCTGCAAACCGTTGCGGACGCATTGAAATATGTCGTCAAGGAGGTTGTCATCCCGGCCGGTTCCGACCGGACGGTGTTCATCATGGCGCCGATCACCTCCTTTGTTCTGGCGATGATCGCCTGGGCGGTGATCCCGTTCAATGACACCTGGGTGCTGAGCGATATCAACGTCGCGATCCTCTATGTTTTTGCGGTCTCCTCGCTTGAGGTCTACGGCGTGATCATGGGGGGCTGGGCGTCCAACTCAAAGTACCCCTTCCTCGGCAGTCTCCGCTCTGCCGCCCAGATGATCTCCTACGAGGTCTCGATCGGATTGATCATCATCGGTGTCATCCTGTCGACCGGCTCGATGAACTTCGGCGACATCGTTCGCGCACAGGATGGCAGCGCGGGCCTCTTCAACTGGTATTGGCTGCCGCATTTCCCGATGGTTTTCCTTTTCTTCATCTCGGCGCTGGCAGAGACCAACAGACCACCGTTCGACCTGCCGGAAGCGGAGTCGGAACTGGTGGCGGGCTATCAGGTGGAATATTCCTCGACACCGTTCCTGTTGTTCATGGCGGGCGAATACATCGCCATCTTCCTGATGTGCGCGCTGACCTCGCTGTTGTTCTTTGGCGGTTGGCTGTCGCCGATCCCGTTCCTGCCGGACAGCCCGTTGTGGATGGTCGCCAAAATGGCCTTCTTCTTCTTCCTCTTCGCCATGGTCAAGGCGATCACCCCGCGGTACCGCTACGACCAGCTGATGCGTCTTGGCTGGAAAGTCTTCCTGCCGTTCTCGCTGGTTTGGGTGGTGTTCGTGGCCTTTGCCGCACGTTTCGATTGGTTCTGGGGGGCATTCGCCCGCTGGAGCACAGGAGGCTGATATGACGCAGATCGACTATACCCGCGCCGCCAAATACTTCCTGCTGCAGGACTTCTGGGTCGGCATGAAACTGGGGCTCAAGTATTTCTTCGCGCCGAAGGCGACGCTGAACTACCCGCATGAAAAAGGCCCCCTCTCGCCGCGGTTCCGGGGCGAGCACGCGCTGCGCCGCTATCCCAACGGCGAGGAACGCTGCATTGCCTGCAAGCTCTGCGAGGCAATCTGCCCGGCGCAGGCCATCACCATCGATGCCGAACCGCGCGAGGATGGCAGCCGCCGGACCACGCGCTACGACATCGACATGACCAAATGCATCTACTGTGGTTTCTGTCAGGAAGCCTGCCCGGTGGATGCCATTGTCGAGGGCCCGAACTTCGAATTCGCCACCGAAACCCGCGAGGAGCTGTTCTATAACAAGGACAAGCTGCTGGCGAATGGCGAACGTTGGGAGGCCGAGATTGCCCGCAACCTCGAACTGGACGCACCGTACCGATGACAGAAGCGCCGAAAAACCCCTTTGAGACGATGATGGCCCAGGCGCAGGAGATGGCAAAGGCTCTGAACCCGGCGCTGGAGAGCTTCTCGCCCAAAGGGTTCGAGGCGCTTTGGCCGACCATGCCCAAAGAGGTCATGGAAATGATGTTCGGCAATGCCGTCAACAAGGACGGTCTCGATGCCAAGACCCGGCTGCTGCTGACATTGGCCGGGCTGACCATGCAGGGCGCGCAGGCCGACAGTGCCGTGCGCCAGACCGTGCGCCACGCACTTGAGGCGGGCGCGAAGAAACAAGAGATCGTTGAGACGATCGGACAGATGTCGGTCTTTGCCGGCATCCCGGCCATGACCAAGGCGCTGGAACTGGCGCAGGACGTCATGGACGCCAAAGGGGACGATGAGACATGAGCGTTTTTGCCTTTTACCTCTTTGCCATCAGCGCCATCACCGGCGGGCTGTTCACCGTGGTGAGCCGCCAGCCGGTGCATTCGGTGCTGTGGCTGATCCTGGCCTTCATATCCTCGGCCGGGTTGTTTGTGCTCTTGGGGGCGGAATTCGTCGCCATGCTGCTGGTCATCGTCTACGTGGGCGCGGTCGCGGTGCTGTTCCTCTTTGTGGTGATGATGCTCGACGTGGACTTTGCCGAGCTGAAGGCGGAAATGGCGCGCTACATGCCGCTGGCCTTGCTCATCGGGCTGGTGATCCTGATGCAGTTCGTGATCGCCTTCGGCTCCTGGGAAAGTGCTGCGACGGTGGCCCAGAACCTGAGCCAACCGGTGCCCGAGGGGCGCCACAACACCGAGGCGCTTGGCCTCATAATCTATGACCAATATTTCCTTTTGTTCCAGCTTGCGGGTCTGATCCTTCTGGTGGCCATGATCGGCGCCATCGTTCTGACCCTGCGCCATCGCCAGGACGTGAAACGCCAGAACATTCTGGCGCAGATCTATCGCGATCCGGCCACGGCGATGGAGCTGAAGGACATCAAACCGGGGCAGGGGCTTTGATACGGCAATGATCGGAATTGAACATTATCTGACCGTCGCGGCGACGCTGTTCGTCATCGGCATCTTCGGGCTCTTTCTGAACCGCAAGAACGTGATCATCCTGCTGATGAGCATCGAATTGATGTTGCTGGCGGTGAACATCAATCTGGTGGCCTTTTCATCCTTTCTGGGTGATCTGGTCGGGCAGGTCTTCACCCTCTTCGTGCTGACCGTCGCCGCCGCCGAGGCCGCCATCGGTCTTGCGATCCTCGTCTGCTTCTTCCGCAACCGTGGCACCATCGCTGTCGAAGACATCAACGTGATGAAGGGCTGAAGAACCATGGAAACCATCCTCCTCTTTGCCCCGCTCGTGGGGGCGGTGATCTGCGGTTTCGGCCACAAGATCATTGGCGAAAAAGCGGCCATGTGGACCGCCACCGGCCTCTTGTTCCTGACGGCGCTTCTGTCCTGGATCACCTTCCTGACCTTTGGCGGCAAGACCGAAGTCATCGAGATCTTCCGCTGGATCGAAAGCGGCAGCCTGTCGACCTCCTGGGCGATCCGGCTCGACCGCCTGACCGCGATCATGCTGATCGTGATCTCGACGGTCTCCGCGCTGGTTCACCTCTATTCCTTTGGCTACATGGATCATGATCCGCAGTGGAAAGAGGGCGAGAGCTACAAGCCGCGTTTCTTTGCCTATCTGTCGTTCTTCACCTTTGCGATGCTGATGCTGGTGACCTCGGACAATCTGGTCCAGATGTTCTTCGGCTGGGAGGGCGTCGGCGTTGCCTCCTATCTTCTGATCGGGTTCTACTACCGCAAGCCCTCGGCAGGCGCGGCCGCAATGAAGGCGTTTATCGTCAACCGCGTCGGCGACTTTGGATTTGCGCTCGGCATCTTCGGCCTGTTCCTGCTGACCGACAGCATCAACCTGTCGGACATCTTCGCAGCCACGCCGCAATTGGCGGAAACGACGATTTCCTTCCTCTGGACCGACTGGAATGCTGCGAATCTCCTGGCGTTCCTGCTGTTTGTGGGCGCGATGGGGAAATCTGCGCAGCTTTTCCTGCACACCTGGCTTCCGGATGCCATGGAAGGCCCGACCCCGGTGTCGGCGCTGATCCACGCGGCGACCATGGTGACCGCTGGTGTGTTCCTCGTGTGCCGCATGTCACCGCTGATGGAAGTCGCCCCCGAGGCAACCGCCTTTATCACCATCATCGGCGCCACCACTGCCTTCTTTGCCGCAACCGTGGGTTTGGTGCAGACCGACATCAAACGCGTCATCGCCTACTCCACCTGTTCGCAGCTGGGCTATATGTTCGTGGCAGCAGGCGTCGGCATGTATTCGGCAGCGATGTTTCACCTGTTCACCCATGCCTTCTTCAAGGCGATGCTGTTTCTCGGCGCTGGTTCGGTCATCCATGCCATGCATCACGAGCAGGACATGATGAATTATGGCGGGTTGCGCAAAAAGATCCCCTATACATTCGCGGCGATGATGATCGGCACATTGGCGATCACCGGTGTTGGCATTCCCCTGACCCAGATCGGTTTCGCAGGCTTCCTGTCCAAGGACGCGATCATCGAGAGCGCCTATGCGGGCGGGTCGATGTATGGCTTCTGGATGCTGGTGATCGCGGCGGCGATGACCTCCTTCTATAGCTGGCGGCTGATCTTCCTGACCTTCTACGGCAAGCCGCGGGGTGACAAACACACCCATGATCACGCGCATGAAAGCCCGATGGTCATGTTGATCCCGCTTGGCGTGCTTGCGCTCGGGGCGGTGTTCTCGGGCATGCTCTGGTACGGCAGTTTCTTCGGTCACGCGGATAAAGTCGGCAAATTCTACGGCATTCCGGTTGCCGAAGCCTCGGCTGGAGATCACGCCTCAGATCACGGTGGAGATCACGGTGCGACCGATGCTGACGGGCACGGCGATGGCGGCCATACGGGCGACGCAGTGGTTGCCGACACAGGCCACGGCGACGATACCGGCCACGCCACTGACCACGCCGAGGCAGGGGATCACCACTATGTGTTTGCAGGCGCTCCCGGCGAAGGTGCACTCTATATGGCGCCGGACAATCACGTGCTGGATGATGCCCATGCCACCCATTGGCTGGTGAAAACGGCTCCGTTCTTTGCGATGTTGTTTGGTCTGGTGCTGGCGGTTCTGTTCTATATCGTCAATCCGGAGCTGCCGAAACGCCTCGCCCAACAGCAGCGGCCGCTCTATCTGTTCCTGAAGAACAAGTGGTACTTTGACGAACTGTACAACGCGGTTTTTGTCAAACCGGCGCTGGCGATCGGTAAATTCCTGTGGAAGAAGGGCGACGGCAATGCCATCGACGGCTTCCTGAACTGGCTTGCCCTTGGTGTGGTGCCCTTCTTCACACGTCTCGCTGGCCGGGCCCAGTCTGGCTACATCTTTACATACGCGTTCTACATGGTGCTGGGCATTGCGGCCCTGGTCACCTGGATGTCGATCGGCGGAGGATCGCACTGATGGACAATATCCTTTCCATCGTCACCTTTATCCCTGCGCTGGCGGCGGCTGTCATGGCCCTGCTGATGCGTGGCGAGGATGAGGCGGCCCAACGCAACGCCAAATACGTGGCGTTGCTGGCGACAACGATCACCTTTCTGGTGAGCCTGTTCATCTACTTCGGCTTTGACGCCGCCAACACCGGTTTTCAGTTCGTCGAAGAGGCCGAGTGGATCTTTGGTCTGAAATACAAGATGGGCGTCGACGGTATTTCCGTCCTGTTCGTCATGCTCACCACCTTTGTGATGCCGTTGACGATCCTGGCGAGCTGGACCGTGTCGAGCCGCGTCAAGGAGTACATGATTGCCTTCCTGGTGCTGGAGACGCTTATGCTTGGCGTCTTCATGGCCCTTGATCTGGTGCTGTTTTACATGTTCTTCGAAGCAGGCCTGATCCCGATGTTCCTGATTATCGGCATCTGGGGCGGCAAGGACCGCATCTACGCATCGTTCAAGTTCTTCCTCTACACCTTTTTCGGCTCGGTGCTGATGCTGGTGGCGATGGTGGCGATGTACTTCGATGCGGGCTCCACCGATATCGTGAAGCTTCTGGCGCATGAATTCTCCTACACCAGTTTCGACGTGCTTGGGGTCCATGTGCTGGGCGGTATGCAGACGCTGCTGTTTTTGGCCTTCTTTGCGTCGTTTGCAGTCAAGATGCCGATGTGGCCTGTGCATACCTGGCTGCCGGATGCGCACGTGCAGGCGCCGACGGCCGGCTCTGTTGTGCTGGCGGCAATCCTGTTGAAGATGGGCGGCTACGGCTTCCTGCGCTTCAGCCTGCCGATGTTCCCCGTCGGCTCCGAGGTCATGTCCGATCTGATCCTTTGGATGTCCGCCATCGCCATCGTCTATACCTCGCTGGTGGCGATGGTGCAGGAAGACATGAAAAAGCTGATCGCCTATTCTTCGGTCGCGCATATGGGGTTTGTCACCATGGGGATCTTTGCTGCGAACCAGCAGGGGATCGACGGCGCGATCTTCCAGATGCTGAGCCACGGTTTCATCTCGGCGGCGCTGTTCCTCTGTGTGGGCGTGATCTACGACCGTATGCACACCCGTGACATCGAGGCCTACGGCGGTCTGGTGATCCGGATGCCTGCCTATGCGCTGGTCTTCATGTTCTTCACCATGGGCAATGTGGGCTTGCCGGGGACTTCCGGGTTCATCGGCGAATTCCTGACCCTGATGGGCACCTTCCAGAAAAACACCTGGGTGGCCTTTGTCGCCACCTCCGGGGTGATTTTCTCGGCCGCCTATGCGCTGTGGCTCTATCGCCGCGTGGTGTTCGGGGATCTGATCAAGGAAAGCCTGAAGGCGATCAAGGACATGAATGCCCGCGAGAAATGGATCTTCGCACCGCTGGTTGTGATGACCCTGCTGCTCGGGATCTATCCTTCCGTTGTCACCGATGTGATCGGCCCCTCGACCGAAGCACTGGTGTCCTCCGTCAATACGGCCGTTGCCAACGCCGACTTCCTCGTGGAAGCGGCCGAGGTTGACGTCGCCACCACAAATTCCCACTAAGGAGCCGCTCAGATGCAAGCTGATCTCTCCGTGATCCTGCCCGAGATCGTCCTCGCCATCTATGTGATGGTGGCGCTGATCGGAGCGGTTTACACTTCCAAGGACAAGCTCGCGCCGCTGCTCGTGTGGGTCACCGCCGCGCTGATGGCGGTGCTGGGGATCTGGATCGGAACCTCCGGCTCCGGCTCCACAGAGGCCTTCGGCGGTATGATCGTCGACGATGCGTTCTCGCGCTTTGCCAAGGTCGCGATCCTGTTGTCCGCCGCCGCCGTCATGGTGATGGGGCAGGACTATATGTCCAAACGTGGCATGCTGCGGTTCGAATACCCGCTGCTGGTGGCGCTTTCGACCATCGGGATGATGGTCATGGTCTCCGCCGGGGATTTGATGGCGCTCTATATGGGGCTCGAACTGCAGTCTCTGGCGCTCTATGTTGTGGCCTCTCTGCGCCGCGACAGCGCCAAATCGACCGAGGCGGGCCTGAAGTACTTTGTGCTCGGGGCGCTGTCGTCCGGACTGCTGCTCTATGGTGCCTCGCTGGTCTATGGCTTCGCCGGCACCACGCTGTTCTCCGGTATCATCGAGGTGGCCCAGCATGGTCACGTGACCATCGGTCTGCTGTTCGGCATCGTCTTCCTGATCTCCGGCCTTGCGTTCAAGGTTTCGGCGGTGCCCTTCCACATGTGGACACCGGACGTCTACGAGGGCGCGCCGACGCCGGTGACGGCCTTCTTTGCCTCCGCGCCCAAAGTGGCGGCGATGGGCCTGTTTGCCCGTGTCATGCATGACGCCTTTGGCCATGCGGTTCAGGACTGGAGCCAGATTGTCGCGCTGCTGGCGCTGCTGTCGATGTTCCTCGGTGCGGTCGCTGCGATCGGCCAGACGGATATCAAACGTCTGATGGCCTATTCCTCCATCGCCCACATGGGCTATGCGCTGATCGGTCTGGCGGCGGGAACCGAGCTCGGTATTCAGGCTCTGCTGATCTACATGTCGATCTACGTTGCCATGAATATCGGCACCTTTGCCTTTATCATGATGCTGCATCGCGACGGCAAGCCGGTGACGGATATCCGCGCCCTGAACCAATATGCCAAGCGGGAGCCGGGTCGCGCTCTGGGCATGCTGGTCCTGTTGTTCTCGCTGGCGGGCGTGCCGCCGATGCTGGGCTTCTTCGGCAAGTTCTTCGTGCTGCGTGCGGCGGTTGAGGCTGACATGGCCTGGCTGGCAATCGCCGGGGTGATCGCATCTGTGATCGGGGCCTACTATTATCTGCGGATCGTGTTCTTCATGTACTTCGGTTCCGAGGGTGTCGAGGTGGAGACCTCGCGCTCGCCAGTGCTTCTGGCCTTCTTCTCGGCCGGAGCGGCGCTGATGTTGATCGGAGTGATCTCGACTTTCGGTCTGGAAGGCGCGGCCTCAGCGGCGGCGGCGATGTTGGTCCACTGAAACGGTTC
Source organism: Phaeobacter sp. B1627 (assembly GCF_006265095.1). Taxonomy (GTDB): domain Bacteria; phylum Pseudomonadota; class Alphaproteobacteria; order Rhodobacterales; family Rhodobacteraceae; genus Epibacterium. The sequence goes on from NZ_VCNK01000018.1 coordinate 105,490, forward strand.
GTCAATAAATTTGCAAAAGGCCTGGTCCGATGCGACCAGGCCTTTTGCCTTTTGCAGGAACGGGTGATACAGGGGCGCCTATGACAGATTGGCCAACCGGATATGGACGTCGGGTGCTGGACGAAGTGGACAGCACGCTGGACGAAGCAGCCCGTATTGCACCGACCCTCACCGGGCCGGAGTGGATACTTGCGCGCCGCCAGACCAAAGGCCGCGGTCGTCGGGGCCGGGCCTGGACCGATCCCAGCGGCAATTTCGCCGGCACATTGGTCTACCGTCCCGAAGGGCGCCCCGACCAGATCGCCCTGCGCAGCTTTATCGCGGCGCTGGCCCTGTATGACGCGGTGGAAACCGTGACCGGGCGGAGCCGGGGGCTGGCGCTCAAATGGCCCAATGACGTGCTGCTGAACGGGGGCAAACTCGCCGGGATCCTGTTGGAGAGCGCGAGCAGCAAGGACGGTGTGGCCTATCTTTCCATCGGCATCGGTGTGAACCTGTGCGAAACGCCGATGAAGGAGTGGTTGGAGCCGGGGGCTGTCTGGCCGGTCTCATTGCTGTCTGAAATGGGCATGAAGGTGGAGCCGGAGACGTTTCTGGAGGCCTTGGCCACCGCCTTTGCAACCTATGAGGATCAGTTCACCACCTACGGGTTCGACCCCATCCGCACCGCCTGGCTGTCCCGCGCGGCAAAGCTGGGCGAGGTGATAACCGCCCGCACCGCCCGGGAAGAGATATCCGGCACGTTCGAGACCATAGACGGATCGGGCAATCTGGTTCTGACGACCGCCCAAGGGGCCGTGACGATCCCGGCCGCGGATATATTCTTTTGACGGAGGCTCGGATCCCATGCTTCTGGCAGTAGACTGCGGCAACACCAATACGGTGTTTGCGATCTGGGACGGTGATAAAATCATCGGACACTGGCGCACCTCGACCGAATGGCAGCGCACGGCGGACCAATATTATGTCTGGCTCTCGACGCTGATGAACCTGCAAGGAATCAAGGCGAAGATCACTGATGTGATCATCTCCTCGACGGTGCCGCGGGTGGTATTCAACCTGCGGGTTCTGTCGGACCGCTATTTCAACACCCGCCCTCTGGTGGTGGGCAAACCGGAATGCGCGCTGCCGGTTGCGGTGCGCGTCGATGCAGGCACCACGGTGGGGCCTGACCGGTTGGTCAATACGGTTGCCGGATTTCACAAATACGGCGGCGATCTGATCGTCGTGGATTTCGGCACCGCGACGACCTTTGACGTGGTTGCCGCAGATGGGGCCTATGTCGGCGGTGTCATCGCTCCGGGTGTCAATCTCAGCCTCGAGGCGCTGCACCACGCGGCGGCGGCGCTGCCGCATGTGGACATCTCGAAACCACAGAAAGTCATCGGCACCAATACGGTGGCCTGCATGCAATCCGGCGTGTTCTGGGGCTATGTCGGCCTGGTTCGCGAAATCTGCGATCGCATCAGGGCCGAGGCCGACGTGCCGATGAAAGTAATCTCGACTGGCGGGCTGGCGCCGCTCTTCCAGCAAACAGCAGACCTATTCGACGCATTTGAGGATGACCTGACCATGCAAGGTCTCAGGCTCATTCACGAACATAACAAGGAAATCGGTACGTAATCATGAGCAGTGAACGTTTGATCTATCTGCCCCTCGGCGGGGCAGGTGAAATTGGTATGAACGCCTATGTCTATGGCTATGGGAAACCGGGCAAGGAACGCCTGATTCTCGTGGATCTGGGCGTGGCCTTCCCCGACATGGACACGACGCCCGGCGTCGACCTCATCATGCCGGACATCACCTGGCTGGCCGATCGTGCGGACCAGCTTGAGGGCATCTTCATCACCCATGCCCACGAAGACCACATCGGCGCCGTCGCGCATCTCTATTCGCGTTTGAACGTGCCGGTCTATGCCCGTGCCTTCACCGCCAATATCGCGCGCCGCAAGATGGACGAGCATGGTCTGGATCCGGAGGTGGTGAACACCATCTCTGCCTGGCCTGCGGTCACAAAGCTTGGCCCCTTCACCGTCGGTGCGGTGCCGATTTCGCATTCCATTCCGGAAAGCGGTGGTCTGGTGATCGATTCTCCTGCGGGGCGGGTCGTGCACACTGGCGATTTCAAACTGGATGAAAATCCGATCGTGGGCGAGGCTTTCGATCCCGAGCTTTGGGCAGATATCTCAAAGGACGGGGTGCAGGCGCTGGTTTGCGATTCGACCAATGTGTTCTCGCTCAATCCGGGCCGCTCGGAGAGCGATCTTGGCGACAATATCACCAAGCTGATCTCCGAGGCGTCGGGGATGGTGGCGGCGACGACCTTTGCCTCCAACGTGGCGCGGGTGAAAACGCTGGCCGAAGCGGGCGAGCGGGCAGGGCGGTCCATCGTCCTTCTCGGGCGCGCGATGAACCGGATGATCGAAGCTTCGGTCGAGACGGGGGTGCTGAAGAATTTTCCCGCCGTGATCCGCCCGGAAGAGGCAGGGGATATCCCGCGCGAAAATCTGATGTTGATCACCACCGGCAGTCAGGGCGAACGTCGCGCTGCCTCGGCACAGTTGGCGCGGGGCAAGTTTCGCGGTCTGGAGTTGAAGGAGGGCGATTTGTTCCTGTTCTCCTCCAAGACGATTCCCGGCAACGAAAAGGGTGTCATCTGGATCATCAACCAGTTCTCGGAGCGCGGTGTGGATGTGGTGGACGACAGCTCCGGCCTGTATCACGTGTCAGGCCACGCCAATCGCCCCGATCTGCAACGGATGCATGAAATCGTGAAGCCGAAGATGCTGATTCCAATGCATGGCGAGCATCGCCACCTGCGCCAGCATGCCCGTCTGGGCGAGGAAAAAGGCATCGCCTCCACCATTGCCGTCAATGGCATGATGGTCGATCTGACCGGGGACCGCCCGACCGTGGCTGAGTATATCGACACCGGACGGACCTATCTCGACGGGTCGGTCAAGGTCGGCGCCATGGACGGCATCGTGCGCGACCGGATCCGGATGGCGCTGAATGGCCATGTGGTTGTCACCGCGATTCTGGACGAACAGGACGAGCCGCTGGGCGAGCCTTGGGTTGATCTCAAGGGGCTGGCTGAAACCGGGAAGTCGAATGCCGCGCTGGTCGAGATCATGGAAGAGGATTTGAACCAATTCCTGATGCGGGCTGGAAAGAAGACGCTGAAGGATGACGACAAGCTGGAGCAGGAGCTGAAACGGATTGCGCGCCAGTCGGCCCAGTCCGAGATCGGCAAAAAGCCAGAGGTCACGGTGGTCGTCAGCCGCATGCGCTGATCCGCTTTGCGGGCGCGTGGCACCGATGGTGTTGTGACGCCTGCAGCAGTTGAACGAAAAGCGCCCGGATCTCAAAGGTCCGGGCGCTTTTCATTCTGCGGGTCATTTTGCGCGATCACTTCAGATCCGATTCTGCGCAGCCCTGGTTTGCGCAGCCTTGGCTTGTTTGCGCAAACCAGGGCGGTTTTCAGGCCACGCGTGGGCGGGAAAGCACCAGCGCGGAGCGTTTCGCCAAACGCAAAAGCGTTGAGCCGGCGCCAGAAAGAAGCGCGGCAATGGCCTGTGCACGCATCTGCCGGGCGCGCAGTTCGATCTCTTTCATTTCATCGCTGAGCAGCGCGACAGGGGGGGGGCTTCATAACATCACCTAATGGGTACCAACATTTCGATCTCTGTCATCTAGGCCATGGGCTGTGGTGTGACATCGTATAGCTTGGCATTGCCGCTATGCCGCCGCCGCAAGACATGATGAGGCGCGGACAAAGAAAAACCGCCCGTGCCGGATGGCGGGCGGTTTCTAATTTTTATGCGATGGTTTCAACGGATGGTTTCAAACGATGGGAGAGGGGCTCTCTTTGCAGAGGCGCCCCCCAGTGCTGTCAGCCCATCAGCGGCATCAGCCCGCGCGCCGCTCCGCAAAGCTCAGGGCGATGAAGCTGGGCATATGGTCGCCCATTCCAACGACGGTCCTGTCGTCCCGGCGGTCGTCCTTGCGGCCGCGCGAGCGGGATTTGGTGGACTTGCTGCCGCTCTCTTGCCGTTCTCCGGATTTTGGTGCGCCCGCTTTTTCGTCCGCTGTCCTTTGACCCTCTGGGTTTTGAACTTCTGACTTTTGACCTGCGTGGCTTTGAACCGCTGCAGCAGGTGCCTCTGCGGGAGCAGTCGCGGGTGTCGCCGCCGTGTCCGCCGCAGGAGCCGTCGCGGAGGCGGTGCGGCTGCGTATGCGGCGGGTCGGGCGGGCCGACTTGGTCTCGGGTTTGGTCTCTGGCGTGTCGCCTGCGGCCTCTGTTTTGCGGGCAGTGGCCGGCTTGACCGGGTTCTCCAGACGGGTGATTTCCTTCTGGACCAGCCCTTCGACCGCGCTCAGGTTCTTTTCATCGCGCAGACTGCAGATCGTGATCGCCTTGCCGGAGCGGCCAGCCCGGCCGGTGCGGCCAATCCGGTGCACATAGTCCTCGGCGTGGCCCGGCACATCGAAATTGAACACATGGCTCACCGAGGGCACATCGAGGCCACGGGCGGCCACATCGGAGGCCACCAGGATCTTGAGGTTGCCATCGCGGAACCCATCGAGCGTCTTGGTCCGCTGGCTCTGATCCAGATCACCGTGAATGGGCGCCGCATCATAGCCGTATTTCTTCAGCGATTTGGCCACGGCATCCACATCGGTCTTGCGGTTGCAGAAGATGATCGCATTGGACATGGCATCGCCTTCCTGATCGATCAATTCGCGCAGAACCCGGCGCTTTTCGGTCGATTCGCGATCCTTGCGCGAGGCCTTGAACATCACAACGGCCTGTTCGATCGTCTCGGATGTGGTGGCCTGCCGCGCGATCTCGACCCGCTCGGGCGCGGAGAGGAACGTGTTGGTGATCCGCTCGATTTCGGAAGCCATTGTGGCCGAGAAGAACAGCGTCTGGCGCGTGAAGGGCGTCAGGGAGAAGATGCGCTCGATATCGGGAATGAAGCCCATGTCGAGCATCCGGTCCGCCTCGTCAACAACCATGATCTCGATGCCGGTCAACAGCAGCTTGCCGCGCTCGAAATGGTCCAGCAACCGGCCGGGGGTCGCGATCAGAACGTCAACACCACGATCGATCAGCGCGTCCTGTTCCTTGAACGAAACACCGCCAATCAGCAGTGCTTTGGTCAGTTTTACGTGTTTTGCGTAGGTATCAAAGTTCTCGGCCACCTGTGCCGCAAGCTCGCGAGTCGGGCAGAGCACCAGAGAACGCGGCATCCGGGCACGGGCGCGTCCGCGTGCCAGACGGGTGATCATGGGCAGTGTGAAGGAGGCGGTTTTGCCGGTGCCCGTCTGAGCGATCCCGAGGACATCCCGCCCTTCGAGTGCGGCAGGAATAGCGCCCGCCTGAATCGGTGTAGGGGTTTCGTATCCTGCTTCCTCAATTGCTTTGAGGACCTTGGGATTCAAGTTCAGATCGGAAAATTTTGTCATATGCGTCCGTTTTTGCGGACACTGACCTGGCCCGCGCGTGTGTGTTTATGCCGGTATCAGTCGAACATCTGCGTCTGCAGATCGTCCCCGGATGCCGCGGCACATAGCAAAAATGCGTGATATGGTCAAATGATCGCGAATTTTCCCCGGAGTTCCGGCTTGTTTGCAGTTTTTGGGAAACAGTTTATCCGAATTTCGGGAATTGCCGTTGCCGAGCCTGGAGTTTCGCAAGAGTACGGCGTCGAAACAACCCCTCCTTGGTCAGCCGGTTCCGCAAATCCGGGCTGTCGGCGCAGATCTCGTCGAAAAACGACCGCAGACCGGATTCGCCCGACTCGGCCTCAAGGCTTGAGAGCAATTGATGAAGCGTCACGCCGCCGGCCTCGCGGCTCTGCGCCGGTTTCAGCTCTGCACGGTAGGACCCTTTTGCAAGCCGGTATCGGTAGTGCGCCAACCACGTGGTCCATGTCGCGGCATGCAGATGACACAGGTCAACCTGCGGCAATTCCTGCTGGCCGGGATTTTCCACCCCGCCGACAAACGCGTTGTGGATGCGAAAGTCCACGTCATTCTGTCCGGTCCGCACGAACAGTTTGCCCTGGACGTGGCTGACAAACCCGCCTCTCAGGTAGCTGGCGAACCGGGGATAGAGGTGGGCGGCAATGCGGTCCTGCTCGGGGCCGGGTGGGATCGGCGCCTTGAACCCGTCAGAGCCATCCGCCAGCGCTTCGAGAGGGCGCGCGCGTGCACAGAGAACCTGCTCTGGCAAGGTCGCGAGCGTTGCCGCCAGATCGTCCTCTGACCAGAGGAATTCGTCAACGTCCAGATGGATCAGCCAGTCCAGATCTGCGGACTGACGGCGATAGGCACGGGTGGCGTTCAACGACTGGCGGACCTGATGTTTCTGCGGCATGCCGCCCCGGCGCTTTTGCCAATGGGCGCGGTCGGTCTCAATCACCCGGATCCTGGGATGCGCTTTCAGATGGGGCAGCGCGTCGGGGCAGGGGGCATCGAGATAGAGAAGCAGCCGGTGCGCGCCGCGCTCCAGATGCCAGGCCGCAAAGTCGAGAATATCCGGCGCATCGGCCTTGATGGTCGAGACAAGTCCCCAGGTTGATGGTCTGACGGCCCCCTGCATCGCTACTCGCTTCCTCCGTGGTGGTCTGCGCATGTAGAACGGGCGCCCGTTCAACCGGGCGCCCGCTTTGCTATACCATCATTTCCTTGGTCGCGGAGAGATGCAGATCCGGATAGTCCCGCTCGACCCGGTCGATATCCCATTGCAGCCGCGTCAGATAAACCACATCGCCGTCGTTGTCGTAGGCGATGTGCTGCTTGTTGGCGTTGACGAATTTGTCGAGCGCGCCCCGTTCCCCATGCACCCAGCGGGCCGAGGTGAACTGCGACGCTTCGAACCGAACCGGCAGGCCGTATTCCATTTCGATTCGCGAGGCGAGCACTTCGAATTGCAACTGGCCGACCACGCCGACGATGAAACCGGAGCCGATGGAGGGTTTGAAGACCTTGGCCGCGCCCTCTTCGGCGAATTGCATCAGGGCCTTTTCCAGGTGCTTGGCTTTCATCGGATCGCCCGCGCGCACCCCTTGCAGCAGTTCCGGAGCAAAGGAAGGAATGCCGGTCACCCGCAAGGCCTCGCCTTCGGTCAGCGTGTCCCCGATCCGCAGCTGGCCGTGGTTGGGGATGCCGATGATGTCACCGCCCCAGGCCTCTTCCGCCAGTTCCCGGTCAGACGCGAGGAAAAGCACCGGGCTGGAGATCGCCATCGGTTTTTTCGTGCGCACATGGGTGAGTTTCATGCCGCGTTTGAAATGGCCGGACGCCAGGCGCACAAAGGCCACGCGATCGCGGTGTTTGGGGTCCATATTGGCCTGCACCTTGAAAACAAAGCCTGCGACTTTGGTCTCTTCGGGCGCGATATTGCGAGGTTCTGCCGATTGGATCTGCGGTTTCGGGCCATAGGTGCCGATGCCGTCCATCAGCTCTTTTACGCCGAAAGAGTTGATCGCGGAGCCGAACCAGATCGGCGTCATATGTCCCTCAAGCACCGATTGCGGATCGAGCCGGGGCAGCAGCTCGCGCGCCATTTCGACCTCTTCGAGGAATTTTTCAAGCAGATGCGCCGGGACGTGTTCGGCCAGTTTCGGATCATCCAGACCTTCGATTGCGATGCTCTCGGCAATCTTGTTGCGGTCGGCCCGGTCCATCAGTTCCAACCGATCGCGCAGCAGGTCGTAGCAGCCGATAAAGTCGCGCCCGACCCCGATGGGCCAGCTGGCAGGCGTCACGTCGATCGCCAGCATCTCCTGGATCTCGTCGATGATCTCAAAGGTATCGCGGCTTTCGCGGTCCATCTTGTTGCAGAACGTCAGGATCGGCAGATCGCGCAGGCGACAGACTTCGAATAGTTTTTGTGTCTGGCTCTCTACGCCCTTGGCACCGTCAATCACCATGATTGCCGCATCCACGGCCGTCAGGGTCCGGTAGGTGTCTTCGGAAAAATCAGAGTGACCCGGCGTGTCGACAAGGTTGAACCGCAGGTTCTGGTAGTCGAACGACATCGCGGATGCGGAGACGGAAATGCCGCGATCCTTTTCCATCTGCATGAAATCGGATCGGGTGCGGCGGGCCTCACCCTTTGCGCGCACCTGACCGGCCATCTGGATGGCACCACCGTAGAGCAGGAATTTTTCCGTCAATGTGGTCTTGCCGGCATCCGGGTGCGAAATGATCGCAAAGGTGCGGCGCCGCGCGATTTCCGGCGGCAATTCTGGGCGGGTCTGAGTGGTGTCCAACATGACGCTGGCCTTAGCCAGAAACGACGGGGGAGGCAAGGAAAAGCCGGTGCGGCGGCGCTGCGGCTCATACCCCCGGTAGATCCGTTCGGTTGATGTGTCCGGCTCGCCTGCCCAGTCGGTTTGCTCTAACAGTTGGCCCCGTCAAGTTGTCCCGTGGTGCTCCCGCCCACCCGATCCCGCGCCCTATCGGGTCGCGGGGCGGTCGGTTGGGCCGGGCGCCGGGCCTTTCAGGCCCGGCGCCGCCCTCTGCCCCCATTGGGGGCAGAGGGCCATGCCCAACTCCGGGTGTGCCTTGTCGCCAGACAAGGTCACACGCGGAGGCGGGAGAGAAGCCTGGCCCTGAAGTTGTGGTGCCTGCTGGGATGGCAGGAACGCGGGACCGAAGAATGCGGGCGCGGAACATACGATTTCGTCGAGATTTCGCGGAACAAATTCCGATTGGGCACGTTGTACATGTGAACTTGAACAGAACCCAAAGGAGCTGTCCCATGCCCAAAGACCAAACTGCCCCCACCGCCGAAGATATTGCAACTCAGATGGAAATTCTGCGCGCCGACATGTCGGCCCTGACCAACGCTGTATCCGATCTGGCCAAGGACCGCGCGAGTGTTGCGAAGGATCGCGCCATTCAGGTGGGCGAGGCCGCGCGTGAGTCCGCACGCCAGCAAACGCAGGCGCTTGCCGATGGGGCGGCGCAGATGACGCGTCAGGCCGAAGACGCGGTGCGGGCCCAACCTCTGGCGGCGACCGCTGTGGCCGCCGGTCTCGGCTTCGCGCTGGGTTACCTCAGCAATCGTCGTTGATCCGATGTTGCGGAGCCTCAAAACAAAAGCCCGGCGCGGCGCGCGCCGGGTCCTGTTCACCGGTCTGTGTGCCGCGAGTGCCGCTGTCGGCGCGGGCTTTGCCTCCGCCGCCCTCTATGCCGCGCTGCAGGAGACAGGGCAGACGCCCGCGATGGCAGGCCTGATCCTCGCAGCTCTCTGGTTCGGACTTTCGGGGCTGTTCCTGCTGCTTAAATCGGTGACAGATGCCGGAGCTGATACCGCGCCCAATGATGAGGGGTACGCGTCGCACTCTGCCGCTGAACATGCATCGCGCGTCAATGGACGCTCATCGAACGCACCCTCCATGGCCGAAGCTTTTGCGGCTGGGGTGAGTGAAGGCGCGGGATTCGCCCGCAGTCAACAGCGGTGAACGGCTGCTGCGTGCGCCCCTGCGCGTCTCCCGGCCGGGCCGTCGGACCATAGCCACAGCGCCACAGGTTGGGAAACGACGGCGCCGGTCAGCATCGCAGCGAGGCGCGTTTCAACACGCCGACGACATCGGAGCGATCGAGGATTGCCGGTGAGATATCAAGGCCGTGTTCCGCCCTTGCGCGATGGCGCGGACGGGCTTGGAACTGGTCAACCAAAGCCTCTGGCAGGCTGGTCTGTGTCACAGCGTCCAGCAGCAGCGATTCTGCCGCTATGCCCTCTGCGTAGATGATGTAATGCCGGTCAAAGAGGATCTGGAAATAGTCGACAAATCCGCCGTCCTGAACCACTACGCTGTGGCCATTCACCAGATCGCGTGCGCGGACCAGAATCTCTGGTGTGCCAACACCAATGGCGTCGGTGCGTTGATACAGCATCAGCCGGTGATCCGGACTGACCTGCAGATCGTGATCGTTATTCAGTGCCCCTGCGCGGATCAGGATGGGCGCCATCGACCCTGTTGCCCGCGCCGTTGTGCGGCCAATCCAGACCACCGGCTGCACACCGCTGTCACGGGTGAGGACCCGATCGCCCGGCGCCAGGTCTTCAATCGCGATTTGTGCGCCGGTTCCCAGGGTGATGCGGGTGCCGCGGGCGAAAGAGACGCAGGCCATCTCGGCGAGCCGGCTCCGCGCCTGCTTCCGGTCTGCGCTCAGGAGCCGGTACCCGGTCTGGGGCGCGAGCGGTGTCTGCGGCACCAGGTAAGTGGCGTCGATCAGACCGTCTGTACCAACCTCAACCATGATGAGAGCGTCGACCGCCTCGCCCACCTCGGGCATCAGCGAAATGGCGCAATCCAGATGCAGGGTCGAGCCGGCACGCCCCAGTTCGCTGTCTTCGGACACGCCAAAGGTGCCATCCGCTCGCGCCGCGATCCCAAGACGACAGGGCGGGCGCGGATCGGCCAGCTCATAGACGTCATCGAGCACCAAATCCTCCATCACGCCCAAGGGATCGCCGGTGTTTGCGCCGAATTCCACACGGATCTGATCGGCAGGATAGGCCTGGACCGACTGGGTGGCGGATGCGTCACGGGGCAAAGGACTGGGCAAAGCGGTCTGACTTTCGCAAGGGTGTGATCGGCGCAAGGGTGTGATCGGCCAGCTGACACCTTCCTGCGCCGGAGCCGGAAACGGCCTGTGACACAGGGGCGGTCAAGTGAGCCGGTCAACTGAGCAGGTCAAATGTCGTCCCATATTGTGGCCTCATAATGGTAAACAGCAGGTTGACACTGCGGCGGGATCCCGGCGGGCCGATGAAAAAACCGGCCCGGTTTCTGAAAGGTCTCTGGCCAATCGGGCCTGTGGCTGGCAGGTTCCCGACAATATCGGCCATTAGGGGGAGGATCAGGATGGATCTGGGTATTCGTGGAAAACGCGCGCTGGTTTGTGCATCAAGCAAAGGCTTGGGGCTGGGCTGCGCGGAGGCACTGGCCGCGGCCGGGGTGGATCTGGTGATGAACGCACGCGGCGCCCCGGCGCTGGAAGCGGCCGCCGATGATCTTCGCACCCGCTTCGGGGTGGAGGTAGAGACCCACGCCTGTGATGTCACCGATGCCGACGCCCGCGCGGGCCTGATTGCAAAGGCGCAGGACGTGGATATTCTCGTGACCAATGCAGGCGGGCCGCCGCCGGGTCTTTGGAGCGACTGGGACCGGGAGGATTTCATTGCGGCCCTGGACGCCAACATGCTCACGCCGATCGACCTGATGAAAGCGCTGATGCCCGCGATGATCGCGCGGGGCTGGGGGCGTGTGGTGAATATCACCTCACAGTCGGTCAAGGCGCCGATCGCGGTGCTGGGCCTGTCAAACTCCGCTCGCGCCGGGCTGACGGGCTATGTGGCCGGCACCTCGCGTCAGGTAGCGGGACAGGGCGTCACCATTAACAACCTTTTGCCGGGTATCCATGCCACTGACCGGGCTGATTCTCTGGATGCCGGGGTTGCCGAGGCACGCGGCATTACCCTTGCCGAGGCCCGCGCGCAGCGCGCAGCCACCATCCCGGCCGGGCGCTATGGCAGCCGGGAAGAATTCGGCGCCGCCTGTGCTTTCCTCTGTTCGCAGCATGCGGGTTTCATTGTCGGCCAGAACATTCTGCTGGATGGCGGTGCCACCAATATGACGATCTAGACCCCGATGGCAGAGCCCCTCTTGCTGAAGGACCAGCTCTTCAATCAGGCAAAGCTCCGCTATCTGGCGGGGCTTTTTGAAGCCGCTGACCCGGCTTTCGCCGCCGGGCGATTTGAGGCGGCAGTGATGTCCCGCCTGCCTGCGCTGGAACTGAAGGCCCGGATCCACTGGATCGCCGAGCAACTGGCGCTGCATGTTCCGGGGTCTCTGGCCGAGGTCGCGCCGCTGATCCTGAAGGCGCTGCCGCCGCCGCTGGACCCCGCGCGTCAGGATGACGACTTCGGAGATTTCATCTTCGCCCCCTTGGGGGAATGGGTGACCTCCCTGACCATCAACGACGGCGACCTGCCGTTGGCCCTGGATCTGCTGCAGGATCTCACCCAGCGGTTCTCGATGGAATATGCCATTCGTCCGCTGTTGAAACGCTGGCCGGAGCCGGTGCTGGCGCGGATGAGAGACTGGGCGGGTCACGACCATTACCACGTCCGCAGGCTGGCGAGCGAGGGCAGCAGACCGCGTCTGCCATGGGGGCTGGGCGTGGACCTGCCGCTGCGGGCGACCGTGCCGATCCTCGACCGGCTCTGCGCTGATCCGACCCGTTTCGTCACCCGCTCTGTGTCCAACCATCTGAACGATATCGCCAGGAAAGACCCCGAGATCGTCATTGACTGCCTGACCGATTGGCAAGGGCGCGCCGTGCAGACGCAGAAAGAACTGGACTGGATGACGTCACATGCGTTGCGCGGTCTGGTCAAGGCGGGCGATCCCCGCGCGCTGCGGCTGTTGGGATATGATCCTGATCTGGCGCTGAGCGCCCGGCTGACGCTGCCGCAGACCGCGCGCATCGGCGGCAGGCTTGATCTCGGCTGTCACATCACCGGCAGTGCCGGGGCGCGGGTGCTGGTGGATTATGCCGTCACCTTTCAGCGCGCAGGCGGCAGGACCGCGACCAAAGTCTTCAAGTGGAAGACAGCAACACTGGGGGCAGACGGGCTGCGGCTGACCAAGGCGCATCCCCTGCGGGCGCAGGCGTCGACCTTCACCCTGTTGCCCGGCACCCATGAGGTGACGCTGTTGGTCAATGGCCGCCCCTGCGCAAAAGACGGGGTGGAGTTTCTGATCTGACCTGGACCAAGGCTGAGACCAAGACCGGGATCAAGGCTGGGACCAAGACCGGGAACAGGACTGGGACCTGCACCCCCCGCCACAAGGGCGAACGGGCGGGGGCGCTTGCGCGGGTCTGTCCCCCTTGGTATCAGCGCAGAACCCCGATGTTGTGCCCGATAACCAGGACAAGGCTCCCAGTATGACCGCCACAATGCCCCACAGGACGACACAAAACCCGCGGCCGACCGAGCTGGCGACCGGTCAGGATGTGGTGCCGCGACTTGAGATCCGCAACCTGCGGCGGTTCTTCGAAGGGCGGGCGGTGGTGGACGACGTATCGCTGCGGGTGCAGCCAGGGCAGGTCACATGCCTGCTCGGTCCGTCGGGCTGCGGCAAATCCACCACCCTGCGGATGATTGCAGGGGTGGAAATGCAGGACGAGGGAGAGATCTATGTCGATGGCCGGCTGATCTGCGACACCGTGTTTCGGGTGCCGCCGGAGCGGCGTGAAATCGGCCTGATGTTTCAGGATTTCGCCCTGTTCCCGCATCTCAGCGTTGGTGACAATGTGGCCTTCGGTCTCAAAGGCACGAAGGAACACAAACGCAGCCGCGCACGGGATCTGCTGGACCGCGTCGCGCTGGGGCAGTATTTTGACGACTACCCGCATCAGCTTTCGGGCGGTGAGCAGCAGCGGGTCGCGCTGGCGCGTGCGCTGGCGCCGCGGCCAAAGATCATGCTCATGGACGAGCCGTTCTCCGGTCTGGACAACCGCCTGCGTGACGGCATCCGGGATGAAACGCTGAGCCTGCTGAAAGAGGAAGACACCGCCGTGCTGCTGGTCACGCATGAACCAGAAGAGGCCATGCGGATGGCCGATGAAATCGCACTGATGCGGGACGGGCGGATCATTCAGCAGGGCGCGCCCTATAACGTCTACACCCGTCCTGTCGACAAGGCCGCCGTTGCCTTTTTCTCCGACATCAACCTGCTGCATGCACAGGTCAACGGGGCGCTGGCCGAGACGCCTTTCGGCCAGTTCCTTGCCCCTGGTGTGCCGGATGGAACCGACGTGGAGATCGTCTTTCGCCCGCAACACCTGCGTATTGATTTTGACCGCAGCGGCCGTGGTCCCGAAGCCACGACCACCGAGGGCGTACCTGCGCGCGGCGTTGTGCAGCGAGCGCGGTTTCTCGGCAACGAGAGCCTGGTGGAGTTCCGGATGGATTTCGATGGATCGGTACTGAAGGCAACCGTGCCCAATGTTTTCCTGCCGGCAGAGGGGCGTGCCATGTGGCTCACCGTGCCCCGCAACCGCTGTTTCGTCTTTCCCCGCTGAGGCAAGCCGAAATCCAGGCCGCCATAGGCCGGGCTGTCAGTCATAGGCGGGGCCGGGCGATATGGCCGAAGGGCTGCCCTTGCCACTAGTCAGCGCTCTGTCGGCCCGAGGCATAGTCCTGCAAGCGCTTGCCGGGTTCATCAACGAAAAGTTCCGGAAGCGCCTGGGCCTCCTCGATCAGGTCCACGCGGAACACCCGGAATTCCTGTCGCAATTCGCACCAGGCCGTCAGCATCCAGACACGTCCCCAATATTCCATATGAAGCGGCCGGATCACCCGTGCGCTGAGCGTACCGTCGGGGCGCCGATAGGCCAGCGACAGCTTTTGCCGCGCTTTGATCGCGGCGCGCAGAGTGGGCATCTGGGCAAGGCCCCGCGCCGCGTCGGCAAAGGGGTAGACCGCGAACTTCCACGCATCGGCGGAGGCAACCGTCTCCACCGGCAGAACCGCGTCGACCTTGGCCGCGAGCGACTCTGCGGCGGCTTTCAAATCGGTGTCGGCTGCCTCTGCCACAATGGCCATGCCGAGGTTCAGCGCCTCCAGCTCTGCGGGCGTCAAGGTCAGCGGCGGCAGGGTGATCGCCTCGCGGACCGTATAGCCGACACCGCGCTCGCCCTCGACCGGCACGCCAGAGGCCACCAGCGTCTCCATGTCGCGATAGATGGTGCGCTGGGAGACCTGCAGCCGCGTGGCAATGTCCTGCGCCCGGTGCAATTTGCCGTCGCGCAGGATCTGCAGGATTTCAAAGAGGCGGTCGGTACGGCGCATGACAACAGCTTTCGCCCAGGCAGCACCGAAAGGTCAAGCCGCTGCTCCCCACACGTGGGCAGGGTGCACGCCCCTGTTGCGAGGATCGGGCCGCGCAGGATCAGGCCCTGCGGCTTTGGGACCGGAAGCAACGTGGCGTGCAGCACTCGTTCGGGCCGCATTCGGGCTGACGTGATCACCGCAGGGGCCATCCTGCGCCCCGGACAACTGACAAAAACCTGTCAGTAGTAGCGTGTGGCAGCGGAAATACGGCTTGCACCGGTGAACTCTTGCGCCTCTGAGGTCTGCGCAGGCTTTGCGCCGGGATCTGCAGGCCGTATCACTCAGGGCAGGTTTAACGGACACCGGCGCATCCAACGGCTGCCGCGTATACAAGAAAGGCACATCCCATGCTCAACAATATCGGCCTTCCCGGCATTCTCCTGATTGCTGTCGTCGTTCTGGTTCTTTTCGGTCGTGGCAAGATCTCATCGCTGATGGGGGAAGTTGGCAAAGGCATCACCTCGTTCAAAAAAGGCATCAGCGAAGGCAGCAAAGAGCTGGAAGAGGACATTGCGGATGGCGCCCGCGACGTCACCCCGGATGCTGAAAAAGACAAGGCGTAAGATCTAGATGTTCGATCTTGGCTGGACCGAGCTTCTGGTCATCGGCGTTGTCGCCCTGATTGTCGTAGGCCCGAAGGATCTGCCTGTGTTGTTCCGCAACGTGGGCCGGTTCGTCGGCAAGGCGCGCGGAATGGCGCGCGAATTCAGCCGCGCCATGAGCGATGCCGCCGATGAGGCGGGTGTCAGCGACATCCAGAAGACCTTCAAATCCGCGACCAATCCCATGGGCGCGGCGATGGACAGTATGAAAGACGCCACCCGAGAGCTGACGTCATCGCTGGACCCGACGAAATTCGACTCTGCGAGCGAAACCGGAAAGCTGGCCGCAGATCGGGCAGAGAGCGCCAAGAAAATTCAGGCGGCCACTGCGCGTGCCGCCGCCGAGCGCAAGGCCCGTGAGGCTGCGGAGGCTCTGGCCAAGGCAGAAGAAGCCGAGGCGGCCCTCGCCCCACCAGCCGCCCCCGACAGTGAGACCAAGGCATGAGCCAAACCGAAGATATCGACGATTCCACGGCCCCGCTGATCGAGCATCTGGCGGAACTGCGCACCCGGCTCATCCGCGCGGTGATCGCCTTTGCGGTGGGGATCATCCTGGCGTTCATGGTGGCCGAGCCGATCCTGCAATTTCTGGTGCATCCGATCGAGGCGACCCTGCGCGAGCTGGGCGACCCGTCTCCGACGCTTCAGTATACGTCGCCACAGGAATATCTGTTCACCCTGTTCCGGATCTCCATGGTGTTCGGTTTTGCACTGTCTTTTCCGGTGATCGGCTTTCAGCTGTGGCGGTTTGTGGCGCCGGGGCTCTACAAAAGCGAAAAGGGCGCCTTCATGCCGTTCCTGGTCGCGTCGCCGTTCATGTTCCTGCTGGGGGCATCCTTTGCGCAATTCGTGGTGACACCGCTGGCCATGCAGTTCTTTCTGGGCTTTGCGGATGTCAGTTCGATCTTTGCCGATCTCCTGTCGCGGGCGTCGGGAGAGGTGCCGGTGGATGTTGCGGTGGTGCCGGAGACCAGCGAAGGCATCAAGATCACGTTTTTCGGCAAGGTCAACGAGAGCCTCGACATTACGCTGAAGTTCATCATGGCCTTTGGTCTTTGCTTTCAGCTGCCGGTGCTGCTGACCCTGATGGGCAAGGCCGGGCTGGTCAGCGCTGCGGGTCTCGCGGGGATGCGCAAATATGCGGTGGTGGCGATTTTGCTGCTGGCTGCGGTGGTGACGCCACCGGATGTGATCACCCAGCTCATTCTCTTCACGGTTGTCTACGGGCTCTACGAGATTTCGATATTCCTGGTCGGCCGGGTCGAGAGATCGCGTGAGGCCAAGCTGCGGGCCGAAGGCTACTATGACGATGAGGTCGATGAAGATTAACCACCGTCCTGCGCGCGGTCCTCTACGCCGCCCTGCACTTTGAACCGGAAATGGCGCGCCCCCTGAGCAGGCGCGCCATTTTCTCTTGTGGACAGGCCAGAGGACAGGCAACAGGACGGGCAACAGGAGAGGGGCGAAACTGCCGCGCGCGTAGCGCATCCCTCAGGCGGGGAGCACTACAGGGGTTGCATAGCGGGGATCCGGCAGGATCTGACAGGGCAGATCAAAGACCCGCAGCATGGTGTCCTGTGTCACCACCTCTGCGGGCGGGCCTGCGGTGATCACCTCTCCGGCCCTGAGGGCGACCAGA
Source organism: Phaeobacter sp. B1627 (assembly GCF_006265095.1). GTDB lineage: Bacteria > Pseudomonadota > Alphaproteobacteria > Rhodobacterales > Rhodobacteraceae > Epibacterium. Next base: position 122,657 of record NZ_VCNK01000018.1, read on the forward strand.
TGATCGCAGAACCGGGAGGCCAGATTGAGATCATGCAGCACCGCGATCACCGTCTTGCCATGGCTGCGGGCGAGGTCCGTCACCAGCTCCAGTATGTCGATCTGATGGTGCAGATCCAGAAATGTCGTCGGCTCGTCAAGCAAGACCAGCGGTGTGTCCTGGGCCAGTACCATGGCAATCCAAGCGCGTTGACGCTGACCACCGGACAGGGACGCGACGGCCCTGTCGGCAAGATCCGACAGGCCGACCCGGGCGATTGCCGTCCGGACCGCCTGCCGGTCATGCTGGGTCATCGGGCGAAAGGCGCGCAGATAGGGGGTGCGGCCGCGTGCGATCAGATCCGCGACGGTCATGCTGTCGGGGGCCTGAGCGGATTGCGGCAGGATCGCGATCTGGCGGGCGCGCTCCGTGGCGGACAATGCGGACACCGGCTGATCCTGCCAGTTTACGGCACCGTGCTGCATCGGCTGCAGCCCGGCAATTGTGCGCAGCAATGTGGTCTTGCCGCAGCCATTGGGGCCGATCAGCCCGGTCACCTTTCCGGTGGGGAGGGCCAGCGACAGGTTCTGCAGGACAGGTTGCCCGGCCAGCGACACGCTCAGGTTTTCGATCACAACGCTCATATGGCCTCCTAGAGCTGACCTGTGCGGATGCGCCGCGTCAGGATGTAGATCAGCCACGGCGCGCCGATCATTGCGGTGTAGATCCCCGCCGGCAGCAGGGCCGATGGGGCAAGCGCCCGTGCCGCCATGTCCGACAGGGTGACAAGGGCGGCCCCCGTCAGCGCCGTGCCAATCAGGTTCGGTCCGCCACGGCCAAGGCGGCGCGCCACGGGGCCGGATACAAAGGCGACAAAGGCGAGGGGGCCTGCGACTGCGACCATCGCCGAGGCCAGCAGGGCGGCGCCTGTGGCCAGAGCCGGGCGCCACGCCCTGAGCCGGATGCCCCAGGCGCGCGCCAGATCATCGCCCAGTTCGATCCGGTCCAGAACCCGTTCGCTGCCGGCCAGCCCAAGCCCGAGTGTGGCGGTGACCCCGGCGGCAAGGGCGGCTTCGGGCCAGCCGATGCTATTGAGGGACCCTGCAAGCCAGGCCATGGCCTGGCCGGCGGCTGCGTCACCTGCGCGTATGATCATGATGTTCAACCCCGCCGAACAGGTGATCCCGCAGCCAATCCCGTAGAGGACCAGCCGCTGTGGATCGATACCGCCCGAGCGTGACAGCGAGAGCGAGAAGATCAGCGCCATCGTCAGAAGTCCCCCGGCAGCGGCTCCGGCCATCGCCGCGCCGCCGGCCAATTGCAGGGCAACGCCGCCGAATGCCGCGCCTTGGGTGATGCCGACAATATCGGGAGAGGCAAGCGGGTTGCGGAGCAGGGACTGAAACACCGCGCCCGACAGGCCCAATCCGGCTCCGATGCTCAGGCCCGCAACCACGCGTGGCAATCGCAGCTCCCAGATCAGGAAATCGCCATTTGGTCCCGCGATGAGACCGTCCCACAGGGCGTTTGGCCCGAGCCAGATCCGTCCGGCCGCCAGCGACAGGGCCGCAAGCGCCAGCAGGGCACAGATTGCGACGGTCATCCTCATGTTGCGGGCCTCAGGACGCGTGAGAGCAGCACCATGAACGCAGGCCCTCCGATGACAGCCAGCACAAGGCCGATCGCGATCTCCGAGGGGCGCGCGGCCACCCGCCCCAAGGTGTCGCAGGCCAGCACCATGGCCGCGCCAAGCGGCAAGGCGGCAACCAGGGTCAGGCCGGTGGCCGAACCGGTCAGACCCCGCACCAGATGCGGGATGATGAGGCCGACAAAGCCGAGCGGCCCGGCCAAAGCGACCGAGCCGCCGGACAGCAATGTCACAGCCAGAAGGGCCGCGGCCGCCGCGCGGGCAGGCCGGGCCCCGAGGCCTGCGGCGACATCGTGGCCGAGGGCAAGGGCGTCCAGACCTCGGGCCGCAGCGAGCGCCAGCGCGACACCGGCTGCAAACACCGGCAGCAGGCGGGTCAGAGTGTCGAAGGTTGCCTGTCCCAGCGATCCGACCATCCAGAAGCGATAGAGATCGCGGGTCTCCGTATTCAGCAGGACAACGGCGGCCACCATCGACAGGCACAGGCTGCTGATCGCAGTGCCGGCAAGGGGCAGGCGGATCGTCAATGCCCGGTTGTCGGAGGCCTCCTGTCCGCCCGCCAGCGCCCAGACCGCAGCCGCCGACAGCCCCGCACCGATGATCGCCGCAAGAGCGATGGCAGGCACATCCTGCGGACCAAAGCTCCAGAGCACCGCGACCACCGCCAGCGCCGCCCCGGCATTGACCCCCATCAGACCGGGATCGGCGAGCGGGTTGCGGGTCAGCCCCTGCATGATCACTCCGGCCCCTGCCAGCGCGGCGCCGCAGATGGCGCCGCTCAGGGCGCGCTGCAGCCGCAATCCGCGCAGGACACCATGGAGCGGATCACCGGGGTCAAATGCTGTCAGCGCCTGCCAGAGGGTCGCCACCGGTATCGAGCGCGCGCCAAAGGCCAGCGAGGCCGCAAAGGCCGCGAGAAAAACACCACAGGACATGGCGAGGATCAGCAGGGGCGAATGGGATCGGATGCGCATGAGTTGGCCGGGAACACGGAACGGAACGGGCTTGCACTGCGCTGGCTGCCCCTGAGTGAACCACTCGGTCTGCGGGGTCAAGGGGCCGCGCGCTTTGGCTGGACTGGACCCCGACCTGACCCCGAGCCGACCCTGACTTGGCCCCGACCTTCCCAAGACTTGACCCGGGCCCTGCAGGGCGCTAGCCGGATCGGGTTCCCAGCCGCCTGTCCATCCCCGGCCAGGCTGTTCTCCAAGTTGAAGGAATGACCATGCGGGTTTTGCTCACCACACTCCTGATCCTGTTGTTTGCTCCCATCACCCAGGCGGCAGAGTTTCCGGTCCGGATCGTCCACCAGTATGGGGAGACGGAAATAGCGGCGGAACCCCGGCGGGTGATCTCCGTCGGCTATCATGAGCAGGACTTTCTCTATGCGCTGGGCATTGCGCCGGTGGGTGTCCATGAGTGGTTTGGCGGCTATGACTACGCCACCTGGCCCTGGGCAGAACCTGCGCGGCGAGCCCTGGGGGCGGTGCCGGAGGTGCAACATGGCTTTGAGATCGATATTGAATGGGTGCTGGCTCAGGAGCCGGACCTGATCGTTGCGACATTTGCGCCGCTGGACGAGCGCAGCTACCGGTTGCTGTCGCGGATCGCGCCTGTGGTTGCGCCGCCGCTGGGCTATCCCGCATGGGGCGCCCCCTGGGAGGCCGAACTGCGCCTGATCGGGGAGGCGACCGGGCGGTCGACGGCCGCCGAGGAGATCATTGATCAGCTGGATCAGCGCCTCGACGACCTGGTGGCGACGCATCCTGAACTGGCCGGACAATCCGGAACCGCGGCGCATTTCTCGGGTGGGCGGATTGTTGGCTATCGGCCGAGCGACGGCGCGAACCGGTTGTTGGCGCGCCTTGGGGTCGAAACGCCCGAGACCTTTGAGGAGCTGGCCGGACCGGGGGGGAATTTTGGCGTCAGCCCGGAACGGCTCGATCTGTTCGACCTCGATGTGGTGCTTTGGCTGACGGATGAGCCATCGCGGGGCATCATCGAAGGGTTGCCGGGGTTCGCTGGCTTGCGTCTGTCCCGAGAAGGCCGATCGGTTTGGGCGGATCGGGAGCTGATGGGGGCCATGAGCTTTCAGTCGCCCCTGTCCATAGATTGGGCGTTGAACCGTCTGGTCCCGGCGCTGGTAGCGGCGGTGGATGGCAAACCTGCGACACTGGGTCAGGAAGTTCAAACTCTGGCTCCTGTGACCCGTTGACCGCATCGCGCGAGTTTAATAACTGGTACTCAACCGAGGCACAGATCCAATCTCTTACCAAGGCGGCCACCGGGCACATTGCCCGAAATTTTAATTTACGCTGACTCGGTGCTCTTTTCAGATTTTGTTGTCGAAGGCGAGAACCGCCCGGGTCGGCCAGATTGAGACCGGACCGAAATGAAAATTAGATGCCTATTTGTTCCCCTCGGGAGCAAACGCATGGTCGCGCTTTTTCTAAGTTCGACCATGCTGTGCCATCCTGCGCTGGCGCAGGATCCCCTGATCCAGTTGCAAGACATCAATGTCAGCCAGGCTGAGGAAACACCCATCTCCGGCGGCGATGGGTATCGCGCGTCCGAAACCACAGCGGGTTTCAAAGGTGGCGTGCCTGTCACCGAGGTGCCACGCTCCGTATCGGTGGTGACGGCGCAGGAAATTGAGGATCGTACCCCGGCGCAGATTGAGGATGCCGTTGCCTATACCCCCGGTCTGAACGCCTCCAACTGGGGCGTTGACGATCGCTTCGATCAGTTCATGATCCGCGGCTTTGAAACGGGGTCGACCGGGATCTTCCGGGATGGGTTGATCCAGAAAACCCTCAACTTTTCCGGCTTCAAGACCGATCCCTATCTGGCGGAGCGGATCGATGTCCTGCGCGGCCCAAGTGGCGTGATGTATGGCCCCGGCGATGCGGGCGGCATGATCAACATCATCACCAAACGCCCCCGCTTTGAGAAATTTGGCGAGGCGCGGTTGCAGTTTGGCTCGCACAATACCGCTCAGGTCGCTGTCGATTTGGGCGACCACAATGAAGCGGACACGCTGGCCTGGCGTCTGACGGGCTTGACCCGCAACGGCGGCAATGAAGCGGAGGGCGTGGAGGATGACCGGACCCTCGGCGCGCTGGCGCTGACATGGGCCCCGACCGACCGCACCGAGGTGACCTTCCTCGGTCACTATCAGGAGGACAGCCTCGCCCCGAACATGTTGCTGCCCGTCGCGGGCGAGGACTATGCCGCAAGCCTCGGTGCCTTGCCGGAGAGCTTTGTCAACAGTCAGCATGACTTCAACCAGTTCGATACCGAGGGCTGGTCGGTCGGTTATCAGGCCCGGCACGAGGTGAACAGCCAACTCAGCCTGCGCCAGAACCTTCGGTACGCGAAGCAGGACACCGAGTATCGCCACCTCTATTTTGGCGGCATGGCCAATGCCAACACGATGCAGTTCTGGGATTTCACCGTCTTTGAAGAGGCAACAGTCCTCGCGGTGGATACGCAGGTCGAATATCGCGGGACCTTTGGCGGCGCTGAGAATACGCTGCTTGCAGGGATCGACTATACCCGGCGGATCCTGGACGGCACTCAGGGGTTTGGCTCCGGCTATCAGATCAGCGTGACCAACCCGAGCTATGATTTCGGCGTCAGCGATCCGGGCAATTATCTGGACCGCAAGGAGACCGAGGATCAGATCGGGCAGTATGTTCAGAATCACACCCGGTTCAGCAATGGGGTGACGGTGACTGCAGGGCTGCGCAAAAGCAGGGTGAGCACGGAAACCGAGGACCGTCTCGGCGGCACCATCACCACGCAGGACGATGATGCGCTGACCGCGTCACTGGGCGCGACCTGGGATCTGGGCAATGGGTTTGTCCCCTACGCAAGCTACGCCGAAGGGTTCACGACAAACATCGGCAGCGCCTTTGACGGCAGCCCGTTCAAGCCCACCGAGAGCAAGCAATTCGAGGCCGGGCTGCGCTATCAACCCTCCGGCCGCAACATGCTGTTGTCGGCGGCTGTGTTCGACGTGACAAAAACCAACGTTCTGACCACCGATCCCACCAATTCCGGCTTCCAGGTTCAGACCGGTGAAATCCGCCACAAGGGGCTTGAGCTTGAGGCCCGCGGTCAGGTGACCAACACTCTGGCGGCGATCTTCAGCTATTCCTACATCGATGCGGAGATCACCCAGTCAAACAACGGCGATGCCGGCAACCGGACTGGCAAAGTTCCGGAGCATCTGGCCGCGCTGTGGCTGGACTATGCCTTTGACGGGCCGATGTCCGGGCTGAAACTGGGCGGTGGTCTGCGCTATGTCGGTGAAAGCTGGGGCGACAATGCGAATACGCGCCAGGTCGAGGACTACGTTCTTGCCGATCTCTCGGTCAGCTATGCCTGGGATGACTACCGCGTTTCGCTGGGGGTGACCAACCTGTTTGACAAGGACTATGCCGCCACCTGCGAAAGCGTGGGCTATGGCTGTATCAGCGGTGAAGGCCGCGAGATCACCTTTGCGCTGAGCCGGAAGTTCTGAAGGTCCTGACGGACCGGCAGCGAGTCAAATGAGAACGGGCCGGAGAATACTCCGGCCCGTTTTCGTGTGTGCCGTTTTGCCTGGGTCTGACCTGAGACGGTCAAAGCATGCGGGCCAAGCCATGCCGGTCACAGAGCGAAGGCGCGCTCCAGATCCTGCCGGAACTGTTCATGAAACAGCCGGTCGCCAATGATATGCAGATGGTTGGTGCCGGGCACCACCGCAGAGGGTCTGGCCTGTGAGGAATAGCGCCGCCAATCCACCAGATTGAGCCCCCGGCTGAGGCTGTCGCCTGCGCTGTAGGAGGTGACGGGCACCTGCAGCGTTTCCAGCTGATACCGGCGAAACACCAGCGCGTTGTCAATCAATACCCAAAAGGTGTGTTCACGGCTGGAAACCTCTGGCCCGTCAAAGGGCAACGGGTCTGCTTCATTGCCGATAAAGCGCAGGAACTGGTCATAGCACAGCCGGTCCATTGCTCCGATGAGCGAGTCCCACTGCGGCCGCATCCGTGTTTTGGCAAGCCATGCGTGCAGTTCCGCTTCGAGCGCCTGCCGCTCGCCCGCCGCGAATTCCGGCTCCGCGCCGGGCGCGAAATCGCGGCCGAGGTCGCAGACGTCGACCATGCCGATCATGCCGATCTCCGTCTCAGCCTGCAATTGCCGCGCCGCTTCCCATGCGAGCAACCCACCCCAGCTCCAGCCGAGGAAGGCACAGGGGCGGCCTGCGCTTTCCCTGCGGATATGCTCCACATAGGGGGCAACGACGTCGGACACCGACACATTCAGGTGTTTCTCCTCGTTGAGGGAATGGCAGAGAAACCCGGTGACGGGCTGATCCTCGCCCAGATGGGCCGTCAGGCGCATATACTCGCGGGTGGAAACCAAAAGCCCCGGGAAGCAATAGAGCATCGGCCGCGATCCCGTGCCCCGCAGGGCGATCGCCTGCCGCCCGGTGGCGCTGCCCGAGTCAATCCGGCGCGCCAGCGCCCGGGCGGTCGGGGCATCAAAGAGATCGGCGATGGTCAGGGGCGTGTCCGGCCAGCGCCTCCGCATCAGTGCCAGAACTTTCAGCGCGGTCAGGGACTTGCCGCCCATATCAAAGAAATCGTCAGTGACGCCCATTTCCGGGTTGCCGATTTCCCGCCGCCAGATGTTCAGGATGCCTGCCTCCGTCTCTCCTTCGGGGGCGACACCGGCCGATGTGCGACGGCGGGCCCCGGGCATGGGCAAGGCTGCGCGGTCCAGTTTCGCATTCGGATTGGTGGGCATCCGGTCCATAACGACAATGGCCGAGGGCACCATATGCTTCGGCAGCCGGGCTTCGAGGGCCCGCAGCAGGTCCTCTTCACGCACCGTTTCCGGGGCCACGGCGTAGCCGATCAGACGTTTGTCTTCGCCCTCGCCGCGCAGCAGAACCAGCGCCTCCGAGACACCGGGATGCTCCAGCAAGGCGGCCTCGATCTCGCCCGGCTCGATCCGATAGCCGTTCAGCTTGACCTGCAGGTCAACGCGGCCGAGAAACTCAATGGTGCCGTCTTCGCGCCAGCGACCGAGGTCGCCGGACCGGTAGAGGCGGGCCCCTTCGCGGCCGTCCAGCGCAGGGGCAAAAGGGTCGGGGATGAAGCGCTCTGCGGTGGTGCCAGGGCGATTGACATAGCCGCGCGCAACCCCTTCGCCGCCCAGATGGATTTCGCCAACAACGCCGATCGGGCAGGGCATCATCCGACTGTCCAGCACATAGGCGCGCCGATTTCCCACCGCGCGGCCCAGCGGTGCATAGGCGCCGTCAAACCGGGTTCCGGCCCGGACCTTCCAGACCATCGGCGTCATGATCGTCTCTGTCGGCCCATAGCCATTGATCAGCAACGGCGCCCGCAATTCCCGCGACAGCAGGTCAAATGTGGTCTGCGCCAGCCCCTCGCCGCCAAAGGAGTAGAGACGCATGTCCGGGGCTTCGCCGGTCTGTTCGGCCCATTCCGCCAGTTGCTGCAGATAGGTGGTCGGGATCGAGGCATTGTTGCAGCCATATTTGCGCATCGCCTCAAAGGTCTGCTCCGGTGTCCAGAGCGGCCCGTCGGGGATCACCGCCGACCCGCCCATCATCAGCGGGTTCATCCAGCGTTCGTGGCCGCCATCCGAGGAAAACGGAAGAAACGGCAATTCGCAGCTCTCGCTGCTCATCTCATAGACCCGCGCGGTGTCCTGCAGGTGATTGCTCAGCGGGCCATGCTCGACCGCGACCCCCTTGGGTTTGCCGGTGGAGCCGGAAGTATACATGATATAGGCCATCTGATCCGGGTGGATCGTCACCAGCGGGTCAGTCTCCGGGCTGCCGGCACCGGGATCATCGTCCAGACACAGCACAGAGGCATCGATGCCATCGGGAAGCCGATCAAGGTAGCTCCGCCGGGTGATCACCACCTGCACGCCGCCGTCGGATAAAATATGGTGATTGCGGCTTTCGGGATGGTCGGGTTCGACCGGAATATAGGCGCCGCCTGCCTTGAGAGTGGCGAGTATGGCCATCACCGCCTCTATGCCGCGCTCCACCATGATGGCGACGGGGACTTCGGCGCCGACGCCCTGCGCGATCAGGCTATGGGCGAGGCGGTTGCTGGCGCGGTTCAGTTTGTCGTGGCTCCAGATGCGGCCCGCGCAGATCAGCGCTGTCTTGTCCGGGCTCTGCCGGGCGTGATCGGCGATGATTTCATGCACCGCACGGGGATCATTGGCGGTCTGGTCTTCATAGGGGGCGGACAACAGGTCCAGCTCATCCGGGGCGACAAGCGCGATCCTGTCCGCAGCCAGGTCAGGCGTGTCCAGACCAGAGGCCAGAACCCGTGTCACATGCATCAGCAACCGGTCGATCAGATTGGGTTCGAACAGGCCGCGTGCGTAATTCGCCCGCAGTTCCAGCTTGCCATCGGCGCGACTTGCGGACAGCAGGCATTCACCCCGCGCCGCCGGTTGTGCAATATCAAGACGCCGGACGCCGTCGGGCAGGGCGGGCGTTTCAAGGACATGCAGGGTGATGGCGCCCAGCACATGCCGGTCGGCACCGTCACGCCGCAGCATATCCTGGACCAGAACCTCCGAGGGCAGCGCCTGCGCGCGCGCCTCAGCCAACGCGCGTCCGGTTTCCGCCAGCGCCGCGCCAAAGGGATCCCCGAGCTGCAGGGTGAGGCACAGGGGCAGGATATCCTCGCTGCGCCGGGGGCTGCCGATGTGCTGCTCTCCGATGGCGAACCGCAGCCTGTTCTGGCCGGTGTAGCGTGCGAGCACCACGCCAAGCGCGGCGGCGATCAGAACCTCCAGCGGCTGCTCGTGTTGGTCCAGACCTGCGGTCGTTGCGGTGTCCACAATCCGGCAGGCGGTGCCGCGTTCGGGATCCTCGGTGCCGTTGTAGCGATGGGGCAGCCGGGCATTCAGCACCGTTTCATCGCTCAGCAGCGGGCGCCAATACTCAAGCCGGCCGCGCTGATCTTCCGAGGACAGCGGGATCGGGACAGGGAGCAGCGGTGACGCCAGCGGCCCGTCCTGCGATGCTGCGGTATCCTGCAGGGCAGCGAAACCCTGCAGGGCAGCGCCGAGGGCGACCGCGATGGTGTTCAGGACACCGGGGTCCGCTATTGACGGATGCAGCGCGACCGCAAAGCGGTGCGTTTGATGGGCGGCGTCGGCCGGGGCGACAAGCATCATCGCCAGCGCGCCGCCGGTCATATCAAACTTGGCTCTCTTCAGGCGGTGTTCCACCTCGTCGACGGGGCATACGACCAAAGCGATCCGGTCGCCGTCGTCCTGAGAGCGAAAGATCTCTCCGCCCGCGCGCCGGTGCAGGCGGGCCGCAAAGACCGGGTGATCGGCCAGCACCCTCTCGGCCGCCTGGCGCAATTGTCCGAACTGCCAGGCAGAGCCGATCTCCAGATGGAGGAGCTGGATGGAATACGGGGCCAGTTGCCCCACCTGATCATGGGCGCATATCTGTTTCTCGCCGGGGGTGAGGGGGATCAACTCAGCGGCGTTTCGGGTCTGATGTGCTTGGCCGGCCGACGGGACCCGGCGCGCTTCGAGGTCGGTTTCGGTGGTCATGCCATCGCCTCCTTCAGGGCAATCGGGCGCGGATCGCTCCAGCGGGTCTCCAGATCAGCAAGGCAGTCCTCGTGACGGGCGGCGGCGCCTTTGGCCGTCCATCCCTGCGGGACCGGCAAGTCCGCAGGCCAGACGGACCAGCGTCCTTCGGTGTTCACTACGCAAAGCCACAGGCCAACATCGGGTGAGGTCATCAGAATCTCCATCAGAGTCTTGTCCCCTGCAAGACGCAGGCCGCACGGCGGAATTCACCTCCCGCCAAATAAAGTTTCTGCGGATGTGAATTTCCACAGCACTTCCCCGTCTCAACCTCGACCGCTCACCCTGGACTGCAACCTCCGGCCGCGGCGCCGGAACTTTTGAAGAGACCCTCCACTTGCCCCATTTGCCCCCGGCCTATTTGCCCTCGGCCCATTTGCCCTCGGCCCGTTTGCCTCCGGAATGGCTGCGCCCCATCCATTTGCCATCCACGCGCCCATCCGATTGCCGACCCATTCGCCAGCCTGTGCGCCAGTCCATTTGTCAGAGCGTGGCCGATGATGACGCCAATTGATCTGGGCAGCCCGGCCTTGCTGAAGACGCTGCTGCGCACGGCGCTGCCTGCTGTGGGCGGGCTGTCGATCAATGCCACCCATCAGGGGGTCGATGCCTTCTTCGTCGGACAGTTGGGGCCGGAGGCGCTGGCGGCGGTCAGCCTCGCCTTGCCCCTGACGGGGGTGACGGCTGCCATCGGCGTCGGGCTCGGGGTGGGCACAGCGGCAGCGGTTGCGCGCGCGCTCGGGCGGGCGGAGACATCGCAGGCGCGGCGGGCCGCAGGGCAGATTGCGTCGACGGCGATGGTGTTGTGCGTCTTTCTGGCGGTCTGTCTGGTGGCGCTGCTGTGGGGCATGCGCGGGCCGCTTCTGGACCTTCTCGGGGCCACGCAGACCGTGCGGGCGCCGGCTTCTGAATATCTGTCGGTGATGGTCTTCGCGGCCGGGTTCGGGATGGTTCAGATCCTGTGCGATTTCACCGCGATCGGCGAGGGGAACGCCCGCTTCAGCCTGGCAAGCCTGGTTCTGTGTTTTGGCCTGAACATGGCGCTCGATCCGGTGCTGATCTTCTGGTTTGGCTGGGGGGTGAAGGGCGCGGCACTGGCGACGGTCGCGGCACAGCTTGCCACGCTGGCGCTATACGCAATCTATTTTACCCGCGGTCGCGGCAGGATCCGGCTCACGCCGAGGTTGTCGTCCTCCTCCCTGTTGCGGCTATGGGAGGTGCTGCGCGTTGGCTTGCCGGAGGCGGGCTCTGTCCTGTTGGCAAGTGTTGCCTTCGTGCTGTTGTACCGTCTGGCCGGGAACCTGCAGGGGGCCGAGGGGCAGGCCGCGATGGGCATCGCTCTGCGGCTCTGGGTGCTCGCCTGCCTGCCGGTCGAGGGGTTCTGTCTTGGGGCGCAACCGGTTCTGGCCCATGCGGTCGGCGCAGGAGAGGGCAGGCGGCTCAGTCTGGCGGCCTTTTGGGTGGCGGCAATCGCGGTTGCCTGTGCCTTTCTGTTCATGGTGGCGGGGCTTGCGGTTCCGCTCCGTCTGGCTGGTCTCTTTGCACAGGATCCTGCAGTGCTGGCGCTTGCCGTTCCCGCCATCGGGGCATTGGCGCTGTCCCTGCCGGCAATGGCTTTGCGCCACGCGGCTCAAATCACCCTGCAGGCCACAGCCAGAGCTCGTCTGGCCGCTATTCTCGGCCTCGCACCGCTGGGCTGGCTGTTCCTGCCGGTGCTGATGCTCTCCACCTCTCTGCGCGGTTTCGACGGGCTTGCCGTCGGCCTTGCGACATCTGCGCTGCTGACCGGCATTGGCGCCGCCGTGATCCTGTGGCGGTTGCCACGCTTCTCCCTGAAAGGAATTCCCGCATGAAAGACCAGCACACGCTTTGTGATATTCCCGCATCGAACCGGATGACGGCGGAGCTGATTGCCCCCCGGACCCCGATGCCCCATGACGCCAGTTCGGTGCCTATCTTCCAGACCTCGTCGTTTTTGTTCGACCGGTACGAGGACATGGCTGCGGTCTTCGCAGGCGAGTCCGAACGCTATATCTACACCCGCGGAGACAATCCCACCGTCGCCGAGCTCGAAAGTCTGATCGCCCGGATGGAGGGGGTTGACGCGGCGCGCGGATTTGCGTCGGGCATGGCGGCAATTGCCGCTGCGGTTCTGCCCTTTGTAGAGGCCGGCAGCCGCGTGGTCGCGGTCGAGAACCTCTATTCGGATGCCTTCCGCCTGTTTGAATGCGTGCTGAAAAAGTTCGGCGTCACCACCCAATATGTCGACGGCACGGATACCCAGGCGGTGGTGGACGCGCTGCCGGGAGCCAGTCTGGTTTATCTGGAAAGCCCGACCTCATGGAGTTTCACCACACAGGACCTGCGCGAAATCGGAGCGGCGGCCCGGGCGCAGGGGGTGATCTCTGTGATCGACAACAGCTGGGCCACACCGCTGTTTCAACGCCCGGCGGAATTCGGCATCGACCTGATCGTGCATGCGGCCTCAAAATATCTGGCGGGTCATTCCGACACGATTGCCGGTCTGGTGGCGGGACCGAAATCCCTGATCGACCGGATCAATCACGAAGCCTATCACTATCTCGGCGGCAAGATGTCTCCCTTCGATGCCTGGCTGGTCCTGCGCGGACTGCGAACCCTGCATCTGCGGATGTCGCGCCATTCGCAGAACGGGCTGGCGCTGGGTCGGGCCCTGTCGGGGCATCCCGCAGTCACCCGGGTGCGCCATCCGGCGTTCGAGGCCAACCCGGGCAATGCCTGCCTGTCCGGATACGGCGGCCTGTTCGCTTTTGATCTGGAGGACAGTGTCGATATCGCCCGCTTCACCAATGCGCTCAAGGTGGTGAAGATCGGTGTCAGCTGGGGCGGGCCGGAGAGCCTGGTCATCCCGGCCCAGGCGGCGTTGGGGCTGTCGGGCGCGGCCAATGTGTTTCAGCGATTTGGCACTCCCGCCGGATCGGTGCGGCTTGCGGCGGGGCTTGAAAATGGCGATGCACTGGTAGAGGACGTGGTGACTGCCATCGAAGAGGCCCGGACGTGACATTTGATACCCCGATAGATACGCCGCTTGACCCCATGGTACCTGAGGGCGAGGTATGGACTGGCGCCCGCTGGTACGATCTGACTGATACTGACAGCGGTGCCATCCGGCGCGTTTTCATTTGGGTGCCTCCGGGCGATGCCCCGACAGAGGGCTGGCCTGTGCTGGTCCTGACCGACGGAAACGCGGTGATCGGCACCGCCATCGATGCCATGCGGGCGCAGGCCTGCTATCCGTCGGGCACCAATGTCGAATGGGGAGTTCTGGTCGCAGTCGGATACCCCACGCCGGATGCCTATGACCCGTTTCGCCGCAGCTGGGATCTTGGCCCGCCGCCGGGGCAAAGCTATCCGCCCTTCTGGGAGGGGGGCGACGAGGTGCGCACGGGGGGCGGTGCGGAAATGGCGCGCTTCCTGCTGGAGCAGGTCCGCCCGTTCGTCGCCACCAAAGCGCCGATCAACCCGGCGCGTCAGGGGCTTTTTGGCCACTCCTTTGGCGGATTGTTCGCCCTTTGGCTGATGTTCACCCGCCCCGAGGCCTTCAGCCACTGGATCGCCGCCAGCCCTGCAATCACTTGGGAGGACAGCTTCCTGCTGGATCACCTGGCGCGGTTCGATCCCCGCGAACAGGCCATCTACGTCCATCTTTCGGCGGGCGAATGGGAGGGGGACCGACTTGCCCCCTTTCAGGAAGCGGCGGAAGATGCGGCAACCCGCCTGGCGGAAAAGGCAAAGACACGGACGCTGACCGCCGCGCAGGAAATGGCGGCTCAACTGGCGGACTATCCCGGTGTGAGGGCCGAATATGAAACCTATGCGGGTGAAAATCACATGTCGGTGCTCGCCGTGGCGGTCAACCGCGCGGTGCAAAAGGTCTTTGCCATCAGCTAGCCGGCAGGCCGCCCGACGGTCGCGGCCATGCGAAGTTCGCGGGTTTCCGGTATGACGGAAATCCGTGGCGCGGCCAGGCAATATGGCGATTGCCGCCGGGCCAAAAAAATCTCAAGATAATCACGTTTTATCGTGAATTTCCCCTGTCCTCCTTCGTTTTATTGATGAGCCTGCGCATTGGGCCAGGCATCAACGAACGGAGGATTTCCCCGTGTCTCTGGATACCACTGTTGCCGTGGAGTTGCCCTGTTGGGCCAGGCGGAACGGCGACCGCGTAACTGTTTTCGAACAGGGCACCCGACTGGAGCTTGAGGTTTGCGATGCAGGCGGCGGGCGGCTGGAGCTCTTGCCGCCCAAGATGGGGAGTGCAACCCTTGCGGGAACACTGGCCGCCTGTGAAGCTCTGTCGAACCACAACAGCGGCGAGGTGTTGATCGTCTTGAACCGGGACGGGTGGCAGGCGTTGGAAGCCGACCTCCTGCGCCGTGGCGCGGCTCAGGTTCTGGACGCTGACCGGCTGGCTGTGTTCCCTGAACTGCTGTGGCAGCTCCCGGATCTATGGTTGCCGGACCGCCAAATCGGATTTCCGCAGGTGATGGTGGCGGGGCCGCACGGGCAGCATCCACTGCGCCCGCCAAAGGGGCAGGGGCTTTTGTATCATCGCTATATTCCCTGGCTCGATCAGGTGTTCTCGCTGCGGGCGTTGGACGGTGACGCGGATCTGGACCTGTTCCATCGCTGGATGAATGATGAAAGGGTCGCCGCCTTTTTCGAGGAGGCCGGCTCGCTGGATCAGCATCGGGCCTATCTGGCGCGGATGGCGCAGGATCGGCATATGATGCCGGTGCTTGGCTGCCTGTCCGGCCGCCCGTTTTGCTATTTCGAACTCTACTGGGCCCGCGAAAACCGCGTGGGCGCCCATTACGATGCGGGCCATTGGGACCGGGGATGGCATGTGCTGGTGGGCGATGACACGGCGCGCGGCGCTGATTTCATCACCGCCTGGCTGCCGTCCCTGATGCACTACATGTTCCTGTCGGAGCCGCGCAGCCAGGCCTTGGTCGGAGAGCCGGCCGCAAGTCATGATCAGCAGTTGCGAAACCTGACCAGGGCCGGGTTCGCCAAGGTCAAAGAGTTTGATTTCGCACATAAAAGAGCAGTGCTGGTGCGGTTGGAACGGGACTATTTTTTCAAGGCCCGTCTCTGGGCGCGACCGGCGCCGGACGAGCCCGGCCGTCCCCTGCAGCTATCCCTTTCCGCCCTTCTGAATTCCGGAGATGAGTGATGACCGATCAAGAAAAAATTCACGATGTAATTGGTGTCGGCTTTGGCCCGTCCAACCTCGCACTCGCCATTGCGCTGAAGGAACGCAATGCGGCGCTGGATGCGATCTTCCTCGAAGCCAAGGACAGCTTCGCCTGGCATCCTGACATGCTGCTCGACAATTCCGATATGCAGGTGTCCTTTATCAAGGATCTGGTGACGCTGCGCAATCCGGCCAGCCCGTATTCCTTCCTCAGCTACCTGCACGCGAAGGGACGCATGGAGCGGTTTGTGAACCGCAAGACCTTCTTTCCCAGCCGTCACGAATTCAACGACTATTTCACCTGGGCGGCAGCGCACCATCAGGACTATTGCCACTACAATCAAAGCGTTGTGCGGGTGGCCCCGGTGCAGGGACCAAATGGTGCGGTGGAGCTTCTGGACGTGGTCTCGGAGGATCCTGCAGGTGTTCAGACCCGGCGCCGGACCCGGGATCTGGTGCTGGCTGTCGGTGGCAGGCCCAATGTGCCGGAGGTCTTTTCCGAACTGCGGGGCCACCCGGCGGTGGTGCACAGCTCCGCCTATCTCAGCACCGTGAAGCCGAGGTTGGCGGCGTCCGGCCGTCCTCTGAAGGTGGCCGTCATCGGGTCGGGGCAAAGTGGCGCCGAGATCTTTTGGGATCTGGCAAACGATGTCGCCCGTCCGGAGGTGGATTTCATCTTTCGCAGCCACGCGCTGAAACCGTCGGACGACAGCCCCTTCGTCAACGAGATCTTTGACGCAGGCTTCACCTCCTATGTGTTCAATCAGCCGCCTCAGCGCCGCGCAGCGGTTCTGGCTGAATATGCCAATACCAACTATTCGGTGGTTGACGGTGATCTGATCGAACAGATTTACGGGCTGTTTTACGAACAGGACGTGGTCGGCGGCAACAGCCACGCCCTCCTGCGCAGCACGCGTGTCGTTGCAGCCGAGTCGGGGCCTGCGCCAGAAACCGGGCAGCATCCGCAGGTGGAGCTCCTGCTCGCTCCGGTGGAGGGGGGCGAGGAGCTGCGCTGCCGCTATGATCTCGTCATCCTCGCCACCGGGTTCAGGCGCCGCCTCGGAGAGACGTTGCTGGCAGGTCTCGAAGAGTTCCTGACCGGTGTTGAAACCGACCGAGGCTACCGGATTGGCACCACTGCGGGATTCGGGCCTCGGATCTTCCTGCAGGGCTATAGCGAAAACACCCACGGACTGAGCGATACGCTGTTGTCGGTTCTGCCTGTGCGCGCGGATGAGATCGCCAGTGGGCTGATGTCGCCCCGGGACAAGGATCGCCAATTGCTGACCGCAGCAGAATAATATTTGATCCGCCCGCCGGGAGTGACCTCTGCGGGCGGGTTCTTGGCGGGCGCAGGTCAAGGCGCGGCCCATTTCACGGTCTGTTTGCAAAGTTATATTTGACCTGGTTGAGCCAATCCGGCATAGAGGCACTGCAACCAATGGTAATGTATACCTAAGGCAGTTCCCCAATAAGTAGAATTCGTGTCGGGCAGTGCCCGACCCTATGCCCTTGGAAGAACCATGTCACACTGCACTTCGTTGCCGGTTTGCGAAATCCTCGTAGGTGAACTGATTTCGCGCCGGAAACTGCACCTTTCCCACGCCTTGAAATATGTCGGTCGCCCGGACGCGGCCGAAGATATACTGCAAAACACGGCGCTGAAATGCCTGAGCAGCCCGCCGCAGACCCCGCCGGATAGCCCGCGCTGCTATGTGTCCAGAATGGTGCGCAACGCCGCGATCGATTATCTGCGAAAACACGCAAGAGAGGTCTCGACCTCCTTTGAGGAGGAGGGGCAGCTGGCCAGGGCGGGAACGACCTCGCTGTGCGGGCATGTGTGTCTGGAGGACAAACAGGAACTGGCCGCCGTGGCGCGGGCGCTCTCGCGTCTTCCGGCCCGCAAGAGGGATGCCTTCCTGCGGCACAGGCTGTCAGAGGTGCCGCAGAAGCGGATCGCCGAAGAGCTGAAGGTGTCGCGGGCATTGATCAACGTCATGATCAAACAGGCTGACCGCCACTGTGCGATGGCGTTGACGGAGGGAGACGCGGCCTATGGCGCACAATTCTTTGCGCAATAGGGCGTGTGCCACTCCTTCCTGCCTGCCTCTATATATCTCTCTCTAGCCGCACCGATCGAGATGGTCTGTCGCCGTCTGAGCGCGCAGGCCGAGCTCAGGCTTGCTGCTTCCGCCGGAACATGATTTGTCATCGCGCAACTGATGATGGAGGACGGCGGAATGGATCTGGAAATGCTGAAGCGGATTGCAGAGGCGATGGAGCGTATGGCGCCTGCGCCACTCTCGACGCCGGAATTTTCAGCAGCGTCGGGGTTCGTCTGGCATGTGGCCCCGGACCGGTTGGAACCGGTGCCGGAGATCAGCCGGGTTGACCTGAACCTTTTGCTGGGGATCGACCGGTCCCGCGATACATTGCTGGAGAATACCCGTCGGTTCGCGGCCGGACATGCGGCAAACAATGCCCTGTTGTGGGGCGCGCGCGGGATGGGAAAGTCGTCTTTGGTGAAGGCGATCCATGGCGCGCTGGCTGTCGATTTCCCAGAGCTGAAATTGGTGGAGCTGCAACGCGAGGATCTGCCGACGGTGGCGCGGCTTCTGAATCATCTCCGTGGGGCGCCTTACCGCTTCATTCTGTTCTGTGACGATCTGTCGTTCAGCCACGACGACCAACATTACAAGAGCCTGAAGGCGGTGTTGGACGGAGGCATTGAAGGGCGGCCGGAGAACGTGGTGTTCTATGCGACCTCCAATCGCCGCCATCTGATGCCGCGCGATATGATCGAGAATGAACGCTCCTCTGCGATCAACCCGGCCGAGGCCGTGGAGGAAAAGGTCTCCCTGTCTGACCGGTTCGGGCTGTGGCTCGGGTTTCATCCCTGCAACCAGGATGCCTATCTGGCAATGATTGACGGCTATTGCGAGGCCTATGGGCTGACGGTCGATGCCGAAGAGCTGCGGGCGGAGGCCATCGAATGGCAGGCCACACGGGGCGCGCGTTCGGGCCGGGTGGCCTGGCAGTTCTTCACCGATCTGGCGGGGCGACACGGGGTTTCTCTGCGCTGACATACGGTCAGTCGCACGCTGTGGCGCCCCTTCGGGGCGCCACAGCGCCCGGCCCAAGGAGCACGAACGCCGGTCAGGCGGCAGTCCTGCGCGGGAGAGCACCCCGATCCCGGGTGCAAACGCCTGCATTGACGGGCAATCGGGTGTTCCCGCGGACCAGAGCACAGTCTGGGAGCAGACGCATCATCGGGATTTTCGTGGTCGCCGAGGCAGCCGGAGCTGCCTTGCGGGTGCGCTGCAAAAGAGGGGGGGCTCCCGCCCGGCGGGCCGCCTTTGTAAAAGACAGCCCTCCCGTTGGGCCGGGCGCCGGGCCTGAAGGCCCGGCGGGGTGGCTCCTGGAGGCGAGGGTTTCGCTATTGCAGATAGGGCAGCGGATCGACGCTGTCGAACCCGTCACGCACCTCAAAATGGACATAGGCCTCTTCGGGGGTGTTGCGCAATTGGGCGATGGTCTGGCCACGGTTGACGCGGTCGCCCTTGGTGACCTTGATGTCGTCTACATTGGCGTAGACCGACAACAGATTGCGGTCATGGCGGACCACGATGATCGGGATCTTGTTCGAATCGGCGGTGATGGCCGCAATGGTCCCGGCCTCAGCGGCCTTGACCGCGCTACCGGGCGACGCAGAGATATCGATGCCGTCATTCTTGCCCTTGGAGTAGGCGCGAATGATCTTGCCGGTGACCGGATAGGCCATGGCGCTTTGTGAGGTGCGGGTGGGCGCTTCGATATCAACGGTCGGTTTGGGCTCGGCGCGGGCTTCGGCTGCGGGAGTGACGTCTTCGTCCGGTAGTGGCTGGGCGGCACTGGGCGGCGTTGGTGTGGCACTGCCGACGCCGGGGGCTGCGACTGCGACATCCGCCGACGGGGCGGTTGACGGCGCCGTCTGGTCCTTCAGCGGAATCAGCAGGTATTGCCCTTCGCGGACGGTGAATTCACTGTTCAGACCGTTCCACTCGGCCAGCGATTTGACCGGGATCTGGTAGAGCCGCGCGATGGTATAGGCGGTTTCGCCCCGGGTGACCTTGTGACGCACCGGCTCGGGCCCGTCCTGCACCGCGACAGGCGCGGATTTCTGCGGTGTCTCCTGCAGCGTGGTGGTGGTCACGGAGCCGGGATTTGGTGAGGTGGCAGGCGCGCGGGCAATGGCGTCGCCCGCCAGCGATGCGATATCGACGCCACCGGGGGTCGTGTTGCCGCCGCGTACAGAAGCCTCTGGCGCGCGACGGGGCAGCACCAGAACCTCGCCTTTGCGCAGGGTGTCGTCGGTCTGGACGCCGTTGAACCGGGCGACATCAATGGCGGGGAGCCCCACGCGGGCCGCTAGGTCGGAGACGCTGTCGCCGCGCTGCGCCACCGCCACCTGATAGGAGGGATAGGTGATCAGACCACGCGCGTCGGGTGCGGGGCGCGCCTCGGTTGCGGTCTGGGCCGCGCTGGTGGTGTTGAAGGCACCGATCTGGCCGCGCAGATCATAGTCCAGCGGCGCGGTGCAGGCAGCAGCCATCAGCACCACCGGCAATAGGGCGGCGATTTTGCGGCGAACTGGACGAACAGGGTGAACGGCGCGAACACCAGTAGGGCGAAGGACCTTGCGGGGACGGGTCATGTCTTTGCTCTCCTCGAATTATGTCTCCTGTCAGACGGAGACTTGGTCGGCAACGATATCCAGCATCCCGCATGGGTCACCGGACCGGCAGATCGCGGTGGCGCAACACCGGGACTGCTCCCGGCATAGGACAGCTCAGGTCTCTTTTCCAAGCCCTTCCAGCAGCGGAACAAAGCGAACCGGGCGCAATTCGTCGTATTCAAGCCCGATTTCGGTCTTTCGCACACGAATGAGGGTCTGGACAGCATCGGACTGCCCCACCGGGACCACCATGATGCCGCCGACCTTGAGCTGGCTCAGCAGCGGTCCCGGCGGATCCTCTGCGGCAGCAGTGACGATGATTCGGTCAAACGGTGCCTGATCCGGCAGGCCGTAGCTGCCATCGCCCACCAGCGAGGTGATATTGGCAAGGCGCAGCGACTGGAACACCTGACGCGCCTCACGTACCAGCCTGTTGTGACGATCGATGGTGTAGACCCGCCGGGCCAGTTTGGCGAGGATGGCAGCCTGATAGCCGGAGCCGGTCCCCACCTCAAGCACGGTGTCGCGAGGGGATACCTGTAGCGCCTGTGTCATCAGCCCGACCACAGAGGGCTGCGAGATGGTCTGGCCGCAGGAAATGGGCAGCGGCACATCCTCATAGGCACGGCTGGAGAAAATTCCCCGCAGGAACAACCCCCTGTCCACCGCTTCCATGGCCGCAAGCACAGAGGCCTCGGTCACGCCGCGCGAGCGCAGCGCGAAGAGGAATTGCATCTGGGTTTCTGCGTCGGGGGCTGTCATTCGAGTGTCTTGAGAGCCTCCAGCGCGTCATGCGCGGTCAGATCGGCACGCATCGGGGTCACCGAGATATAGCCGCCCAGATTGGCGTGGGCGTCGCTGCCGGGGGCGGTGGCGATCTGCTGGTCACCGCCCCGCATCCAGACAAAGCGGCGGCCATTCGGGGAGAGTTGCTCCTCGGCGGAAAACCCGGTTCCGGCACGCAGGCCCTGCCGTGTGATCCGCAGGCCCTGCACCTCTGCCGCAGCGACCGGCGGGAAGTTGATGTTGTAGAACAGGCCGTAGTCCTCGGTGTTTTCAGGCTGGGCGGCCAGGATTTTCTGCACGACCGCCGCGCCATGGGTGCGGGCCGCTTCGAAGGGGTCGTGAAGGTCGCGGTTTCCAGCGCCATAGTATTGCGACAAGGCCATCGCAGGCAGCCCCTGCAGGGCGCCTTCCATGGCGCCACCAAGCGTGCCGGAATAGAGCGCGTTTTCAGCAGAGTTGTTGCCCCTGTTGACGCCGGACAATACGAGATCGGGGCGATGATCGCGCATCACCACATGCAGGGCGGCGAGGACGCAATCGGCCGGTGAGCCTTCGGCTGCGAACCGGCGCGGGCCGAGTTCGGAGATCATCGAGGGGTGCGTGTAGCTGATGCAATGGCCAACCCCGGATTGTTCAAAGGCCGGTGCCACGGTCCAGACCTCGCCCTCGGGACCCGCCAGAGCCGTGGCGATCTGTTCCAGAGCCTTGAGACCCGGGGCGCTGATGCCGTCGTCATTGGTGACCAGTATGCGCATGTGGACCCCTTGCATGGTTGCGGAGTTTGTCGGATTTGCGGCGAATTCTACAGCCTTCCGAATGGGATCCTGAATAGGCTGCGGGCTGCGGCAGGGCAAGGTTCTTGCCCCTTGAATTCGGGCACATCCGGCCGGGGTGTGGCCAAATCACCCGCACTGGGCGGGCATGGAGCGCCGGGGCGCTGCCCCGGACCCCGAGGTATTTTTGAAAAGATGAAAGGAGATCAGTCGGCGAGGATCTGGGGCAGCAGCCTGAATGCGGCATCGGCAACCGGTGTCAGTGCATCGCGGTCTTCACCGGGGAAAAAACGGGCGCGCAGGGCTGTTGGCATGGCAGGCGGCGTCAGCAGGCGAACCTGGGGCCCGGTGCGTGCAGTTTCGGCCTGCCAGCTGCGCACCAGTGCCAATTGGGCAGCTTTGGTGGCGCCATAGGCCCCGAAGAATTTCTCGCCGGCGCGGGGGTCGTCGAAAAACACGGCCGTGCCCGTTTGGCCCAGCAGGGGGGCCACGTAGGGGATGAGTACTGAGGTGGCTGTTGCGTTGATTTCGACCGATTTGCTCCAGTCCTTTGGCGCCACATGATGCGCGGGGCTGAGCGGAGCGGCGTGGATGGCGCTGTGCACCCAGAGATCCAGCTTGCCCCAGCGGTCGTAGATGCCGCGGCAGAGCGTGGCCATGGCCTCGGGCAGGGTGATGTCCATGGGCGCCAGAGTGGCGGAACCGCCGCGGGCCTTGATCCGGTCGTCAAGCTCTTCGAGCGCGCCGGTGGTGCGGGCGACGGCAACGATGTGATGGGTGGGCGCGAGCGCTTCGGCCAAAGCGGCGCCAAGGCCCCGCGAGGCCCCGGTGATGAGGGCGAGTCTGTCGGTCATGGACGCCTACATGCGGTGCCGCCGCGCCGGGGTCAAGCCCCGGTCTGATTCCCGGTTTCGCGGTCGCTTTGACTGGGCGGGCATTGACTGGGCAGGCTTTGACGGTGCGGGCATTGACAGGGCGGGTCGGGCGGGCCGCTGGGCTTGGGGCTCAGTCGGAGAGGATTGGCAGGCGGGCGACCGTGCCCCTGCGTTCCACCAGCAGGCCTTCGGCATCGATTGCGACAATCTGGCCGATGGTGAGGCGTTCGCCTGCCTCCACGGTTTTGATCCGTCCGGACGACAGCCGCACCAGACCCTGCAGGGCATCCTGTGGGCCGAACAGGCCGATCAGGGCAAGGCCGCGATCGGGCAGGGCGTTTTCTTTGGTTGCAAGGGCTTCGGCGGTCGTTGTTTGGGAGTTGGCCATTCGGAGTCCGGATATGGCACCGTCCTTCCGGTTTCCCGGGGAGGTGCGAAAATGTGGGTGGCAGCGGGGTGCTGACGGGCTGCTATCAGGATGGGGGCGCCGGGCAAAGAGCATGCTGGGCGCAGATAGCGGAGATCTGCCGATCCTGCCTCGGGCGAGGCTGCCGTGAAGGCCCGTCAGGAATCATAGACCAGCGAGGCGAGATCGTGTCCGTAGGCGTGCAGGACCCCCAGCAGATCGTCGAGGTCGAGGCCCAGTTCCTGCATGCGGGCAAGATCGTGGTTGACCTCGGACACCTGAAGTTCCGGGTATTCGCCTTCGGGGCGCATATGCAGCATGCAGGCCAGCGGGCCACCGCTTTCGGGGGGGATCTGGTTGGAGAGCCAGGCAGGGCGGCTGCCCATGCTTTCGATCTCGCGCAGTTCGAAAAGGTCGAGATAGTCGTCGAAAACATCCTCGCTGACGCCGGCCCAGGTGCCCAGAATGAATTCTTCACCGCCGGTATCGGCCAGCGGAATCGCCAGAACGGCGCGCAGAAAGCGCAGGGATCCGAAGCGGCAGAAGTCTTCGGTCAGAACATCCCCGTCGGTGGCGAAAACGGCGGTGTTGTCCTGCACCGGCATGTCAGCTGGGCAGATGTCCGGCCGATCGCAGGAGAGGCTGAGAAGCTGGGCAAATGTCGCGCCGCAGCAGCGGCATTGACGCGAAGAGCTCAGCATACGGGCAAGATGCGCGTCCACGAAGGCGCCCCTTTCGAAAGTGAAATAGAGAAAGGCGCTGACCGGATGGGTCAGCGCCGATGGGTATGCGTCCGCGCTCCCTTACGCCTGTTGGGAATAAAGTGCAATCACCGGGGGCGGACGGCCACCAAACCGGCGGATCCAAGCCCGCGACGGCCCGAGCAGAGGCTGGGGCGATACCCTGTCCCGACGGGCCACGTATGGCGGACCGCTTTGGGATCAAGAGGCCAGAGTTGCGCCATTCCAGGACTTGCCCGCATCCGGCATGTCATTGATTTTCTTGCTGACGCGGCTGCTGCTTTCGAGGGAGTCGAGGTAATCCGGGCTGACGCTGCCGGTGATGTATTTGCCATCAAAGCAGGAGCAGTCGAAATTCTCGATCGCGGGATTGCCTTCTTTCGCGGCCCAGACCAGATCCTCGAGGTTTTGATAAAACAGCGCATCCGCACCGAGTTCCTGGCGAATCTCTTCGAGGCTGAGGCCGTTGGCGATCAACTCGTGTTTGGTGGGCATGTCGATGCCATAGACATTGGGGTATTTCACCGGCGGCGAGGCAGAGGCGATGTAGACCTTTTTGGCCCCGGCCTCGCGACACATCTGGACGATCTTCTTGATGGTATTGCCGCGCACGATACTGTCGTCGATCAACAGGATATTGCGGTCCTTCATTTCCAGCGGGATGGCGTTCAGCTTGCGACGAACGGATTTTTGCCGCTCCTGCTGGCCGGGCATGATGAACGTGCGCCCTACATATCGGTTTTTCACCAGCGCCTCGCGATAGCGGATGCCGGTGGCATTGGCGACTTCTAGCGCCACGGGGCGGGCGCTGTCGGGCACCGGGATGATCGCGTCAATCTCCAGCCCGGATGCGGCGATCTGACGGGCCAGCGCCTCCCCCATGCGGATCTGGGTTTTGTAGACGGAAATGCCGTCAAGCATGGAATCGGGGCGCGCGAGGTAGACATATTCAAATATGCAGGGAGTGAGTTGGCCTTCAACGGCCTGGAATTCATGCATGTTGCCCTCAAGATCGACGAGGATCGCCTCGCCGGGCTTGAGGTCGCGAAGCTTTTCGAACCCGTTGATGCCGAAGGCCACGTCCTCAGAGGCAAAAGCGTAGTCGGACGCGCCGTCTTTGGCATCGCGCCGGGCCACGGACAGAGGGCGGATGCCGTGGGGGTCGCGGAAGGCCAGCATGCCGATCCCTGCGATCAGGCAGATCACGGAATAGGCGCCCTGCACGCGCTCCATCGTCATCTTCACGCCGGCCTGAATGTTGCGGATCGGATCGGCATTGCCGTTGACCTTGATCGCGTCGGCGACCTTGTCCGCGAGGACGTTCAGCAGAATTTCCGAATCCGAGGTCGTGCGTAGATGGCGGCTGTATTTGCCGGTCACCTTTGCCCGCTGTTGTTCGGTATTCGTGATGTTGCCGTTGTGTACCAGATAAATCCCATAGGGCGCGTTGACAAAGAACGGCTGGGCCTCGGCTGCGGACAGCGATCCGGCGGTGGGGTAGCGGACATGCCCCATGCCAATGGAGCCGGTCAGCGTGTCGGCATCCTGCGCGCCAAAGACGTCCTTGACCAGACCGTTGGCCTTGCGTTCCCGAAAGAAGCCATCGCCGTAGGTGACGATGCCTGATGCATCCTGGCCGCGATGCTGCAGCATCAGCAGGCCGTCGTAGAGTTCCGCAAACACTTGTTCGGTTCTGCTTGCAATGCCCAAGATACCGCACATGGCGTGGCTCCAATATTTCAGTCGAGTTGGCTTGCAACCCGGAGGTTGCTGCGAAAGAGGCGCGGGCCCCGCGTATGACACAGGGGGGCGCGATCCGGGGCTGGTGTCCGGGTCCAGGTCCGAGGGTGGAGAAGGTGGCGGGGAAAGCCGAAAACGGAGGCCCCGGATCTACGAACCGGAAGGGACGAACCGCTTGGGACGAAAACGGCCGTGGCGGCTGCAGAGAGGCTGGGACATGCCGCGCGGGCAGGGCCTGCAACCAGAGGCTGGCTGCGCAAGTCGTCGGCGTGGTGCTGGGTCAACACAGGGGCGTCGGCTCCGAATCCGGTCGAACATGGACGGCCTTCACATAGGCGCTCTGGCGCTGAATGTCATCAAAGGATCACAATACAGACGAGGATATCTGGTGGATTTTAAGAAGGGAGCAGGGGACGCCGTGAAAAGGGGCGCAATTTACCGTCAGATCCCGTGGTCGGGCGGCGGCGAAGCAGGGCATATCGGGCGTGGTTCTGGTCGGCCTGTCAGGCCGGTGCCGGGAGATCAGGCGGCGTAGCGCCCGAACAGCAGATCGATGGGGTCAAAAGCCGGGGCTGCGGTGGCCGTCAAAGCCAGAAAATCCTCATCAGCCTCATCTTCGTCCATTTCGGTGGTCCGCAGGGCGATTGCGCGACTGGCTTCGACGATCAGGCGCGCCTCGGCGAGCGGCAGGATGTCGTAAAACCCGTTCGGGTTGGTTTCGCCGGCATTGATCAGCAGGCCGCCTTCGGCCCAGAGCAGCTCTTCTTCTTCGCAATCGATGTGAAGACGGGCGATACGTTGGGGCAGCGCAGTGGAGATCCCGTTGTGGCCCACAATCGCAATCAACTTGACCGACACGACCGGCAGATCGAACAATTCAAGCGCCAGATCGCCTTCCAGCGCGACGACAGTGTCAGAGGGCAACTCAAGCGCGGAGTCGTTGCCAATGGCGCCTGCCGGAATATGCACCATGGCGGTCAGGCGCGGAACCGAGTGGCGGATATTGAGCACCTCGCGCAGGCCGCCATCGAAGGTCTGCACCATGTCACCGGGACGCAACGCGCGGGCCTGTGTAAATCCTGTCGCGGTTTCAATCAGGGTTCCGGGGAGCACGCCGCCGTGCAGGGGCCGGGCACGCGGCTCACCAGCATCCTCTGCCTCTGCCTCGTTCGACCGCAGATCCAAAAGAAGGTCTACCGGCTGATAATCTGTAAACGCGGTGGTGTGATCCAGCAGCATATCTGTGTGTCCCTTCTGAGAGCAGCGAGGCGTTTTGCCTTCGTTGATCTCAATTGGCCCCCGAATTGGGCCGAAAATGGGGCAGGCTTGGGACAGTTTTCGCACCAAGAGGGCTTTTGGGACGGAAAAACACAGTATTTCCCAAAGGTTAACGAGAGGTCTGGGGGTAATTAAGGCTTTGTTAAGGAAATCCGACGGGTGTTAATGATGTGTTTCGAAGCGCCGTGATTGATTCTTTATTATTAACAAATGGTTAATATTTGAATTTCGGCGTTAACGCACCCGGATGTCTTGTGGATAACTCTGTGAATGGTTCTGTGGCTCAGCTCCTGCCATTTGCGGAAAAACAAAAAGGCACCCGCAACAGGTGCCTTTTCCAGAAACGCGCGTGGGGCCGTGTCAGCCCTCGCAGGAGGAGATCAGATCTTCGTACTTCTGGGTCACCCAGCCAAGGGCCTGTTCCGGGTTTTGCTCTTCGACCTTGCCGATGACCCGGTTGAAGACCGCAGCCGAGCGGCTTTCGTCCACGATCGTGAAGCTCTGGCCGGTCATGATGACGTTGTAGACGAAAAAGCCGATCACAACGAGCAGGATGCCGCGCAACACGCCAAAGAAGAACCCGGCGCCCTGATCAATGCCGCCGAGGGCAGAGCGCTGGACCAGACCTGCGAGAAGTGGCGTAAAGAAAGACACGATGATCAGCGCGACTGCAAAAACAGCGAAAAAGGCCGCAATCAGGGACAATTCACAACTGTCGGCAATGAAATCGCCCACCACGGGGATCTCTGCCATCAGGGGTTCGGCCTGAGCGGCGAACATATAGGCAAGCACGCCCGCAGCGACCCAGCCAATAATGGCCATGATCTCGCGTACAAAGCCGCGTGCATAGGCAAGAAGCGCTGAAACTACGATAACCAGCGCCACTGCGCCGTCTAATATGGTGAAACCTTCCATGTTCCTCGCCTGTTGCCCGCAAAATATTCGTTGGTGGCCGTTTAGCCTGCTCCGAAATATTCGCCAACAAATCCTGTGAGGTCAGAGGCCGGGCGCAGCGTCAGGCCGGGGACGGAAACGGATTTGCCGCCACTCGGAGCGATCGCTGCCGTGAAACCAAGTTTTTGCGCTTCTTTCAACCGGTTTTCGGTCTGCGGGGCCGGCCTGAGTGCACTGGATAGGGATATTTCTCCAAAAATCACCGTATCGGCCGGCAGGGCGGTGTCTTCGCGGGCGCTCAGGAGGGCGGCGGCAACGGCCAGATCGGCGGCGGGCTCGGATATTTTCATGCCGCCCGCGACGTTCAGATAGACGTCCAGCCCGGCAAAGGGGATACCGCAGCGCGCCTCCAGCACGGCGAGGATCATGGCCAGGCGGGAGGAGTCCCAGCCGACAACGGCCCGGCGCGGTTGCGAATGCGGGGACGGCGCGACGAGGGCCTGCATCTCGACCAGAACCGGCCGCGTGCCTTCGATGCCTGCAAAAACCACCGAACCGGGAGAGGGCTGTCCGCGCTCGGAGAGAAACAAGGCCGAGGGATTGAGGACCTGGGCCAGCCCGGCGCCGGTCATCTCGAAGACGCCGATTTCGTCGGCAGGCCCAAAACGGTTCTTGACCGCGCGCAGGATACGGAACTGATGGCCGCGCTCGCCTTCGAAATAGAGCACGGTATCAACCATATGCTCGACCACGCGGGGGCCTGCGATCTGGCCTTCTTTGGTGACATGACCGACCATGACGATGGAGACACCATTGGTCTTGGCAAAGGTGGTCAGCTCGTGAGCGGCGGCGCGCACCTGACTGACAGACCCCGGCGCGCTGTCGACATTGTCGGCCCACATGGTCTGAATGGAGTCGATGATCGCAAGCTGGGGTTTTTCCGCTTCAAGCGTTGTCAGGATGTCGCGCAGGTTGGTTTCGGCTGCGAGCTTCACCGGCGCGTCGGCCAGACCAAGGCGCTGCGCCCGCATCCGGACCTGCGCCGATGCTTCCTCGCCAGAGACATAGATCGTCTTGAGGCCTGCATTGGCGAATTGGGCCGCCGCCTGCAACAGCAGCGTTGATTTCCCGATGCCGGGATCGCCGCCCACGAGAATGGC
This sequence comes from Phaeobacter sp. B1627, assembly GCF_006265095.1. GTDB lineage: Bacteria > Pseudomonadota > Alphaproteobacteria > Rhodobacterales > Rhodobacteraceae > Epibacterium. The sequence continues at coordinate 151,541 of NZ_VCNK01000018.1, forward strand.
GGAGGCTTCGACCAGGCCACCGCCCAGCACCCGGTCCAGTTCGCCCACGCCGGACAAGGTGCGCGGAGGCGGTGCTTCCTGGGTGGCGAGATCAGTGAGCGGCAGCCGTTTGCCGCGCATCGCGCCGAGGGATTTCTTGGCCGGACCTGCGGAGGTGAGGCCCTTGTCCTCTGAAATCGTGTTCCAGTCGCCGCAGCCTTCGCAGCGCCCGGACCATTTTGAATAGGAGGCTCCGCAGGCGGAGCAGGAGAAGGAGGTCTTTGCCGGTGATTTTGCCATGCAGGATCTGTGGCAGATGTTTATGGTTTGTTCAAGTGGGTGGTGTAGTCTGTCCGATGTTGCAGCCGACGGTGTTGTACGGTGTTGTTTGGGTCGACAGGCGTCTGTGTTCTACGGAGCGCGGTGCTTGAGGGGCTGTCAGGGAAGCGCTCCCGCCCGTCGGTCGATCCTCTGCGAGGATCTCCTCCCGTTGGGCCGGGCGCGCCGCTGCGCGGCGCGATCAGGTTGCGTCAGGTTTTTTGGGGCCCGGAGACGGCGCAGCGGGGACATCGGGGATGGGTTGGAAATGGCGTTCGGTCAGGAGCGAAAGGACAAGTGATGCGAGGATGCAACCGGTGAAGAGGTAGAGTCCCCATGCGATTTCGATCGTGGCGTAGCCGATGCCTTTGACCAGCGTGATATAGAGGGCGATCAGAAAGATATCCGCCATCGCGAGTTTGCCGAGGACATGCAGCGCAGGCAGGGTGCGGGTGTCCAGCAGGTTCGATTGCACCAGCACAAGGCCGATGGTCTTAACGACAGGCGCGATCAGCGCGAAAACGGTGACGATGAGGGCGAGGGGGATATCGCTGGCCCACAGCGACTGCAGGCCGGTCATGACCGAAATCTCCGACAGGCCGAAGATCGGCAGCAGCCCGGCCCGCATCAGAGGGGCGCACCAGGCGATGGGGTAGAGAACCAACAGGCTGAGCGTGGCGAGGCGGAGCACCCGGGGCAGAGGGCGGGCAGGGTCTCCTTCGGGGGCTCCTCCTGGGTCTCCAGAGGGGGGTGACGCAGACGGGGGGGCGTCCGTCACCGCACGGCCTCGATCGGCCCCTCTGCGCTGCCGGAGATGAATTGCTCCACATAGGGGTCGCCCGATGTGTCCAGGGTGCTGACCGGACCGGTCCAGCGGATCTTGCCGCCATGCAGCATCGCGACATTGTCGGCGATGGCGCGTACGGAGGTCATGTCATGGGTGATCGTCATCGCTGTCGCCCCCATTTCGACCACGATCTCGCGGATCAGGTCGTTGATGACACCGGCCATGATCGGATCCAGGCCGGTGGTGGGCTCGTCAAAGAAAATGATCTCCGGCTCGGCGGCAATCGCGCGGGCAAGGCCGACGCGTTTCTGCATGCCACCGGACAGTTCGGCGGGCAGGCGGTCCGCGACGTCTGCTTTCAGACCGACGCGGCGCAGTTTCTCGATGGCAACCTCGCGGGCTTCGTCCCGGGGGCGCTTGAGAGAGCCACGCAGCAGACGGAAAGCGACGTTTTGCCAGACGGGCAGGCTGTCAAAGAGCGCGCCGCCCTGAAACAACATGCCGAACCGGGCCAGAAAGGCGTCGTGATCCCCGGCTGTGGCGTCCTTGCCATCGACCACGATCTTGCCTGCATCCTGCGGAATCAGGCCCAGGATGGTCTTGAGCATCACCGATTTGCCGGTCCCGGAGCCGCCGATAATCACCATTGAGGTGCCTTTGTCGATCGCAAGGTCGACATCGCGCAGAACCTCGTTGCTGCCAAAGGCCTTCTGGATGGAGCGCATTTCGATCATTGGGTGGGTCATAGCGAGAAAAACACCCCTGTGAGCACGAAATTGGCGGCGAGCAGCAGGATTGCTGCAGCTTCGACCGAGCCTTTGGTGGCCTTGCCGACACCCTGGGCGCCGCGCCCCGACTGCATGCCGTAGTAACAGCCCATCACCGCGGCGATGGTGCCAAAGGCGGCCCCCTTGACCAGCGAGGAGACGATATCGCGGGTTTCGAGAAAATCGACGGTGTTCTTCAGATAGGCGGCGGCGTTGAAATCCAGCGTTTCGGTCGCCACCACATAGCCGCCGAGGATGCCGATAATGTCGCCCACACCCACCAGGATCGGCACCGTCAGCAGCGCCGCCAGAACCCGGGGCGCCACCAGATATTTCATCGGATTGGTCGAGAGGGTCACCAGTGCGTCGATCTGTTCGGTCACCTTCATTGTGGCGATTTCGGCAGCGATCGAAGAGGTCACCCGCGCGGCGATCATCAGGCCCACCAGAACAGGCCCCAGCTCGCGCACCATGCCGATGGCCACGATCTGCGGCACCACCGCTTCGGCGTTGAAACGGGCGCCGCCTGCGTAGATCTGCAGCGCCAGCGCGCCGCCGGTGAAGATCGCCGTCAGGGCCACCACCGGCAGGCTCAACCAGCCGACCTGCAAGAGCGCCACGGCGAATTCCCGCGGGTAGAAGGGGGGGCGGACCATGTGGCTGAAGCTGGAGGCGGCGAAGCGGGAGATCCGCCCGAGCGCTGCGAGACGCCCCAGCGCAGTTCGCCCGATTATGCCGAGAGCAGAGGTTGGGGTCATGCGGAATATGTCCGTGCGTAGCGGTGGCCGAGGGAGGTCAGAACCTCATAGCCGATGGTGCCTGCCGCCTGCGCGAGCCTGTCAACGGTCTGTTGCTCGTTCATCAGCGAGAGCATTGCGGGGACCTCAGGCAGGTCGGTGACGTCCACCGTGATCAGATCCATCGAGATCCGTCCCACCACCGGGCAGGGGGTGCCCTCCGCATAGGCCATGATGCCCTGACGTTGGAACGCCCGCTGCAGACCGTCGGCATAGCCAGCCGCGAGCGTGGCGATCCGGGTTTCGCGCTTGGCGATCCAGCTGTTGCCGTAGCCGACGCTTTCCCCCGGTGCGAGGTCGCGTGTCTGGATCACCGGGATCTCAAGCTCCACCACAGGCAGGGCGCCGTCGTAGGGGGCGCCGCCATAGAGGCCGATGCCCGGCCGGCAGAGGTCAAAGTGGTAATCCCGCCCCAGCAACAGACCACCGGTCGCGGCGAGGGAACGGGGCAGGTTCAGACCTTCGGTCATTTCGATGAAGTTCTGGAGCTGATATTGGTTCATCCCGTGGTTTGGGTCATCGGCACAGGCCAGATGGGACATCAGCAGGACCGGGCTCTGCTGCAAGGCGATGTCGCAGACGGCGGCCCATTCGGCGGCCTCCATGCCAAGGCGGTTCATACCGCTGTCGAGCTGTACTCCAAAGGGATGACCGGGCAGGGCCTCGAAATGGCGCAGCATCTGGTCGAGCGAATTGAGCATCGGTGTGAGCTGGAAGTCGCGCAGGAGCTTGGCATCGCCCTCCATATGTCCGGAAAACACCGAGATGCCGGGGCCGGGGCCCAAGGCGCGGCGCAGCGCGATGCCCTCTTCCGCCACCGCAACAAAAAAGTTACGCGCGCCGGCCTGAGCCAGTGCCTTGCCCACACGGCCTGCATCCAGACCATAGCCATTGGCCTTGACCACAGCTGCGGTTTCGCAGCCGGTCTTGGCATCCAGATTGCGCCAGTTGATCGCAAGCGCATCGAGGTTGATTTTTAAACGTGCCGTACTCATGCGTTGTTCATGACATGGGCGACACCGGGGTCAAGAGGGAAACCGCAAAAGACGCGCTTTGGGCGGATCTGGGGCCATGGGGTGCGGCGAGAGGCCGACGGAAATTCTGTCGTCGAGGGCCGGTCGCCACTGGCCAAGAGGACATTCAGGTATTTATGAAAAGATGAAAGCAACGGCCGAGATCCGGCTCCGGTGTGACGCTTGGCTGCGCCGGGACGTCCGCCACCGGGGACTTGTGTTTTCGGTGGCGTGGCGGCCAGGGTGGCGGTCAGGGTGGCTGTCAGGCGCCACCGGGATTGTGCGTGGGCGGCGCGCCGGGCGGGGGGGCAACCGCCCGAGGCGTAGGAGGCTTCTCAGTAGCCCTCTGGCGGCTGTTGCCAGGCTTTGGCAAGATTTCCGAAGCGGGTGAACTGCGCCTCGAACGACAGTTCAACCGTGCCAATCGGGCCGTGACGTTGCTTGCCTACGATAACTTCGGCCTTGGCGTGCAGGCGTTCCATCGCCTGTTTCCATTCTTCCATCTTGTCCAGTTCGTGATCGCCCGGTTTTTCCCGCTCTTTGTAGTATTCTTCGCGAAACACGAACATCACCACATCGGCATCCTGTTCGATGGAGCCTGATTCCCGCAGATCTGACAGCTGGGGGCGTTTGTCGTCGCGGCTTTCCACCTGACGCGACAGCTGCGACAGGGCGACGACCGGGATGTTCAGTTCTTTGGCGATCGCCTTCATCCCCATGGAGATCTCGGCGATTTCGTTGACGCGGTTTTCGGCCATGCCCCGGCAGAGCTGCAGGTAGTCGATCACCAGCAGATCGAGGCCGTGGGTGCGCTTCAGGCGACGGGCGCGGGCGGCGAGCTGGGAGATCGGAATTGCGGGCGTGTCGTCGATAAACAACGGACAGCTTTCGAGATCCTTGGCGGCCTGAACAAAGCGGCGGAACTCCTCCTCGGTCATGTCACCCTGACGGATCTTGTGCGATGAAATCTCCGAAGCTTCGGCGAGGATCCGGCCTGCCAGCTGCTCGGCGGACATCTCCAGCGAGAAGAACCCCACGACGCCGCCGTCAATGGCGCCTTCGGTGCCGTCGGGTTTGGCGCCGCGCTTGTATGCTTTGGCGACGTTGAAGGCGATGTTGGTGGCAAGCGATGTCTTGCCCATCGAGGGGCGCCCGGCGAGGATCAGCAGGTCGGACGGGTGCAGGCCGCCGAGCTGCTTGTCGAGATCATCCAGCCCGGTCGAGATCCCGGCCATGCCGCCGCCGCGCTGGTAGGCTTCGTTGGTGACATTGACGGCTTCGGTGACTGCGCGCAGGAAGGATTTGAACCCCTGTTCGGTCTGGCCCTGTTCCGCCAGCGAATAAAGCTGTTGTTCCGCCTCGACGATCTGCTCCTTTGGTTCGGAGGCGACGTCAACGCGGCGGGCCTTGTCGGCGATGGTATGGCCGAGCGCGATCAGCTCGCGGCGGATGGCGAGATCATAGATCATCTGCGCATAGTCGCGCACGGCAAAGGCGGAGATCGAGGCGGAGGCGAGCTTGGCCAGATAGGCGGGGCCACCCAGTTCCTTCAGCCCGATGTCATCTTCCATGAACGCCTTGAGCGTGACAGGGGACGCCAGCGCGTTCTTTGAGATGCGCGCTGCCGCGACCTCGTAGATGCGGGCGTGTACGGGATCGTAGAAATGCGACGAATTGATGATCGAGGCGACTTTGTCATAGACGTCGTTGTTGGTGAGAATTGCCCCCAGGAGCTGCTGTTCCGCCTCTACGGAGTGGGGCAGTTCCGATGCCTGCATGTCCTGTGCCTGGCCACCGGCCGACGGCGGCGCTGGTGGTTGCGGATCGCCGTTGAAAGGGGTGATCTCGTTCATCTCTTCTCTCTTTCGTTAGGCTCGATATGTAGGCCGGAAGCGGGTTGGAGTTCCATCTGGAAATCTCTGTGGATGGTCTGGGGGTAACTGCTGATGCGCGTGTGGGCAATTTCGGGCGTCCTGGCCGGGTTCTGCGCCATGGTGTATATGTTGTGTGCGAAATGCGCGTCATCCACGCAATATAGCAAAGACCGCTCCGATTCGGGGCGGTCTTGTCCACAAGGCACAGCTCATCTGGGGACGAATTTACCCTCAGGTGGTCTTGTTGGCCTCCTGCCAGGCCCGTGGCGCACGCAGGAAGGTCTCAACCTCGTCAAGTGTTTGAGCCGAAAACGCGCCCTGTGTCCGGGCTTCGGTGAGAACGTCCCACCAGGTGCAGAGGTGATGCAGTTGGACTCCGTGGTCGCCCAGGGTCTTTGTGGTCTCCGGGAAGATGTCATAGTAGAAGATCACGGCCGTGTGCCCGCATGTGGCGCCGGTTTCGCGGATCGCATCGACGAAGGACAGTTTGGAGCCGCCGTCGGTGGTCAGATCTTCGACCAGAAGGACACGTTCCCCTTCGTGCATGGCGCCCTCGATACGGGCGTTTTTACCATATCCTTTGGGTTTCTTGCGCACATAGGTCATTGGCAGCGCGAGCCGCTCTGCCACAAGCGCGGCGAAGGGAATGCCCGCGGTTTCGCCACCGGCGATATTGTCAAAGGCCTCAAAGCCTGCGTTGCGCATGACGGTGACGGTCATGAAATCCATCAGGGTGGACCGGATCCGCGGGAAGGAAATCAACTTGCGGCAGTCGATGTAGCTGGGGCTCGGCAGGCCCGAGGCCAGCGTATAGGGCGTATCGACGTTGAAATTCACGGCGCCGATTTCCAGCAGCATGCGGGCCGACAGGCGGGCGATTTCCTCGGCGGAGGGATAGGAGGAGGGGATCATGGCGTATCCTTCGTGAGGCTGGGCGCGGTAGGCTGGGGGCGGGAGCCTCCGGCGGAGGTATTTTCAAAAAGGTGAAATCAGGCGACGGTCCAATGGATCGGGAAGCCTGGGTCGAAAACTGTCACTGGCCCATCCGGCGTCACGATGCTCTGGGGCACATGTACGGGCTCGTCTGTTTTGACCAGGGTCAATGTCGACGTGTTTTCCGGCAGTCGGTAGAATGCGGGGCCATGTTGTGAGGCGAAGCCTTCGAGATGATCGAGGGCGCCGTCTTCTTCGAACACATGCGCGAGGAGCGCCATGGTGTTGGTGGCGGTAAAACAGCCGGCGCAGCCGCAGGCGCTGAGTTTGTTTGCATCCGTATGGGGTGCCGAGTCGGTGCCGAGGAAAAAGCGTTTGTCGGCAGAGGTGGCAGCAGCCCGCAGCGCCAGGCGGTGTTCCTCGCGTTTGGCCACGGGCAGGCAGTAGTAATGGGGCTTGATGCCCCCGACCAGGATGGCGTTGCGATTGATGATGAGGTGATGGGTGGTGATGGTTGCACCGAGATCGCCGCCGTCGACCGTTCCGTGACTGCGCACATAGTCTGCGGCATTGGCGGTGGTTATGTGTTCCATCACCACGCGCAGTCCGGGAGTGGCCTGGCGGATAGGATCGAGAACCCGGTCGATGAAGACGGCCTCGCGGTCGAAGATATCGATGTCGGGGTCGGTGACCTCACCATGGGTGCAGAGCGGCAGGCCGATCTCGGCCATTTTTTCAAGCACCGGGCGCACTTTGTCGAAATTGGTGACACCGGAGGCCGAGTTGGTGGTGGCCCCTGCGGGATATAGCTTGACTGCAGTCACGAGGCCCGAGGCATGGGCGGCGGCGACGTCGTCCGGGTCGGTTTCTTCTGTGAGGTATAGCGTCATGAGCGGGGTGAACGACATGTCCTCGGGCAGGGCCGAGAGGATGCGGTCGCGGTAGGCTGCGGCCTGATCCCCGGTCACTACCGGCGGTACGAGATTTGGCATGATGATGGCGCGGCCGAAGTGGCGGGCGGTTTCTGGCAGAACCGCGCGCAGCATGTCGCCGTCGCGCAGATGCAGGTGCCAGTCGTCGGGGCGGGTGATCGTGAGGCTGTCGGTCATAGGCAGGCGTTAGCATACCGTTTTTGACTTTGGAAGCCGCGCGCCGCCTGATTGCCTATGTTATGATCACGCCCGGGAAGGTGGGACGCGGAATTCACCGCTGGCGGCGCGCGCTTCCAGGTTTTGCATCCGGCGCCGGAAACGGGGCATTCGCAGACGCTCATTGACATTGCGGCACATCAGCATGGTCAGATAGGGGCGATCCTGGAATTCCAGCCGGGCGAGGAGATTGCGCAGATAGACAGGGTTGTGGCGCCGCGCCCGTGCCAGCCTGTGGAAGGCATGTGGCGTCAGCCGCCTGCTGCCTGCGAGCGATATGATCCGGTAGAGCAGTTCCATTTCGATCAAGCGGGTCTGGATGGCCTCGCCCATGCAGGGCAAGCGCAGGCGGGTCACATTCTCGCGCGCAAAAAGGGCCGCATGCATGGCATCGAACTGCTGGTAGGGGTCATAGAGAATATAGGCATGTTCTGCGGCGTCGATCATATCCGGCGCGTAGCCATAGCGGTCAATAAAGGAGACCCGGCGCATCTCTGTAAAACGGTCATCCCATTCGGTCATCCGCGGATCCAGCGTGGCTTGTGGCTGGATCGCGACGACAATGGCGCCCGGCGCCGCAACCGAGAACGCGGCGGCCGCATAGCCACAGGGGCCAGCGCCGTAGAAAACCACCGTGTCGAACTCTTCAAAGAAACCATCGTCGACCAATTGATCAAAGAAACCGTAGATCCGGTTTTCCCGAAACCAGGTATCGCCGTCGGAAATCAGGCACAGATGGGACCAACCGAGGTTCTTGACCAGATCGAAACCAAGCGGCTGTGCCGTTTCCGAAAAGCTCTGGATGCCCTGGCGGCTTTCGAATGTGACCAGCAGGGTATTGCCCTGATCGATGAACGTCGCGAAATGGCGGTCACCCAAGGGCTGATACATGCCATTGTCTTCTGCCATTTCAGCCAGACGCGCCTGCCATTCGCCAGGTTGCAGGCCAGAGAGGTCCTGTTCGAGGATATCCGTGTCGTCTTGCATGCGCACTATCTGCCACTCATTTGTCGGCCGGTGTTTGACATGGTGTTTGATATGACCTTGCCAGACAAACACTGAGGCCAGACAAACACCCTGTCCTGATCAAGCTAGGTCATGATTAAGGCCAAATTTAGAAAAAGCTGAGCCCAATTGCCGACTACTGTTGCCAAAACAGGGATAACGATCGGCCAATGGGGTCAATCCTGTGCATCTGGCGCGCCGGAGGTCGTCGCGGTCGCACGCGCTTGTCGGCGGCCAAGGGTGGCGAAGCCCGCAAGCGTGCGTCCGGTGACGTCGCTGACCGGGCGGGAGGGGGGCGTCATCATCAGACGGCCGAACAGGGCCCGGAAGGGTTCCTCCCGCATCAGCTCCATGAACCGGTCCTTGCGCCATTGCACGGCGCGCTCCTGTTGCTCGGCCAACTGCGTGTCTTCCAGAAACATCGCCATGATCGCATCCCGCGCCGGTCGGTAGCGCGAGATCGTGGTGTCTTCATCCGTATTGAAGTTGCGCTCGACCCAATAGTCGATATCCAGCATTTGGTCAGAATGAACCGCTCGGCCCCGGTCGGCCTTCAGAATATAGCTCTCCATCGCGCCCAGCGGATAATGATTGAGCTGAGCGAGAGCGTAGTTATCCTGTCCGTAGTTGGAGAACACCCGCTTGGTCTTGAAGTCGCCCATCAACTCACGGCCCACGCAGTCGAACCAGCGAAAACCATCGAGGGCTGCGTCATCGCGTAGGCTCCGGGGACGGTGAATGCCGATTTTGCGGTACACTCCGTTGTTTCGGTACAGAGTCTTGAACATCGATGCGCGCCAGGGCCAATGCATGATCCCCGGTGCCGCTCGGGTAAAGCGGTCGGTGATCCTTTCGCCTTGGTATCGAACCTGATCCGCGTTGCCGAACAACCGCCAGGTCAGTGTGATGGCATCGGCCTCGGGCAGGGCGGAAAACAGGTCGGCCAACTGGCCCTGACCGGCGTGGATATTGACGAATTCGTCGATATCCAATGCCAAGATCCAATCGGCGCGTTTCGCCAGCCGGTGTTTGTCGGCCCGCTTCATTGCCGAAAACTGGATGCCGCTCTTGTCGTGGGGGGCGTTGTTTTCCACATGGGCCAGGTGACCCAAGGCGTCGAGCCGGTCCAGGAGCTCCACCGTATTGTCGTCGCAATCGTTTGAAAAGACAAGAAAATCGGTAAACCCAACGGCCTTGTGATGGGCCAGCCACTCCAGCAGGAAGGCGGCTTCGTTGCGAACGGTCAGAACGGCCAATGTACGCATGTCAGCTTTCCATATCCAGCGCCAGCGACCAGGCAACGCGTTCTGTTGCACTCAGCTTGATCTGCAGCGCCTGGGCATAAAGGGACTCAAATTCCGGGATCAGATGTAATTCCCGGGCCTTGTCGCGATGCCACTGAAGGCCGTCGTCATGCAGGCGCTTCAGGATGGGGTCCCGGAGCAGACGGGACATCTCGGCCTCGAGGCGCGGCAGGTTGCGTTGGATCGTGACATCCTTGTGATCGTTCCAATCCATGCGAATCCAGTAGTTGAGCCCGATGGACCGATCCACATGCAACGCCCGGCCGCGCTGACGTTTCACCAAAAAGCTCTCGGCGGAGCGCAGCGCATAGTGATTGAGCTGCAGCAGGTCATAGCCGATGGATTTCTTTGAGTTGCGCCAGCCATTGTCCACGGCCTCGGTGGTCATGTCCCGCGCCGACCCATTGACCCATTTCACGCTGCCGCGTCTGTCTTCCTCAAGCTTGTTGGGCCGGTGACAGGAGATCTTTTTGTAGGCGCCGATGTTTTTGAACATGGTCTTGAAGCCCCAGACCGTGTGCGGTTTCGGGCAAAATTGCGGGGCGCAGTGGTCAAATTGCGCGATCACCGGCTGATCCGAGAGCCCGGAGATGCCGTTGTGCCCGAACAGACGCCATGTCATGGCGACATTGGTGGCGTCAGGCGCATGGGCGAAGAAATCGGCGAGGGTTCCGTTGCCGCAGCGCACGTTGATGAACTCATCCACGTCGATGTGGATCACCCAATCGGCGTTTCTGATCAGCGGTTCCCGGAGCGATTGGTTCAGCGCGTACTGCTGTGGGGAATTGCCCTTCCAGTTGTCGTTGGCGCGATGTTGGACCAGACCAAGGTCCTGCAACCGCCCCAGAATTTCCGACGTCCCGTCGGTGCAGCCATTGGTATAGATCAGAAAACTGTCGACCCCGATCATGCGGTGATAGGCGATCCATTCCAGAATATAGGGCGCCTCGTTTTTCATGCAGCCGACGATGACATTGCCGCTCTGTCCGGGGGCGAGGGTGCGGGGGGGGATTTCGCCATAGGGGGCGGCAGGCGTCTGTTCGTCAACGGTGCCGATCCTGTTGTGTGGCTTGAACGAGGAGGTCTGCAGCTGTTCAAAATTCTCGATTGCACGGGGCGGCATCATGTGGCGGGCGGTGGCTGACAATCCGGCCTGCGGTTGAGCGGCCTCTGCCTGTGCGACACCATGCTGCCGCTGATGCGCCGCGCCAGGGTGACGTTGCGCCTGCAGTTCGCCCTCGCGCGCGGCGCGCTCGTCCTGAGTTGCCTTCTCGATCCGGTGCAGGAAGGCGGTCAGGTATTGCGAGGCACGAAACCCCATCTGCGGATCGGCTTCCTGCCATTCGCCCGGCGTGGCGGGCAGATCGAACAGCGCCGGCCGCAGGGCCGGGTGACGCTCACAAAGAAGCGCAGTGTCCTTGGCAAAATAGCGGGTGATCGCGCCCAGATCGGCCGGATCAATCGCGTCCCCGTCGATGTGCAAATCCTGGATCATCTGACGCCACAGTTTGCGCGGCAGGATATGGTCGCCCCGCGCCAGCAGCTTCAGCAGCAGAGCGTTGAACTGCCGCCCCCGCGTCAGCCAGGCCGCAGAGGCCGGGGCCGGGCGGTTGACGGCGGTGGCCCTGCCGGTCGGCCCTGGCAGATCAAAGGCCGTTTTGATCTCGTCCGTCACCCCGGCGCTGTCAAAGAGCGCCGCGTCATAGGGCCGGTAGCTGAAGCAGCCGGTTCCAAAGACCTCTTCCCAGAAGTGCTGCAACGCGCTGAAATCCAGCCAGAATGGCGCGCCCTGAATCTCGCTGAACTGACCTGCGCGGGGATCGGTGGTCGGGAATGTCTCCAATGCGGCCTGCCACCAGCTGTCCTGTCGGGTCAGGTCGAGATCCCGTGCAAGAGCCGCGCTCCGCCCCTCCAGGATCTGTTCCGCATAGATCTGCGGCAACAGTCGGGCCTGAGCGTCCACATGGGCAATAATGCGGATGTCGCCGGACAGGGGCTGCAACATGGCTTGCAGTCGCCGCAGTTCACTCAACCGTGAAATCCGGGTGCCCAATTGATGCGCGGAGAGGATCAGACTGTCAGGCCGGTGGTTGGCAATATCCCGGCTCAGCGCCTCGGTCAGCCTGTCGCGCAGCTGAGCCTGTTTCGCTTCGGTGATATAGCCGCGGTTGTAGCGCAATGTGTCGATATGATCGGGGTCGGTCACCGCCATGAACAGCCGGGTATGGTTCTGCGCCCCGGCGGCCCGTGGCACCAGAACCCCGCCGGCCAACAGCTGATCACGCTTTGCCCGCAGCACCGATTGCAGGCGGTCCGCGCCCACATGCGCCAGACCAATATGGAGGTAAATACGCATCAGAGCGGCTCTTTCGGGGGGGCTGGCCGGAGGTCTGTCTCGCGGTCTTTGGGATTGATGTTGGCCTGTCCCCACCAGGGTATTTCCCGCCCCAGAAAGCGTTCCAGCTGCATGGCGGCATCGGGCGCGGCCACGTCCAGCTCCAGATAGAGCGGGTCGTCGCGAAACCAATGGGCCAGCGCCTCGTAGTGGCCATCGATCCAGATCATCTGTTCGTCGATCTCATGTCCATAGCCGGGGGGCAGCCCGGGCACCGTCGAGCGCGGGATGCGCTGGGTGCCAAGGTTGCTCCAGCGCATGATCGAATGTGCCAGCGCTTCGGTGTCGCGTCGGGTGGCAACGAACCGCAGCTCGGGATGCAATTTGCGCAGCGCCAGCAACATGGCATGATCGCATTGCGGCCAGATCGAGTGGCCGCCGTAGATGGAGCTGATTTCCGACAGGGCTTGAACCCCCTTGAACAGCGCGGCCGGGTCGCCGTATTTATAGAGCCCCTCATACATCAGCGCCCCGACGAACACGCGGTCCGCCGGGTTGGTCTTGTCCTCAAGCGATTTGACACGGTGGTCGGCCACGGAATAGCCGGCCTCGGTCAGCGCCCGTTTCAGCGTTGTCGTACCGGATTTGGGCAGGCCGAGATTGATGATTTCAAGGCTCACGGCATCAACCCCAGACGCAGGAGCATCGCCTCTTCTGCGGGGGGCAGGGGGGATGCGCTTTGTAGGTGCAGCCGCATGTCCTGATAGTCCTTTCGGGTCAGCAATTGATCCCTCCGCTGCCGGTGCCCTGCCACACAGATCTCGTGCAGGCGGGAGATCTCCGGATCGGATTTCAACTGCGCGATCTCCGCCGTCAGCGCGGGCAGGAGGCGATGAATGGAGCGGTCCTCCCAGGCCGGGTCATTGCGCTCGCGCCAATAGGTGTCGTCAAAGGCGCGATGCTCCCGGTTGACATCGCCCCGGTCGGTCTTGACCAGATAACTGTCCAGAGACCGCAGCGCGTAGTGGTTGAGGGTCGCAAACTGCCGCGCGCCCTTGGCGGGAAACTTGCGGATGCGGCGCTCTGTCGCGGCGGTGAGGAAGCGGTGCGGGACCGCGCGGCCACTGCCATCGGTCCATGGCGGACGTTTGTCTGCGGGGGTGTTCTTGCGCAGGAACGGGCGATGGGCCCCGTAGTAGCCAAGCGGAAAATCACGGCGCACCAATGTCTTGACCTCGATCGCGGTCTCGCCGCACCAGATGTCCGGGTTATGGCAGCGGGTAAATTGTTCGATGACCGGCCGATCCACAAAGCCCGTGATCCCGGCATTGGCAAAGAACTGAAACGTCAGCGAAATCGCCTGCGGGTTGGCGCAGGCCTCGATCAGGGCGGGGATGGTGTGATCGCCGGTGTGGATGTTCAGGAATTCGTCAACATCGGCGATCCACAGCCAGTCAGCCTGCCGGACCACCGGCTGATGGGCGCAGTCCCTGAGAGCTTCCATCTGATAGGCCCGCCCTGCCGCCGGATTTGGAAGATGGGTGACGTATCCGCGCGCGGCCAGGCCCTCAAGCAACGCATCCGAGCCATCGCTGCAGTCATTGGAATAGAACAGGAAATCGGTCACCCCGATCAGCCTGTTGTATGCGATCCATTCCAGCAGGAACGGTCCCTCGTTCTTGACGCATGTCACCGCAGTGATGCGCATGGCCGTTGTCCCTTCTTCCCCTCGCCCGATCCCCGGCGCCGCGCGTCACCTGCGACGCGGGGCTGACGCCGCTCGGATTGGCATGCGGACGCGCCCGTCTTGTCGCATCCGGGTCGGCCTGACGTCAATCAGTGGCGCGCGGATCGCGGCGATCTGTTGCTGCCGCTCCGCTTGACGGGAGGGGGGTGCACGTGGCCTGTTAGCTCCAGACCAGCGGAAGCCAGGGGGAGACGGTACGATATGGCGGGTGAAAAAGGGCGCGATTGGCCGGAGTTTTCTTCCATCGATGAGGTGCAGTCGGCGCTGTCCCAGGTGGGATATGTCTGTGGGCGTGCCCTGGCGACGGTTCTCTATCTGTCGGTGCGCCTCGGTCGCCCCCTGTTTCTTGAGGGCGAGGCGGGGGTCGGCAAGACCGAGATTGCCAAGGCCTTGGCGGCGGTGACCGGTCGTCGCCTGATCCGGCTGCAGTGCTTTGAGGGGCTGGACGCCGCCAGCGCGGTCTATGAATGGAACTTTGCGGCGCAGATGGTGGCGATCCGCACAGCCGAGGTGTCCGGGCAGGCCGACCGGCAGGGGCTGCAGGCGGAGCTGTTCTCACGCGAGTATCTGATCGAACGCCCCCTGTTGCAGGCCATGCAGCCGGATGCGGCCGGGGCTCCGATCCTGTTGATTGACGAGATCGACCGCACGGATGAGCCCTTCGAGGCGTTCTTGCTGGAAGCCCTGTCCGACTATCAGGTCACGATTCCCGAGCTGGGCCCCATCAAGGCCCCGGAGCCGCCGATGGTGATTTTGACCTCCAACCGCACCCGCGAGGTGCATGATGCGCTGAAGCGCCGGTGCCTGTACCACTGGGTGGACTACCCGGATTTCGATCGGGAGCTGGATATTCTGAACGCGCGGGTGCCGGACGCGGCCACCGCGCTGAGCCGGGAGGTCGTGGCCTATGTTCAGGCGCTGCGCACCGAGGATCTGTTCAAGAAACCCGGCGTGGCGGAGACCATCGACTGGGCGAACTGTCTTCTTGCGCTGGATGTGGTCACCCTCAGCCCCGAGGTGATCGCCGACACTTTGGGCGCGATCCTGAAGTATCAGGATGACATCGCCAGGCTGCAGGGATCGGAGGCGAAACGAATTCTCGATGCCGCCCGTGCGTCGCTGCCCGAACAGGAAGGACGTCCCGCATGACCGGAGCACAGTCCGGCGACGACCCGGGGGTCCGAGCGGGTGGCCCGCTGATAGCCCGTCTGGTGGCCGCATCGAAGGTGCTGCTGACGGTGCTGCTGAAAGTACCGCCGAGGATGCCTTGCGGGAGAGCCAGTCCCGCGCGGGAGTATCGGATGTCATGGGACGCGCGGTGTCACAATGGCTGAATATGCCCCGCTCAGCTTGCCGGACAATCCAAAACTGGTGGCCAATATCACCCATTTCGCACGGGCGCTGCGCAAGGCCGGGCTGCGTGTGGGAACTGGCCGGGTGATGGATGCGGTGGAGGCGATTTCGGCGGCGGGGTTCACCTCACGGAGGGATTTTTACTGGGCGCTGCATGCCTGTTTTGTGTCCCGGCCAGAGGACCGCGTGGTGTTTGCACAGGTTTTTCGTCTCTACTGGCGTGATCCACGCTATCTTGAACATATGATGGCCGCGATGTTGCCTGCGATCCGGGGCGTTCAGGAGCAGCGCGCGGCCAAACCGGCCGAAAAACGCGCGGCGGAGGCGCTACTGGACGGGCAGGGTCCGGATGAGCCGCAGGAGGGCGGGGACAGGGAGAGTGACGGCACCGAGATCGAGATCGACGCCAGCCTGACCCTATCGCCGCAGGAACGGCTGAAGACGCTGGATTTCGAGCAGATGAGCACGGCGGAGGTGGCGGAAGCGAAACGCCTTCTGTCGAGGTTGAGCTTGCCTGTGAAGCCCTTGAAAACGCGCCGCCTTCGGGCGTCTTTGCTGGGCGCGCGGGCGGATTGGCGGCGCACGTTGCGCAGCGCTGGGCGCACCGGTGGCGACATCCACCGGATCGCCCGGGTCGCACAGGCCGAGCGCTGGCCGAACCTTGTCGTGCTGTGCGATATCTCCGGCTCGATGAGCCAATACAGCCGGATGGTTCTGCATTTCCTGCATGCGGTTGCCAATGCCAAGGGTCAGGGTTGGTCGCGGGTATACGGCTTTACCTTCGGCACGCGGCTGACGAATATCACCCGCCACCTGGCGCAGCGGGACGTTGACGCGGCGCTCGCGGCGGCGGGATCCGAGGCGCAGGACTGGCAAGGGGGAACTCGAATCGGGGCCTGTCTGCATCACTTCAATCGGGACTGGTCCCGCCGGGTGATGGGATCGGGGGCGGTTGTGCTGCTGGTTACCGATGGGCTGGATCGCGAGCAGCCCGAGGATCTCGCGCAGGAGATGCAGCGCCTGCAGCTTTCGGCCCGGCGCGTGATCTGGCTCAATCCCCTGATGCGCTGGGACGGCTTTGCCCCTCGCGCACAGGGAATACGTGCTATGCTGCCCCATGTGGACAGCTTTCGGGCCGGGCACAACATCGCATCTCTCGCTGAATTGGCCGAGGTCATATCGCGCCCGGAAGATGCGGGCGACAAGGCCCGGTTGATGGCCATGCTATGAGAGCGCGATCCGTGCGGGCGGCCGGGCGGACACGATTTGACCTTGAACTCTGTTGCGTCAGGCACAACCTGTCACGCAGCTCAAATGAACAACAGGCACCGGGGGATCTTCATGGCATCTGGCATGGCATCTGGCACTGAACAGGTTGAGACATCTCGTTTTGATGCGGCGCCCGAGCGCGCGCTCGCCTGGCACCGCGCGGGAACAGGCGCGGTGCTGGCCACTGTGGTGGAGACCTGGGGGTCGGCCCCGCGCCGCACCGGGGCACAGTTGGTTGTGGCGGGCGACGGCCGCATGGAGGGCTCGGTCTCGGGTGGCTGCGTTGAGGGGGCTGTCATCCTCGAAGCGCAGGACGCCCTGCAGAAGGGTCTTCACAAGCTGCTGGAGTTCGGGGTCAGCGACGAGGATGCATTTGCCGCGGGCCTTGCCTGTGGTGGCACCATCCGGGTGTTGCTGGAACCGGTCGGCAAAACCCTGGCGGAAGAGACGCTGGAGGCGCTGGTTCTGGCACGCAGCGAACGGCGGGCGCTGGCCTATGAGGTCAACCTGCAGAGCGGAGAGGGGCGTTTGGTGAACCCGGCCTCCTACCCTGAACGGATGAAAACAGACCGCTCCGGCGTGGAGGAGGATGGCGAGACCTTTGTGGCTGTGCACAATCCCCCTCTGCGGCTGATTGTGGTGGGTGCGGTTCACATTGCCCAGGCGCTGGTGCCGATGGCGCGGATTGCAGGCTATGACCCGGTGTTGATCGAGCCGCGCGCGGCTTTCGGCTCGGCCGACCGGTTTCCCGGCGAGACGATCCTCGACGACTGGCCCGACGAGGCGGTGGAGCAGCTTGGCCTGGATGCCCGAACGGCGCTGGTTTTGCTGACACATGACCCGAAACTGGACGATCCCGCGCTGGAGGCCGGGCTGCGCGGGGATTGTTTCTATATTGGCGCGCTGGGCTCCTCGCGCACCCATGGTCAGCGACGGCAACGGATGATCGGCGCCGGCTTCTCGCAGGAGGATATCGCGCGCATTCACGGGCCTGTCGGGCTGGATATCGGCGCCGCCAGCCCGGCGGAAATCGCCCTGTCGATTCTGGCTGAGATGACGGCGGTGCTGCGGGGCAAAGCGGCATGAAATTTGGGCCGGTTTCGGTTCAGAACGCCGAGGGCTGCCTGCTTGCGCATTCGTTGCAAGGGGCGGGCGGCCGCATCGCCAAGGGCACCAGATTGGGGCGCGAGGATGTGACGTCGCTGCAGGCGGCAGGATACGACGAGGTCATCGTGGCGCGGTTGGAACCGGGCGATCTACACGAGGATCGCGCCGCACAACAGCTGGCCGAGGCCATCGCGCCTGAGCCACAGACCCTGGGCCTGCGGATCTCGGGTGCGGGGGCCGGGCGGGTCAATCTCTATGCTACGACGCCGGGCGTGGTGCGGATCGAGACTGCGCGGATCATGGGCATCAACAGTGTCGATCCGATGATTTCTGTGGCCACGGTGCCGGAGTATCACCGGGTAGACGCTGACGGCATGATCGCAACGATCAAGATCATCGCCTATGCGGTGTCGCAAACGCATCTGCAGAGCGCCATGGCTGCCGCCGCCGGGGCGATCCGGGTGCTGCCGCCGGTCTTTCGCACCGCGACTTTGATCGAAACCCGCGTCAGCGAAGATATCCCGTCCGACAAGGGGCGCGCAGCTATGGCGGGGCGGCTGGCGCGGATGGGCATCGACCTCAGCGGCCGTGTGGTGGTGCGCCATGAGAGCTCGGAGATTGCCGCGGCCCTGCGCCAGGCTCCGGGCGAGATCCTGTTGATTTTGACGGGGTCTGCGACCTCCGATCCGATGGATGTGGCACCCGAAGCCCTGCGACAGGCGGGGGGCGCGATGACGCGTTTCGGAATGCCGGTTGATCCGGGTAACCTCTTGTTTCTTGGGCATCTTGGCGACAGGCCGGTGATTGGCCTGCCGGGATGTGCGCGCTCGCCTGCGCTGAACGGAGCCGATTGGGTGTTCGAGCGGGTGGCCTGCGGGATCCCTGTTTCCTCCTTCGATATTGCCGCGATGGGGGTGGGGGGCCTGTTGAAAGAAATCCCGACGCGCCCACGCCCGCGACGTGAGGACACCGCGTGAGTGGCCTCGCCTGCCGTCAACCCCGTTGATCTGCGCCGCAGCGGGGCGGCAGGTGCAAAAATTCCTCGCACCAATTCTTTACGCGTGGTTAACTGTAGCCAGCCAGATATTTTAGAATTCAGCTAGGGAGGAATTTATGACGAAGGTCACGATGACCGTGAACGGCAAACCCGCATCGGGTGATGTCGAAGGTCGCACTTTGCTGGTGTCGTTCCTGAGGGAGACATTGGGCATGACCGGCACCCATGTGGGCTGTGATACCAGCCAATGCGGTGCCTGTGTGGTCCATGTGGACGGCAAGGCAGTGAAATCCTGCACCATGCTGGCCCTCGAAGCCGAAGGGGCAGAGGTCGCAACCATCGAAGGTCAGGCTGCCGCAGACGGTACGCTCAACACCATTCAGGCGGCGTTTCAGGAACATCATGGGTTGCAATGCGGCTTTTGCACGCCCGGCATGGTGATGTCCGCTGCTGCGTTGTTGAAAGACAACCCAAAGCCCTCCGAGGCCGAAATTCGGCACTATCTCGAAGGGAACCTGTGTCGGTGCACCGGCTACCACAACATTGTAAAGGCGATCATGGCGGCCTCGGGGCAGGATGTCTCTGCCATAGCGGCAGAATAGCGCCATCAGGATTGAGCGTCGGGGCCTCGTATTTCACCAAGGGCCCCGTGTCACCCGAGATATTCGGACAGACCGATCGGTCAGGCCTTGCGATCAGGGGAAGAGGAGCCCCCGACCCCATGGCCCCTGACGCCGAGGTCTGAGATCCATTGGGAGGAGATTTGACTATGCCTAAGGATATTGACGCCAAGGAGAGCGGCATCGGTGCTGCCAGCAAGCGGCGCGAAGACATCAGGTTCCTGAGCGGAACCGGCAATTACACCGACGACATCAATCTGAATGGCCAGGCCTATGTGCATTTCCTGCGTTCGGATGTGGCGCATGGCCGGATCACCAGTATTGAGACCGCCGCTGCCGCCGCCATGCCCGGGGTGCTTCGGGTCTTTACCGGCGCGGATTTCGAAGGGGTGGGCAGCATTCCCTGCGGCTGGCAGGTGACTGACCGTTTCGGCGAGGTGATGCAGGAGCCGGCGCATCCGGTGCTGGCCCAGGGCAAGGTCCGTCACGTCGGAGACCCGATTGCCGCCGTGGTTGCAGAGACCGCAGAGGCGGCCCGTGACGCGGCCGAGGCGATTGAGCTCGACATCGAAGAGCTGCCCGCCGTCGTCGACATGAAGGCCGCATTGGCGGAGGGCGCGCCGAAGGTACATGACGATCTGACCTCAAACCTCTGTTATGACTGGGGGTTTGTCGAGGAAAACAAGGCGGCGGTTGATGCGGCCTTTGACGCGGCGGCGCATGTCACCTCGCTGGAGCTGGTCAACAACCGTCTGGTCGCAAATCCGATGGAGCCGCGTGTTGCGGTCGGGGATTTCAATCGCGCCACAGGGGACTCGACGCTCTATACGACCAGCCAGAACCCCCATGTCATCCGTCTTTTGATGGGCGCATTTGTCCTTGGCATTCCTGAACACAAGCTGCGTGTGGTGGCGCCGGATGTCGGCGGTGGCTTTGGGTCAAAGATCTTTCACTACGCCGAGGAAGCATTTTGCACCTTTGCCGCCAAGGCACTGAACCGCGCCGTCAAATGGACGTCGTCGCGCTCTGAGGCCTTCATGAGCGACGCCCATGGTCGCGACCATGTCACAAAGATCGAACTGGCGCTGGATGCGGACAACAACTTTACCGCGCTGCGGACCGATACGCTCGCCAATATGGGGGCCTATCTGTCCACCTTTGCGCCCTCCGTGCCGACCTGGCTGCATGGCACGCTGATGGCCGGCAATTACAAGACACCGTTGATCTATGTGAATGTGAAAGCAGTGTTTACAAACACTGTGCCGGTGGATGCCTATCGTGGTGCCGGACGTCCCGAGGCAACCTTCCAGCTGGAGCGGGTCATTGACAAGGCGGCGCTGGAACTGGGGGTCGATCCGATCGCGCTGCGCCGTCAGAATTTCATCACCGAGTTTCCCTATGCCACGCCGGTGGCGGTGGAATATGATACCGGCGACTATGTCGCGACAATGGACAAGCTGGAAGAGATTGCCGACATTGCCGGATTTGCGGCGCGCCGCGCCGAGAGCGAACGGGCGGGGAAACTCAGAGGGCTTGGCGTCAACTGCTATATTGAAGCCTGCGGGATCGCGCCTTCAAACCTGGTTGGCCAGCTCGGTGCCCGGGCCGGGCTCTATGAAAGCGCGACTGTCCGTGTAAATGCCACCGGCGGGATTGTTGTGATGACCGGTTCCCATAGTCACGGGCAGGGGCATGAGACGTCCTTTCCGCAGGTGATTGCGTCCATGATCGGCATCGACGAAGACATGGTCGAGATCGAGCACGGCGATACCAACAATGCGCCGATGGGCATGGGGACCTACGGCTCCCGGTCGCTCGCGGTGGGGGGATCGGCGATGGTGCGGGCCACCGAGAAGATCATCGCCAAGGCCAAGAAAATTGCAGCCCATCTGATGGAGGCCGCAGATGCGGATATCGAGCTTAAGGATGGACAGTTTTCCGTCGCAGGGACCGATAAATCGGTCGCCTGGGGGGATGTGACTCTGGCCGCCTATGTGCCCCATAACTACCCGCTGGAAGAAATCGAGCCCGGGCTGGAGGAGACCGCATTCTATGATCCGGCAAACTTCACCTATCCGTCAGGCGCCTATGCCTGCGAGGTCGAAGTGGACCCGGAAACCGGCAAAGTCAGCATCGAACGGTTTGCTGCGGCAGATGATTTCGGCAATATCGTTAATCCGATGATCGTTGATGGCCAGGTGCATGGCGGCATTGGCCAGGGGATCGGTCAGGCGCTTCTGGAGGGCTGTGTCTATGATGAAAATGGCCAGCTGTTGTCGGCCTCGTTCATGGATTACGCGATGCCACGGGCGGACGATGTGCCGTTCTACGCGGTCGATCATTCCTGCCAGACGCCCTGTACCCACAATCCGTTGGGGGTGAAGGGCTGTGGCGAGGCAGGGGCTATCGGTTCACCGCCCGCGGTGGTCAATGCGGTGGTGAATGCGCTGCGGTCTGCGGGGAAGGATGTGACCCATATCGATATGCCACTATCGCCGGCTCGGGTCTGGGCCGCGATGCAGGGATGAGGGCGGGAACGAGGGGCTCTGCCCCTCGCGCTCCCCGAGGTATTTAGGAAAAGATGAAAGCCGGACGCCGGTTTTTGGAAAGGATATGTGATGTATGAATTCGAGTTCACACGCCCGGCGAGCGTCGCTGAGGCCGTTGCCGCATTGAGCACGGAAGACGCACAGGCTTTGGGCGGCGGGCAGACGTTGATCCCCACGCTGAAGCAACGCCTTGCGATGCCGACAACTCTGGTGAGCCTGAGCGGTGTGGCTGAGATGCAGGGCATTCGCTTGGAGGGGGATGGCCCGTTGGTGATTGGTGGTGCGGTCACCCATGCGCAGGTGGCGTCGGGGGCAGGGGCCTATCCAGCCTTGGCGGCTCTTGCGGGGCAGATTGGCGATCCTGCGGTGCGAAACCGGGGGACAATCGGCGGATCTCTGGCGAACAACGATCCTGCTGCCTGTTATCCGGCGGCCGCGCTGGGGTCGGGCGCGACCATTGTGACCAACATCCGGGAGTTGGCCGCAGATGATTATTTCCAGGGTATGTTTACCACTGCATTGGAAGAGGGGGAGATTGTTGTTGCGGTGAAGTTTCCGATCCCAGACGCCGCCAACTACCAAAAGTTCGTCCAGCCGGCATCGAGATTTGCAATGGTCGGGGTCTTTGTGGCGCGATTTGCGGATGGCGTGCGTGTTGCCGTAACCGGCGCATCAGAAGAGGGCGTTTTTCGCTGGGCCGAGGCGGAAGCGGCGTTGACGGCGAATTTCACGCCGGACGCGATTTCCACTCTGACGGTCGATGCAGATGGGATGATCGGAGACATTCACGGTACGAAAGCATACCGCGCCCATTTGGTAAATGTGATGACCAGACGCGCAGTTTCAGCCTCTGCGTGACGCAGTGAACGTGCGGATATGAAACCGCCTAGGGCGCCATTGTTCTGTGCACTGGCGCTCTAGGCGCGGTATCTGAAGGCTGCAGTTCAGGCCCGCAAGAACGTCGCGATATTGTTCAGCAGGGATTGTGTCCGGTCGGCAAGGGTCCGGATCTCGGTCGCAATAACGGCAAAGCCTTTGCCTTGATCACCGATACGCGCTGCCTCGATAGACGCGTTGAAAGCAATCAGACGGATGTTGCGGCCTACCGCTTCGGCATTCTTGACCGCCTCCAGCATTTCGCCGGATCGTTTTGCTTCCCGGTCACGTTGAACCTTCGTGAGTTGCGCCACCAGGTCGTCGAGAAATCTTGAAGTCAGTGGTTCGAGCGAATGAAGGCATAATTCTGCTACGTTTGGAATAGCAGATATGCGGGCTATGACGGCGCCGTCATGACCCTCGACCGCCTCGTGCAAGGGGGTCAGTGCCTCGACACAGGCCAGACGTCTGGCCTCCAATTCCGGAGGCATTTCGTAGTCTTGCTCTGCCAGCTGAACAATCAGATCGTTGGTGATCATCCGATATGCGGTGGTAATCCGGGTCGTTGACAGCTGTAGTGCGCGTTCGCTGGGTTCATGTCCCGTGACATCGGCATCCTGATGCACCAACGCCACCAAGGATAGGGAGGCGATACGGCAAGGCCCAATGGCCATGACGGCTTTACTCTGGATGTCGATGAGGCTCATACGAATTCCGTTCTTGAGGATGATGTTCCATCCTACGCCGCATTATCTTAAGGCTCCGATAACGAAAACAATCATTTAAGAGATTCAGAGACAAAAGGGGAGAGACGAAAACAAAAAGCCCCGCATCAATCTGCGGGGCCTTGGTGGCAATCGTGAAGATCCCGGAGGGGATCTATTTTGCAGGAAGCGGACCGATCATCATGATCATCTGACGGCCTTCCATCTTCGGCATATTCTCGATTTTGCCGATTTCCTTTACGTCAACAGCAACGCGTTCCAGCAGTTCACGACCAAGGTTCTGGTGAGCCATCTCGCGACCGCGGAAACGGAGGGTGATCTTCACTTTGTCCCCGTTTTCCAGGAACTTGAAGACATTCCGCATCTTCACGTCATAGTCGTTGGTATCCGTATTCGGACGGAACTTGACCTCTTTGACCTCGATGATCTTTTGCTTTTTACGCGCTTCGCTTTCGCGTTTCTGCTGTTCATACTTGAACTTGCCATAGTCCATGATCTTGCAGACCGGCGGGGCGGCATTCGGCGAAATTTCAACCAGATCCAGCCCGGCTTCTTCTGCCATTTGCATGGCCTTCGCGGGATGCACCACGCCTACGTTTTCGCCGTCTGCACCAATCAGGCGAATTTCGGGAGAGCGAATTTTGTCGTTGACGCGCGGGCCGGTTTCACGGGTTGGCGGCGCGTTATGAGGTCTGCGAGCTATGGGTTCTATCCTTTGATAATTGCAGAATTTCGAGTGCAGAATTTAAGCGGTGTGGGGCCGTCATGCAAGGTGGAAACGCCGCAGTTCCTCCGATTGGCGCGATAATTCTCGTTTATGCGCCAGCTCAGGCGGAACCTGGCCCGGGGAGCGCTGCCAAAGACTTCCCCCTTGCCGGATCGCACGGCAAGGTTGATGAACAATTCCATAACGTCCCTTGTCGGGACATTGCCATGGGAGAGCATTGCCATGAAAATCGCAGGAGTAGGTCTCGCGGTCGCCCTCGTCGCCGTCGCGGGGGGCGTCTGGTATCTGAATCGTTCTGAGGAAGAGGGCCTGACCGAAGCCCCCACGGAGGCCGCAAACGAACAGACCGCACCCGCGCCCTCTGCCAGTGCGGAAACCGAGGTTCAGGTCGAGGCCGACGTGGAGGAGGCGGTCACAGAAGCGGAAGACGCGGTGACCGAGGCGGAAGAGGTGCTTCAGGATGCCGGTGACGCGGCTGCAGAGGCGCTGGAAGACGCAGTCGAAGACATTGAGGAACAAGCTACTGCGCTCGGCGCGGAGGCCAGTTCGGCGGTGGAGTCGGCGCAGGAGGGTCTGTCGGACGCTCTGTCGGACGCCGTATCAGATGCCCTGCCTGAAGGGGACACATCCGCATCTGCGAGCGTAGAGGCCGAAGCAGGCGTCGCTGCCGACGGGGCGGACACGGCGGCCAGTTTCCTGACGGCTGACGGGTTCAACTACGACAAGGTGATTGAGATGATCGACGGGTCCGATCTCGACCCGCTGAAGAAAGTGGCCGTGAAATCGGCAATCACCCAGGCCCGGGACAATCCGGAGCTTTTGAAGGTCGCACTGGAGCAAGCCCGCAGCGCGTTGGGCTTCTGAGCCCTCGTGCTCAGGTCCTCGTGATCAGGTCCGAATGATCAAGTCTGAGTGGTCAAGTGTGAGTGATCCGGCCGCAGGAGGCCGAAATCCTGACCACACAATCCTGACCACACAATCCTGATCCACACAATCCTGATCCACAGAGTGGGACCGAAGTGGAACGGAAAACCGCCCTCGCGACCTGATATGACTTGGGTCATGAGGGCGGTGAAATCGAACCGGAGCAGCCCGGTCTCTGCCTGTCTTGCGGGGTCTGCCTTGCGGACAGCAGCCTGAACACAGCCGCGCCCGCAGGGCATCGCCGCAGGGTCACCCCCGCGGCAGACCGGTGTCAGTCGAGAAACGCCTTTTCCACCACGAAATGGGCCGGTTTGGAGTTGGCACCTTCTTCGAGACCATATGTGTTCTCAAACAGGTCCTTCAACTCAAGGTTGAACGCGAGGTTGCCGCAGATCATGGCGCGGTCGCTTTCCGGATTGAGCGGCGGCACACCGAGATCCTCGAAGGCTTCGCCCGAGCGCATCAGATCGGTGATCCGGCCCATCTTGGGGCTCTCTTCCCGTGTGGTGGTCGGGTAGTATTTGATCTTCTTCCAGAACCCATCGCCAATCAGCTCGTTCAGCAATTCGTCGGTCTTCAGGCTCTCGATCAAATCGTGACCGTACTGCAGCTCGCCCGCCTCGCGGCAGGTGTGGGTGATGATGACCTCGTCATAATCCTCATAGGTCTGAGGTTCCCGCAGCAACGAGGCGAAGGGGGCAAAGCCCGTGCCGGTGGCAAAGAACCAGATGCGTTTGCCGGGGATCAGCGCGTCATGCACCAGGGTGCCGACGGGCTTTGGACGCAGGATGATCTCATCCCCGACCTTGATGTGCTGGAGCTTGGATGTCAGCGGGCCGTCCTGGACCTTGATCGAATAGAATTCCATTTCCTCGTCCCAGCTGGGCGAGGCGATGGAATAGGCCCGCAGCAGCGGCTTGACCTTGCCGGTCTTCGGGTCGGGATCGTTCATCAGGCCGATCATGACGAATTCGCCAGAGCGGAAGCGAAGCGAGGCAGGCCGGGTCACGCGGAAAGAAAACAGCCGGTCCGTCCAGTGTTTCACTTCGGTGACGGTCTGGGCGTCGGGCAGGGTTGGGGTCGCCTTCGGGGCGGCAGCATCGGTCACGGGTGCAATCTCGTTCATCTAGTTCTTGCCGACAGTCATGGGCCGACACCTCTGATTAAGCATTGATTCAAGTCAGGTAAACCCGTCCTGCGCCGGGCAGGCAGGGGCTGACGATTCTGGTTTTTGGGCTGGCTTAGCGCGCTGCGTTGGATTGAGCGCGCAGGCGGGCCTGATAATTATGGCTCTGCCAGTTGGCACGAGAGAGCCAGTCGCCTTCGGGTTGGCGGGTGGCCTGATCATCTGAAATTTCCACCTCATCAAATCCCACACGGCGGGCCATGGCGTATTGATCGGAGATCACATGACCTTTGGCCCGCAGACGTCCAGTGTATCCCATGAGACGCAGCATCCGCGCAATGGTGAACCCGCGCCCATCAGCAAAAGACGGGAAGTCGACCCGGATCATTTCGAGACCGCCGAGTTGGTCCTTGAGGCTCGCCGGGTCAGTGTCAGATGCGATATCGAGCACAGTTGCGCCCTCAAAACCGCCGGTCCAGTCATCATGGGCAAAGCCCGCGTCAGTTACGATAACGCTCATCTTTTAAGCTCCTGTACGGATGAATTTGCCATCCACCACGTGGATGCCGCATTCTTCCTTGTTCTGGTTGCGCCAGCGGCCGGCGCGGGGGTCTTCGCCTTCCTTCACCGGCGATGTGCAGGGGGCACAGCCGATCGACGGATAGCCCTTGGCCACCAGCGGGTGACGGGGCAGGCGGTTTTCATCCATGTAGGCGCGCACATCCTCGGGGGCCCAATGGGCGAGAGGATTGACCTTGATGCGGCCCGTTCCATCCTCGACCTCGAAGAAATCGAGGGCAGCGCGGGTGCCGGACTGGAACCGTTTGCGTCCGGTGATCCAGCCTTCATAGCCCGCGAGCGCCTTTTGCAGCGGGATGGTCTTGCGCAGGCTGCAGCAGGCATCGGTATCCGAAAACCGCAGCGCGCCATAGGGGTCTTTTTCGGCGATGTCATCGGCCTTGATGACGCGGATGTTGCGCAGCCCCAAACGCTCGCTCACCTCTTGCTGGTAGACCAGCGTTTCCGTGAACAGCAGCTCGGTATCCACAAACAGCACCGGCACCATCGGATCGATCACGGCGGCCATATGCAGCAGCACCACCGATTCCGCACCAAAGGAGGACACCAGAGCGACATTCCCGGCATCGCTCAGGGCGCCCTCCATCACGGAGG
Source organism: Phaeobacter sp. B1627 (assembly GCF_006265095.1). Lineage (GTDB taxonomy): Bacteria > Pseudomonadota > Alphaproteobacteria > Rhodobacterales > Rhodobacteraceae > Epibacterium. Next base: position 178,994 of record NZ_VCNK01000018.1, read on the forward strand.
TGGCCGAATGGTGCTTGAAGCGCGTGTTCAGCGCCCTCACTTTTTCGGCCAGATCCTCCCCGACGCGGGCTGCGCCGGGAAGATCCTGAATATCCTGAACGAGACGGGCCATGGCTCAGGCCACCTTTTTCTCGGCTGCGGGATAGAGCGCAGCTTTGAACGGGTCCATGCCAACACGGCGGTAGGTCTGGAGGAAGGTCTCCTCCTCACTCTCGCGCAGCTCAAGATAGGCGGTGATGATGCGCTCGATTGCGGGCACGATCTCGTCATAGGCGAAACCCGGGCCGGTGCGGGTGCCGACGGCGGCTGTCTCTGTTGCGTCGCCGCCGAGGGTGATCTGATAGTTCTCCACCCCGGCGCGGTCCAGACCAAGGATCCCGATGTGACCCACATGGTGGTGGCCACAGGCGTTGATGCAGCCCGAGATCTTGATCTGCAGGTGACCCACGTCATGCTCGAGTTTCAGGTCCTCAAAGCGGGTGGCAATTTCCTGAGCAACCGGGATCGAGCGGGCGGTGGCCAGCGCGCAGTAGTCCATGCCGGGGCAGGCGATAATGTCCGAGATCAGGCCAATATTGGCGGTCGCCAGATCCGCCGCCTTGAGGCGGGCGTGAATGGCCGGCAGGTCGTTCTTGTGGACATGCGGCAGGATCACGTTCTGCTCGTGGCTGATGCGCAGCTCGCCATAGGCATAGGCCTCTGCGATGTCGGCCATTTCACGCATCTGTTCGGCCGTGGCGTCGCCCGGCGTCGCCCCGTGCTTTTTGATCGAAATCGTGGCGATTGCATGTCCCGGCGCCTTGTGGGCGGCGAGGTTGGTATCGGCCCAGGCGCGGAACACCGGGTCGCTTTCATAGGCGGCGTCATAGGCCTCGGTGCCACCCTCGCGGAAGTCGGGTGCGGCAAAGTGGCGTTTGATATCCTCAAACAGCGCCTGATCGGCCCCGCCAAAGGTCGGGCGCACCTGTGCGAAGCGCTCTTCGGTCAGCTCGCGGATCTTGTCGAGCCCGAGTTCATGCACTGTGATCTTGATGCGGGCCTTGTATTTGTTGTCGCGGCGACCAAGCTGGTTCCAGACCGAAATCACGCTCTCGATGTAGGGCAGCAGATCGTCGGCCGCGACATAGTCGTTCAGCACCTTGCCGATCATGGGGGTACGGCCCAGACCGCCGCCCACCAGCACCTGATAGCCGATCTCGCCCGCGTCATTGCGGACGATCTTCACCGCCAGGTCATGCGCCTTGAGAACCGCGCGGTCATTGGCAGCACCAGAGACGGCGATCTTGAACTTGCGGCCCATGAACTGGAATTCCGGGTGGTCCGTGGACCATTGGCGGATCAGCTCGGCAATCGGGCGGGGATCTTCGATCTCATCGGCGGCGGCACCGGCGAAATGGTCGGCGGTCACGTTGCGGATGGTGTTGCCCGAGGTCTGGATCGCGTGCAGGTTCACCTCTGCCAGCGCGTCCAGCATGTCCGGCACGTCTTTCAGTTTCGGCCAGTTGTACTGGATGTTCTGGCGGGTGGTGAAATGGCCATAGCCCTTGTCCCATTTCTGGGCCAGCAGCGCCAGCGCCCGCATCTGATCGGGGTTGAGCGTGCCATAGGGGATCGCCACGCGCAGCATATAGGCGTGCAATTGCAGATAGAGACCGTTCATGAGGCGCAGCGGCTTGAACTCGTCCTCGGTCAGCGCGCCGTCGATACGGCGTTCTACCTGGGCACGGAACTGACGATTGCGTTCTGCAAGGAAGGCGGTGTCAAAGTCGTTGTACTTATACATTGGCTGCGGCCTCCTGTTTGCCGTGGCGGTAGTTCGAGGGGCCGGTACGGCGGAATTCCTCGCGGAAGTGGGTGGGCTCTGGTCCCTGCTCGCCTGCCTTGGCATCGGCCAGATAGGCGCCGACGGCAATCTTGGGCTGGCTCTGGGCATCCAGCAGACGCAGCTGGGCCTCGGCCTCGTCGACAATCAGTTCGGCCTCTGACAGTTCACGGGTCCAGCCACCGGCCGCAGTGAGATAGATCACGTCGCCTTCCAGCAGATCGTTGGCGGTGACCACTTTGGGTGTGAAAGCGCGGGGCATCAGGCAAGCTCCATCTGTGTTTGGTCCCGAAGGTGGGGCAGGGCGGCGGCGTGTTGGCGCGGGGCCAGCCCCAAAAAGGTGAGCGCCGGGCCGCCAAAGTCAGCGGCAGCCAGATCGGCGGGCAATTGATCAAGGGTCGTGGCCAGCACGCGCTGATCGGCGCGGGAGGCGTTTTCGACCACGGTCACGGGGGTGGCGCGATCAGCCCCATGCATCAGCATGCGCCCCTGGACGAAACGGGCGGATTTCTTGCCCATATAGACGGCGGCAACTTCGCCCGGACGGGCCAGCTGTGCCCAGTCGTGATCGGCAAAGCCTTTCATGTCATGGCCGGTCAGGAACCGCACGGAGGAATTGCGCCCCCGTTGCGTCAGGCTCTGGCCAATGGCGGCAACGGCGGCCGAGGCGGCAGTGATCCCCGGCAGGATGACCGTGCCAACATCCGCCGTCTCGCAGGCGGTGAGCTCTTCGTCCAGTCGGCCAAAAAGGCTGGGGTCGCCCGATTTGAGGCGCAGCACTTTGCGGCCCTTCCGGGCGTGATGCACAAGGCGGGCGCAGATGTCTTCCTGCGCCATGGAGGGGCCAAAACCCTCCTTGCCGACGTTTTCGAGGATAGCACCATCATGGGCCAGCGCCATGATCTCGGCGCTCACCAGCCGGTCGAAGAGAATGACATCGGCCTCCTGCAGGGCCTTCAGGACCTTGAGCGTGAGCAGATCAGGATCGCCGGGGCCGGAGCCTGCAAAGGCGACCACACCCGGGCACATCACACCGGGGCACATCACACCTGTTGCTCCGGGGAGGGGCGAAAGGGGGGCGGGGATATGGCTGCTGTCACGCGGCATCTGTAGATCCGTTCCTGGTGTTTGACTTGAGCTTAGATATAGGAAATATTCCCACCTGATCGCTATATGCGTGGGGAAATAAGGACACGTGTCCCGGCCCTGAGAGGGGTGCAGTCCGGATGTCCTCGCCATGGGAGAAATTTGGAATGACAGTGCGGATAGACGCCACCGACAAGAAAATTCTGGCCGAACTGCAGCGCGACGCGGGGCAATCGCTGGACGAAATCGCCAAGCAGGTGGGCAGTTCCAAGACCCCGGTCTGGAATCGCATCCGCAAACTGCGCGAAGCGGGCGTGGTGGGAAACCAGACCATGATCCTTGATGCCGAGGCGTTGGGGTTTGAGGCCTGTTTCTTTGTGCTGATCCGCACCTCGGAACATGAGGCGGACTGGCAGGCGCGGTTCCTGCGGGCGCTGCAGGAACGTCCCGAGGTCCAGGAGGCGCATCGTCTGGCAGGAGACATCGACTATATCCTCAAGGTGCGGGTGAAGAATGCGCGCGCCTATGACAAGTTCTATCAGGCGCTGATTTCCGAGGTGCGGGTGCACAATGTGACCGCGCTTTTGTCGATGGAAGAGATCAAGTCCACCACCCACCTGCCGCTGGATCAGATCCGGGTCGATTGAAGAGCAGGAGACTGACGGCGGCAGGCTCCGGTCGGTGATCACGGCGGGCTGATCGCGGCGGGCCGGGCAAGGTCATCCGCTCGCCAAGGCCCGCCGGAACCGGAAACCCGCCAATCAGATCTCGACCAGAAGCCGGGTGAGCCCGTGGAAATGAAAGGTGTTGGAGAACTGAGGGCGCTCCGCCAGCCTCAGGTTCGGGCAGCGATCAAACAGAATTGGCAATGCGATCTGCATTTCCAGTCGTGCCAGCGGCGCGCCGACACAGAAATGAAGCCCGCCTCCAAAGCTCTTGTTCACCTTCGGCGGTCTGGCGGGGTCAAACCTATCCGCAGCCTCCAGCGCCTCCGGGTCGCGATTGGCCGCGGCCAGCATCAGAGCAACCTGATCTCCGCGCTGAAACCTGTGGCCAAGGACCTCGACGGGTTCGTAGGCATAGCGTGTGAACATATGAAGCGGCGGATCAAACCGCAGGATCTCCTCGACCAGCCCGTCGATCCCCTCCGGCAGCAGCCAGTCGGTCTTCCACCCCTGCTGCAGCATCGTGCTGACCCCATTGCCGAGGGAATGGACCGTGGCCTCGTGGCCTGCGTTGAGCAACAGGATACAAGTGCCGATCAACTCGTCCGTTGACAGGCTCTCGCCGTCTTCCTCGGCCTGTATCAACCGGGTGATCAGATCCTCGCCAGGAGTGGCACGGCGCTCTTCAACATAGGCGGTGAGGAAATCGATGAAGTCCTGGCTCGCCTTGGCGGCTGCGTGCTCTGTCTCGGTGGTTTTGGACGCCTGATACATCGCCACCATCTTGTGTGACCACTCCAGCAACTGCGGCGCCATGTCTTCGGGAACCCCCAGCAGGCGACAGATCGCGATCACCGGCACCTGAGTGCAATAGGCTTCCAACAGATCAAAGGGCGCGTCCGTCGGAAAGGCGTCCACCAGAGCATGACAGAGGGTCTCCAGTCCCGGCGCCAGCGCCTTGATCTCGCGGCTGGTGAACGCACGCAACACCAGTTTACGCAGGCGGGTGTGCCGGGGCGGCTCGGCATCAAGCAGGGAATGCGCCTCGACCTGCAGAAAGGGGGCCAGATGCGGCGGCCCCTCTGTCGCCATCTCCGGCGGCACCTCCCGGCCAAACCGGCGGTCCCGCAACAGCATATGAACAGCGTCGTGGCTGAAGGCCGCCACCATCCCGTAGTCCTGCCAATAGCCGAGCTTTCCGGTCGCGCGGGCCCTATCGTAGAACGGGTAGGGGTTTTGGACAAAGTCCGGCTCGGTCGGGGATTGGGTCAGTGTCTTCATGGGACTAGCTTTTTGCCGAGGTGGCTGGCCTTGGCAAGGGGGGCTTTGCTACTGTGCGGGAATGATTGAAACGCGACACCCCCGTCTTGCCCTCGTTTTGGGCGTTGCCCTCGCCATCGTGGTCTTGTCGGTCGCGGTCTGGTCGTCGGCCTACCGCCAGGCCCTGACCGCATTGGCGGAACGCAGCGCCTCTGATCTGGCGCTGGCCTCCGACAGGGTCAGCACGCAATTGCAGATCTACCGCGAGCAGGCGGTGCTGACGGTCGACCACCCGGCGCTGCTGACGCTGGACAATCAGGCGGGGCGGCGGCTGGCCACCGATCTGCTGCGCCGGATTGCGGACAAGACCGGGGCGATGGATGTGTTCTACGCCGATGCAAGCGGACGGGTGCTTGCCGCAGCAGATGGCGTCGCCGGAGAGAATGTCGCCGCCAGCGGGTATTTCCGCAGGGCCATGCAGGGGGCCTTGGGCGCAGAGCCGATGGTGCTGCCGGGCGGCGCGCGCCGGGCCTATTTCTTTGCGGCTCCGGATTTCGGCCCTGACCGCCGGGTCAGGGGGGCATTGGTGGTGGTCGCCAATATCGAAGAAGTGGAACAGACCTGGCGCGGCTCCCTGCCTGCGGTCTATTTCACCATCGAGGACGGGCGCGTCTATATGTCGAACCGTTCCGAACTGCTGTTCTGGCAGCGTGACGAAGCCGCGCCGGGCCTGTTGACCGCCAGTGGCGAGCAGCTGCCGCTCCGGGTGCGCAGGATTGGCGATCATCAGATCTGGCGGCTCGGGTGGAGCCCCTATCTGCCCGGCGATGCGCTCCATCTCAGCATTGATCTGCCAACCATCGGCATGAAGGGCGAAATTCTGGTGGATGTTGCTCCGGCGCGGCGCCTGGCGTGGGTCCAGGCGATGGCAATGGCGGCGGTCTGTCTGGCCTTTGGCACCATCCTGTTTCTGGCGGCCGAACGGCGCCGCACGCTGGCCCAGGCCAATGCCGCCCTGGAGCTGCGGGTTGCGGCGCGGACCCGGGCCCTGTCTGACGCGAACGAGCAACTGCGCCGCGAGGTGCACGAGCGCGAGGAGGCCGAGGCCGCCCTGAAAAAGGCCCAGGCCGAACTGGTGCAGGCGGACAAGCTGTCGGCCCTCGGGCAGATGTCGGCGGGGATCAGCCACGAGTTGAACCAGCCCTTGATGGCGATCCAGCAATACGCTGAAAACGGGCAGGCGTTTCTGGCCCGAGGCCGGGCCGACCGGGCCGCCGAAAACCTGAACCGGATTTCGCAGATGTCGCTCAGAATGGCGCGCATCATCAAAAACCTGCGCGCCTTTGCCCGCAATGAAAGCGAGCCCGTCGGGCGGGTGGATCTGGTGCAGGTCATCAACGCGGCCGCCGAGCTGACGGAGACCCGCCTGCGGGATCATGGCGTCAGCCTGGACTGGCAACCGGAGGCAACCGGGCCGGTCTTCGCACGCGGTGGCGACGTCCGGTTGACGCAGGTTTTTGTCAACCTTATCAACAACGCAGCTGACGCGATGATGGATCAGACCGAACGCCACATCCGCATCGTGATCAACACCGGACATCGGCTTTCGGTGACGGTGCGCGACATCGGACCGGGCCTGAAACAGCCGGAAAAAGTGTTTGAGCCGTTTTATTCAACCAAGGCAGTGGGCAGTTCCGAAGGGCTCGGGCTGGGCTTGTCGATCTCCTACGGGCTGGTGCAGAGCTTCGGTGGGAATATTCGCGGGACCAACACCGATCAAGGTGCGCTTTTCACCGTAGAACTGGACTATTGGAAAGAGGAAGATGCCGCATGACGCGCCCAATACCCTGCAAGGTTCTGCTGGTTGATGACGATGCCGCAGTGCGCGAGGCCCTCGGCCAGACGTTGGAGCTGAACGATCTGGAGGCGGTGACCGCAGGGTCCTTCGTGGCTGCCAAGGATCAGATCACCGCCGGGTTTGAAGGGGTGATCCTGTCGGACATGCGGATGCCCGGACGGGATGGGTTTCACCTGTTGGACTACGCACAAAAGGTCGATGCGGAGCTGCCGGTGGTGCTGCTGACGGGGGAGGGTGACATTCCGATGGCGGTGAAGGCGATGTCCCAGGGCGCCTTTGATTTCCTGGAAAAACCCTGTGCGACCGCGACCCTTCTCGCCGTATTGGATCGGGCGCTGCGCACCCGCGCATTGGTGCTTGAGAACCGGCGCCTGAAAACTCAGCTCGAAAGTGGCGATCCCGCCGCGCGGATGCTTTTTGGCTCGTCAGCTCAGGCCCATGAGCTGCGCGCGCGGGTGCGCTCGGTTGCGCCCACCGATGCAGAGGTCCTCGTCAGCGGAGCACCGGGAAGCGGAATTCCCAAGGTCGCCGAGGTGGTGCATCTGATGTCGCGGCGCGGGCAGGGCGCGTTTGTCAAACGCCCCAGCGCCGGGCTCACGCCCGAGGTGTTCGATGGCCTGTGCCGCAGCGCCGAAGGGGGCTCCCTGTTTCTGGACGAGCTGTCGGCGATGCCCGAAGACACCCAGTTCGCGGTTCTGGAGCAGCTGGAACAGGGCGGAGCCGTACGGATCATTGCGGGCTCGGCGGTGGATCTTGCCGATCTTGTCGCGGCGGGAAAGTTCAATGCGGATCTGTTTTACCGGCTCGACGTGATGCGTGTGCGGATCCCGTCGCTAGCAGAACGGCGCGAGGATATTCCGGTGCTGTTTCGCCACTATGTCAGCCAGGCGGCTGAGCAGGCGGGAATCGACGCCCCTGAAATCAGCTCCGATATGCTGGCGGCGCTGATGGGGCAGGACTGGCCCGGCAACGCCAGGTCGCTGATGTCGGCGGCCATGCGGTTCGTGCTTGGCATGCCGGATGAAATTACCGAAGGCACCGATCTGGGGCTGGCCGAGCAGATGGCACAGGTGGAGCGCTCTTTGCTGATCGCCTCCCTCGGGCGCCAAAACGGCCGCGCCTCGGCGGCAGCACAGGCGTTGAAACTGCCTCGCAAGACATTTTACGACAAATTGTCCCGATACGGGATTCGCCCCGAGGATTATCGCCGCTGACGGATGTGCGGATTTCCGCACAGAGGCGCAGTGGCATGTGCGAAATTCCGCACAATCTCCGCTGGGCGGAGCTGTGCGCGCTTCAGAATACGCCCTCAATGCACTGATAACGAACAACAAATCAAACTGACCTGCGAATGTGGAATCGCAGCTTGAGCGGATCGCTCCCTTTCCTAATTCTAGCGCCCAAGCCCGAGGCATTGCTTCGGCTTGGAGGAAAAATAGATTCTTGGGAGGATCACCATGAAGTTCCTGACTGCTGCCGCCACTGCGCTGGCGCTGACCGTGACCGCTGGCACCGCATCGGCCGACGCCTGCGACGAAGGTGAAATCGTTGTCAAGTTCAGCCACGTCACCAACACCGACAAACACCCCAAAGGCATCGCTGCGTCGCTGCTGGAACAGCGGGTCAATGATGAGATGAACGGCACAATGTGCATGGTCGTCTATCCGAACTCCACCTTGTACGATGACAACAAGGTGCTCGAGGCGATGCTGCAGGGCGATGTCCAGCTGGCCGCGCCGTCGCTGTCCAAGTTCGAAAAATTCACCAAGCAATTCCGCCTTTTTGACCTGCCGTTCATGTTCAAGAACATCGACGCCGTGGATGCGTTTCAGGCATCGAGCGACGGTCAGGCGATGCTCGACAGCATGCAGCGCCGTGGCCTGCAGGGGCTTGGGTATTGGCACAACGGCATGAAGCAGATGTCGGCCAACAAGCCGCTGGTTCTGCCCACCGATGCCAACGGTCTGAAATTCCGCGTACAGTCATCCGACGTTCTCGTGGCTCAGATGGAAGCCATCGGCGGATCGCCCCAGAAAATGGCGTTTTCCGAGGTCTACGGCGCCCTGCAACAGGGTGTTGTCGATGGTCAGGAAAACACCTGGTCCAACATCTATGGCCGCAAGTTCTTTGAAGTGCAGGACGGTGTGACCGAAACAAACCACGGTGCGCTGGACTATCTGGTCGTGGCCTCGGTGGATTGGCTCGACAGCCTGGATCCGGCGGTCCGGGATCAGTTCATGACCATCATGCATGAGGTCACCAATACCCGCAACTCCGAGTCCTCCAAGGTGAACAATGCCGCCAAAGAGGCGATTATCGCCGCAGGCGGCACCGTGCGCCAGCTGACCCCCGAACAACGTCAGGCATGGGTCGATGCCATGAAGCCGGTCTGGGAGAAGTTCTCCGGGGATGTTGGTCAGGAAATGATCGACGCGGCTCAGGCCATCAACGCGGGTCTGTGATCCGAACACAGGGATCCGAACACAGGGATCGGAACACTGGGATCCGAACATTGGGATCCGAAAATACGGTGATCTGAAGTGACCTGAAAACAGTGATCGGAGCGTGCATACTGTGCGCTCCGACACATCGGCGCCCCTTCGCGTGGTCGCCACCCTTAATCCTGAAAAACTGGGGAGATGACAATGTCGGGGGCAAACGCCAACCCGCCGGGGGTTATCCATAGGTTGGAAGAGACGCTGATCGCGTTCCTCCTGGGCGGTATGACGCTTTTGACATTTGCCAATGTCATTGCGCGCTACGTCTTCAATTCAAACATTTTGTGGGCGCTGGAGCTGACGGTGTTCCTGTTCGCCTGGCTGGTGCTGTTGGGGGCCGCCTATGCGGTCAAGGCCCACGCGCATCTCGGCGTCGATGCCATTATCAACCTGCTGCCGCGCTCTGCCCGCCGGTTGATCGGCCTGATTGCGGCGGCGGCCTGCATTGTGTTTTCGCTGCTGATGCTGAAGGGGGCCTATGACTATTGGTCGGTCTTTGCCGATCTGCCGCCAACCTCCGGCCGCTGGTTTCCCACCGGGCTGGACCTGAAGGCCCGCAGCCAGAGCTTCTACGAAGTGCAGGACGTGCCGATGGTTGGCGCCCTGCGCTTTCTTGAAGATCTGATCAACTACGGCGAGTCCTACGAGAAACTGCCCAAAGTGGTTCCCTATGTGGTGCTGCCGCTCTCCATGCTGCTGCTGGTGGTGCGGTTCATTCAGGCCGCAGTGCAGATCGCCCGGGGCGAGACCGACCGGTTGGTTGCCAGCCACGAAGTCGAAGACGAACTTGAGGCGGTGCGCGCCCAACACGGGGAACAAGACTGATGGAAGTTGTCCTGCTTTTTGCCCTGGTCATCGGGCTGCTGTTGATCGGGGTCCCGATCGCGGTCTCTCTGGGCCTCAGTTCCACACTGTTTTTGCTGTTCTTCTCCGACAGTTCCCTGGCCTCGGTCGCGGGAACGTTGTTTCAGGCCTTTGAGGGGCATTTCACGCTGCTGGCGATCCCCTTCTTCATTCTCGCGTCGAGTTTCATGACCACTGGCGGCGTGGCGCGACGGATCATCCGGTTCTCCATTGCCTGCGTCGGCCATCTGCCCGGTGGTCTGGCGATTGCGGGCGTGTTTGCCTGCATGCTGTTCGCAGCCCTGTCCGGCTCTTCGCCGGCGACGGTTGTGGCCATCGGCTCCATCGTGATCGCGGGGATGCGCCAGGTTGGCTACACCAAGGAGTTCGCGGCCGGGGTGATCTGTAACGCGGGGACGCTGGGTATTCTGATACCGCCGTCCATCGTGATGGTGGTTTACGCGGCTGCAGTCGAGGTCTCTGTCGGTCGGATGTTCCTCGCGGGGGTGATCCCGGGCCTGATGGCCGGCATCATGCTGATGGTGACCATCTTCGTCATGGCCCGCGTGAAGAACCTGCCCAAGGGCGAATGGCACGGCTGGGGCGAAGTGTTCCGTTCGGCGCGTGAGGCGGGCTGGGGCCTGTTCCTGATCGTCATCATTCTGGGCGGAATTTACGGCGGCATCTTCACCCCGACCGAGGCTGCGGCGGTCGCAGCGGTCTATGCCTTCGTGATTGCCTGCTTTGTCTACAAGGACATGGGACCGCTCTCAAATGGTGAGGGGCAGGCAAAAACATCGCTGATGAAAAAGCCATATGCCCTGGTCACGGCGTTCTTTCATGCCGACACACAGCGCACCCTCTTCGAGGCAGGCAAGCTGACGGTGACGCTTCTGTTTGTGATCGCCAACGCCTTGATCCTGAAGCATGTTCTGACCGATGAGCAGGTGCCCCAGCATATCGCGAATGCCATGCTCTCGGCGGGCTTCGGCCCGGTGATGTTCCTGATTGTGGTCAATGTCATCCTCCTGATCGGGGGCCAGTTCATGGAACCTTCGGGGCTTCTGGTGATCGTTGCGCCACTGGTCTTTCCGATCGCGATGGAACTGGGCATCGATCCGATCCACCTTGGGATCATCATGGTCGTGAACATGGAAATCGGGATGATCACCCCGCCTGTTGGTCTCAACCTGTTTGTGACCTCCGGAGTGGCCGGAATGCCGATGATGGCAGTAGTGCGCGCAGCCCTTCCGTTCCTGGCGGTGCTCTTCGTGTTCCTGATCCTGATCACCTATGTTCCCTGGCTGTCCACGGTGCTGCCAAACGCGATCATGGGGCCGGAGATCATAACAAACTGACCGCTTGCTCAGAACATCAAACAGAAAAACGCCCGGGGCTCAGCGCTCCGGGCGTTCTTTTTCATCGGTGGGGTGGATCCTGTCGCCAGCCTCGGGTGGCCTTCGACGAGCCGCAGACCGGTGACAGCTTATTCGGCGACAGTCGCAGCGAGAGCCGAAATGATCGGGCGGAAGTCGGCAGCTTTCAGGCTCGCGCCTCCGACCAGTGCGCCGTCCACGTTGGGCACGGCAAAGATATCCGCCGCATTGCCCGCCTTTACGGACCCGCCATAGAGCAGCGGGATGTCGCCGCCTGCCGCACCGAAACGGGCGACTAGAGCCGCGCGCAGGGCGCTGTGAACCTCGCCGATTTGCTCCAGCGTCGGAACCTTGCCGGTGCCGATGGCCCAGACGGGCTCATAGGCCACCACCGTATTGCTGGCGGAGGCAGTGTCGGGCAGGGAGCCTGTGAGCTGCGTTTCCACGACCTGCAATGTTTGCCCTGCTTCGCGCTCGTCCAGAGTTTCGCCGATGCAGACAACCGCCTGAAGACCGGCACCGGCAGCGGCCTCGGCCTTGGCGCGCACCACAGCGTCGCTTTCGCCATGGTCGGCTCTGCGTTCAGAATGGCCGAGGATGACATATGAGGCGCCCGCGTCCTTCAGCATTATCGCGCTGACATCGCCTGTATGGGCGCCGGACACAGCCGCGTGGCAGTCCTGACCGCCGATAGCGATATCCCCGGCCAGGGCGGCCGCGCGCGTCAGCAGGGGGGCGGGCGGACAGATCAGCACCTCAACCCCCTGCGGAACGCCCTCTGAGACCAGCGCTTCGAGTTCACCGAGGCTTGCGCCAGTGCCGTTCATTTTCCAGTTGCCTGCAGCCAGTTTGCGAGCCATGCCGCCCCCCTTTGATATCTCCTGCGTTCCGACCGGTGGTAGCATCGGCGCGGCGATGGGGCAATCAGGCCCGTGTTTTCGCAACAAAAAAGGGCGGCTCCCGGCCACCCTTTGTCCTTTGTACCTGCGCCGTCCGGATCGACGTCGTTCGGATCTGCGCCGTCCACACCCGTCCGCTGGATGCTATTGCTCGCCAACCTTGAAGCTGATGGATTCGCCGCATCCGCAGGCTTCGGCAACGTTTGGATTGTTGAACTTGAAGCTCGCCTCCAACAAAGAGACCTCATAGTCGATCTCGGTGCCAAACAGGAACATCTGCGCCATCGGGGCGATCAGCACCCGGGCGCCGTCCTGTTCGACAACCTCGTCGTTGGGGTCTGCCTCGTCGACATAGTCCATGGTGTATTCCATGCCCGCGCAGCCGCCCTTCTTGATGCCGATGCGCAGACCCGCATGGCCCGCGCGGTCCATCAGCTTGGAAATCTGCGACGCTGCGCGCGGGGTCATCGTGACAGCTTGTTTTCCGGGTATGGCAAACATTGGAAGCTCCGTTTCGTTCTCATACAGAACGTAGGGGTAGAGATCTTTGCTCACAAGGGGGCGTGGATCACAGGGGCGTGGATCACAGGGGCGGGGATCACCGGGGCTGCGCGTTACATGAAACCGAGCTCAAGCCGGGCCTCATCGGACATCATATCCATGCCCCAGGGCGGCTCCCAGGTCAGCTCGACATCCACCGTCTTCACGCCGTCGACGGGCGAGATGGCATCGACAATCCAGCCGGGCATTTCGCCAGCAACGGGGCATCCCGGAGCGGTCAGGGTCATGATGATCTTCACATCATTCTCCGCAGAGATATCAATGGTGTAGATCAGTCCCAGTTCGTAGATGTTCACCGGGATTTCAGGGTCATAAACAGTCCGGCAGGCCTCGACCACCGGTTCATAGAGCGGATGGGACACGGAGGACGGTGCGATCAGGGGCGCGCCTTCAAGCGGTTCGGATGCGTTGGTCATGGGACTCTCGGTCAGTTCTCTGACGGTTTATATAGGTATTCTCTGCGCCACAGTCCACCCGTTGCGCATTTTCTGCATGTGCCTCCGGGCGGCGTTTTGCGGGCCGCCAACAGTCCCCGGAGCAATCCTCCGAGCAATCCCCCGAGCGATCCTCTGAGCAAGTCTCTGAGCAGCCAGTCGCGGCCGGGGATGGAATGTGCCGCAACAGGGGGGCGCTGGCCGAGGATCGTCCCCCTGTGAGCCCCCCCTGTGCGCCGCCCTCAGATCTCAGTCGTTGATGTCCGTGTCGAAGGTCTTCACCTGTCCCCGGGGCAGGGCGAACAGACGTCGCAGCACCAGCCAGGCGACCAGCGAGAAGGCCGCAAAGAGAAACAGGATCGCGGGCAGGCCCGGTGCCAGTGTCAGCAACAGCATTGCCGCGACCCCCGCCGCGCCTATGGCAAACCCGAGGAAGATGAACCCCGGCAGCAGGACTTCCACGATGCCCAGCAGCAAGGCCAGCGCGCCCCAGATCCACCACACGGTCCACAGCGCGGTCATGAGGAACCTTTCAGCATCTTGAAGGCATCGCCAAAGGCTTCGATCGCCTGAGCGGGAACAAGGATCGTTTGCTTGCCCGCGCCGTTGCCAAGCGCGTTCAGCGCCTCGACCTGTTTGAGCGCCACCTGATACTGCGCCGCCTCCACGCCATTCTCGGCAATGGCCTTGGCCACGACCCCGGTGGCATAGGCTTCTGCATCCGCCTGGATGCGGCGCGCCTTGGCGGTCTGCTCCGCCGCGTATAGCTCCGCATCCGCCGCCAGTTCGACTGACCTCTTCTTGCCCTCCGCCTCGGTGACCTGCGCACGGCGGGCACGCTCGGCATTGAGCTGCTGCAGCATCGCGTCCCGGGTGGCCTGATCCAGGTTCACATCGAGGATCTCGGCCCGCGTCACCTCAATCCCCCAGTCATCGACGGCGCTTTCGACACTGTGCTGGATCTGACCGATCAACTGCGAACGGTTGGACTGAACCTCATCCAGATCCATTTTGCCGATCTCGGCGCGCACGATACCGGCGACGGTGGTTGCGATGGCCCCGTCTACATCCCGGATCCGGTAGACCGTCTTTTCGGGTTCCAGAATGCGATAAAAGACAGAGGTGTCGATCTGCACCAGCACATTGTCGCGGGTGATGGCGTCCTGACTGGCGTTGGGCAGCTGGCGCTCGAGGATCGAAACCTTGTGACGCACCACATCGAGAAAGGGGACGATGAAGTTTATGCCCGGTCCCAGCACGGCCAGCAGACGCCCGAAGCGCTCCACCACGAATTTCTCTGATTGCGGGACAATACGGACCCCCTTGAAGACCACAATCACAAGGAAAACCGCGCCGATGATATAGAGCAGGCTGCCGGACAGGGAATTGAGGATGTCTTGTTCGCTCATGGTGCAGAATCCGATTATGTTAAATCAAGCTAGGCCGAAGGTCCCCCTTGCCCGGCCCCGGGTCAAGGGGAAACCAGGTCAAGGGGACAGCCCTCCGGTCCGGCGGCAGTCCCCGGTCAACGGGGCTGCGGCTCAGTAGGCCAACGGCAGACCAACAGCAGACCAACGGCAGGCCAACAGCAGACCCGAAATCGGCCCGAAACCCGCCAGTGATCGACCCGCCAGCCATCCCACAGTCGCGGGAGGCTGTTATTCTGCGGCGTTGTCCAGCGCCTTGCGACTGCGCATTGGGGTCGGGCGGACATTGTCCTCGATTTCGTCGTGGATCAAGGCGGAGATGTCTTTTTTCGATGTCTTTTCAATGCCCTCAAGCCCGGGCGAGGAGTTCACCTCCAGAACCTTGGGGCCGCTCTCCGAACGCAGCAGATCCACCCCCGCAACGCCGAGACCAAAACACCGGGCGGCCCGGATCGCCGTGGCGCGCTCTTCCTTTGTGATCCGCACAGAAACGGCGCTGCCGCCCAGATGGAGGTTGGACCGGAAGTCCCCCTCGGCGCCGGAGCGTTTCATCGCCGCGACCACTTTGGAGCCGACAACGAAACAGCGGATATCGACGCCCGCCGCCTCTTTCACGAACTGCTGCACCAGAAAGTTGGCCTTGAGGCCCCGAAAGGCGGTAATGACGCTCTCGGCGGCTTTTTTCGTCTCGGCCAGAACCACCCCTTTGCCCTGGGTGCTCTCCAGCAGTTTCACAATCAATGGCGCGCCGCCGACGATGTCGATCAGGGCGTTGGTGTCCTTGGGGGAGGCCGCGAATGCGGTCAGCGGCATGCCGATCTTGTGCCGTGCCAGCATCTGATGCGCGTGCAACTTGTCCCGGCTGGCGGTAATGCCCGCACTGCCGTTCACGCAATAGGTGCCGATGGTTTCAAACTGGCGCAGAAGTGCGGTGCCATATTGCGTGATCGATGCCCCGATCCGCGGGATGACCGCATCATAGCGCGGCAGCCGTTTTCCGTCATAGTGGATTTCCGGAGCGAGCGCATTGATCGACATGTAGCAGCGGGTCGTATCGATGACCTCGACCGTGTGGCCCCGTTTTTCGCCCTCCTCCACAAGCCGCTGGGTGGAGTAGTTGTCCTCCCGGCTCAGGACCGCAATGCGCAGGGCCCGGTTCGGGGCCTTTTTGCGGATGGCGGGGGTCGCGTAGACCGAATAGTCCAGTTCCGGCTGGCAATAGCGTTCGGACGGCACGATCGAGATATTCTCATTCAGCGCCTGGCGTCCCAGAAGCATATGCAGCGCCATCCCGCGCCTGTCGGTCAGCGTCACCTCGACCGGCCAGAGCGCATCGCCAATTTCCAGGTTGGTTTCGATCACATAGCGCAATTCCCGCTCGCCGTTTGACGAGGTGACCTCGCGCCGGTCCTTGATCAACGCAGAGCAGGGGATCAGCAGGTCGTCGCTGCCGGGGATCGGATGTACGGTGAAGCGGACCTTGGGCGCGGACAGGGAGCCGAAGGTCTCGATGTTGGTGGCGTGCAGGGCTGAGGTACGGGCGCCGGTGTCGACTTTTGCACGCAGGGCGGGCAAGCCGAGATCCGGTAAACGCACCCATTCCTCCCATCCCAGACGCAAGTTTGTGTTGGGGTCATCGGTGGACATGGGGACGTCTCCTTGGCATTAGGTGGGAATCACCGCGTATTTGGTGATCGCAGTGACGCAGGAACATGAGATGGCAGAGCTTTTCAACTTTGAAATGACAGCGCAGGACGGCAAGGCGCGGACAGGTGTGATCCATACCCCCCGGGGCGATATCCGCACCCCGGCCTTCATGCCGGTGGGCACCGCTGCCACGGTGAAGGCGATGATGCCTGAAAGCGTGCGCGCCACCGGCGCCGACATCCTTCTGGGCAATACCTATCATCTGATGCTGCGCCCCACCGCAGAGCGGATTGACCGTCTCGGCGGGCTGCACAGGTTCATGAATTGGGACCGTCCGATTCTGACGGATTCCGGCGGGTTTCAGGTGATGTCGCTCGCGGGTCTCAGGAAGCTGACCGAAAAAGGCGTGACGTTCAAATCCCATATCGACGGGTCCAAACATGAATTGACCCCTGAACGCTCGATGGAGATCCAGCGCCTTCTGGGATCTGACATCGTGATGTGTTTCGACGAATGCCCGGCGCTGCCTGCGGACCGCGACCGGATTGCCGAGTCGATGCGCCTGTCGATGCGGTGGGCGGAACGGTCGAAAGACGCCTTTGGTGATCGCCCCGGTTATGCGCTGTTCGGTATTCAGCAGGGCGGGCTGGAGCGGGATTTCCGCGAGGAAAGCGCCGCTGCCCTGATCCAGACCGGATTTGACGGCTACGCGGTCGGCGGGCTGGCGGTCGGCGAGGGGCAGGAGGCGATGTTCGACTGTCTTGATTACGCGCCCGACATGCTGCCTGTGGACAAGCCGCGCTACCTGATGGGGGTTGGCAAACCGGACGATATCGTCGGCGCGGTGGCGCGCGGTATCGACATGATGGATTGCGTGCTGCCCTCGCGGTCGGGGCGCACGGGGCAGGTGTTCACGCGCCACGGAGTCGTCAACATCAAGAACGCGCGCCACCAGGATGACCCCCGTCCGCTGGACGAAAACTGCACATGTCCGGCGTGCAGCAATTATTCGCGCGCCTATCTGCACCACGTATTCCGGTCGAACGAAATGATCTCCGGTATGCTTCTGACATGGCACAACCTGCATTACTTTCAGGACATCATGGCAGGTATGCGCGAGTCAATTGCTGCGGGCTGTTTTGAGTCGTGGCAACGGAATTTTCACGAAAGCCGGGCCCAGGGCGACATCGAACCGCTCTGACGCCCTGCGCTGTGGTCTCGGAAAACGCCCCCCAGACCATGGCGGTTTATGGCGGTGGCCCGGAGTGCATGGCAACGCGCGTTGCATTGTAGGGAGATTTTACGGTAGCTGCCGATTTTTTCCGTCCGTTTTGCAGTCATATTCTGCGGCGCGGCAGGGAATGTAATTTCCGGCAAAGTGAAGGCATTGCGCTCTTGTGGTCATGCGCCGCTAGGGGCATGCTCGGCACCAACACCTGAGGCAGACGGTTGAAATACACCAACCGCCAGACCAGATAAAGAAATCAAATGTGGAGATGACCGTGCCGCCGAATCCGGGGCTGGATCGTCTTGCCAAGAAAAGGACCGAGTATGCAAGAGCCTCTCAATTCCTCCTATCCTGTCCTGCCGCTGCGCGATATCGTTGTGTTCCCCCACATGATCGTGCCGCTGTTCGTCGGGCGGGAAAAATCCGTGCACGCCCTCGAAGAGGTCATGGCCGATGACAAGCAGATCCTGCTGTCCAGCCAGATCGACCCCTCCGAGGATGATCCGGATATGGATGGTATCTATCGCACGGGTGTTCTGGCGAATGTGCTGCAGTTGCTGAAATTGCCCGATGGCACTGTCAAGGTGCTGGTCGAGGGGCAGGCCCGCGTCAAGATCACCGAATTCCTCGACAATGACACGTTTTTCGAGGCCCGCGCCGAGGCCCTGCTGGAAATGCCGGGCGACGTCACCACGACCGAGGCGCTGCTGCGCGCGGTCGGGGACGAGTTCGAGCGGTATGCCAAGGTGCGCAAGAACATCCCCGAAGAAGCGCTGACCGCGGTTGGCGAAACCACCGAGCCCGCAAAGCTGGCGGACCTGGTGGCCGGACATCTCGGCATCGAGGTGGACCGCAAACAGGAGCTGCTTGAGACCCTGCCTGTCAGCGAACGGCTGGAGAAGGTCTACGCGCTGATGCAGTCCGAGCTCTCGGTTCTGCAGGTCGAGAAAAAGATCAAAACCCGCGTCAAGACCCAGATGGAGAAGACCCAGCGCGAATATTACCTGAATGAGCAGATGAAGGCCATTCAGAAGGAGCTGGGCGACGGCGAGGACGGAGCCGGCGAGATTGCCGAGCTTGAGGAAAAGATCGAGGCGACCAAACTGTCGAAAGAGGCCCGTGAAAAGGCCGATGCCGAGATCAAGAAGCTGAAGAACATGTCGCCGATGTCGGCCGAGGCCACCGTCGTGCGCAACTACCTCGACTGGATGCTGTCGATCCCGTGGGGCACCAAGTCCCGCGTCAAAAAGGATTTGACCCGGGCGCAGGACATCCTTGATCAGGACCACTACGGGCTTGAGAAGGTCAAGGAACGTATCGTCGAATACCTCGCAGTGCAGCAGCGCTCGGCCAAGCTGAAGGGGCCGATCCTGTGCCTCGTCGGACCTCCGGGCGTCGGGAAAACCTCGCTGGGCAAATCCGTCGCAAAGGCCACGGGGCGCGAATTCATTCGCATCTCGCTCGGCGGCGTGCGTGACGAGAGCGAGATCCGGGGCCACCGCCGGACCTATATCGGCTCCATGCCCGGCAAGATCATCCAGGCCCTGAAAAAGGCCAAGACCACCAACCCCCTGATCCTGCTGGATGAAATCGACAAGATGGGGCAGGATTTCCGGGGCGACCCGGCGTCGGCGATGCTTGAGGTGCTGGACCCTGAACAGAACTCGACCTTCGTGGATCACTATCTTGAGGTGGAATATGACCTCTCCAACGTGATGTTCCTGACCACGTCGAACAGCTACAACATGCCTGGCCCACTTCTGGACCGGATGGAGATCATCCCGCTGTCCGGCTACACCGAAGACGAAAAGCGCGAGATCGCCAAGCAGCACTTGATCAGCAAGCAGATCAAGAACCATGGCCTCAAGGCCAAGGAATTCGAACTGACCGACGAGGCGCTGACCGATATCATCCGGACCTACACCCGTGAGGCGGGCGTGCGGAACCTGGAGCGTGAGATTGCCAAGGTGGCGCGGAAATCGCTGACCTCCATCGTCAAGAAAGAGACCGAGAGCGTCACGGTCACTTCGGACAATCTCGATGACTTCCTTGGGGTGGCGAAATACCGGTATGGACTCGCCGAGATGGAGGATCAGGTTGGTGTGGTGACCGGGCTCGCCTATACGTCTGTCGGCGGAGAGCTGCTGTCCATCGAGGCGCTGCGCCTGCCCGGCAAGGGGCGCATGAAAACCACCGGCAAGCTCGGCGATGTGATGAAGGAATCGATCGAGGCGGCCTCATCCTACGTGCGCTCGGTGTCGCCAAAGCTCGGTATCAAGCCGCCGCGCTTTGACAAATGGGACATTCACGTGCACGTCCCCGAGGGGGCAACGCCAAAGGATGGCCCCTCGGCCGGTCTCGCCATGGTGACCTCCATCGTGTCTGTCCTGACGGGTATTCCGGTGCGCAAAGACATCGCCATGACAGGCGAAGTCACCCTGCGCGGGAATGCGCTGGCGATCGGCGGCCTGAAGGAAAAACTGCTGGCGGCACTGCGCGGCGGCATCAAGACCGTTCTCATTCCCAAGGAGAATGAGAAGGACCTGCCGGATATTCCGGACAACGTCAAAGCCGGGCTCGACATCATTCCGGTTGAAAACGTCTCTGAGGTTCTGAAGATCGCGTTGGTGCGCCAGCCTGATCCGATTGAATGGGATGAGGAAGCCGAAGAAGCCGCTGCTGCTGCGGCGGCGCTCAAGGGCGGCGATGCCAGTGGCGCGACCGCGCATTAGTCGGGCCTGATCCGGCCGGCGGCTCTGTGCGGGCTCTGTCCTGACGATATATCTGTCCTGCCGATATAGCTGTATAACTGCGAACGAGCGACCCTACCGGGCCGCTCGTTTTCTTTTGCGGTGGCGCTGCCGCGTGGGAGCCATTGAAGTCGCTGCCTGCATCGCGCAGGCGGTGCTGCCCCCCGAGGTGGCCGGTCCTTACTCGGTCCCGAGCGCCACTCGGCCAGCCTTGTCAACCGGCCGCGCGCGAGGCCATGATGCGGTTCACCGTGTCGATGGCGACCCTGTCCGGGCTGACGCCCTGCGCCTGTGCTTCGGTCAGGATCCGTCGCAGCGTCTGATCCAATGCATCGAGCTTTTGCTGCACAAAGCCCTCCCGGTCCTCGATCTTCAGGATTTCGGTTGCGACGTTGATGATGCCACCGCCGTTTGCGACGAAATCCGGCGCATAGAGAATGCCGCGTTCATGCAGCCTCTGGGCGTCGGATGGCGTCGCCAGTTGGTTGTTTGCCCCGCCCACCACCATGGTGGCCTTCAGCCGTGAAATCGTAGCCTGGTTGAGGATGCCGCCAATTGCGCAGGGCGCAAAAATGTCGGAGGGCGCGTCGTAGATCTCCTCCGGTGCAACGGCCACCGCTCCCAGCTCACGGACGGCGGCCTCGATCCGCTCCGGGTCCGTGTCGGTCACAATTAACTTCGCACCGGCCCTGCGCAGCAGGCCCGCCAGATGCCAGCCCACATGGCCCAGACCCTGTAGGCTGACGACGCGACCGGCGATGTCGCGTGTGGAGTGACAGGTTTCATGGGCCGTCAAAATCGCATTGAAGATCCCCCGGGCCGTGATGGGCGAGGGGTCCCCGCTGGCAAACGCGCCATCCGGCAGTCCTGCTACAAAGGGGGTTTCCTCGCGGATCAGCGCCATGTCCTGAGGTGACATTCCCATGTCCTCGGCGGTGATATAGCGGCCGTGAAGTGTCTGCAGGGCCCGGCCAAAGGCGCGCAGCAGCTCTGGCGTTTTCTGCCGCGTCGGATCGCCGAGGATCACGGCCTTGCCCCCGCCCAGCGGCAAGCCGGCGGCAGCGTTCTTATAGGTCATGCCGGCGCTCAGCCGCGACACATCCTCCAGCGCGTCGGAGAAACTGGTGTAGGGCCGCATCCGCAGCCCGCCTGCAGCCGGGCCAAGCTGCGTCGAATGAAGGGCGATGAGCCCCAGCAAGCCACTGTCGGGATCCTCGACGCGATAGATGGCCTCATGGGTCGAACCTGGGGTGGGGGAGGGGATCAAGGTGGTGAACATGGCGTCTGCTCCTACTGCCTGCGGCAGAGACTACCCCCGGCAGGCTAGAGAAAAGCTCCAAATGCATCCTGTTTTGAGATAAATATTGGAGGATAGTTCCACTATTGGCGACAAGATTGGTGAAAAACATGGATGCCCTTGACCGAAAGATCATTTCAGCGCTGCAGCGTGACGGCCGGATGACCATGGCTGATTTGTCCGACAAGGTCGGTCTGTCCCCGACGCCCTGCGCCAGACGGGTGGCCAATCTTGAAAAATCCGGCGTCATCACGGGCTACGGCGCCCGAATTGATCAGAGCAGGCTTGGCTTGCCCGTGACCATCTTTGTCGCTGTGGAGCTTGAGGCGCAGTCCCGGGACGCGCTGTTGCAATTCGAGGCCGCAGTGCGCCGGTTTGACCAGGTTATGGAATGCTATCTCATGACTGGAACCCGCGATATTCTGTTGCGGGTGGTTGCGGCCAGCCTGGCGGATTTCGACGATTTCCTCGAGAACCGTCTGATGTGTGTGCCGGGTATTCGCAATACGCGCTCAAGCTTCACCCTGCGCACGATGGTTCAGCGCAGCACGCTCCCCGACCGCGGCAGCCGGGAATGATCCCGCGCAAGCCCGGTTGCCAGCAGCAACTCCGGATGCCTGGAGAATGATGCGGTGAATGTTCCTGCACTTCCGCGCCGGGACCGGAAAGGCAGACAAACGGGCCAAGAGGAAAAATTTGACGACCACCTCTTGCAGAGGGCGAAACGGAGCGATAATAACCGGCCCACGGGTGATTAGCTCAGTGGTAGAGCGCTTCGTTCACATCGAAGATGTCAGGAGTTCAAATCTCTTATCACCCACCATTAACTGCCTTGATATATTTAGATTTTCTCGATCACCTCTGTGCTATGCGAAGTGCGCTGTGGTTCAGTGAACCTAACGCCCTACTTTAGGGTTCAAAACGTCTAGGATATCGACGGCGTCAGCCATGTGCTCCGGTAGGTAGCGGCCGTACGTCGAGAACGTAATTGCAGTGTTGCTATGCCCCAGAACTTGGCTCACTTTTTCAAGCGGGACTCCGCTGGACAGCATTGTTACCGCTGCTGTGTGCCGGAGATCGTGGATCCGAACATGCCCGATCTTTGATCTGGTCACGGCACCTTGGAAACCCTTCCGGATGGATTTGATCTGACCACCGGCATATTCGACCACATGATCTGAAAGAGCGGCTTTGTGCGCACCACGGCGCGTCCCTTTCTTGTCTGCGAGTCCTCGATCCGCAAATTGATGGTTCCGCGATTAAAATCCACCCGGTCCCATGTGAGGTCCAGAAGAGCTCCAACCCGTCCCGCTGTGCCCAAGAGCAGGATCAAAGAGAGGCGGATGTGGGGGTCGA
>NZ_VCNK01000019.1 GCF_006265095.1 Phaeobacter sp. B1627
GCCCAAGAGCAGGATCAAAGAGAGGCGGATGTGGGGGTCGAATGCGCCGTCGATCAGCGCGCGGGCTTCACAAATGGACAGAATCCGTTTGTCTTTTACGGGCTTGGCTGGGCGCCAAATCTTCGGCGCACTTTCGATTATCCTTCTGTCACAGGCAAACCTGAGCGCGGAGCGTATCATCACACGGATGGTCGGCGTGCCTTCGTCGTTAAAAGGACCGAGACGAGCAGGGGCAAGCAGATCCTGCCCATCTCTGTCTGGCAGACGCGTGACGGCACGCGCGACTGGTACGCGAAAGCGCTGCCCGGCTCCCGCCCGCTCTATCGCGTGGCTGACGTTTTGGACAATCCTGGCAAGACCGTCCTGATTTCCGAAGGCGAGAAATGAGCCGACGCAGCAGTGACCTTCACTGCCCATCGAGGTCGCGATGTCCACTGATGCCGCCTACAAGGAGGCCGAAGGCAATTCGCAAGCCGCGTTCTCGCGCGATGAGACGCTGATGCGGATGACCAAGTATTGCCACAGGTTAGCAGCTCAGTGAAGAGATCCTTGGTATGATTGACGGGATCAACCTCGACCTCACCGCGCATCTTTCGGCAGCGGCTGAGGCGCAGCGCGGCGCAGAGGAGGCGGCACGTCTCTGGCGCCCGTGACATTCAGGAGGGCGGGTTTGCGCGCGGCGCGCAACGTGACCGTCGGACTGGACGTCGAACACAAGCTGCCTAGTTCCTATAGTGTGACTGACACAGAGATCACCGGATGAGAGGGCAGCTTCCGGGCAAACGCACAGCAGACCCATTCCCCATTGGCGGTGAGAGGAGACGAAACATGAAGAGCCGGACCCTAGGTGCTTTGGCCATCGCGCTTGCCAGCTGCGCGACTGCCCAACCCTTCAATGATGCCCCGCCCAACGCCCCGCACCAAAGGCCCTCCTTTCCGGAACAGACCCGCGCTCCGGAGATTGAGGAGGGCGTCACTCTGGTACGGGAGGTCATCGCCGACGGGCTACAGCACCCCTGGGCGGTGGATCAGCTGCCGGATGGGGGCTGGATCGTCACGGAACGCCCCGGTCGGATGCGGATCATCTCGCCGCAGGGCGGTGTCTTCGCGCCTGTCCGCGGCCTGCCTGAAGTCGACGCAAGACGGCAGGGGGGGCTTCTCGATGTGCTGATAGCGCCCGATTTCGACCGCACCAGTCGCGTGTGGTGGAGCTATGCGGAGCCGCGTGGCAACGGGCGGAACGGCACCTCGGTTGCGACCGGTCTGCTGTCTGAGGACCGCAGCACGATGACCGAGGTTGAGGTCATCTTTCGCCAAATGCCCGGCTGGGCCTCCACTGCACATTACGGCTCGCGGCTGGTCTGGGACGCGGATGGCGCGCTTTTCGTCACCACGGGCGAGCGTTCGCAGCCTCAGGCGCGCAGGCTGGCCCAGGATCTGACGACGCATATCGGCAAGATTCTGCGGATTGCCCCAATGGGGGGCGCGGCGGCGGGCAATCCGGATATCGAAGGCGCAGAGCCGGAAATCTGGTCCTGGGGGCATCGCAACGTTCAGGCGGCAGCGCGCGCGCCGGATGGTGCGCTCTGGGCGATTGAGCATGGCGCGCGTGGCGGTGACGAACTGAACCGCGTCCTGCCCGGCCGCAACTATGGCTGGCCGGTG
Source organism: Phaeobacter sp. B1627 (assembly GCF_006265095.1). GTDB lineage: Bacteria > Pseudomonadota > Alphaproteobacteria > Rhodobacterales > Rhodobacteraceae > Epibacterium. The sequence goes on from NZ_VCNK01000019.1 coordinate 1,666, forward strand.
ATCACATATGGCGAGGATTACAACGGCCGACCCATCGGCGATGGCATCACCGCGTCAGAAGGGATGGAGCAGCCTGTCTACTATTGGGATCCGGTGATTGCGCCCAGCGGTATGGCTTTTTACGAGGGCGACATGTTCCCCGAATGGCAGGGCAGCATCCTTGTCGGCGGTCTCGCCGGTCAGGCGTTGGTACGGTTGACGCTGACCAACGGGCGTGTGAGCGGCGAGGCGCGCTACCTCCAGGGGCAGGGCCGGGTGCGTGATGTCGATGTGGCCAGGGACGGCTCGGTCATGATCGTCACCGATGCGGCAGAGGGCGCATTGATCCGGTTGACGCCTGCGGATTAACGCGCGCACACGCTGTCCAGGATCAATGCAAGGAATTGAAAACGCGCATATTATTTCACACGCGCTGCTTTTGTGTGTATCCGCTCGATGGACTGCCGCATCGCGCTACGCCGTCGAGAGCACTTTCCTGACTGCGGCAAGAAGGTCGGCACTCTGCACCGGTTTCATCATTCGGACGTCTTCGGGCCTAAGACCGTTTCCATGCACAGTTGCTTCGCTTGCATAGCCGGACATGAAGATAACCGGCAGGGCTGGCCATCGCTCCCTCAGTGACTTGGCGAGGTCAGTGCCTTGCAGCTTTCCTGGCATGACGATATCCGTCAATAACAGGTCAAATGTTGGATCCGCTTCGAAAGCAGCACAGGCTGCGTCACCTGTCGCTGTCGCCAACACTTGATAGCCGGACAGTTCAAGGATCCTCACTAAAGTGTCGCGAACTGCCGCTTCGTCTTCTGCCAACAGCAGCTTTCCCGATTTGTTTGCGACGCCGTAGTTTCCTACCGACGGCGTAGCCTCTTCGTCCCCTTGAGGTGCTGCGGCGGGAAAATACAGCTTGAAAGTCGTTCCCTGGCCGATCTCGGTATAGACTTGAATGGTGCCACCGGATTGTCGCATGAAACCAAACGTCATCGACAGGCCCAGGCCAGACCCCTCACCAATGGTTTTCGTTGTGAAAAATGGCTCGAAAATGGAACCGAGGGCCTCATCCGGAATTCCGGATCCTGTGTCGCTGACGGCCAGCAAGACATAACGCCCCGGTACAAGTTCTTCTTGCCGCGCGTCCAGGTAGGTTTGATCAATACGGACATTGGCTGTTTCAATCGTCAGATTACCCTTCCCCTCCATCGCATCACGCGCATTCAAGGTCAGGTTCAGCAAAGCGCTTTCCAGCGAGGCGCGGTCGGCTTCCACTGGCCACAACCCTGCGAGCAAAGAGGTTTCGACGATGACGCTCTCAGGCAAGGTGCGACCGATCCAGTTCTTCGTTTCCAGCACAACTTTGTTCAGATCAAGCTTGACCGGCATCAGCGGCGCTTTGCGCGCAAAAGCGAGCATATTTCTGGTCAGATCTGCCCCTTTCAACGTGGCTGTGATGGCGGTCTCGATCACTTCCTTTTCAAGACCGGGTTCGTCGAAATCTCGCAGGAGTTCCAAGTTCCCCAGAATGACCGCGAGTAGATTGTTGAAATCATGCGCCACACCACCAGTCAGTTGGCCGATGCTGTCGATCTTCTGTGCGTTGCGGGAAATTTCGCGTTCTTTATCGACCTGTAGCTGTGCTTCAACCTCGCGTGTCGCGTCGAGAACAATTGCCTTGACGAGGACCCGTCCATTTTCGTTTGAGGAGCCGCCATGATAGTCCAGCCATCGGGGTTGCCCATCGCGTGCTGTGATCATGAAACGGTGATGCAATGGTTCGCCGGTCTCACAACTGGTTTTATTGGCTTGCAGGAAATCGCCAAGATCCTCGGGATCATGCATCTGAGAGAGAAGGGAGGGATCGGCAAGAATTTCCTCGCTGGTGTAGCCCCAGATATCGAAACAATTCGGACTGATTACCAAGAGCTCCGGCTCATCCCAGTTTGTGACGTCAAATTCGACAATCGCCCCGGGCAATTTTTCTGCGATCGTCGCAAGCCGCTCCGCCGATGCCTTGTCCCTTTGTTCGGCCAGGCGGATGTCCGTCAGATCAATATGGATGCCGGAAACGCGTTTCGCGGTGCCATCAGCGTTCAATTCAGTGAACCAAGTTGCGCGGATATATCGAAGCGCTCCATCCGTCCTGGTCGCCCGAAAATCCATCCGATCCGGTACGTCTTCTCCCGCCCAAACCCGTTCAATATGGCGCCTTACTCGAAGTCGATCATCTGGGTGGACCAGTGCTGCCCATTCCGACAACGGCCCCGGCCCCGGTTCTCGGTCAAGCCCGTAGATTGCGATCATTCCGGCATCAAGAAGGATAGCGGGATCGCCAATCTGATGGTCGAACAGGCCCATCCCTGACGCCCGCATGGCCAGGTCAAGCTTCTTTGACAAATCGGCCGTCTGGCGGGCATTATTTGCGAAATCGGCGGCCTTCTTCACGATAAGGGAGGTCAGAAATATGGAAAGGAAGCCCATGAGGGTAAATGCCACCATAACCTGAGCTGACACTATATATGGATTGGGCGCTTCGCTAATACTGCTAAGATACCAAAATGGTATGAAATGAAGGAGGGTGAAGGCCACAACAATGTATATGATTGTGGATTTTTGAATGGTCGGCCAGTTGGGTGAGGGGCGAAGATAGTACGCGCCAACACCAATGGCAGCGGTCGCAAGATTCATAAATACGGCAATGCCCAGCACGGGCCCGCCAAATGAAACCCTGTAAAGCGCGCCGCACAACCCAGCAATCAGGCCACCGACAGGACCGCCGAGGTAGCCCGCTATGATGAGAGGTCCAGCTTTGGCGTCAAACTGCGTCGGAATGATTTTGAGTGCGATTGAACTCATTCCCAGCGAGATCACCATTACTCCAAAAGTAACGCCCAGAAGAACTTGCTGTGCAAATCTTTTGTCTTTCAACCAATCCGAAGAGAAGATTGCGTAAACGAAAACTCCCGCCAACAATAAAGAGGTCAGGCTTTGAAAAACGAACGCAAACATACAGATCTCCGACAGGGATGGACCGGTAAGGTAAGGTCCCTGCCTGGACAGTAGCGCAGGATTGGTCTTGGATCCAATGCCGCGACGACCTGTTGGTCTCCACCAACCGGGGAGTCCCCTACGCCCTCCCGGATCTTACCGATCTTTTTTGAACCTGTGACTTGCAAGAGGGGCCGCAACTGCCGCCGCTGAAGGGCGTTGTCTCCGTCGAGCCCGATCAACAGAGATCCAGGCCGCTTCAGCGCGCCGTTGGAGGACTTCGAGTTCGTCGTAGGGTCGCGGGCAGCTTCGGTCTTGCATATGCGCCGCTTCCTAACCTACTGAATGCGCGCCGTGAATCGACGTCCGCAACTCCGCCGATGGAATTCAGCCGGAGAGGGAGATATGCGCGTCTCTATTGGGAGTATGGTGGGTGATGAGAGGCTCGAACTCCCGACATCTTCAGTGTAAACGAAGCACCTTGCGGCCAAACTATTGATTGTTGGCCCAAGGCACTCTTTTGATTGATTAAACAATCGGGGTGTTTCCGAGGAATGCCGGTTCATCCAGGTTCAGTGAACCAAGGAGCACTTCGTAGACGTCCCCCAGGGATTGTCTGCTGATGTCGTCGATGAAGCACCGCACACCGGCACGGCGAATGTTAGAGACTGTCTCCGGCACGATGTCCAAGGACGAACGCTGTTTAGGTCAACTCGCGCAGACGCTACGGGATGCGCCTGACGCTGGCACATAGGTCGGGAGGTTACGCATCGTAAGCGCCCTCCACACCCAGCTTTGGCGCAAAGATGCCCACCCCTTCGGCCAGGCCGTTCGGCAGGATTGGTCGGTCGTGCCAATGCCCTTCAGCGGACTAGATGGCCTACAGGAAATCCGCGCGGACGAACTTGAAGCGATCTTTGACCTGCATGTCCGTTTCGAGCTTCAGGTAGAGTCCCTCTGCCAGATCGCTGTCCTCCGTCTGCTGCTTCACCATCTCTGCACTACTGCCGGAACGCTCCGCCACAAGCGTCAGCGCATTGCGCCAATCGGTAGACTTGAAAAGCAAGGGGCGGGTCACCCAGACTGCGAAGAGAAGCGTGACCAGGATGAGCGACAATGATCCCGTACAAGGAAGGAAAACGAGCTTGACCCAAACGCCCATTTAGAGAAGCGGACCTTCAAGTCTGCTCAAGAGACCCAAGCGATGCTGCACCCTGGACTGATGTCAGCGAAGCGCAGAAAGTGAGCTTTGCAAAGTTCAGCGAAACGGCCCCAACCCGCCGCTTGGTGGGGCGGTGTGAGCCACTGCATCGACCCAGTGAAATCCTGCTCATGCCACAAGAAAGGACATGGCAATGAGCGAGACGATGACAGAGACGGTGAAACGATGGACAGCGAAGAAGTTCAGGCGGTGACAATGCCCAAGCGCCGCGCTACCGTGGCGAAAAGTAAATGACTTGAGGGGCAGTAAATGGACCCATACGAAAACCTTTCAGAAGACAATCACGTAGCCTTTCTTCAGCTCGAAAAAGAATTTCGGAATGAATTGGAAACGGCGCAAGAGGACCAAAACTCAAACTGGTCCGACATTACCGCCGACTACATGAATAAGACACTTGCCGCCGCAAGTACTTTGGACGTTCATGCTCTTTCCGGGTTTTCCGTCAACACACGCGACGACAACGGGCATAGCGAGAATTTCAACGACTTCTTGCGCGCTGTGGACAACGTGATTATCCAGATGCGCATTGCAAATTCTCGAAACCGAAACGCTATGAGCGTGGGTCTGACAGAAGCGCAGAAGACCAAGATTCACCGTTTCATTGAGAAAATCCGTGGTGAAGTTGAATCGTCTACCGCACCGGACGCAAAGAAAGAAAAGCTCTATGACATCTTGGCGAAACTCGCCCAAGAGGTAAGCAAGACACGCACCCGATACGAACGTTTCGCGGACTTGGCGCGGTCATTGGCAGGATTGAGCGCGGACGTTGAGCGCGAGGGCGCGCGTCCTTGGTGGCCTTGGTTTGTGAAGATCATGGGCCTTTTGGACGATGCCAAAGAGGCCGAACCCAAGTTGCCCAAGCCACCAGAAATTAAGAAGATCGAACCGCCCCGCAAAGAGCTGCCCAAGCCTGATGGGGGATATGGAAGTGGGTGAGACTTAGACGACGAAATCCCCTTCTAACCGAAGCGATTCCGCTTCCACTCCACTTGCTGCATGAGCGACTTGTGGGCGGCTTCGGGCAATTCGTCGATTGGCTCCACTTGGCAGCCGCGAAGTACAAGCCGAAAGAAAGGCCGGTTTGGAGAAGCTGCCCGCAGCGAAGAACAACCCCGCGAAGGGCACGTGAGGGCCGGTCGCTTCGGTCGAACAGGCTGCCGGTGAGCCATGCTTCGCTGCGCCCTGGTCGAACGTCAGCGAAGCGCAGAGAGCTCCCTTTGCAAAGTCGGCGGATCTGGCGCCATGGCGAGCGAACCATGCCGCAGTCGCACGAGGAAGATCAGCCCTCCGCCGCAGATGCAGCCGCTGACCACCTTCGAACGGCAGGGATGCGGTAGAAAACGGGATCTTTGACGTGAACAGTCAACGCCCGCTTTAGCCTTGTCGCGCTATAGCGATCCTTAGGCGACGGTCAGGGAAACTATGCCTTTTCATATGCATCAGGATTGAGTTGATCAGCCATTTTCATTCTTGGGCGACAAGCATGCTTCATCAATTGGTGGTTTGCCGGTTGTATCAAGTCCGATTTTGTTTTGAAATTCCTCCCAAAACGTCGATTCACTAAAAGCCAGCCAGGCAAGATACAGCATTGCGAATGAAACGCCAGTAGTTATCGCCCAGAACCACCGAGTTGCTGTGCTCCATCCTTTGTGCACCGGCCCAAAGACCACCATGCTCATTGTATCTAGCGCACGCTCCCCAAACTCTCTTACCAGCATCTCGCGTTGCCGGTCGTGATAGACCATTGTTCGCTGAATTAGATAGGCGCACGCCAGACCTACAATTGACCAAGCAAAGAGTAATGCTGCCTCCAAAGGTCGGAGCGCACTTTCTTCTGAGTAAAGCCCGTCAAGTACAAGCAGTGTCGTGCTCAGGTACCAAAACGGTACAATCCATCGGATTGTGTCCCAGTGTCGGATGTTGGCGATGTAATTTTTTGGTTCATAGCTCGGTAACGGGAAGGCTTCATTAAGAAAAGCTAGTGCTTTTTCATGAACACCAGGAGCTTCGGACTCCCGAGGGCCGGCGATATTCAGGACAACGGGATTGATCGATCCGATCCATTGCCAAAGCTGCTTCCTTTGAAGTTGGCCGTTACCTGAAAGCTCAATGTGCATAATTGGCTTTCCTAGTTCCCCAGCGACTCGCTGAGTGTAGTGCGTGCCGGGGCTATTTGACCCATTCGTTATTATTAGCGTGGCATCGCTCGAACCGACGTTGAGCCAAGTTCTCTCATCTGGCTCCGAAGAGTGCGTTTCAATTAGGCCCTGATAAATCTGGGAAATATGCCCGTCTTCGTTTTCGCGCCCCTCCGGAACCCACCCTCCATGCCTCAATCCTCGTTGCACAGCGAATTCAAGTGCTGCCAAGTCTACGCCAGTCTGTCCACCTGAGATAATCTTCATCGTGTTTCCCCCGCGACCAACTCTCTGAATGTGATTGGCTCGGTCGATTTTTACTACGCTGCGCCACACTAATTCAACGTAAACGAGAAATCCACGAGCTCTTTGAAAACAAGGCACAGCACTGTTGCGATGCGGTTCCTCTCAAGAGATCCAATGCTGATGGGGTGGATGGCTCCTGC
>NZ_VCNK01000002.1 GCF_006265095.1 Phaeobacter sp. B1627
AAGGCGCGGCGCCCGGCCCAACGGGACCCGCTTCTCTGGCATAGCCAGGGCAGCGTGGTCCGGACGGGAGCACACCCGCGCCGCAGGCTATATTCGCGATCTACCCTCCAGTCAGGCGCGGCTGGATATCTCCGTGTTACTCTCGGTCCCGCTCTGTCCTGATCTTTGATTTTCCCAACACAAATGCTTGCTGACCGGGGGCGGATGGGAGACACTGCACATCGGCTGAAACGCCGCCCCGGAGCGTGGCTGGCGTAGATCATGGATCAATGGACCGAATGTTTCTCTTTCAATCGGGTGACACAGCGAGCGCGATTGTCGCGCTGCTGATCGTATGCGCGATGTTTGCAGCATTTCTGCGCGAAACCTATCCGACCGAAGTGGTCGCAATCTGCGGCGTGTCGGTGATGCTGCTGACGGGGGTTCTGCCCTATGATGCGGCGCTTCCGGTCCTCGCAAACCCGGCGCCCTGGACCATTGCCGCGATGTTCCTGATCATGGGGGCGCTGGTGCGCACGGGGGCGTTGGATGCCTTTACCTCTGTGGCGCGCAAACAGGCCGAGGTCAGCCCGAGACTGGCGATCGCGATGCTGATGGGCTTTGTGGTGATCGCGTCGGCCTTCGTGTCCAATACGCCGGTGGTGGTGGTGATGATCCCGGTCTTCATCCAGATCTCCCGCACCCTCAAGCTGGCACCATCCAAGATGCTGATCCCGCTGTCCTATGCGGCGATCCTCGGCGGCACGCTGACCCTGATCGGCACCTCGACCAACCTCCTTGTGGATGGGGTCGCCCGGGCGCAGGGGCTGGTGCCGTTCACCATCTTCGAGGTCACCCCGCTGGGCGTGGTCGTGGTGGCCTGGGGCCTGGTGTACCTGCGCTTCATCGCGCCGCGCCTGTTGCCGGACCGCGACAGCCTGGCGATGATGCTGTCGGATCGCTCCAACATGAAATTCTTCACCGAGGCGGTCATTCCGCCGGACAGCAACCTGATCGGGCGCGAAGTCACCGGGGTGCAGCTGTTCAAACGCCCCGGTGTGCGGCTGATCGATGTGGTGCGCGGCGATGACTCGTTGCGCCGCAACCTCCAGGGGGTCGAACTGCAGGTCGGCGACCGGGTGGTGCTGCGGACCCGGATGACTGAACTCCTCAGCCTGCAGAGCAACAAGGAACTGAAACGTGTCGATCAGGTCTCTGCGGTGGAAACCAATACCGTCGAAGTGCTGATCACCCCGGGCTGCCGGATGGTCGGCCGCTCGCTTGGCGCCATGCGTCTGCGCCGCCGCTACGGCGTCTATGTTCTGGCGGTGCATCGCCGCAACCAGAACATCGGGGTGCAACTGGATGATCTGGTGGTGCGCATCGGCGACACGCTGCTGCTTGAAGGGGCGTCGGCCGATATCCAGCGGCTGGCCGCGGATATGGACCTGGCCGATGTCTCGCAGCCCACGCAGCGGGCCTACCGCCGCAGCCACGCGCCGGTTGCGATGGTCGCAATGGTCGGCATCGTGGTGGGCGCAGCCTTCGGGTTGGCCCCGATCCTGATGCTCTCGATCCTCGCGGTGGCCCTTGTTCTGGTGACCCGCTGCATCGATGCGGATGAGGCGTTTTCCTTCATCGACGGGCGATTGCTCGCGCTGATCTTTTCCATGCTGGCGATTGGGGCCGCGTTGGAAAGCTCCGGCGCGGTGGAGCTGATCGTGCGCGGCATTGCCCCTGTTCTGTCGGATCTGCCGCCGTTCTTCCTGGTCTGGGCGGTTTATCTTCTGACCTCGGTTCTGACCGAACTGGTCTCCAACAATGCGGTGGCCGTCGTGGTGACACCGATCGCGGTCGGGCTGGCGCAGGCCATGGGGCTGGATCCGCGCCCGCTGGTGGTGGCGGTGATGGTGGCGGCCTCGGCGTCCTTTGCCACCCCCATCGGCTATCAGACCAACATGCTGGTCTACGGTCCCGGCGGCTACCGCTTTTCCGACTTCCTGCGCGTCGGCATTCCGCTCAACCTGTCGATGGGAGTGCTGGCCTCGGCGGTCATTCCGCTGATCTGGCCCCTGTGACCCTGTGACCCTGCGCCGAAGCGCTCGGAGAGGCCCGCAGACCCGCCATATGCGCGTGTTTTCGCCCAGTCTCTCCTGGCGTTCTCAAGCAGGCTTGAACAGGGAGAGATCCGCACCCACCTCTCATATAGCCTGTGTGGAAAGAGCCTGCCCGAAAGGGTCGGAAACAGGCCTGTCCGATCCTCTGTTCCTCTGTCCGAGGAGCCCCATTCGGGCCTTTCAGGCGGCTGTGGCAGGATGCGCAACGGAGAGGGCCGCGAAATGGGAGAGAGTGCGAGATGACAACCCGGATCACCTTCATCGCCACGATATTGATCGCGGCCAGCGCGATCGTGTTCAGCGCAGAAACCTGGGCGACGGAAACTGTGAGGCCGGTCCTGACCGACACGGAGTGGACGCTCGACCAGATCGAGGGCGAGGCGCCGCTTGCAGGGCGCGGCAATCTTGAGCTGACATTCGCGCAGGATGGCGTGTTTGCAACCGGCGCGGGCTGCAACAGCTTCAAGGGCACCGCCGAGATCAACGGATCTGAAATTCTCTTTCCAGACCAGTTGGCCGGAACCATGATGGCCTGCCCGGACGGTCTGGCAGAGCAGGAGGAACAGGTGCTGGCCCTGCTGGCACAGGTGGTTTCCTTTGAGATCGACGCCACCGTTCTGGTTCTTCTGGACGAAGACGGCACAGAGCTGCTGCGCTACCGACGCGACGCCGAACCTGACGAAACGCTGGTTGAGACCGGCGGCTGACCCCCGGCGGCCGCTTCCTGTCGGCAGCCTTCCGCGTGGGGTTTCCCCCGTTTGGCGGCCCCCTGTGACTGCTGCCTGCGGGCGGCGGCCCTTGTCTGCCGCTCGCAGGGCGGACTGTGGGCCTATATTGTGCGCGCCTTCCGTCACGCGATCAGCCCGGAGCGCCCGGCCTGGCGGCCTGAAAACAGGCAGCCTCCCAGAAATGTCCCCTCCAGCGCATTATAGCCGTGGTAGCCGCCGCCGCCAAACCCGGCCGCCTCGCCGACTGCGAACAGGCCGGGCACTGCCTGACCATCGGCGCCGATCATCTGACAGTCCAGATTGGTCTGCAGCCCGCCCAATGTCTTGCGGGTCAGGACGCTGAGGCGCACCGCGATCAGAGGGCCGTTGCGGCGGTCCAGAATGCGATGCGGTTTGGCCGTGCGCAGCAGCCGGTCGCCCCGGTAATTTCGGGCCGCGTGAATGGCCTGGATCTGCCTGTCCTTGGCAAAAGGGTTGTCCACCTGGGCGTCGCGGGCCTCGATCTGGGCGCGGATCCGGGCCTCATCCAGTGCCACATCGCCGATCTCGTTCATGCCGCGTACCAGCTCTGTCAGGGTGGTGGCGGTGACGAAATCGGCTCCCCGCGTCTTGAAGGCCTCGACCGGCCCCGGCGCCCGTCCGCGCGCCAGCAGCCGGGCCTTCAGGACCTCGACCCATTTGCCCGATGTCATATCCGGGTTCTGCTCCGATCCGGACAGGGCAAACTCCTTTTCAATGATCTTTTGGCTGAGGATGAACCAGCTGTAGTCCTGTCCGGTGGCGAGAATGGCCTTGAGCGTCCCGAGGGTGTCAAAGCCCGGAAAGGCAGGGTCGGGCAGGCGGGTGCCATGGGCATCAAACCACATCGATGACGGCCCCGGCAGGATCCGGATGCCGTGGTCCGGCCAGATCGGGTCCCAGTTGCGCAGGCCTTCGCAATAATGCCACATGCGGTCGCCGTTGATGATCCGCCCGCCTGCGGATTGTGCGATCTTCAGCATGCGGCCATCGACGTGAAAGGGCACGCCGGAGACCATGCGCCCGGGCGCGGGGCCAAGGCGGCCGGTGGGCCAGTTGGCGCGCACCATCTCCAGGTTGCCGCCGATACCGCCGGAGGCAATCAGCACCGAGGCGGCATAGACCTCGAACTCGCCGACCTCATGGCGGTTGGTACGTGCTCCGATCGGCGCGGCGTCATGGGCCAGCACCTCGCCCGAGACGCCGGTGGCCTGGCCGCCCTGCTGTATGATGTGGCTCACCTGATGGCGAAACCGGGCGTCGATGCGGCCCTCGGCCATATGGCTGCGGACGCGGGCGACGAAGGGCGCCAGCACGCCGGGGCCCGTGCCCCAGGTGACGTGGAAGCGGGGCACCGAGTTGCCATGACCGTCCGCCTCACCGTCGCCGCGTTCCGCCCAGCCCACCACCGGAAACCAGCGCAGACCGAGGTCGCGCAGCCAGGACCGCATGTCGCCTGAGGCAAAGTCCAGATAGGATTTCGCCCAGAGCCGGGGGAAGTGATCCTCGGGCCGGTCAAACCCGGCGCTGCCGGCCCAGTCTCTCCGGGCCAGTTCGAGACTGTCGCGGATGCCCATGCGCCGCTGTTCGGGGGTGTCGATCATGAACAGACCGCCGAGGCTCCAATGCGCCTGACCGCCGATGAAATGCGCAGGCTCCTGCTCCAGCAGGATCACCCGTTTGCCCCGGGTTGCAAGCGCGTCGGCGGCCACCAGACCTGCCAGGCCCGCGCCGATCACGATGACGTCGGCGCTGTTGTCCGAATGCGCGGTGGTCATGGCAGCTCTCCCTGTGCTCCGCTCCTCCGGTCCTCAGCCTAGGCGCAATCGCAGGAATGGCGCAATCATTGCGTGTATCAAGTGCCGCGGCGACAGGCCGTGCGCTGTGCCCTTCGACGTGGGCGCAGGTGTGGAACAGGTTCCGGTGGGTGCTGCCGCCACTGCATTCGTGGCGTCCAGGTGCGGCAAGGCGCCAGAGCCTGGCCTGTGGTGGTGGCAATGGAGCGGACGGTTCGAGGGATTGCGCTGCGCGATGCGCATCGCGGGGGGGCGGGGGCCGCGCCTTCGGCGCGGCCCCCGCCCGGCCCAACGCTTTTGAGGGAGGCTTTGCCTCATCCGGAAAGGGGCGGGAGAGCCACCGTCAACGTCACCAGGCCAACGACGTCACCAGGCCAATGACCGGCCCCGGTTCACCTCGGGAGCGGTGCGGAGGTCAGAGTGGCCAGAAGATCAGGATGGCAGGTATCGAGACCGCGATGACCAGGATTTCCAGCGGCAGCCCCATGCGCCAGTAGTCGCCAAAGCGATAGCCTCCGGGGCCGAGCACCAGCGTATTGTTCTTATGGCCGATGGGGGTCAGAAAAGCCGCCGAGGCCGCCACCGCCACCGCCATCAGGAAAGGGTCGGGCGAGACACCCAGCGTATTGGCCATCGAGATCCCGACCGGGGCAGCCACAATCGCCGTCGCCGTATTGTTGAGCACATCCGACAGCGTCATGGTCACCACCATCAGGACCGTCAGGATCGCCCAGGCCGGCAGCCCGTTGGTCAGATCAACCAGCGACTGGGCCAGAAGCTCGGTGCCTCCCGAGGTCTCCAGCGCCTGCCCCAGCGGGATCATTGACCCCAACAGCACCACCACCGGCCATTCCACGTGATCGTAGAGTTCCGCCACCGGCAGGATCTTCAGCACGACATAGCCCACAACCACGATCCCCAAGGCGATCGGCAGGTACACCAACCCCACCGATGCGGTCAGAACCGCCGCCGCAAAGAGGCCGATCGCCCACCAGGTCTTGTCATTTGCGGTGACCGACAGGCCGCGCGCCGCCAGGGGCAGGCACCCGAGCCAATCCGCAACCTCGCCGCCCTGATCGCGGGGGCAGAGGAGCAGCAGGATGTCGCCCGGTACCACTTCGGTCTGGCGGATATGGCTGGTCAGCCGCTGCCCCTGGCGGGCAATGCCGAGCAAGACCGACCCCTTGCGCCAGGCCAGGCCGATGGCCTGGGCGCTGCGGCCTGCAATGCGGGCGTAATCGGTGACCACCACCTCGATCACTTCGAGCCCGTCGCCGGCCGCCTTCAGCTTTTCCTCGCGCGCGGCATCGGAAAAATCGAGCTTCAGCGTCGAGCGGAACTCGTCCAGCGCCTCGGGGGTGGCTTCCAGTACGATGGTATCTCCGGCCTGCAACAACGCGCCGCTGGCCCGGCCGTAGCGCCGCTGGCCGCCCCGGATCAGCCCCAGGATGACCACGTCCGCTTTCTCGGCTTCCTTGTCGAGACTGCCGAGCCTCTGCTCGACCAGCTCCGATCCCTCCGGCACTGTGAGCTCGGCAATATAGGGGGCCAGCTGGCTGTCAGAGGCGCCCGCACCACCGGTGGAGCGGTCAGGGATCAGCCGCCAACCCACCAGGGCCACAAAGGCCAGCCCCGCCGCCGCCGCCGCCAGCCCCACCGGAGCAAAGTCGAACATCTGAAACGGTTCACCCAGCGTGTCGTGGCGGATGGAGGCGATGATGATATTCGGAGGCGTCCCGATCAGGGTCGCCATACCGCCGAGGATGGTGGCAAAGGACAGCGGCATCAGGCTCTGACCCGGCGCGCGCCCCGCCTTTCGTGCGGTCTGGATGTCCACCGGCATCAGCAGCGCCAGTGCCGCCACGTTGTTCATAAAGGCCGACAGCACCGCACCGACACTGCCCATCAGCGCGATATGCGCCCCGAGACTGCGGCTCTGATCGACCAATGTTCGGGTGATCAGATGCACGGCCCCCGATTTGACCAGCCCGGCCGAGACGATCAGAACCAGCGCCACCACCAGCGTCGCCGGATGACCAAACCCCGCAAAGGCGTCCTTGGTCTCGACCAGCCCCAGCAACACCGCCACCATCAGCGCGGCAAAGGCCACCAGATCATAGCGGAACCGTCCCCACAGCAAGAGACCGAAAACGCAGGCGAAAAGGCTGAAGAGCAGAGTCTGATCCAATGTCATGGCGCCACTCTAGTCAACGCCGCGCCACTGGCAAGCCATGGAAGGCGGATCGGGGGAGGAAACCACGGGGCAGAACGGCCATGCCTCAAGGCCGCGCTTGAAAGCAGGCAGGGACCGGGTCTATATGGGCGCCAGTTTCACGAACTCAAAGTCAAGGATGCACCATGGCAGGCCATTCAAAATGGGCGAACATCCAGCACCGTAAAGGGCGCCAGGATGCAGCACGATCCAAGCTATTTTCCAAACTCGCCAAGGAAATCACCGTCGCCGCCAAAATGGGCGACCCGGACCCGGAAAAGAACCCCCGCCTGCGTCTGGCGGTCAAGGAAGCCAAGAGCCAGTCGGTCCCCAAGGATGTAATCGAACGCGCGATCAAGAAGGCGATCGGCGGCGACGCCGAGAATTACGACGAAATCCGCTATGAGGGCTACGGCCCCAGCGGCGTCGCGGTGATCGTCGAGGCGATGACCGACAACAAGAACCGCACCGCCTCCAACGTGCGCTCGACCTTTTCCAAGAACGGCGGCAACCTGGGCGAGACCGGCTCGGTCGGCTTCATGTTCGACCGCAAGGGTGAGGTGACCTATCCGGCCACCGTGGGCGATGCCGACACGGTGATGATGGCCGCGATCGAAGCGGGGGCCGAGGATGTCGAAAGCTCCGAAGAGGGCCATTCGATCTATTGCGCCGACACCGACCTCAACGATGTCTCCACCGCACTGGAGGCGGAGCTGGGCGAGTCGGAGAGCACCAAGCTGATCTGGAAACCCTCGACCACCACCGAACTGGATCTGGAAGGCATGCAAAAGCTGATGAAGCTGGTGGATGCGCTGGAGGATGACGACGACGTCCAGCGCGTCACCACCAATTTCGAGGCCTCCGACGAGGTCATGGCGCAGCTCTGATCCGAGGCGTGGCGGCGCGCACAAGATCCGCGCCTCTGCCTTCAGGGTCCCGCTCTTCAGGCCCGTCCGGTTCCGCCGGGCGGGCCTGTTCCGTCAGATCTATTCCAACGGGCCTTTTCCAACGCGCCTGATCGGTCTGATCAGTCCCGCAGCACAGCCGCCGCGCGCAGGGTCGCCTCGTCGGGATACCACATGGACCGCGGCGGGGTCGCGAACATACGGGTGGCGAAGGCGCGGCTGATCCCGCGCGACAGCACATAGTCCATGTCCCGGGCCTCGGCTGCGGCAATATCATAGGACGGCAGATGCACGGCATGGGCCAGACCGTAGCCGTGAAACCCGAGCCGGGCACCGGGGGCCAACCTGCGCCGACTGCCCGCGATGAACAGGAGCGTGCAGGCCGATGTGCACTCTCCGGAGGCGACGGTCTCCAACCCGGCCGCAGCAATCGCCTGCGCCGCGCCGCGGGCCTCATAGACATGGCCGCCGGGGCTGGTCAGCTCTATTTCGCGCAGCTCCGGCAGGGTCGCCAGCAACGCCTGCAGCCGCGCCGTCAGCCCATATGTGATCTCACCCTCAAACCGCAGCCTCTCTCCGCTGGCATCGGGCTCCAGCACATAGCGCGCCGCCCGCTCACGTCGCATCTGCGTCTCGAATGTCTCGGCGGCGGGCGCGCGGGTGGCAAGGAGGATCATCTCCCACCACAGCATCACGCAGGCCAGTGTCAGCAGCAGCCACAGCAGATAGCCGCCCCAGCTCAACGCCATGGCGCCGGTCTCGCGGATATGTTGCTCGGCCCGCCTGTGGTACCGCCACAGTTGCCACAGCAGGATCAGACCATCCGCCCCGATGATGCAAACCGCCAGCCAGACCGGCAATTGCAGCGTCTCATTCAGGCCCCGGAGCGTCGCCAGCAAGAGCAGACGCGGCAGTACCAGACGCAGCCAGAAGGTCTGACCAAAGGATCCTCGGCCCCAATTCCCCCAGCCCAAATTTCCCCGGCCCCAATTCCCCCGGCCAGGAGACCGCAGGGGTCGCGTGGCAGAGGCCTCTGCATCCTGCGGCAATCGCCGGTTCTGCCAGTTCTTTCTGTGCCATGGCACGTCTGCGCACCCCGTTCCTCGTCTCTCACATAGAGATATGGCACCGCGCCGCAGAAACCACCCTCTTGGGGCCGCCGGGCATATAGGGGCTGGCGATCAGGACCCGTCCGGCGGCACCAGCCCCGCAGCGGCGGCCTGACGCACGGCTCTGGTGACCTCACGCAGGGCAGGCGCCATGATCCGGCTCACCTGCCAATAAAGCGGCGTGTCCAGCCTGCAGCCCGGAGCCATCTCGACCAGATCACCCCGCGCCAATCGCGGGCGCGCCAGAACGTCCGGGTTCAGCCCCCAGCCCAGCCCGGCCACAGCCGCATCCAGAAAGGCCTGCGTTGACGACAGATAATGCGCAGGCGGCGCAAGACCCGGCGCCACGAACCGGTCCAGCCAGCGATGCTGCAGCCGGTCCTTGGCGTTGAAGATCATGCAGGGCGCGCGCGCCAGAGCCTCCGCCGTCAGCCCGCCTTCGAACCAGCGCGCCACAAAGGCCGGGCTGGCCGTCGCCACATAGTCCAGTTTCCCCAGCGCATGCACATCACAGCCGGACACGGCCCGGGCCTCGGCGGTGACCGCAGCAGAGACCGCGCCGCTGCGCAACCACTCGGTGCTGTGATCCTGATCGTCGATCACCAGATCAAACAGCACGCCGTCGGCGGCGACCATTGCCTCGATGAACCAGGTGGCGAGGCTGTCGGCATTCACCGCCACCTTCAGCCGGGCCGGGCGCAGATCACCGTTCAGCGACAGCGCGCGGGACAGGCGGCGCTCCAGCAGGGCCACATCCTCCGCGTGTTTGGCAATCCGCAAGCCCGCTTCGGTGCCGGTGCAGGGGCTGCCCCGGTTCACCAGCGGGGTGCCAACCCGGTCCTCCAGCGCCTTGATCCGCTGCGATACGGCAGAGGGCGTCACCCCCAGCGCGGCCGCCGCGCCGTCAAAGCTGCCGAGGTGCAAAACCGCCGACAGGGCAGAGAGGTGATGAGGGTCAAAGCGCATTAGCGAAACTTAATCCGGATGAGTATCTTTAATTGGATTACGTCACGCGGTTTGGATAGTCAAACAGGGCGCTTGTTCCAACAGGGCGCGTTCCGCCGTCGCTCAGCTTCGCATGCTCATCCACTCTCGCGCCCCCGCCAACTTTCGCGCCCCCGCTCACAAGGTCCAATATGCCGCAGATCCCCGTCACACTCGAAATGCTGCCCGTGCTGATGGCCGGATTCGGCCTTGGCTTCAGCCTGATCATGGCAATCGGCGCGCAGAACGCCTTTGTGCTGCGGCAGGGGCTGCGGGGGCATCATGTGTTGCCGATCGTGCTGACCTGTGCGCTGTCTGATGCGGTTCTGATCACCGTCGGAGTGGCGGGGTTTGGCACCCTGACGGCGGCGCTGCCATGGTTCGAAACCGCCATGCGCCTCGGTGGCGTGGCATTCCTGAGCTGGTACGGGCTGCGGGCGCTGCGGGCCGCCTGCACGGGCGGCGCGGCACTGGAGACGGAGGGGCCCGCAACGGGGCAGGGCATCCAGACGGCCCTTTGGCCTGCGGTGCTGACCTGTCTCGCCTTCACCTGGCTCAACCCGCATGTCTATCTCGACACGGTTGTTCTGCTGGGGGCGATTTCGGCGCAATACGACCCGACCTGGATCTTCGGGCTCGGCGCGGTTCTGGCCTCTTTCGTGTTCTTCTTTGCGCTCGGATATGGCGCGCGCCTGTTGGCGCCCGTCTTTGCCCGCCCCCGCGCCTGGCAGGTGCTGGACGCGATGATCGGTGTTGTGATGCTGGCCCTGGCGCTGAAGCTGCTGCTGATGTGAGGCAGTGCCGGAGACAGGCGGCGATCCGGCCCGTGATCCGGCCCGTGATCCGGCCTGTGACCCCATCCGACCCGCGTTCCCACCCGCACTCTTCACCGCCCGACCCTGTGCCGCGCGCCGGCGCGGCGGTTCGTCACAGCTCCCGCATCGCGGCTGCGAAAATATTTCACGCATGAAGGGTTGCCATGTGAACGGCTTCTCTATCTGTTGCTCGCATGAGCACCCCGTCCGTCAGCGAAGAACCATCCTCAAACCCCATGCGTGGGGTCTTCTGGATGCTGGTGACGGGCTTGAATTTCGTCGCGGTGACGGCGCTGGTGAAATATCTCGGCCCGCGTATCCCCCCGGCCGAGAGCGCCTTTCTGCGCTATCTGCTGGGGCTGGTGTTCCTGGTGCCGATGATCGGCTCACTGCGGGCGGTACAGTGGACGCCGGGGCTCTGGGGGCTGGTCCTGACGCGCGGCGCACTGCACAGCATCGGAGTCCTGATGTGGTTCTTTGCCATGATCCGTATCCCGCTGGCCGAAGTGACGGCGATGAACTACCTGTCGCCAATCTATGTCACCCTGGGCGCGGCCCTGTTCATGGGCGAGAAACTGGCGCTGCGCCGCATCGCGGCCATCGCGGTGGCGCTTCTGGGCGTTGTGGTGATTTTGCGACCGGGCTTTCGCGAGGTCTCGCCCGGCCATCTTGCCATGCTGGTGACCGGGTTCACCTTCGGGATCTCCTACCTGTTGGCCAAGACCCTCGTCGGGCGCACCAATCCGACCTTTGTGGTTGCGATGCTGTCGGTCTGGGTCACCATCGGCCTGGCGCCCTTTGCGCTGGCGCATTGGGTGACGCCGACACTGCCGGAACTCGGCCTCCTGTTCGCCGTTGCCTGTTTTGCCACGGCGGGACATTACACGATGACACTGGCCTTTGTGGCGGCGCCGCTGACCGTGACCCAGCCGGTAACGTTCCTGCAACTAATTTGGGCGACATTGCTCGGGGCTTTGGCCTTTGGCGAAGGGATCGACCTCTGGGTTGTGATCGGCGGCACCATGATTCTCGGTGCTGTCAGTTTCATGACCTGGCGCGAGGCCATGCTGAAGCGGCGGGCGATCACGCCACCGCTGCATGCGCCCAAGTCCTGACTGTCATGTATTTGTTACAGAGTTTTCGTATATGTTTGATTGCAAAGATAAAAATGTAAAAGGACACGATGGGTTTCCCGACGGTCACACGCATATTGGGACTGCTGAGTGTGCTGATGTGGGCGCCCTCGGCGCAGGCTGCCCTTGATCTTTGCAATGACACTGATGCGGAACACGCCGTAGCGGTCGGCTACAAGGACCGTCTGGGCTGGACCTCTCAGGGGTGGTGGCAGGTGAGCCCGGGCGAATGCGCCCGCGTGGTGCCGGGGCCGCTTTTGCACCGGTTTTATTACCTGCGGGTCGAAACCGAGGGCTGGACATTTCGCGATGACAAGCTGGCATTCTGCGTTGCCGACCGGATTTTTACCATCGATGGTGACAGCAACTGTGCGCGGCGCGGCTATCGGCAGGAGGGATTTGCCCGTATCGACATCGGACCGGATAGGCCGCAGCACCGCCATATGCTCCGCGCCCATCTGACCTCTGATGAGGAAGAGGATGCCGCCCGCAAGCAGCCCGGGGCTTCACTGTTTCAGGGGGAGGCGGTCTTTCAGGGCTGTCACGCCGAGAACCGGGCCCCCTACCAGAGTTTTTGCACCTTCATTGGCGAGGGGCGGCGGTATCTGGTCTATGATGACGGCCGCATTCCGGGGGACCTCTGGCAAGCGCTGCAGGCTCTGCCCCGCGGGCGGCGTGTGGCCCTGAGCGGAGAGCTGGAAACGCTGTTTGACACCACGTCCGGTCTGGTGCTGTACAGCGCCGAGGTGCAGGCGCTGAACAGGGCGGACCGTATTCTGGCATTGCTGCAGGGCGATTGGTCCTCGGTGGCGGATGCCGACGACAGATTTCGTTTTTTCGGCGCGGAACGTGTGAATGTCTATGCCGGGGCGGAGACCTCGGTGGAAAACGTTGCCATTCTCGATCATTGCGGTCCGGCCAGCGGCGAGGGACCCTATTTATACACCTGGGACAACACTGCGGGCATCCGCTTGTGCTACCTGATCGCAGAGGTGAGCGATCAGGAATTGTCTCTGCGATACCTGCCTCACGGCACCGAACTGATCTATCGCCGGGAGTGAGGGCGCGCGCCATAGTCTGCGCACTGATTTGCCAGTGATATTCAGCCAGTGATATTCGGCCTGTCTTACCTGGCCTGTCCTACCTGGCCCGTCTTATCTGGCCCGTCTTACGTACCGGTGTCGCCCCTAGGCCACCATCTCGCGCGAGGTGACAAGGTCAACCACCCGATGCGCTGCAAATCGCGCCGCCTGGCTGTCCAGAGGCCCGTCCGATTGCGCCGCCTGCAGCCAGACGCCATCCATATAGCTCTGCAATGCCTGGCGGGCCGTCTCGATCTGATCCGGCGCAACCAATTGGCTCAGCTCCGCCAGAAAATGGCTGATGACGCGGGCCCGGTTGATCCGGTGCAAACGCGCCAGACGCGGTGAATAGGGGGCATTGGCCCAGAACTGCATCCAGATGCTGCACTGCGGCACAGTGAAGAGCGAATCTGCAAAGTTGGCATCCATCACCGCATAAAGCCGCTCGATTGGGGTCTCTGCCTGCGCGTAGCCCTCCACCATGGCCCGGCGCAACTTACGCAGAAGATGGCGCATCGTCGCCTCCATCAACCCTTCTTTTGAGCCGAAATAATAGCTGATAGAGGCCGCCGACGCCCCCGCTTCACGCGCGATTTCGGCCATGGTTACAGCCGCATAGCCCCGTTTGTGCACGGTGACGATGGTGGCTTCTATCAGTTCTTCGTTGCGGATGTCGCGAATGCGTTTGCGTGCCATGGAGTCTAAACTGCGCCAACCGGGCTGAATATTCAATATTTCACCGCGAAAAACCAAAACTTGAATGACCATTCAAAATTTGTTTAGTTTATGAGGATCCTGGCGTGCACTGTCAGGGCAGCGAAATAACAATAACACATACTGTCAGGGGCGCAGCGGCTGCGCCCTTGAAGCGACTGACTGGGAGTTGAAACGAATGACAGTTCTAATTTCCGCAGGCATATTGCTGGCCTTTGCGCTGGTGGCATTCTGCGTCATAAAATGGTGGAATCTGGAGGTGGTCGGCGTGACGCCGGTGCCGCTTTTCACCTTTATTGCAATTTTGTTTACATCCGGCCTCGACGTTGGCCTGATCATGTTCCCGCTTGCCTGGGATTTCCCGCTCTATGCCGATACCGCAGCAGAGCCCGCCTATGGGTTCACCAACCCGCTGGCGCTGGAGTTCGGGTTCTGGGGCTTCCTGATCTGGGGCTTCTATTTCCTGACCACCTTCTATTTCTGCGTCATCGAACCCCGGGTCAAATTCTTTGAGATCCCACTGGTCAAATGGATCAACAACATCGTCATCATCGGCACCTGTGCCTTTACCGGCGCGCTGTTCCTGATCTACCTGCCGTATTATGCGACCTTCGTCGGCGATGGTGAAACGGTGATCCCGGCCTTCTATGCGGTGACCTTCCTGGTGATCCTCTTTGCGGCCTTCTCCTCGACCGACATCAAATATGTGCGCATCCTGTCGGTGGGCTCCACAGCGCTGTTCGCGGCCCTGATCCTCGGCATGTGGGCCTATTCCGGCATGGGGCTGGGCGCGTTCTTTGACACTGCCGGCAATATCGGCGGCTACTTTGCCAATATCCACAAATTCGTACTGCCGCTGACCGACTACCACGAATTCTACCTGTTCTGGTGGTTCGCCTGGTCGATCATGATCGGCCAGTTCACCTCGCGCTTTGTCGGTGGGCTGAAGACCTGGCAGGTGCTGGCGGCCCTGCTGATCTTCCCGTCGATCCCCCTCGGCGTGTGGTTCTCGGTGCTGTATTTCTACCACCTCAACGGGATCGAGACGACGCTGTTCATCAACATCTCCATGGTGGTTGTGGGCATCATCTTCGTGATCAACTCGTTTGACTCGCTGATCCGCCTCTACACAGACAACCTGAACCTGACCACGAAACGTCTCGGCAAGGTGCCATATGTCCTCGGCAACGCGGTGGTGCTGTTTGCCCTCACCGTGGCCTTCAAGAGCCAGTGGCTGCAGATCCAGTGGATCGGCGCGGTGGTGATCGGCCTCTATGTGGCCTGCCTCGCCTATATCGCGCTGGTCAAGCGCAGTGAGGTTCTGGCGATCAAAGCCAGCCCGGCCGAGAACGAGCTGGATTTCCACAAGATTGAAAACGTCCACTGAGACCAAAACCGCTGCGGCCCCCTGCTGATCCGGGGGCCGCAGCCCCGCTGACCTGCTCGCGACCCATCCATGAAAGACGCAGACCCACGCGGCTTTTTTGTATGTGTCGATGTCCCGGACCTCGGCAGATCCGGCCCGGGACCCACACAGAGAGACCACATATCTCCCGCAGGCGCTGCGGGGGGACACGCTGACCCAAGACCAGAAGAGGCGAAACGATGACCCATCCGGCACAGCCCAAAGCCAGTCATTTCATCAATGGCGCATATGTCGAGGACACCTCCGGGACCCCGATTCCGGTGATCTATGCCGCCACCGGCGAAGAGATCGCCCGCGTCTATGCGGCGACCCCGGAGATCGTGGAACAGGCCCTGTCCAGCGCCAAGGCGGCGCAGAAGATCTGGGCCAAGATGACCGGCACCGAACGCGGCCGCGTGCTGCGCCGGGCGGCTGACATCATCCGCGAGCGCAACCATGAGTTGTCGGTGCTGGAAACCTTTGACACCGGCAAGCCCCTGCAGGAAACGCTGGTGGCCGATGCCACCTCCGGCGCCGACGCGCTGGAGTATTTCGGCGGGCTGGCCGCCAGCCTCACCGGCGAGCATATCCAGCTCGGCGAGGATTGGGTCTATACCATCCGCGAACCGCTGGGCCTGTGCGTCGGCATCGGCGCCTGGAACTACCCGACACAGATCGCCTGCTGGAAGGGGGCTCCGGCCCTGGCTTGCGGCAATTCGATGGTGTTCAAACCCTCCGAGACAACGCCGCTCTGCGCGCTGAAGGTGGCGGAGATCCTGATGGAGGCGGGAGCGCCTGCGGGGCTCTACAACGTCATTCAGGGCATGGGCGAAGTGGGCGGCGCGCTGGTGACAGACCCGCGCGTCGACAAAGTGTCGCTGACAGGCTCGGTCCCGACCGGCAAAAAGGTCTATGCGGCGGCGGCCACGGGCATGAAGCACGTCACCATGGAGCTGGGCGGCAAATCCCCGATGTTGGTGTTTGACGATGCTGACATCGAAAGTGCCATCTCGGGTGCTATCAACGGCAATTTCTACTCCTCCGGTCAGGTCTGTTCCAACGGGACGCGGGTGTTTGTGCAAAAGGGCATCAAGGAGAAATTCCTGACCCGCCTGGCAGAGCGCACGGCGACCGCCAAGCTGGGCGATCCGATGGACGAGGCGGTGAATTTCGGCCCCATGGTCAGCGAAACCCAGATGAACATCGTGCTGGACTACATTGAGACCGGCAAAGCGGAGGGCGCACGGCTGATCTGCGGGGGCGCGCGCGCGGAGATGGACGGGTATTTCGTCCAGCCGACCGTCTTTGCCGATGTCACCGACGATATGGTGATCGCCCGCGAAGAGATCTTCGGCCCGGTCATGTGCGTGCTGGATTTCGACACCGAGGAAGAGGCGATCGCGCGCGCCAATGACACCGAATTCGGCCTGTCGGCAGGGGTCTTCACCAAGGATTTTTCCCGGGCCCACCGGGTGATCGGCCAGCTGGAGGCGGGGAGCTGTTTCATCAACTCCTACAATGACGCGCCGGTGGAGGCCCCCTTTGGCGGGGTGAAGGCCTCGGGCGTGGGGCGCGAGAACTCCAAGGAGGCGCTGAAACACTACAGTCAGGTCAAATCCGTCTATGTGCGCATGGGCGACTGCGAAGCCGCTTTTTAATCGAGGATCGTCCCTTCGGACGACGCCCACCCACCCGCCCCGTCGTCCGAAGGGACGATGGGGGAAAAGGATATGTTGCCCCATGGTCGCCACCCTGCGTGGCCGGACCGCTGTGGCCAGACCTGTGACAGGAGAGATGACGCGATGAACGCGGATTACGTGATTGTTGGAGCCGGCAGCGCAGGCTGTGCCATGGCCTATCGTCTCAGCGAGGCGGGCAAGTCGGTTCTGGTGATCGAACACGGCGGCTCTGACGCGGGGCCGCTGATCCAGATGCCCGGTGCCCTCAGCTATCCGATGAACATGCCGATGTATGACTGGGGCTATTCCACCCAGCCGGAGCCGCATCTGGGCGGGCGCAGCCTGGTGACGCCGCGCGGCAAGGTGGTCGGCGGGTCCTCCTCGATCAACGGTATGGTCTATGTGCGCGGCCACGCGGGCGATTATCGCCACTGGGCCGAAAGCGGCGCGCAGGGCTGGGACTACGCCGATGTGCTGCCCTATTTCAAACGCATGGAGACCTGGCACGACGGCGGTCAGGGCGGCGACCCGGACTGGCGCGGCACCGATGGCCCGCTGCATATTTCCCGCGGCCCCCGCGACAACCCGCTGCATGCGGCCTTTGTCGAGGCCGGACGGCAGGCGGGCTATGAGGTCACCGGCGACTACAACGGCAAGCAGCAGGAGGGCTTCGGCCCGATGGAGATGACGGTCCACAAGGGCCGTCGCTGGTCTGCCGCCAATGCCTATCTCAAACCGGCTCTGAAGCGGAAAAACTGTGATCTGATCCGCGGCTTTGCCCGCAAGGTGGTGATCGAGGATGGCCGCGCTGTCGGTGTTGAAATCGAACGCGGCGGCAAGGTCGAGGTGATCCGCGCGGGGGCCGAGGTGATCCTCGCGGCCTCCTCGCTGAACTCGCCGAAACTGCTGATGCTGTCGGGGATCGGCCCGGCGGCGCATCTGGCCGAACATGGCATCGAGGTGGTCGCGGATCGTCCCGGTGTCGGCCAGAACCTGCAGGACCATCTGGAGCTCTATCTGCAGATGGCGGCCTCGCAGCCGGTCACCCTGTTCAAATACTGGAACCTTCTGGGCAAGGCCTGGGTCGGCGCGCAGTGGCTGTTCACCAAAACCGGTCTGGGGGCGTCGAACCAGTTTGAAAGTGCGGCCTTCATCCGCTCCCGTGCGGGGGTCGACTACCCGGATATCCAGTATCATTTCCTGCCCCTCGCAGTGCGCTACGATGGCAAGGTCGCCGCCGAGGGGCACGGGTTTCAGGCCCATGTGGGTCCGATGCGCTCCGGCTCTCGCGGGGCGGTCACACTGGCCTCTGCCGACCCCAATGCGGCGCCGAACATCCTGTTCAACTACATGTCCAAAGAGGAGGACTGGGAGGATTTCCGCACCTGCATCCGCCTCACGCGGGAGATCTTCGGACAGGAGGCCTTTGCGCCATTTGTCAAACACGAGATCCAGCCGGGCGACGCGCTGCAGAGCGATGATGAACTGAACGGGTTCATCCGCGAACACGTCGAGAGCGCCTATCATCCCTGCGGCACCTGCAAGATGGGGGCGGCAGAGGATCCGATGTCGGTGGTCGATCCCGAATGCCGTGTCATCGGGGTCGATGGGCTGCGGGTGGCCGACAGCTCCATTTTCCCGCGGATCCCCAACGGCAACCTCAACGGTCCCTCGATCATGACCGGCGAGAAAGCCTCGGACCACATCCTCGGCCGGCGCCTGCCGGCCTCGAACGCGGAACCCTGGTTCCACCCGAACTGGCAGACGGAGCAGCGCTGATTTTCGGCCTGCTCCCCGGCTTCTCTGTGAAAACCGCCCCCTGCCTCCCCGCAGCGGGGCGGTTTTGCGTTTGGGGCGGCTCGGCCGATGGGGCCGACGGGGCCGGGCTTTGGGCCCGGATCGATTTTTCGCGCCAAAATATCCCGGATCTGAGGTGCGGTTTGATCCGGATCAACCTGGGCCCGCGCGTGACCTTCTAAACTCCTCAAGACCAAAGAAACCAAGGAGCGACCAAGATGTCTCACACCCCGCATGAACTGGCCGAGGAATTTCCCGACAAAGCGGCATTGCTGAGCACGCTGAAGCAATCGGATGCGCATTTTGCGAAACTTGCGGATGAGTATCACGCGGTGAACCGGGCCGTGCATCGGGCCGAAACCAACGTGGAGCCGGTCTCGGAGCAGGCGGAGGGGGAAATGCGCAAATCCCGCGCGGCGCTCAAGGATGAGATCTGGGGCATCCTGTCAAAGGCGTGATAGCGTCCTGCGTCGGATGACCGGGAGGGGCCGCTCAGGGGGGCGGCCTTTTTTGCGTTCAGGCGGTTGGCCCTGATTGATCTGGTCCTGTTCATCTGGTTCTGGTTGATCCAGACCTGATTGATCCGATCCTGTCTGGGGTCTCACCCAGTCCGGTGTGATGCCGTGGAGCGGCGCTAGCTGACGCGGTAGGGCAGCACGCCGCGCGCGTTTGTATCCACACTCAGGCGTCGTTCCAGCGGTGGCACCGAGCGCTGGTGACACTCCGGGCGTTCGCAGATCCGGCAGGAAATGCCGATCGGTTCAAAGGCGCTGGCCTGTGACACATCGAGGCCGTCCGCGAACACCAGCGCGTCGGCATGGCTGACTTCGCAGCCCAGTGAGATCGCATAGCGACGCACCGGCGCCCCGAAGGAGCCGCCGGGTTTGGAGACATCCCGCGCCAGTGAAATATAGCGCACCCCGTCCGGGGTCTCGGCCAGCTGCCGCAGGAACCGGCCCGGTGTCTCAAAGGCCCGGTGCACATTCCACAGCGGGCAGGCACCGCCGAAGCGGGCAAACTGCAGCCGGGTGGCCGAGTGCCGCTTGGTGATGGTGCCCGCCTGATCCACACGCACAAAGAAGAACGGGATGCCCTTGGCACCGGGACGTTGCAGGGTCGACAGGCGATGGGCGACCTGTTCGATCGAGGCACCAAAGCGGATCGCCAGCAGTTCGAGGTCATGGCGGCAGGCCCGCGCTGCCTCGAGAAACCGGCCATAGGGCATGAGCGCTGCGCCCGCGAAGTAATTGGCCAGCCCGATCTTGGCAATGGCGCGCGCTTCCTCGGTCTGGAACTTCGCAAAATCCAGTGTCGCCTCCAGCAGGTCGCCATATTTCAGCAAGGCCAGCTGCAGATACATCTGAAACTGCCGGGTCTGTGGCGCCGAGCGATGCGAGAGCGCCAGCACTCTGGTGTCGGGGTCGAAGGTGCGCAGCCCGGCCATATCCCGCAGCGTCACCGTGACGCCGATCGCCTGCAGCGCGGTCTCGGCACTGCCGCAGCGCTCGGCGGCGCGGTCGACCGCATCGATATAGTTGTCGCAGTAGTGAAAGAAATCCCGCACTTCTTCCCAGGGGCTGGCCTGAATACGGGCGTCCTCCCGTCCCAGCGCCTCGTCGAGCGAGGCCAGGCGCTCGTGCGTTTGCCGGTAGGCCTGATGCAGCGCGAGAAAGGCCCGCGCAAGGGCCGGGGCGTTGGAGGCCGCCAGGCGCAGGTCCGCAAGCGGGGGCACATCATCGGCAAAGACCGGATCGGCCATGGCCTCGCGCATATCGGAAATCAGCCGTTCACTGTCGCCGGAGGACAGTTCGGTCACATCCAGCCCGAACTCCTGTGCGAGGGCGAGCACAACCGTGGTGGAGACGGGGCGGTTGTTGTTCTCCATCTGGTTCAGATAGGGCAGGGAGACACCAAGCTTGGCTGCAAAGTCCTTTTGGGTGAGGCCGAGACGGCCCCGCATCTCGCGCAGCTTCGCTCCGGCGTAGAGCTTTTGGGTCGCCATGACGGGTGCCTTTGCAAATTGGGTGTTACGGAATTGTATAAGTGCAAAGTTTTGCTGGCAAGCCGTGTGATCACGGAACGTGACAGGGCGAGTACAGATCGGGGTGCAGGATGGGCCACAAAGTGAGGGCTGGGCGGAGCAGCCCAGGACGGCGTACCGGGAGCGGCACCGAGAGGAGCGCCGGAAGGCGAGTATAGCGGGCGAGCTCCCGCCTGCGGCCCCTGCTTTGAAAAAGCCGGGACAGCAGTTGGGCATGGCGCGGCGCGCGCCCCGTCAGGGGCGCGCGCCGCGCCGGTCGTTTCGGGCTTTGCCCGAAGCGAAACACCTCAATCAACGGGACTGAAAGTCCAAAAGCCGTCCTGCATCCTCTGGCCACCTATTGGACCATCTCCCCAACAGATGGCTTGGGCGCGGCCCGGATATGACGCCTGGACATGAGGTCCGGCGATCAAGCCTGACCCTGAGGTTGACGGGAGGGCCGGATGGGTGGCCCGCAGAGGCCCGGCGGCCGACTGTTTGCTATCAGATCAGGCCGCTTGCCATCAGACCGCGAGCCCCAGTCGCCGTTCCCGGCGCATCACGAAGAGGATCGCCAGCATGCCAACGCCACCGCTGCCCACCATGATCGTCAGCAGCGGCACCGCATTCGACCCCGGGACCAGCAGCCAGCCCGCAGCAGCGCTGAGCGCCGCGCCGGCCCCGATCATGATCGCCGAGGACAGACCGGCCGCCGTTCCCGCCAGATGCGGGCGGACGCTGATCGCGCCGGTGGTGCCATTGGGGATAGCCATGCCATTGCCGAGGCCCACGAAACACATGAACCCGAAGAAGGTCCAGACCGTGTCGAGCCCCGCCAGCGTCACCAGCAGCGACAGACCGACCCCGAATATATTCACAACCGCGCCCCAGAACACCATGATATTGATGCCAAATCGCTCCGAGTAGCGCCCGGACAGAAAATTCCCCAGGAAATACCCAAGGGCCGGTGCCGAGAGGTAGAACCCCAGCTCCGCGCTGTTCAGCCCGTAGACATTGGTGCCGACAAACGGGCTGCCGCCGAGATAGGCAAAGAAGCTGCCGGCGCTGAGACCTGCGGCCAGCGAATAGCCCCAGAATCGGGGCGACCGCAAAAGCTCCGGATATTCGCGAAACTGGTTCAGCAGGGTCTTGCCGCTGACGGTCGCGGTCTCGCCGAAATCGGCATAGAAAACCACCAGCGTCACAGCCGCCGCGCCAAACAGCAGCCAAAAGCTCGCATGCCAGCCAAAGCTCTGATCCAGCACGCCTCCCAGCGCCGGTCCGATCATTGGAACGACGGTCATGCCCATGGTCACATAGCCGATCATGCTGGCAGCCTTGGGACCGTCATACATATCGCGCACCGCCGCGCGGCTCAGGACCATGCAGGTGGCCACCACCGCCTGAGCCATGCGGAAGGCCAGAAACACGCCCGCACTCTGGGCAAAGATACAGCCCAGCGTCGCCAGCAGGAACAGCACCAGCGACGCCATCATCACCGGGCGCCGCCCCATCTGATCCGAGATCGGCCCGACAACAATCTGCACCACCGTGCTCGCCGCGAGATAAAAGGGAACCGAAAGGGCGATCAGCCGGTACTCTACCCCGAAATAGCTCGCCATGCTCGGCAGCGACGGTTGAAAGATGTTCATGCCCAGGGCCGACAGGCCGGAAAGCAGGATGAGAGTCCAGATGGTCGGGGGTGTTGTGCGTGTCACTATACGTCTCGGTTTAGTTTGCGTGTTAATCGTCTAGGGGCTGACCCGGGGAAAGTCTACGGCGCGGGTCACCTCGGGTACAATTTTAGCCAGAGATTTCCCCACAGGCCGCCCCCAGACATGGCCCACCACTTTGCCACAAACGCCGGGTCACAGGCCGACCCCCGGCCTGCGCAATATCCGCCCGACCGGGCCAAAGCACGCCCTCGCCGCCGGGCCTGCGGGCACATGCGATGGCTTGCCGGGGTTTGCTGATTTGCTGATTTGCGGCCGCGCGCTGCATTGACTTTGCAAATTTGCCACAATTGCCTTGGGGCACAGGGTGGCGCAGGCTAGGGTCAGCCGCAACATCGGGACCGGTTCTCCGGCGACCCGGACCATTGGGGCCCAAACTGATCAGGGGGCATTTGCCATGAAGGACATCCTTGCCGAACTCGAGGGCCGTCGCGAAACCGCGCGGCTCGGCGGCGGACAGAAACGCATCGATGCGCAGCATGCCCGCGGCAAGCTGACCGCCCGCGAACGGGTGGAGCTGCTGCTCGACGAAGACAGCTTCGAAGAATTCGACATGTTCATCAGCCACCGCTGTACCGATTTCGGGATGGAGAACAACAAACCTGCGGGTGACGGCGTCATCACCGGCTGGGGCACCATCAATGGCCGTCAGGTCTATCTGTTCAGCCAGGACTTCACCGTGCTGGGGGGCTCGGTTTCGGCGACCCACGCGATGAAGATCTGCAAGATCATGGATATGGCGATGCAGAACGGCGCGCCGGTGATCGGGCTCAACGATTCCGGCGGTGCCCGTATTCAGGAAGGCGTTGATGCGCTGGCAGGCTATGCCGAGATCTTTCAACGCAACGTGCTGGCCTCAGGGGTGATCCCGCAGATTTCCGTGATCATGGGACCCTGCGCCGGGGGGGCCGTCTACAGCCCGGCGATGACCGATTTCATCTTCATGGTCAAAGACAGCTCCTATATGTTTGTCACCGGTCCCGACGTGGTGAAAACCGTGACCAACGAGCAGGTCACCGCAGAGGAGCTGGGCGGGGCCTCCACCCATACGCGGAAATCCTCTGTCGCCGATGGGGCGTTTGAAAACGACGTGGAGGCCCTCGCCGAGGTGCGCCGCCTGGTCGATTTCCTGCCGCTCAACAACCGCGAAAAACCGCCGGTGCGCCCGTTCTTTGACGACCCCGCCCGGATCGAGAACAGCCTCGACACGCTGGTGCCGGAAAACGCCAATACGCCCTATGATATGAAAGAGCTGATCACCAAAACCGCGGATGAGGGCGACTTCTACGAAATTCAGGAAGAGTTCGCCAAGAATATCATCACCGGCTTCATCCGCCTCGAGGGGCAGACGGTGGGCGTGGTCGCCAACCAGCCGATGGTGCTGGCGGGCTGTCTCGATATCGACTCGAGCCGCAAGGCCGCGCGCTTCGTGCGGTTCTGCGATGCCTTCGAGATCCCGATTCTCACCTTCGTGGATGTGCCGGGCTTCTTGCCGGGCACGGCGCAGGAATATGGCGGCGTCATCAAACACGGGGCCAAACTGCTGTTCGCCTATGGCGAGGCGACAGTGCCCAAGGTCACCGTGATCACCCGCAAGGCCTATGGCGGCGCCTATGACGTGATGGCCTCCAAACACCTGCGCGGCGATTTCAACTATGCCTGGCCCACCGCAGAAATCGCGGTCATGGGCGCCAAGGGCGCGACCGAGATCATCCACCGCGCCGACCTCCATGATCCGGAAAAGATCGCCGCCCACGCCAAGGACTATGAGGACCGCTTTGCCAATCCCTTCGTGGCGGCCGAGCGCGGTTTTATCGATGAGGTGATCCAGCCGCATTCGACCCGCCGCCGGGTGGCCCGGGCCTTTGCCTCTCTGCGCAACAAGAAGCTGCAGAATCCGTGGAAAAAACACGACAACATCCCGTTGTGACCGATGGCGTCCCGTTGGCATATCACCCGCACTGAGGGAGAGCTGGTGCTCTGTCGCCAGCGTCCTGCCCGGTTTGATGTCGTGGCGGTCACCACTCTCCCTATGGGCGATCCGGTGCGGCTGGCGCATCAGATCCGGCAGGACCTGTGGCGGGCCTTGCAACGGGTGCGGGGCTTCTCTCCGGTGGTGCGTCTGACCCGCGACGGAGAGGCGATTCGCGTTGAGGCCGGCGGGCGGGTGGCGAGCCCTGTTTCCCCCAGACTCGCGGCCCGGATTTCCGAGGTTCTGGAGCATCCGGACAAGCGGCGGCGCTGGATCACTCAGGCGCAGCGCAAGGCAAAAGGTTTCTGAATGACCCGAGGTCAATCGAAACCCAGCGCAAATTTGTTGCAGGACTTGCGCCGAAATGACGGGCGGGCCCGGCGTTTTTGTGGCGGGTTCGCAAAATGCCTGACTGCTGTGCGGCATGCAGTATTTTTGCACAAATTTGTAACAGGGTTTGACACAGAGGCCGAATCGGTTGCATGCTCTGTTTCAGCCGAAGCGAGTTCAGCGCGCGCCCTTGGCGCAGCGCCCGCAGCCCCGGCAGGAGGAGCTCGATTATATCGAGGTCGGGGCTGCGGTTCTTTGGTTTCTTGGCCGAGGCCATTCCCAACACGCCCGCCATTCCCATTACATCCAATGATTGAATTCCGCATCTCGGATCCGATGTCAGCGGCCATCTCGGCGCCCAGCTCAGCTCGGATGTCAACCACGTCAAGGCCATGCTCCCGCAGCAGCGGCCTGCGGCCTGATCACACCGGGCTGGCGCTGCTGATGCTCTGTGCAGTCTGGCTCCTGTTGGGCACGCTCCCCGTCTCTGCGGCCTCGGGTCAGCAGGGCTCGGGACAGCAGGCCAGTAATCAGCAAACGAGTGATCAGCAAACGAATGATCAGCAGGGCAGTGATCCGCAGACCAGTGATCCGCAGGCCAGCCGGCCGCAAGCCAATGGTCTGGCGGTCCCCTCCGGGCAGCCGGTGACCCTCGCCGAGGTTCTTCTGGACGACACCCCCGGTGCGCTCTGGGCGCGGTTCCGTTTTGTCGCGCCGCAGATTGCGGGCGCGGCCGACCCCGGCCGAAGTGCCGCCGATATTGACCATCTCTGCGCGGCCGTGGCGCTGCCCTATCTGGCCCATCACAGGGTCACGCCGGAGCGGGTGGTGATCTCACTCTCGGACCGGCTCCTGCCCTTCGGCAGCAGCGTGCCGGAGGCCACGCAGTTCTTCGAAACCTACCGGCTGGAGGCCGGAACCTGCATCTGGGAGGGGTACTGATGCGGCGGTCTGCGCTCTGTCGGCATGTTTCTGCGGTTTTCGCGTCACAAGCGCGCCCTGCGGAGGAATTGTCATATGTTCCTGAAACCAATGCCGCTATACTGCGCGCGGGACGCAAATATGCGCCTCAACTCAGTGGGGATTTTCCCGTTGGGTTGCCAGAGGCGCGGGTTTCGGCCCGTGCAGGTTTCATCAATGATCTTAGGAGACTGACATGTCCAAGAGCATCAAGCTTCTCACTCTCGCAGGCCTCGTGGCGGCCGTTTCCGCATGCGCGGGCCCGCGCGAAGAAGAATTCGTCGTGGTCGAGCCAGAGCCGATCTCGCAGGAACCGGTCTACACCGGCAAATACAAGTAATCACTTCAGGGGTCCGGCCCTGTGGCCGGCCCCGTCCGACCTGCGGGGTGCCGGACCGGAGGCCCCCCCATGTTGAAACACCGCGGCTTTCCCGGCCGTCTTCCGGGTACAGATTTTCAGTTCATCATCCGTCGCGCCAGCACCAAGGGCATCACGCCTTTGATTGCACGCGAACGCTTTCGCGACCGCAGACCCCCGGATCGCCGGGCCGATGCCGGCTTCATGAAGGCCCTGTGGGACCATTTCGGCGACCAGCCCTTCGAGCGGGGCAACCTCGACGCGGGGCGGCTCAGCTGGCTGTTCGGGCGCGAGGTCGTGGCGGTGGATGACCCCTTCGATCCGGAAAGCTACGAGTCGCTTCTGGTGATCGATGTCGATGTCGCCCGCCGGTCCTTCCCCGAGGCCTTTGAGGGCTGAGCGCATGCGGGCAGGGGATCATATCCGCCAATCGGGCACAGCAGGGCGGCGGGAAATTGCCGCTGCAAGGACCTGTATGGCGTGTATCGGCATTTTCCTGCCTGAAGGGGGGCGATTTGCGCGGCCTGCCGCCCGAACCCAAATGCGGGCGACACATCCGTTTGCAGGTCGCTGTGGCCGTGGCAGGGTGAGCAGGCCGACACAGCCTTTTCGTCCCTTCCGGCTGTTGTTCCGGCCCCAAAACCCCACTGGGCAGATGTGCATACCCCTGTGCCATCTGCCCGCTTTTGGTGCCGCAACCGACGGCGCCCGCGGGGTCACATCCACCGCAGCCCGCCACCTGTTGCCGCCCTGTTTGAACCTGTGGGCGAAACCCCGCCCGACAGGGGCCGCCACCGCGCGATCCTCCGCCCATTTCACGCCCCCCGAAGGAACATCTCTGGACGCCCGACGTTATCAGATCAAAGTGACGGTCAAACCGGCCGTCAATCAGACTGATCGATCAAAAGGAGCCTCCCGATGCGAAAATCCATTCTTGCAGCCCTGCTGTGCGGCACTGCCGCTCTCGCGGCCTGTGGCGATACCACCGGCGAGCAGGCGCTCTACGGGGCAGGGGCCGGTGCGGCCGGCGCGGCCCTGCTCAAGGGCAATCTGGTCACCGGCGCCGCCGTCGGCGCGGCCGGCAACCTCATCTACTGCCAGGAACATCCGAACCGCTGCTGACCAGGGGCACGGCCAGGGCACCCACTCCGCTCCGGCCCTCACAGACAGACCAGCCGCCGCCACGGGATCATCCCCCGTGTGCGGCGGTTTTTGGTTTGCGGCTCTGACCTGGCAAGGCAGACCACATCACCGATCACATTCTCGACCACAAGGGACAGCACATGTTTGACAAGATCCTGATCGCCAACCGCGGGGAAATCGCCTGTCGCGTCATCAAGACCGCGCGCAAGATGGGGATCAAGACGGTGGCGATCTATTCCGACGCCGACCGGCAGGCCCTGCATGTGCAGATGGCGGATGAAGCCGTCCACGTCGGCCCGCCCCCGGCCAACCAATCCTATATCGTGATTGACAATGTGATGGCCGCCATCCGCGAAAGTGGCGCGCAGGCGGTGCATCCGGGCTATGGGTTCCTGTCGGAGAATTCCAAATTCGCCGAGGCGCTCGCCGCCGAGGGGGTCGCCTTTGTCGGCCCGCCCGTCGGCGCCATCGAGAAGATGGGCGACAAGATCACCTCCAAGAAGATCGCCCAGGAGGCAGGCGTGTCGACGGTGCCCGGCTATATGGGGCTGATTGCCGATGCCGACGAGGCGGTGAAAATCTCGGGCGAGGTCGGCTATCCGGTGATGATCAAGGCCTCGGCCGGGGGCGGCGGCAAGGGCATGCGCATCGCCTGGAGTGACGAGGAAGCCCGCGAAGGGTTCCAGTCCTCCAAGAACGAAGCCGCCAGCTCTTTTGGCGACGACCGGATCTTCATCGAGAAATTCGTCACCCAGCCGCGCCACATTGAAATTCAGGTGCTCTGCGACGCCCATGGCAACGGGATCTACCTGGGCGAGCGGGAATGCTCCATCCAGCGCCGCAACCAGAAGGTGGTGGAGGAAGCGCCCAGCCCCTTCCTGGACGAGGCGACCCGCAAGGCGATGGGCGAACAGGCCGTGGCTCTGGCGAAGGCCGTGGGCTATGCCTCTGCGGGCACGGTGGAATTCATCGTCGACGGCGACAAGAATTTCTACTTTCTCGAGATGAACACCCGTCTGCAGGTGGAACATCCCGTGACCGAGCTGATCACCGGCGTCGATCTGGTGGAACAGATGATCCGCGTCGCCGCCGGCCAGCCGCTGACCATCACCCAGGATGACGTCAAACTGACCGGCTGGGCGATCGAGAACCGCCTCTATGCTGAAGATCCCTACCGCAACTTCCTGCCCTCCATCGGCCGTCTGACCCGCTATCGCCCGCCTGCGGAAACCGCCGCCTACAGCCCCGGTGTCGCGCCGGGCGCGGCCGGACCTGTGGTCGTGCGCAATGACACGGGCGTCTACGAAGGTGGCGAGATTTCAATGTATTACGACCCGATGATCGCCAAGCTCTGCACCTGGGCCCCGACCCGGGACGCCGCGATCGAGGCGATGCGGGTGGCGCTCGACAGCTTTGAGGTCGAGGGCATCGGTCATAACCTGCCGTTCCTGTCGGCGGTGATGGATCATCCGAAATTCATCTCGGGCGATATCACCACCGCCTTTATTGCCGAGGAATATCCCGACGGCTTTGACGGCGCCACGCTGCCGGTGTCGGAATTGCGCCGCATCGCCGCCGCCTGTGCTGCGATGCACCGGATTGCCGAAATCCGCCGCACGCAGGTGTCGGGACGGATGGACAATCACGAGCGCCGGGTCGGCAATCACTGGGTCGTCAGCCTCGGCGGCCAGAGCTTCCGCACCGAGGTCGCCGCCGACCCCGAGGGGGCCACCGTCACCTTTACCGACGATGGCGCCGCGATGCGCGTCAGCTCCGACTGGACGCCGGGCGACATGATTGCCCGGATCGAGACCGATGGCGCGCCCTTGGTGCTGAAGACCGACAAGATCACCCAGGGGTTTCGCATCCGCAGCCGGGGTGCGGATCTGAAGGTGCATGTGCGCCGCCCGCGTCAGGCGGAACTGGCCGCCCTGATGCCGGAGAAACTGCCGCCGGATACTTCGAAGATGCTGCTCTGTCCGATGCCCGGCCTGGTGGTGAAGGTCGATGTGGCCGTGGGCGATGAGGTCCACGAAGGTCAGGCGCTCTGCACGATCGAGGCGATGAAGATGGAAAACATCCTGCGCGCCGAGAAAAAAGCGGTGGTCAGCAAGGTCAATGCCGGCGCGGGCGACAGTCTCGCGGTGGATGATGTGATCATGGAATTCGAATGATCCGATGATCCGCGCAGCCGCCATATCGCCGCAGATGGGCCCGTTCAGCCCGCACTGCCTGCGCCGCCTGCCGCCATCCGGCGCGCGGGCAGCTCGGTCCCGCGATGGCCTGCGCCCGGACTATGGTCGCAGGAGCAGGATATCAGCGCAAAAACCGGGATCCAGACCGGAGGTGTTAAGCCTTTCTGAAGCCTCCGCCAGTAGCTTGGCCGGGCGTGCCGTGTCGCCCCGGTCTCCGGGGGGGCGTGTCAGGCGCGTGCCTGTGTTTCTGAAGGATCATCCCTTGCCCCATACCCGCTCTCGCCGCCGCCTGCGTACCACTGTTCTGGGTCTGGCCACGGCGGCCGGGGTTCTGCTCTCTGCCTGCAGTCTCGACCAGGAGGAGGAAGTGCGCTCCAACGTGCAGAGCTGGGTCAAGCTGGGCGAGACATTCTATTTCTTTTCCCGCGTCAACTGCACCGCGGCGCTGTTTGATGTCAAAGCCAACCGGATCAGTTCGTTGATCCGGAAGGCCGGCTCGATCGAGGCCGGGATGCGCGCCATCGTCGAGGGAGAGACCGTCGCGTTTCAGATCGACGCCCTGTCGCCGACGCAGGTGACCGAACAGATCATGACCCTTGATCTGCCGCTGGGGCTCGGCGTGTTGTCCTCCGGCACCGGCGGCAAGGACTGCATGGCTGAAGAGATGGAAGTGGCCTATTTCAACGCGCTGCTGGACCCGACCTCGGTGCTGATCTACGCGCCGCAGGACAGATCCATGGCCGTCTTTGACCGGCGCAACCGGCGGCTGTTCTTTTCACGCGGCCGACCCTCATGACTCAGCCGCCCCGCCGATCCTCGACTTCGCGCAGTCGCATTGGCATCTTGTCGATGGTCCGCGACAGTTCCCGGACACTCCACGGCAGGGGCTTTCTCAGTTTCACCCCACCATCCTTGCCGAGCAGCACCAGCATAAACCCGCGCGGCCGCAATTTGGTGCGCAGGGCGGATTTCCGCTCCGGGTCCGTGTCGACAAAGACGATCACATCGCGCGTCATCAGGGCCGGCACATCCTTCAGCAATTCGTCGACCTGCTCCCGGAACCTCGGGTCCGCCGGGCTGTCGGCGAAGACCACCACCGGGCGATGGGTCCAGCGATACTCCGCAATGTCCACGTCATATCCGTCGTGGATGGCAAAGACCGGCGGGACGGCTGCATCCGTCTCTGTCACCGCCTCGGTGTCGCCAGCCTCTGTATCCGGCAACTGCTCCGCCACCGGGACAAGGTCAGCGGCAGGGTCAGGGGCGTCAGTCACGATCTCAACCTCCTGCGCCCATGCGGCGGCTGTAGGGCTCAGGGGCAGGGCGGCCATCAGGGCCGCAATCGGGGCCAGCCTAGCGAGGTCGGACAGATTGGCCAGATTGGCCAGCGTAGCCAGATTGGCCAGATTGGACAGGGTCGGGCGGATCAGGTTTTTCATAAATACTCCTCTGTGCGGAAATATATGCACCGCAACCGTAAAAGCGATGGGCGAA
Source organism: Phaeobacter sp. B1627 (assembly GCF_006265095.1). Classification (GTDB taxonomy): domain Bacteria; phylum Pseudomonadota; class Alphaproteobacteria; order Rhodobacterales; family Rhodobacteraceae; genus Epibacterium. The sequence continues at coordinate 30,679 of NZ_VCNK01000002.1, forward strand.
ACCGCTGATTGTACAAAAAAAACACCTTTGGTTAAGCTTGATGGAACTCCAGGCGTCGCATGGTTTCCCCGTTCGCCCGCTCCCGCGCCGGGCCCCCTGCACGAGGAAACCCTGCCATGAAAGTGATCCTGCACATTGGTGCTCACCGCTGCGCAACCCGCAGTTTCCAGAACTACATGACCCGCAAACAGGACCATCTGGCGCAGTATGGTCTGACCGTCATGGGGCCGGAGCGCACCCGCAAGGGGCTGCTGCACGGGGTGCAGCCGGGGGTGTCCCTCGGCAACGGGCGCGATCCGGTGCAACGGGCCCGCGGGCGGATCGCGTTGCAGCTCACCACCCTGCGCGAGGCGGGGACGGCGGCTTTGGTGATCAGCGACGCAAACCTCCTCGGCGCCCTCGATCAAAGCCTGTCGCTGGGGCAGCTCTATCCCGGCGCGGGCGAGTATCTGGCGCGGCTCGATCATGCTTTTTCCGGCGCTGTGACGGATGTGATGCTCAATATTCGCAGCCCCGAGGTGTTCTGGGCCTCGGCTCTGTCGATGCGGCTGGAACAGTCGCTGCGGATGCCCAATGGCCGGGTTCTGTCGCGCATTGCAACCAGCCCCCGCAGCTGGCGCGACGTGATCCAGGACATCTATTGCGCCTTGCCGGGGGCGCGCATCCGGGTCTTTGCGCATGAGGTGTTTGCCGCCCGTCCCGAGGCGCAGCTCTCGGTGATGACCGGGGTGGATTGCCCGCCGGTTCGCGGCAGTTTCCGCCTCAACGCCTGTTCCAGATTGCCTGCGCTGCGGGCGGATCTGCCGGACCGGCTGGCGGCGCTTTTGCCCGAGGGGGACGGCCGCTGGATGCCCTTCTCCGAGGCGGAGGCCGCGCAGCTGCGCGAGCGCTATTATGACGACATGATGTGGCTGGTGGGCGGGGCCGACGGCCTGGCCGAACTGGTTGAAGATCCGAACAAATCGGACGCACGCGACGACCGCAATAAAAACGCGGCAGCAGAACGCATGCCGCAGGACGACCTGACAAGAGGACCAATCCATGACCCAGACACCGGAGACGCAGACACCGGACGATTGGCGGGCGCTGGCTGAGAAAGAGCTGCGCGGACGCAAGCTGGACGATCTCAACTGGCAGACCCTCGAGGGCATCGAGGTCAAGCCGCTCTATACCGCCGAGGACACCGCCGGGCTGGCGCATATGCAGGGGATGCCAGGCTTTGGCCCCTTCACCCGCGGCGTCAAGGCGACCATGTACGCAGGCCGCCCCTGGACCATCCGCCAATACGCGGGTTTCTCTACCGCCGAGGAATCCAACGCTTTTTATCGCCGCAACCTCGCGGCCGGCCAGCAGGGGGTCTCGGTCGCCTTCGATCTGGCCACCCACCGCGGCTATGACAGCGACCATCCCCGCGTGGTCGGGGACGTGGGCAAGGCCGGTGTGGCCATTGATTCGGTCGAGGACATGAAGATCCTGTTCGACGGCATTCCGCTGGATCAGGTCTCGGTATCGATGACCATGAACGGCGCGGTGATCCCTATTCTGGCCAGTTTCATCGTCGCGGGCGAAGAGCAGGGCCATGACAAATCGGTCCTGTCGGGCACCATTCAGAACGACATCCTGAAGGAATTCATGGTCCGCAACACCTATATCTATCCGCCCGAACCCTCGATGCGGATCATCTCTGACATCATCGAATATACCTCGGCCGAGATGCCGAAATTCAACTCGATCTCGATCTCCGGCTACCACATGCAGGAGGCCGGCGCGAACCTGGTGCAGGAACTCGCCTATACGCTGGCCGACGGGCGCGAATATGTGAAGGCGGCGATGGCGGCCGGCATGGATGTGGATAAATTCGCGGGCCGGCTGTCGTTCTTCTTTGCCATCGGTATGAATTTCTTCATGGAGGCTGCGAAACTGCGCGCCGCCCGCACCCTGTGGCACCGGGTGATGACAGAGGTCGGCGCCCAGAACGAGCGCTCCAAGATGCTGCGCACCCATTGCCAGACCTCGGGCGTGTCGCTGCAGGAACAGGATCCCTACAACAACGTGGTGCGCACCGCCTATGAGGCGATGTCGGCCGTGCTCGGCGGCACCCAGTCGCTGCATACCAATGCGCTGGATGAGGCCATCGCCCTGCCCACCGATTTCTCTGCCCGCATCGCCCGCAATACCCAGCTGATCCTGCAGGAGGAGACCGGCGTCACCAATGTGGTGGACCCGCTTGCGGGCAGCTACTACGTCGAGAGCCTGACGGCGGAACTGATCGACAAGGCCTGGGCTCTGATGCAGGAGGTCGAGGAGATGGGCGGCATGACCAAAGCGGTGGCCTCCGGCATGCCGAAGCTGCGCATTGAGGAGACGGCAGCGCGGCGGCAGGCGATGATCGATCGCGGCGAGGAGGTGATCGTCGGCGTCAACAAATACCGCAAGGAGAAGGAAGACCCGATCGACATTCTCGACGTGGACAATGTCAAAGTGCGCGACAGCCAGATTGCCCGGCTCGACCGGATCCGCAAGGACCGCAACCCGGAAGCCTGCGCGTCGGCTCTGGCGGAACTGACCCGCTGCGCCCGCGAGGGCGGCAATCTGCTCGGGGCGGCTGTGGATGCGGCCCGTGCTCGGGCCACTGTGGGGGAAATCAGCATGGCTATGGAAGAGGAATTCGGCCGCCACCGCGCCGAGGTCAAGACGCTCGCAGGGGTCTATGGGGCCGCCTACGAGGGCGACGAGGGCTTTGCCGCGATCCAGAAAAGCATTGCGGAGTTCGCCGAAGAAGAGGGCCGCCGCCCGCGTTTGCTGGTGGTCAAGATGGGACAGGACGGTCACGACCGGGGCGCCAAGGTCATCGCCACCGCCTTTGCCGACATCGGCTTTGACGTGGATGTGGGGCCTCTGTTCCAGACCCCGGACGAGGCTGCGCAGGATGCGATCGACAACGATGTGCATGTGGTCGGGATCTCGTCCCAGGCGGCGGGCCACAAGACCCTGGCACCGCAGCTGGTCAACGAGCTGAAGGCGCAGGGGGCGGAGGATATAATCGTGATCTGCGGCGGGGTGATACCGCAGCAGGACTACCAGTTCCTCTACGATCATGGGGTGAAGGCGATCTTTGGCCCCGGAACCAATATCCCCGAGGCAGCGCAGGATATCCTGCGGCTGATCCGGACCGCGCGCCAGGGCTGAGAGAGGCGGTCCGGTGGCGCGATGTGGCGCGACGTTTGGGGGGAAAGCGCTCCCGCGCCGCCGCGTGGCCTGACTGTGTCAGACCCCTTTGGCGGCTTGGGCATGGCAGTCGGCCCCAAAGGGGCCGACTGCGCGCCGCGCGCGCCCCATCCGGGGCGCGCGCGGCGCCACCCCCAACCGGTTCGGTTGCGCCAGGGGCGCAGCCAGAGACGGGCGGGAGCACGCCGGGAATGGCCCGAACCACAACCGGGCGTGGGGCAAGGCAAGGATTTGCCGTTGCCTCTGCCACCTGGCTGGGTAAACCTGACCGGATCAGACTCCGGGAGAGACCACAATGATCGCACTCGACCATTTTGCCGTGGCAGCTGCCTCGCTTGATGAGGCCTGCGCCCATGTCGAAGCGGCGCTCGGCGTGGCCCTGCAGCCGGGGGGGCGTCATCAGGTCTTTGGCACCCACAATTGCCTCCTCGGCCTGGCAGAGGGGCTCTATCTGGAAGCCATCGCCATCGACCCGGCTGCACCGCCCGAGCGCAGTCCCCGTTGGTTCGACCTCGACCGGTTCACCGGCGCGCCCCGCATCAGCAACTGGATCTGCCGCAGTGAAAACCTTGCCGCGACCTTGGCGGGGATCGACCTTGACGCGGGGGAGCCGGTTGCGCTGACCCGCGGGGATCTGCGCTGGCAGATGGCGGTGCCGAGCAGCGGGGCCCTGCCGTTTGACAACTGTTTTCCCGCCCTGATGCAATGGCAGGGACCCCATCCGGCTCCGCGCTTGCAGCAGCAGGGATGCGCGTTGCGACGGCTGGTGATCACCCACCCCGAGGCGCAGGCGCTGCGGGACGTGCTCAACCTCGACGAGGCCCGCGTGGTGTTTGAACCCGGCCCCGTCGGGCTGCTGGCCGAGATCGACACGCCGCACGGGCTGCGCCGCCTCACATGACAGACGCCCCGCGCATTCGTCCGGCCCACTCGGGCGATGCCGAGGCTGTCGCGGCGCTCCATGCCCATGGAGTGCAGCATAGCCTCGCCACCTTCACCACTGTGGTGCGCGGGGTCAGCGACTGGGCGGAGGACATCCTGTCGGGCCAACCGATGCTGATTGCCGAGGACAGGTCATCCGGCAGGTTTCTCGGCTTTGCCACCTTCGGTCCGTTTCGTGGCGGGCCGGGCTATGCGCATACGGCCGAGCACTCGATCTATCTGACCGAGGCGGCCCGGGGAAGGGGCGTGGGGCGCGCCCTGCTGCGCGACCTGGAAAACCTGGCCCGAGTGCGCGGCCTGCATGTGCTTGTGGCCGCCATCAGCGGCGCCAACCCCTCGGCGCAGGCCTTTCATGCCGCCTGTGGCTATCGCGAGGTCGCACGGCTGGCGGAGGTCGGCTGCAAATGGGGGCAGTGGCTGGATCTTGTGCTGATGCAGAAAATTCTCCGTGAGGACGAACCGGCACGACCTGACAGCCAGGGCGATCCCGGCTAAGCTCCCCCCATGTCACTCTGGTCCCGCATCACCGAGGCGCTGTCGGCGCTGGCCACCGGCGAAAGCCTTGCAACGGTTTTCGACCGTCTGCGCACGCCGCCTGAACGGTCCGTGGCCTTCACCATCGCGGTGATCGCGCTGGGGGCAAAGATGGCCAAGGCCGACGGGCAGGTGACCCGGGACGAGGTGGCCGCCTTTCGCGAGGTGTTCCAGATCGCCGCCGAGGACGAACAGCAGGCCGCCCGCGTGTTCAATCTCGCCCGTCAGGACATCGCAGGCTACGGCGAATACGCCCGCCGCATCAGCACCATGTTTCAGGATGATCCGGGCACGCTGTGCGACCTGATGGAGGGGCTGTTCCATATTGCTCTGGCAGACGGATTCTATCACCCGAACGAAAACGCCTTTCTCGCGGATGTCAGCCGCATGTTCGGTCAGTCCGAAGCGCAGTTCCGGTCTCTGCGCGCCCGCTTTGTCGAGGGCGCCCCGCGGGATCCGCATGATGTGCTGGGGGTCGCGCCGGGCACCCCGCTGGAAGAGGTCCGCCAGATCTGGCGAAAGCTGGTGCGCGACAACCACCCTGATGCGATGATCGCGCGGGGGGTGCCGACCGAGGCGATCCGTCTGGCCGAAAAGCGCCTGGCGGATATCAACCGGGCCTGGGACGACATCCGCGGCGCGGCGCAGGCCCGAGACCATGCGCCTCAGCACGTATAATATCGAATGGTTCGCCAATCTCTTTGACGCCAGGGACCGGCTGTTTCTGGACGGAAGACGGTCGGGCCGCCACGGGGTCAGCTGTGCGGCCCAGACCGAGGCCATCGCTACCGTGCTGCGGCGGGTGGATGCGGATGCGATCGTTGTGATCGAGGCGCCGAACACCGGCCGCCGCCAGAGCACCCTGCGCGCGCTGGCGGAATTCGCCGATTGGGCCGGGCTGCGCACCCGCGCGGCCGTGATGGGGTTTTCCAACGAAACCCAGCAGGAAATCGCCTTTCTCTTCGACCCCGATGTGCTCAGCGCCACCCATGCGCCGGTGTCTTCGCCCGGCGTGCCTGCCTTTGACGGCTGCTTTTCGATTGATCTCGACGTGGACGCAGAGGCCGACAGCGTCCGGTTCTCCAAACCACCAATGGAGATCCAGGTCACCCCGCACAGCGGCCCTCCCTTTCGTCTGATTGGCGCCCATCTGAAATCCAAGGCCCCCCACGGCGCGCGCTCACCGGAAGAGGCGCGGGCGCTGTCCATCTCCAACCGGCGCAAGCAATTGGCGCAGGCGATCTGGCTGCGGGCCCGGATGACGGAACATCTGAACGCCGCAGATCCGCTGGTGGTGATGGGGGATCTGAACGACGGTCCCGGGCTCGACGAATACGAGGCCCTGTTTGGTCGCTCCTCCGTCGAGATCATTCTCGGCGCCGAGATGGCCGATCCCCATGCGCGCTGCCTGCTGCGGCCGAACCGGCAGGGGCTGCCGACCTCGGCCCGATTTTATAATCAGATCGAGAAGCGCTATTTTCAGGCGCTTCTGGACTATGCGATGATTTCGCCGGATCTTGCCCGCTGCAACCCACGCTGGCGCATCTGGCATCCTTTCGAGGACGCGGAATGCTACGGCGACGCGGAGTTGCGCCGCGCGCTTCTGGAGGCTTCGGACCATTTCCCGGTGAGCCTCGATCTGGATCTGGAGCTTCTGCGGAAGCCGGAGGTGGCCTCCTTTGGGCCGCAAACCGATGGCGATCCGCTGTGAGCCTGCCGCCACCGCCAGGCGGCATCGCCGGCATCATTCGGGCAGGAGATTGCCCATCCGGGAGCGGGCGCGGTCTTCTGTTCCGGATGCGATACAACTGAGGGAGAGTCCGGTCATGATACAGAGTGTTCGCCATCCTTTTCGCCCGGCCAAAACGGCGCCGCTCATCGCGGTTGTCGGTGTTGTGGCGGTCTCTGCGCTGATGACGTTCGGCACTGTCGACGCTGTTCTGGCCCAGACGACGCAGGGCGATAGCGAGGTGCCACAGGCGGAGGGTGACGGCAAGAGCCTGATGGAGCGCGGGGCGGATCTCTTTCTCAGGGGGCTGCGCCGGGAAATGGAGCCGGCGCTGGAGGACGCGGCGCGGCTGTTCGCGGAGATCGGCCCCGCCCTGCGCGAGTTTCTGGCCGAGATGGGGCCTGCGTTGGCGGCTATTGCGGAGCAGGTCGAGGACTGGAGCCTCTATGAGCGGCCCGAGATCCTTGAGAACGGAGATATCATCATGCGCCGCAAGCGCCCGCTCCCGGACGCGCATCCACCTGCAGAAACGCCGCCCGGCGATCGGGGCGATCCGGGGGAGGGCAGCATCGAACTCTGACCAGCGGGCGCACGAGGGTGCACTGGATCGCACTGGCCGCATCGGGGGAAGCAGGTGGTGCTCTGCGTCAGCAGAGGGCAGCCGCGCGGGGGGGGAGGGGCGGCTCAGCCCTCGGCCATCAGATCGCCGCGTTTGCCGTCGACCGTGACCCGAACGTCGGCATCCAGCGCGTTGACAAGCGACATCAGCCGGGCACGCGCAACCTCGCCAAACAGCGCCGTGCCGGATGCGGGCAGTTCCACATGCAGCAAGCGTTTGCGCGGCTGCCAGCGCAATGTCCCGATGTCGCGGTCCTCGCCGACCATCAGCATCGCACCAAAACGCATGGCCTTGCCGAGGATTTCGGCTTCCTTTTGCTGCTCTGGCGCCAGCAGATCGTAGAGATGCTCGAAATGGGTGCCCTGGCGTTTGTTGCGGTAGCGATGCAGCAGCGCCAGACCGAGGAAAATACGCTCCGAATGTTTCAGCCCGCCCAGATTGGCGCGGGTGGCATTGTCGAAACAGACCTCGGCGCGGTAGTCGGGATGGGCCCGCCAGCTGACATCATGCAGAAGGCTCGCGGCCTTCACCAGCCGCATCTTGGCGTAGGGGCTGCCGGAAAACAGAGGTTTGACAAAGCCATAGAGCGTTTTGCCAAAGCCCGGCACCCGCGCGTCCTTGGCTTCGGCAAAGCGCGCCGCCTCAATCAGCGGATCCCGTTCGCGCAGCCGGTCCGGCATCTGTTCATACAGAAGCCCCTCGCGCAGACCATAGCTGGAGACGGCAATATCCTTGGGGCGGAACGTCTTGACCAGCCGCGACAGCACGTCGATGGCATAGGGCACCAGCGCCATCCGGGTGGAGGAAATCCCGCAATCGCTGCGCAGCTTGTCGAGATCGTTCTTCTCGATGAATTTCGCGGTCTCGCGCACGTCCTTTGCCGTCATGCGGTATTCGTGCTGCACCGTCAGCGGGTAGCTGCGCCGCAGCATGTCAAGGCGCGCAATGGCCCGCCAGCTGCCACCGACCAGAAACAGCCGGTCGCGCTGATCGCCCATCTGGTCGCGCAGGGACAGCATGACCTCATCGATGTGCTTCTTGCGGCCCTGACGTCCGCCCTCGATTTCCTTGAGCTTGAGCGGCCCGAGGTTCGAGGTGACGCATTTGCCGACGATACCGCCCTGGATCTCTGCCAGCTCCATGGAGGAGCCGCCGATGTCACAGATCAGCCCGTAGGCACCGGGCCAGCCCAGCAACACCCCCTGCGCCGACAGGCGGGCCTCTTCCTCGCCGGTGATGACCCGGATGCGCAGCCCGGTGGCGGCTTCGACCTCGGTGCAGAACTCCGGCCCGTCGTTGGCATCGCGCACCGCAGCGGTGGCCACCACATGCAGCTTGTCCGGCAAAAGACCATCCGCGAGGGCCTGAAACCGCTGCAGCGCGGCCAGGGCGCGGGCCCGCCCCTTGGGATTGAGCTTGCCGGTTTCCGACAGGCCGGCCCCAAGGGCGCACATGATTTTCTCGTTGTAGAAATAGGCAGGGCTGCGCGCCGCGCCGTCAAAGATCACCAGCCGCACCGAGTTCGAACCCACATCCACCACCCCGATCCGCTCCAGCGCGCGGGCGTCGGGATCGTTGAAGAGCGGATGCCCGAAGGGACCCCAATCCTCTGCTGTGGCCGCGGGCTCTGCCGTCGGGGGAGGCAGGTCGGCGGCGCGTCCGTCCGCGGAATCGCTGCCTGAATTCGGGCTGCCCGCTGCGGGCTCGGTCGGGGCTTCTGGCAGGATCGTCATACGGGCTCCGGACGTTTTGACTTTGGAAAGAATGGTCTATTGGATCGGTCAGGTCAATTCAGCAGAGGTGACCCAGGGAGAAATGCGTACCGCAAGGAGGGCAGGGGATGCGGGCCGCAAGGTGACTTGCAAGATGGGCAGGGGATGCGATCGCCGGGGCTCAGCCCTCCCGGCGGTCGGGTTTGCGGTCTTCGGTCTTGCGATCTGCGGCCATCATCTGGATCGCCAGCGCCCGCGACAGGGTGCGGTGTTCGGCCAGCGCCAACCGGTCCAGCCGGTCCACCACCGCCTGTGCGGCGGCAAAGGATCTGTCCATCCGCCCAACCAGATAGGGGATCACATCGGGTTTCGGCGTGATCTGACGGTCGTTGAACAGTTTTGCCAACACCACCGCCAGCAGCGCATCATCGGGGGGATCGAGGGCGGCGTGGGTGGCGGCCTGCACCCGGCTTTGCAGATCCGCAAGCCCGAGCCCCCAGAGATTCGGCGCAGGCCGGCCGGTCATCATCAGCCGGTGGCCATGGGTCAGAACCATATTGTGGAGGTGAAACAGCGCCTTCTGCGCCGGGCCGTCTTCCGCGATCTCGGGCACGTCCTCGACCACCACCGGCCCTTTGGCGAGGCCGGGCACCGCCGCCTCGGTGAGGGTCTGCGCCGGGATCACCCGGGCGCCGCTGTCGCGGGCCCAGACATGGGCGAGGTGGGTCTTGCCCGAGCCCTTGGGGCCGGTCAGCACCAGCTTGCCCGAGGGCCAGGCGAAATTCATGTCAATCAGCGCCACCGCCATCGCGTTCGAGGGGGCCACAAAAAAGTCATCCCGCCCCAGCGCAGGTTTCGCCGGGAGATCAAAGCTCAGCTGTTCGGACATTGTCGGTCTGCTTATTCCACATCTGCGCGGGACGGCGCGTCCCGGTGTGTCTGTCCCTGATAAAGACGACTGTCCAGATACTGGTCCACGGCAAAACGTGCAACCACTCCGATTGCGGCCGCCACAGGCACCGCCACCAGCATGCCGACAAATCCGAACAATGCGCCAAACACCGACAGCGCCAGCAACAGCCAGACCGGATGCAGCCCGACGGAATCGCCGACCAGCTTGGGGGTCAGGAAGTTGCCTTCGACGAACTGGCCAAGAAAGAAGATCCCCGCCACCAGCGCGATGCGGATCCAGTCGGTGCCCTGGCGGATCATCTCGCCGTCGGCACCCTCGAGCGCGCCCCAGAACTGAAACAGCGCCAGCCCGATGGCCAGCACGCCGCCGATGATCGACCCGAGATAGGGGATGAAGGTCACCAGCCCCGCGACAAACCCGACGGCGAGACCGAAGTTCAGCCCGACGGCCATCAGCGCCACCGCATAATAGGTGCCGAGAATGACACAGACCGTGCCCATGCCACGGATGAACGACGACAGGACCTCGTCAATTTCACGCGCCAGCCGCCGGATGACGGGGGCATGATCGCGCGGCAGCAACGCGTCGATCCGGGTCACCATCCGGTCCCAGTCGACCAGCAGATAGACCGACACCACCGGCACGATCACGATCAGCACCACAACATTCAAAAGCGACAGCGCGGAGCCGACAAAGGTCTGCAGCAGGGTCACGCTCTTGTCCTGCAGCATCTTCCACAGGCCGGACAGGGCCTCGTTCATCTGGCTGCTGCCGTCAAACAGCGCGGGGAAGCGGTCCGTGGCAAAGGCGCGCAGATTGGCCCAGGCCTCGGGCAGGGTCTGCACCAGATCGATGAGCTGGTTCACCAGCATCGGAATGATCAGCAGCAGGAACAGCAGGAATATCAAGACTGCGGCAACGGTGATCACCGCGGTCGCCCCCTCGCGGCTCAGGCCAGCGCGCTCCAGCCGGTCGGCCAGCGGGTCGATCATATAGGCGATGGCGCCGCCCAGGATGAAGGGCAGCAGCACATTGCCGAGCGCCCACATCACCACGGAGAAGATCACCAGGGCGAGGCCCCAGTATGTCAGTTGCTTGCTGGCGGGCAGGGCCATGAGACAGCGACCTCGCTGATGTTGCGCAGGCCACGGGCCTGCAGGGAGGGGTGCCCCTGTGATCGCCCATAGGTCATGGAGTTGCAAGAGAGAGTTGACCTGCCCGTCGCGTGCATCAGGGAGCTGCGCCCGCAGCACATCAGGAGCGGCGCGGCATCAGGCAGGGAACGGCGCGGTATCAGGCAGGGAGCGGCGGCGGCCATCAGGGCGGAGCGGCGGCGGCGCTCAGCGGCGAGGCGAGAGCAGCGGCGTCAGCACCCGAAGCAGATCAGATTGACGCAGGGGCTTGGCCAGACAGCCATCAAACCCGGCCTCGCGGTATTCGCGGGTCTGTTCGGCAAAGGCGTTGCCGGTCACCGCCAGACAGAGCGCGTTATCGGCCGTTTCGGCACCGGAGCGACCGGTGCGAAACAGGTCCTGCAGCTGTTTGAGCACCTCGGTTCCGCTGAGCACCGGCATCTGAATATCCAGCATCAGCACATCATAGCAGGTGGCGACCGCGCGGCCATAGGCGTCGCCGCCATCCCGCGCCGTGTCGACGATCGCCCCCAAATGTTCCAGCATCTTGGTCAGAACCATACGGTTGGCGGCGCTGTCATCGGCGACCAGAACCCGCTTTCCGCGCAGCAACTGCGGCAGGGAATCGCTGCGGCTGACCGGAGCCGCAGCGCGCGGCTTTTGGGGTTCGGTGATCGGCATCGGCAGGGTCAGATGAACGGTGGTGCCCTCGCCATAGCTGCTCTCGGCGCGGATGCGGCCGTTCATCAGCTCCACGATCTGCTGCACGATCGCCATCCCGAGGCCGGTGCCCCCCTTGTCGCGCGCGGTGATCGCATCGGCCTGCACGAAGGGTTTGAACAAATGTTCCATTGCGTCCGGCGCAATGCCGCAGCCGCTGTCACGGATCTGGATCTGCAGCCCCTGCGGGCTGCCGCGCAGACAGAGCGTGACAGAGCCCGCATCGGTGAATTTGACCGCGTTGCTCAACAGGTTGCCGAGGACCTGCGCCAGGCGGAAACTGTCGCCCAGCCGCATTTCGCCCACCGGCACATCGACGAACCGGAGATTGAGATCCACGTTCTTGGCGGCGGCATTGGCGGAGAACAGCTTGGCCACGTCATGGACCATGTCGCGCAGATCAAAGGGGGCGGGGATCAGTTCCAGCTTGCCCGCGTCGATCTTGGCGATGTCGAGCGCATCGTTCAGCAACCGGTAGAGGTTCTGCGCCGAGCGGTTCACCGCCCGCAGCAGCTCGGTCTGATCCTGCGGCGGCGTGGCCGGTTGCGCCGCCCCCTGCATCAGCAGGTCCACCGAACCGATGATGCCATTGAGAGGCGTGCGGATTTCATGGCTCATATTGGCCAGCCAGGATTTCCGCGCCTCCGCATCCTGGCGGGCCTGCGCCTCCGCCGTGCGGGCCTGATGAAGCGCCAGCCTGCAGCCGATGCGCTGGTCTACGCAGGTCGCGATCTGTTGCAGCCTCTGCAGGTCGCCGTCGCTCCAGTCGCGCGGACCGCTGTCAAGTACACAGAGGGCGCCGATCGGGGTGCCGTCGGCCAGGTGAACCGGTACGCCGAGGCCGGACAGGGATGTGGCAGCATCCGCATCCGTATCCGTATCTGAGCCGGAGCCGGATTGCGCGGTGAACAGGGTTGGCAGCAGGGCAGAGGGATGAATTCGACCGATCCGAACTGCGTCATCGGTGGCCAGGATATGGGCAAAGAAGATCCGCACCAGCGCCATCTGCAGCAGGTCAGCCTCGCGCCCGGCGGTGCCGACTGCGCTTTTGACGGCAATGCCATCGTCACTGCGCGCCGCGAAGGCCAGAACCACCGTCGGCGCCTGCAAAACCTCGGCGGACAGGCCGGACAATGTGTCAAACACCGGATCTGGGTCGGCATCCAGGAGCCCAAGCTTCCGGATCAGAATATCGATAGCATCTGGTCTCAGCGTGACTGAATGATTCATATGGCAACCGGATCTGTCAAAGGTCAGAAATGGGGGCGAATTAGTGTCGCGTCGGGACGGGCGTGACAGCGCAACACGGCTGCTGCGTTTGTCGAATTCTGTTCATTAAATACTCAAATTTCGGGTTAAAGTGGCAAAAAACTATGTTGAATTTAAGGCATTTTAAGAGTGCTTTGCGGAGCTTTATTGCCCGCTTTGCGCTTCTACCCCGCCTGCGGATCCCAGGCTATGAGGTAGATCGCCTTTTTCCTAGTTTGCCGGAGTGCGCGCTGGTTCGCCCTCATATATTCTGGCTTGCCTTGGGTTGACCTGGGTTGACGTGGGTTGACCTGGCGCGTCCGACTGGTGGCCACGTCAGGACCTTGAACGGAGCGGCCTCAACAGCTGCCCCAACACGGGCCTCAACACTGGCCTAAAAACTGGTGCCGAAACCGGCCCGCGCCTTGGATCAAAACAACGGCCTGCGGACAGGTGGCAGAACAGGTGGCTGAACAGGCGGCGGGGGCGGAAAATCCGGCAGCTCCTGTTCAGGCGATGCGCACGCCCTGTCGTTTCAATTCCGTCTGAACCTCTGAAATCGCCAGGGAATCGAGCGCGCAGTCAGCCTTGACCGAGAGGGCGGCGGCGATTCCCGCGCCCTGACCGGCCACGGCGCAGCAGGCCATGTTCCGGGTTGCCGCATGGGCGATCCGGTCGCCGCCGATGGCACGGCCGGTGACCAGCAGACCCTCGACCTGTTTCGGCAGCATGGCGCGATAGGGGATCTGCATGTAGCGCCCGGTGGTGGGCAGGATCAGCACGCCGTAGCCGTCGATGAACTCCGGGTAGATGCCGATGCTGTCGTCGAAGCGGCCCTGCTCGCGGACATCTGCCTCGGTCATATTGTACTGCGCATCGAGCTTGCGGGTGTCGCGGATGCCGATGGTCATGCCGAAGTTGCGCAGCCGGGCGCCGCCGCAGCCGGGCGTATAGTACTTGAGCGCATTGATCGCATGCATCGCCTGTTTGCGGCCCTCGATCTCAAACCGGGTCATGCTGTCGGGGTCGGTGCCGTCGCAGCCTGCGAGATGCACCAGGTTCATATAGGTCATCTCGCCCGAGTCATGCACCGCGCCCCAGGTGCCGCCGATGGTGTTGAGATGCGCCGGGATCAGCCCGTCCTTCAGCGCCTGCGCAAAGGGTTTGGCGAGGAAGGGCGAGAACATGTCGTCCTCCTTGCCCGAGGTCTCCACCTGCCATTCGCCCGTGGACCAGTCCTTGTAGGTCTGGGGGTCGGCCTTGACGCCCTCCATGAATTTCTGCTTGTCGACGCCTGCGATGTGGAACATGACGCTGGCGGCCTGCATCTCCTCGACCGGAGTCTTGATCGTCGGCGCCCCCATCATCCGGGCGATATCCGCATCGCCGGTGGCGTCGATCACCCGTTTCGCCAGGATCGCCTCGCGGCCGGCCTTTGATTCCACGATCACCCCGGTGATCCGCTTGCCCTCGCGGAGCGGCGCCACATACATGCGGTGCAGCATCGGGTGGATGCCTGCCTCCTCAATCAGCTGGTCGGCCACCAGTTTGAACCCTTCGGCGTCCAGCTCGTAGGACAGCGACTGGCTTTCGGGCGTGGCCGCATCCATCGCCTTGGCGCGCTCCTCGAATTCCCAGCCGATGCCGCCGGCCTCCACCGTTTCCGCGTGGCGATACCAGGCAAAGCCCTCGACGCCGACGGCGGTAATATTGCCGCCGAAACAGCCGAACCGCTCCAGCAGCGTCACCGCGACACCGGTGCGGGCCGCCGCAAGCGCCGCCGCCAGCCCGCCGGGGCCGGAGCCGACCACTAGGACATCGGTCCGGTGAATGACATCAATCTCACGCGCGGGTTCGGTGATCGTCTGGCTCATCTGTGCGGCCTCCGGGGAAAACTCGAACCACGATGCGAAATCCTGAACCGTGGTTCAAGTCTTGATTGCCGCCCGGGATTGCCACCTGACATTGCAGGGGGTCACAGGGGCACGGGGGCACCGGGGGAACAGGGGCGCACAGGGGGAGGCATACGGGCGGGGTGCATACGGGAGGCGCACGGGGGGGCGCATGGCGGTGCGCCGCGCAGGGTGCGGTCGGGTGCGGCGATGATCTCGGCTCTTGTCTGACCCAGCCACACCTTCTACACCGGGCCAAACCAATTTTACCGCACGGAGCCAACATGCGCCTGTCCCGCTATTTCCTGCCTGTCCTCAAGGAAACCCCTTCCGAGGCTCAGGTCGTC
This sequence comes from Phaeobacter sp. B1627, assembly GCF_006265095.1. Lineage (GTDB taxonomy): Bacteria > Pseudomonadota > Alphaproteobacteria > Rhodobacterales > Rhodobacteraceae > Epibacterium. The sequence goes on from NZ_VCNK01000002.1 coordinate 45,696, forward strand.
AGCCATCGCTACATGCTGCGCGCCGGCATGATCAAACAGTCCGCCGCCGGGATTTATTCCTGGCTGCCGCTGGGGTTTCGCGTGCTGAAGAAGATCGAAGGCATCGTGCACGAAGAACAGATGCGCGCGGGTCATATCCCGATGCTGATGCCGACCATCCAGTCGGCGGATCTGTGGCGCGAGTCCGGGCGCTATGACGCCTATGGCGAGGAAATGCTGCGGATCAAGGACCGCCACGATCGCGACATGCTGTTCACGCCCACCGCCGAAGAGCTGATCACGGATGTGTTCCGCGCCAATGTCAGCAGCTACAAGGACCTGCCGCTGACGATGTATCAGATCCAGTGGAAATTCCGCGACGAGATCCGGCCGCGGTTCGGTGTGATGCGGGGGCGGGAATTCTACATGAAGGACGGCTATAACTTCGACCTCAGCAAAGAGGACGCGCTGCACGCCTACAACCGCCATCTGGTCAGCTACCTGCGCACCTATGAACGCATGGGGCTGCAGGCGATCCCCATGCGCGCCGACGGCGGGCCGATTGGCGGCGATTACACCCATGAATTCCTGGTGCTGGCCGACACCGGCGAGTCGGAGGTGTTTTATGACAGCGCGGTGACCGACCTGACCTTTGGCGATCGTGACATCAACTATGATGACGTCGCGCAGTGCCAGGCGATCCTGGAGGAGTTCACCTCGAAATACGCCCGCACCGACGAGACCCATGATGCGGCTCTGTTCGAGGCCGTTCCCGAGGAGCGCCGCCGTGTCGCACGCGGGATCGAAGTGGGCCAGATCTTCTATTTCGGCACCAAATATTCCGAGGCCCTGAATGCCACCGTCCAGACCGGCGATGGCGCGTCGGTTCCGGTGCATATGGGGTCGCACGGGATTGGTGTGTCGCGCCTGCTGGGGGCGATCATCGAGGCGAGCCACGACGACAAGGGCATCATCTGGCCCGAGGGGGTCACGCCGTTCCATTGCGGGATCGTCAATCTGAAGCAGGGCGACGGTGAGGCGGATGCCGCCTGCGAGCAGCTCTATGCGGCACTCACCGCGATCGGGTTGGAACCGCTTTATGATGACCGCAAGGAGCGGGCCGGTGCGAAGTTCGCAGGCATGGATCTGATCGGTCTGCCCTGGCGGATCACGGTGGGGCCGCGGGGCCTGAAAAACGGCGTCGTTGAGCTGACTTCCCGCCGGACCGGCGAAAGCGAAGAGCTGAGCCCGGAAGAGGCGGTGAAGAAGATCGCCGCCATCTACGCCGCGCATCCGACACCGCGCGGCTTCTGAGCGCCTGAGATCTGCGACCGGTGGCTGCTCCCGCCGGTCCTGCGGGCACAGGGTGCCCTTGTCCCGTTGGGCCTTGCGGGTTGGGGGTGGCGCCGGGCCAGAGGCCCGGCGCCACCCCCAACGCCTTTTCGGCGTTTTGCCTTTGGCAAAACACCAAAAGGGGGCGGGAGCGCCCCGCTCCCGCAGGGGCAGGTGGGCCAGATTGATGTTTTGGGCCGATGCTTTGGGCAGACGATTTGCGCTGACGCTTTGGACTGACGCTTTGCGCCCGGCGTGTAGTCCAGCTTTGTGCCCAGATGTGTATTGGGCATTTCTATCGCTCCATTGAGGGGCCGGCTTTTCCGGTCGGTTGGCGGGCAAAGAGCTGACCCCGGGGCACAAGGGGTTGAATCTCACGATTGGGGCTGCATTCTCATGCCTCCCGATACCGGTCGAAAGGAGCAGAGCCATGATGTCGCGTGTGATCCCTCTGTTGGGTGGGCTGTGCGCGGGCGCGGGCCTGTCCCAGTTTCCCGCCTATGCGCAGGCCTATCTGCAGCGGCTGGGTGGTCACGTCGATGCGCTGCGACGCACCGTGGCGGAGTTTGATGCGGACGCCGCCGCATTGGGGCTCGAGCGCCATTCGGCCCTGGTGCAACTGGCCCGCTCGGGCGAGATCGGGGCGCAGCGGGCCGAGACCATGGCCGCCACCATCGACCGCTACGAGCGGCTGGCTGCGGACCTCCATGAGCTGGCTGCGCTGGCACCGGTGGATCGCGCGCTGCATCTGCGCCGCTTTGCGGAAACCGACATTGCGGCGGCCACCCTCGGGGCCTTCGAGCCTGCTCTGCCGGTCTCTGCGGATGCGCTGCTGTTGATGGCGGCAGGGGGGATTCTGGGCGCCGGGGGTCTCAGGGGGCTCGGGGCGCTGCTGGGGCTGCTGCGGCGCAGGTCGGCCCGGATGCGCCAGCGCCGCAACCGGCTTGCTTGACCCTCTCATCGCTCGCGCCTAGGGTCCGCTCGATGCCCAGCTTCCCGCGCCGGATCCTGTCCGCGCTCTGCACAGAAAGATAGCCTGCATGGCCGGACCTGCACCTTTTGCCCGTTTCGAGTGGATGATTGCCTGGCGCTATCTGCGGGCCCGCCGCAGCGAAGGCGGCGTGTCGGTGATGACCTGGATTTCACTGATCGGCATCACGCTGGCGGTGTTTGCGCTGATTGCGACCCTGGCGGTGCGCTCCGGCTTTCGGTCGGAATTCGTCGGCACCATTCTCGGCGCCAATGCCCATGCCACGCTCTATGCCCATGGAGAGGTGACGGAGGGGGGCAGGCTGGACCGCACGATCACCGACTATGCCGCGCTGGCAGAGGCGGCGCGGCAGGTGCCGGGGGTCCTGCAGGCTGCGCCCCTGATCAAGGGGCAGGTGATGGCCAGTCGCGGCGACCGTAATGCCGGCGTGCAGGTCTATGGCATCTCGGCGGCGGATCTCGCGCAGATTCCGGGCGTGGCCCGGAGCGCCGAGGCCTATGGCGATCTGTCCCGTTTCAACGAGGGGATCGCCATCGGATCCGGTGTGGCGCGCAGTCTCGGGCTGCAGGTGGGGGACAAGCTGAAGCTGATCTCGCCCAACGGGATCAAGACCGCCTTTGGCACCTCACCGCGGGTCAACGCCTATGAGGTGGTCTATGTCTTTACCGCCGGGCGCTATGATATCGACAACACCCGCGCCTATCTGCCCTTTGCCGAGGCGCAGAGCTATTTCAACCGCGACGGCGTCGCCGATGAGATCGAAGTCATGGTGGCCGATCCCGAAGCGGTGGATCAGTATGTGCTGCCGCTGATACAGGCGGCGGGCACGGGCTATGGCGTCTGGAGCTGGCGGGATGCCTCGGGGGGATTCCTGCGGGCGCTGGAGGTCGAGGACAATGTGATGTTCGTGATCCTGTCGATCCTGGTGCTGATTGCGACGATGAATATCGTCTCCGGCCTGATCATGCTGGTGAAGAACAAGGGGCGCGATATCGGGATCCTGCGCACCATCGGGCTCAGCGAGGGGTCGATCATGCGGGTGTTCTTCATCTGCGGCTCGGTCACCGGCGTGATCGGCACCGTGATGGGGGTGGCGCTGGGATGCCTGTTTGCGCTCTATATCGATCCGATTTTCTCCTTTGTGAACTATGCGATGGGCGGCGGCGTCTGGGATCCGTCGATCCGGGGGATCTATGCCTTGCCGGCAGAACTGCGGTTGGGCGATGTGCTGTCGGCGGTTGCCCTGTCGCTGGGGCTGTCGTTTCTGGTCACGATCTTTCCCGCCCGCCGTGCGGCGCGGATGAACCCGGTGGAGGCGCTGCGCTATGAGTGAGATCACATTGCAGCTGGAGGGGTTGGAGAAGACCTATCTGCCGGGCACGCCGGGAGAGGTGCAGGTGCTGCGCGGGGCGGATCTCACCCTGCATGCGGGCGAAGTGGTGGCACTGGTGGCGCCGTCGGGGGCGGGCAAATCGACCCTGCTGCAGATTGCGGGTCTGCTGGATACGGCCGATGCGGGCGCGGTGCGGATCGGCGGGCAGGACATGAGCGGCGCGAGCGAGCGCAGGCGCACCCGGGTGCGGCGGCAGGACGTGGGGTTCGTCTATCAGTTCCACCATCTGCTGCCGGAATTCACGGCGTTGGAGAACATCGTGCTGCCGCAGCTGGCGGATGGCGTGTCGCAGCGGGCGGCAGAGGCGCGCGGCGCCGAGCTGTTGGCGCTGGTGGGGCTGGAGCGCCGCGCCGCGCATCGTCCGGCGGCGCTTTCTGGCGGCGAGCAGCAGCGGGTGGCGGTCTGCCGGGCACTGGCCAACCGGCCGCGTCTGTTGCTGGCGGATGAGCCGACCGGGAACCTCGATCCCGGCACCTCGGATCAGGTGTTTGAGGTGTTGATGCGGCTGGTTGCGGAAACCGGGCTGTCGGCGCTGATTGCGACCCATAACCTCGATCTGGCGTCCCGGATGGACCGGGTGGTGCGGCTGGAGGACGGGGTGCTCTGCGCTGGATGAACGGGCAGGGCGCGGCGCGGAAAAGGTGCCGGGCGACGCGCGTCTGCCGTATGCGGACGGGGCGGGACCTCCGGCGGCAGACAGGTGGCGATCAGGCGGCGATTTGCGTAATCCAGACGCCGCAGGCCATGACGGAAATTCCCAGCATCCGCATCGCCGTCAGCGGGCTGACCTGAGCGCCGAAGAGGCCGAAGTGATCAATCGCCGCCGCTGAGATGAGCTGCCCGAGCAGCACGAAGAACACCGCATTGCCCACTCCGAAATGGGGCGCGACATGGGTGATCGACAGGACATAGAAGGCCACGAGGAAGCCCGCCAGCAGCAGGTGTTTCGGGGCGCTTGCCGCCTGCATCAGCGTCTTTGGTCCGACCAGCCCGTAAAAGGCCAGCGCCGTCAGGAAGGCGACCGCGAACAGCACCACACAGGCCGCCCCCGGAGCGCCGAGAAACTGCCCCAACCGCGCGTTGAGCGCAGCCAGCACCGGAATGCCGATGCCGGCCGCCAGCATGATCAGCGCATATTGGGTCATGTCGCTTCCTCTTCCCATCACCGCCTCGTCCAGTCTGAGTCGCGGGTATCCTGCGCCCGGTTTTCGCCAGTGCTGTGCCCGTCCTGCGCCCGTCCTGCGCCGGTGCTGCACCTGTCCTGTGGGGGCACCATGGCGGCAAGTTCGCAGGCTCACAAGGGCTGTCTCGGCCGGCGCGGGGATTTTCTGCGAAGTGCCACGTGGGACATGATTTTTCAATCGCAGATGCCGTCGATCTGCGCCCCTTTCCACGGCAGGTAGACGTCGCTTTGACGGCGCTGCGGCAGGGCGGAGACAGGCATGGCGGCGGCCAGCATCGCGTGCAGGCGCCGGGTGCGGGAGGCCTCGGGCGCGAGTGCCCGGCAGCAGACATATTCCTCGACGATGGTGCCCTGTTGTTCATAGCCGTAGTCCAGGAAGCTGGCCGATCCCTCGGGGTCAAAGAGATAGGGGTCGGGCGAGACCCTGTGTTCGCGCAGCGCCTTCAGCGGGGTGTAGCCGGTGCGGGCGCGGTTCTGCCATTGCCAGGCGTGGGTGGCTTCGTGGGCGAGCAGCATCGCCTCGACCAGAGGCAGCGCCTCGGGGAATTCGGGGAGGTAGTTGTCCATGAACCAGTCGCGGGTGAAGAAGATCCGATTGAAGAGAGCCACGGCCGCGGGTGAGGCGGTGACCTCTTCGCCGGCCGGGCGTGGGGGCAGGATGCGCTCGCGGCAGGTGACGCGCGGGCGTTGCGGGCGGCGGAAGGTGACGGCGCGCAGGGGGGCGCCCTCGACCAGCCGCAGACGATCCAGATCGAGGCTGGTGCCGTGGATTTGCCCGAGAAACAGCCGCTCCTGTGCGGTCGGCAACCGCCCGCAGGCGGTGAGCAGGATCAGGAGGCAGAGCAGAGGTCTAGTCACGGTCGCGCGGCACCCGGCTGGTGTCGTCAAAGGCAGGAAGCATGGGCGGATCCTCGTGGCTGGGGGCGGACGGCGTGGACTGTCTGCGGGTGGCATCTGCGCAGGCAAAAGACCCCCTCTGCCGGGCCGGGAGACCTGCTGGCGGGAGAAGTGTAGGCGGGAGAGGTCCGCGGGATCAACCTCGGGAGAGGGCGACCGGATAGGATCGAGGCGAAAGAGCGTCGGTGAGAGGCGGCGCCGCCCGGTGGGTTTCAATCCCCGGGGGGCGGAGAGGGGGCGCGGGGTGGCCGCGTCTCGCTGAGATCCCCTGCACCCGGAGGAGGGTGGTCTGTGGGGGCCTGTTCTCCTGTGTGGGGCGGGATGTCAGCCCGCCTCCGATGTCGCGACCCCCGCACAATGACAGGGCACGGTTAAGATCTGCGCAGCCGGGCGGGCGGCGGGGGCGCATCACTGACGGGCGGCAGGGGCGCGAGCCTAGCAGACGGTGGGGAGGCAACAGAGGCGGGCGGCGGGCAGGCAACAGAGGCCTGCACAGAGGTCCCGCCGCCCGCCAGCCCTCTGGTCGCTCAGGGGCGTCCGTGTTTGATCTGCCGGATCAGCGAGGCTTCCTGATCCTTGCTGAGTTTCTCCTTCTTCACCAGAGCCTTGGCCTGCTTGATGGCCTCGTCCTTGCGGTCGCTGTTGGTGAGGATCATGATCTCGAACAGGGCCTTGTCGTCCTTGATGCCCTGGGCCTTTGCCTCTTTCTTGGCATCGGTCTGGCCGATCAGCTTGATCACCAGATCGCGAAAGGTTTTGGACTCGAAGAACTCCGGCCGGTAGTGATCCAGCGGGCCGAGGGTGAATTTCTTCGCCTTGTTCAGCACAGCCTTGAAGGCGGCGGCGCGGGGGGTGTCGCTTTTGTCCTCCTGATCGAGGATGGAATAGATGTTGATCGGCAGATCGATCCGGTCCGCTTCGGCCACATCGTGCGAGAGGTAGGTCTGAAACAGATGACGGCCATCGGCGTTGTTCATCTGTGCGATCGCGAATTTGATGTGCGGCAGCAGGACTTTTTTCTCGCGCGCGATCCAGTTGCCGAAGGTGTTGCGCATGGTGTTGTGCTTGAGCATGCCGGCAACGTCGGCGGGATAGGCTTTGCCTGCGATTTTGATGGTCTCGGCCATGATGTGTTCCTTCGTCTGTCGTTGTTGTCTGATGCTTGGAAAACACCGGCAGAGCCCGGATTATTCGGGGGGATGCGCATTTTTTTCGAGGGGGGAGATTTTTTTCGAGGACGCGTCCAGCCTGCGGGGTGCCCCTCAGACGTCCAGCTCTTCGACGAATTTGGCGTTTTCCTGGATGTATTGGTAGCGCAGCTCGGGTTTCTTGCCCATCAGACGCTCGACCAGATCGCCGGTTTCGCCGGGCTCGTCCTCGTCGATGGTGACGCGGATCAGCTTGCGGGTCTTGGGATCCATGGTGGTCTCCTTGAGATCCTTGGCGTCCATCTCGCCCAGACCCTTGAAGCGGGAGACGTCGATCTTGCCTTTGCCGCCCAGCCCCTTCTCCAGCCATTTGTCGCGCTCTGCCTCGTCGAGGCAATAGACTCGGCGCGCGCCCTGGGTCAGGCGGAACAGCGGCGGACAGGCGAGGTAGAGGTGTCCACCGTCGATCAGCGGCCGCATCTGGGTGAAGAAGAAAGTCATCAGCAAGGAGGCGATATGGGCGCCGTCCACATCCGCATCGGTCATGATGATGATCTTGTCATAGCGCAGATCGTCGAGGTTGAAGCGGGTGCCGAGACCGACGCCGAGCGCCTCGCAGAGGTCGCGGATCTCGGCGTTGGAGGAGAGCTTGCCGGAAGCGGCGCCGAGCACGTTCAGGATCTTGCCCTTGAGCGGCAGCAGCGCCTGATATTCCCGGTGCCGCGCGCCCTTGCCGGAGCCGCCGGCGCTGTCGCCCTCGACGATGAACAGCTCGGTGCCGGAGCGGTCCTTGGAGGAACAGTCGGTGAGCTTGCCGGGCAGGCGCAGTTTCTTGGTGGCGGATTTGCGCTGGGTCTCTTTTTCCTGTTTGCGGCGCAGCCGTTCCTCGGAGCGCAGGATCAGGAAATCGAGGATGGCGCCGGCGGATTTGGTATCGGCCGCCAGCCAGTTGTCGAAATGGTCACGGACCGAGTTCTCGACCATGCGCGCGGCGCTTTCGGTGGACAGGCGGTCCTTGGTCTGTCCAACAAAGGCCGGGTCGGCGATGAAGCAGGACACCAGCCCGCAGCCCCCCGCCATCAGGTCGTCGCGGGTGATCTGGGCGGCCTTCTTGTTGCCGACCAGCTCGCCATAGGCCTTGATCCCCTTGAGTATGGCGGCCCAGAATCCCGCCACATGGGTGCCGCCCTCAGGCGTGGGGACGGTGTTGCAGTAGCTCTGGGTGAAGCCGTCGCGCGAGGGGGTCCAGTTGATCGCCCATTCCACATAGCCGGGTTCGCCGAATTTCTCGCGGAACTCCACTTTGCCGGCAAAGGGCGCATCGGCATAGGTGGTGGATTTGCCCAGCACCTCGGTCAGGTAGTCCTTGAGGCCGCCGGGGAAATGGAAGGTCGCCTCGGTCGGGGTCTCGCCGTCATCGATGGCGCTCTTCCAGCGGATCTCGACGCCGGAGAACAGATAGGCCTTGGAGCGGGCGAGGGTGAAGAGGCGTTTGGGTTTGAACCGATGCGAGCCGAAGATCTGCTCGTCGGCGTGAAAGGTGACGAAAGTGCCGCGCTTGTTGGGGGCGGCGCCGATTTTTTCGACCGGACCAAGGGGGATGCCGCGCGAAAACCGTTGTTCGAACAGTTCCTTGTTCTTGGCCACCTGCACCACCAGACTGTCCGAGAGCGCGTTGACCACCGAGGAGCCCACACCGTGCAGACCGCCGGAGGTCTGATAGGCCTTGCCGGAGAATTTGCCGCCCGCGTGCAGAGTGCAGAGGATCACCTCCAGCGCGGATTTGTCGGGGAACTTCGGGTGCGGATCGATCGGGATGCCGCGGCCGTTGTCGGTGATGGTCACCGAGTAGTCGGCGTTCAGGGTGATTTCGATCCGGTTGGCGTGGCCCGCGACGGCCTCGTCCATGGAGTTGTCGAGGATCTCGGCCACCATATGGTGCAGGGCGCGCTCGTCGGTGCCGCCGATATACATGCCGGGACGTTGGCGCACCGGTTCCAGCCCTTCGAGCACCTCGATGGAGGAAGCGTCATAGGTTTCGGACGTGTTGGGGCTGAGAAGATCGTCGGCCATGTGTCGCGCTGCTCATTGTTGCTATTGGTTGGGCCCATTATGGCGCATGTCGCAGGGCGGGGGAAGGGGCGCAGTGCGCGGAGCCGGGAGGGGGCCGGGGAGGGCGTTCTTTGCGGTAACGGGGCGTGGGTGTTGCGGCAGAGCCGCAGGCGCTCCGTTAATATGACAATCCGCGTGATATATTCACCTTCCCAGGCGCATCCGGCTTGCATAATATAGTCCACAGCCTACCTTCTGGCGATGTTTTGTACGAGTGGGCCAATATCAGGCCAGTGTTTGGTAAGAGGTAATTGATGCCGTGGATCGAGGTGATTCCGTTTCGGAACGCGACGGGGAAGCTGCGCGAACTTTATGAACGGATGACGGGGCCGGATGGCCAGGTGGACAACATCATGCAGCTGCATTCCCTGCGGCCGCATTCGATGGAAGGCCATATGGCGCTGTACAAGAACGTTCTGCATCACACCAGCAACGAGCGGCCCAAGTGGTTTCTGGAGCTGCTGGGGGTCTGGGTTTCGGCGCTGAACGATTGTGAGTATTGCAGGCTTCATCACGAGGCCGGGCTGAAGCGGCTGATGTATGACGAGGAGCGCGTCGCCGCCATGTTGGCGGCGGTTGAAGCGCGCGACGTTGCCGCCATGCCGGTCCGGCAGGCCGAACGGGCGGCGCTGCGATATGCGCGCAAGCTGACAGAGCAACCGGCGGAGTTGACATCGCAGGACGTCTGGCCGCTGCGCGACGCCGGGCTGAGCGATGGCGAGATCCTCGAGATCAATCAGGTGGTGGCCTATTTCGCCTATGCCAACCGGACGGTTTTGGGGCTTGGCTGCTCGACCAAGGGCGATGTGCTGGGGCTCAGCCCTGGCAATCTCGACGATCCGCAGGACTGGAGCCACCGCTGAATCTGTGAGGTGAACCCGACAGATGAACCCGAGAGGGCGGCGGGGCATCGGGGCGGCAGAGCCAGTGTCAGCCAGCCCGTGGTAGCCGAACGGGTGATCGCCGTGATGGTCGGTGGTGATGGCGTCGGGGGCGGTTATCTGGCGGGTCATGCTGGCAGGGATCGGCGTCAGGGTGCCGGTGGCAATGCGCGGCGATATGCAGGCTTGAGAGGAGGCTGCGGGCGCTGTAGGAGTCGGAGCCATGATGAGACCTGTATTTCTCGGCCTGTGGCTGCTGTTGCCTGCTCCGCTCGCGGCGCATCCCCATATCTTTGTCGATACGGGGCTGGCGCTGGAGGTGGATGACGCGGGCATTCTGCGCGCGGTGGAGGTCACCTGGGCCTATGACGATTTCTATTCGCTGCTGATCTTCGAGGATCTGGCGCTGGATGGGGATCTTGACGGTCAGCTGACGCCGCAGGAGCTGCAGACGCTGCAGGGGTTCGATCTGAACTGGTCGCCGGGGTTTGCGGGTGACCTATATGTGACCACCGGCCCCGACGCACCGGGACAGGAACAGGAACAGGCGCAGGTGCTGGGCGCGCCGCAGCATCTGAGCACCGAAGTGGCGAATGGTGTCATCACCACCCGGCATCGGCGCGAAGTGACCGCGCCGGTGCCGGTAGAGGCCGCCGGGGTGACGCTACGGGCCTATGATCCCACCTATTACACCGCCTATGAAATCAGCCGCGGGGTGCGCGTGAGCGGCCCCTGCACCGCCACGGTGACAGCGCCGGATCTGGACCGGGCCTATACGCTGGTCGAAGAGCTGCTCTATGCGATGCCGGCCGATCAGGCCGAAGATGCCTATCCGGAGGTGGGCCGCGCCTTTGCCACCACCGTGATGCTGGACTGCGACGCCTGAGATGGCGCGGCCTGTCCTGACCGCGCTGAGCCTGCTGATGCTGGTGGCCGTGGGCGCGGTGGCGCTCTGGCTCTGGGGATTTGGTGGTGCGGACCATCTGTTGCGGGCGGCGGCGGAGGCGCAACGGGAGGCGCAGAACGCCATGGCGCGGGGCTTGCGGGCGCTGAAGGCCGGGGCCCCCGGCGCCTGGTGGAGCCTGATGGGTGTCTGTTTCGCCTACGGGTTCTTTCACGCGGCGGGGCCGGGTCACGGCAAGATGGTCATCGGCGGCTACGGCCTGGGCCGGTCGGTGCCGCTGTGGCGTCTGTCGGGGCTGGCGGTGGCCTCATCCCTGGCGCAGGCCGCAACGGCGGTCCTCCTGGTGCTGGCGGGGGTATGGCTGTTTGATTGGGGGCGCGTGCGGCTGACCGATACCGCTGAACGCCTGCTGGCACCGGTCTCCTACGGGTTGATGGCGCTGCTGGGGCTCTATCTGATGCTGCGGGGGCTGCGGCGGTTCTTCCGGCTCTGGCGCCAGACGGCGGTGCTGCCATTCGGCGGTGTAGGGGACGGCGGTCACGGTGGTCATCACGGGCACCAGGGGCATCACGGGCATCAGGCTGAGCACGCTCATGTTGGCCACAGTACAGGCCACAGCCACGCTGAACACAGCCACTCAGGCCACAGTCATTCAGGCCACAGTCATACAGAGCACAGTCATACAGATCCCCTGCACTCCGGCGCGGCGGGGGAGGTCTGCGCCAGTTGCGGCCATCGCCACGGCCCCACCCCGGAGGAGGCCGAAGGGCTGAGCTCCCTGCGCGAAGCGCTGGCGATTGTGCTGGCCATTGCGGCGCGTCCCTGCACCGGCGCGGTGTTCCTGCTGTTGCTGACCTGGCGGCTGGGGGTTCTGGGGGCAGGGGTTGCGGGGACCTTTGTGATGGGGCTCGGTACCGCCAGTGTCACGCTTGTGGTGGCATTGGTCGCCGCCGGGGTGCGCAACGGGCTGCTGGCGCGCGGCCGGGGGCAGGGAGCCGCAACAGGGTCAGGCACAGGGTTAGCAGCGTCAGGCCCAGCGTCAGGTACAGCGTCAGGCACGGGGCCAGACATGGGGCCAGATACGGCGGCAGGCGGCGGTGCCCGTCTGGCGGCGGTACTCGAGGTCTGTGCGGGCGGGCTCGTCCTGATCTTCTGTCTGCAACTTCTGCTGCGCAGTCTTTGAGGGGCTGGCTGGCTGCCATCTGGCTGCCAACTGGTGGCGGTTTGGCGGCATACAGGCTGCAGACAGGCGCGCCCATATGCCCCGACTGTCGCGACGGGGTAAACTCCGCAGCGCGCAGTCCGCACATATGAAACGATTCACTTGTGCTGAAACCTTGTGCAATTGTATCGGTACGCAAAGCTGACTTGTCGCCACCTCCACCGCGGCCTAAGGGCTTTTGGACAAGGAGACCGTGCAATGGTGACCCCCGGATCAACCCAAATGAGCTATGGCGGCCATGTGCGTGCCCTGTCCGTTCTCGGCCTGCCGCTGATCGGCGGCCATCTGGCGCAATTCGCGATCGGCATGACCGATACGGTGATGCTCGGCTGGTACGGGATTGGCGAGCTGGCGGCGGTGACGCTGGGGCAGTCGTTCTTTTTCGTCTGGTTCATTCTGGGGGCCGGCTTTGCCTTTGCGGTCATGCCGGTGGTGGCGTCGGCGGCGGCGACGGGGGATCATCGCCGGATCAGGCGGGCCACCCGGATGGGGCTGTGGCTTTCGCTGCTCTACGGGCTGATCGCCATGCCGATGATGTGGTATTCCGAATCCATCCTGCTGGCCGCCGGACAGGAGGCCCAGGTGGCGGCCGATGCGGGGGCCTATCTGCGGATTGCGGGCTGGGGGATTTTCCCGGCGCTGCTGGTGATGGTGCTGAAATCCTACCTGGCCGGGCTGGAGCGCACACAGGCCGTTCTGTGGATCACGGTGGTTGCAACGCTGGTCAATGCAGTGGCCAACTACGCGTTGATCTTCGGCAATTTCGGCGCCCCCGAGATGGGACTGCGGGGGGCTGCGCTGGCGTCTCTGGCGACCCAGGCGGTGTCCGTTCTGGCGGTGATCGCCTATAGTCTTTGGCGCCTGCCGGAGCATGATCTGCTGCGCAACCTGCACCATCCGGATTGGGAAATGCTGCGCGAGATCTTTCGTCATGGTCTGCCGATCGGCCTGACCACCCTGTGCGAGGTCAGCCTGTTCACCGCGTCATCGCTGATGATGGGGTGGTTGGGCACGGTGGCGCTGGCGGCGCATGGCATCGCGATGACGGTGGCGGGGCTGACGTTCATGATGCATCTGGGATTGTCGAATGCGGCCACGATCCGGGTCGGCACCGCGCTGGGCCGTGGCGACAAGGACCATATGGTGCGCGGCGCGGTGGTGGTCACGGTGGCCTCCTTGGTGATCGCGGTGGCAACGGCGCTGGTGTTTTTCCTGACGCCAGAGCCGTTGGTTCTCATGTTCCTCGACCCGGATGACCCGCAAAAGCAGGATATCCTGGCGATCGGTATTTCGCTGCTGGCGATGGCGGGGCTATTCCAGTTGATGGATGGCATGCAGGCGATTGCGCTGGGGCTGCTGCGCGGGTTGCTCGACACGGGCGTTCCGATGGTGATGGCGGCGCTCAGCTATTGGGTGGTGGGGGTGCCGACCTCCTATATTCTGGGGTTCCGGTTCGGCATGGGCGGCGTCGGTGTCTGGACCGGGTTGATCCTCGGGCTCAGCACCGCGGGTGCTTTGCTGCTGGTCCGGTTCTGGCTGCATGCGCTGGGGCGGGCGGAGTTGCCGGTTGCGGCGGGCGTCGCCGGGGATGCGGATCCCGCCATCTGATGCGGCCGGGATGCGGACTGGATGGATACTGGATGCGGTTGCTGAGGCGGGTGGTCCGCGTCTGAGAGGGCGGGCACGCCTGAGTGGGCAGGCGCGCGCCGGGGCGCGCGGGGACCGGTGGCGGATTGGAACGGGCTGGCGGGAGCAGGCTGGATTTCCGGCGCGACTGCGCGGCGGCACTGCGATCTGTACTTCGATCCGACCTGTGATCCCACATGTGACCCGACCTGCAACCCGGACTTCGCCGGATTGAGTGTGGCAGCTGCCGGAGATTGAGTGTGGCAGCTGCCGGATCGGGGTGGGATCAGTTGCCCTTGGTCAGCCGGTCGGCCTTTTTGCGCACCAGCACATTGCGCAGATCATGCATCGCCAGCAGCAGCGCGTCGGTCACATCGTCGAGTTGTGCGTCCGTGGCGCGGGACTGGGCCCATTGCGCGGTGAGGTTCAGGTGATCCACCGTGCGCAGGATGTCGTCGACCTCCCGGCGGGACAGGAGGCCTGTTCGCTCCGCCATCCAGCGGTCAATGGCTGCCCGGTCCTCTGGGCTCAGCACCCGGTCACCGTGAGGCTTGATCTCACCTTTGCGGAGATTCACGACCGCAATCTGGTCCATCTCGATCCGACGGTTGCGGTTTTCGCTGTCGATCCGGAATACCAGCGCGCCGTTTTCGCGGATGCGGAAGTAGTAGTCTGGCAGGGCGGGTGTCATGAAAATCCTATTCAGATCAGCTCTTTGCTGGGGTCTTGGTGTGCGCAGGGGCACTGTCAGGGTAGCAGGCTGTGGCCAGGTGGCAAGCATATTGCATGCTGGCGCACGGGCCGCGTCAGACCCGAGAGCCATCGGCGGTGCGGTCGTGATGGGTATCGTCACGGCACCGTTGCGGTGGTGCTCCCGCCCATGTGCACCGCCCGCCTGCGGCGCGCATCACACATTGGTTGGGCCGGGCGGGGGCCGCGCCTGAAAGGCGCGGCCCCCGCCCCCGCGCGATGCGCGTAGCGCAGCGCAAAACCTCCGGGGTATCTCTGCACTTCTTGCGTTGCCCCCCCCTGTGCCCCCCTGTGCCTCACTGTGGATAGTCGCGCCCGGTGCCCTGCCGTCCCTGCAGCCGCAGGTCGCCCTCAGGTGAGCGAGGCGCAGAACGTTTGGATGCGGCGGCAGGCCTCCTGCAGGGCCTCGTCCGAGGTGGCATAGCTCACCCGGAAGTTCGGCGACAGGCCGAAGGCTGCGCCAAAGACCACCGCCACATCCGCTTCGTCCAGCAGCGCATTGGCGAAATCTTCGTCAGTCTCGATGCGCGTCCCCGCCGGAGAGGTCTTGCCGATGAGCCCCGCAATCGAGGGGTAGACGTAGAAGGCCCCCTCCGGCACCGGGCAGGTGATGCCGTCGATCTCGGACAGCATCGAGACCGCCATGTTGCGGCGACGCACGAAGATCTCGTTGTGGCGGGTCAGGTAGTCCTGCGGGCCGGTGAGGGCCTCTATGGCGGCGTATTGGCTGATCGAACAGGGGTTCGAAGTGGATTGCGACTGGACCTTGCGCATCGCCGTGATCAACGCCTCGGGGCCTGCGGCAAAGCCGATCCGCCAGCCGGTCATCGCATAGGCTTTGGACACCCCGTTGCAGGTCAGGGTGCGCGCGTAGAGCCCGGGCTCCACCTGGGCGGGGGTGCAGAACTCGAACCCGTCATAGGCCAGGTGTTCGTACATGTCGTCGGTCATGATCCAGACATGGGGGTGGCGCATCAGCACATCCGTCAGCGCCTTCAGCTCCGCCCGCGAATAGCCCGCTCCGGTGGGGTTGGAGGGGGAGTTGAAGATGAACCATTTGGTCTTTGGGGTGATTGCGGCCTCCAGCTGCTCGGGCGTGAGCTTGAAGCTGGTCGCGAGGCTCGCTTCGACCGCCACCGGCGTGCCCCCCGCGAGCAGCACCATGTCGGGATAGCTGACCCAATAGGGGGCCGGAATGATCACCTCGTCGCCGGGATTGAGCGTCGCCATCAGCGCATTGTAGAGCGTCTGCTTGCCGCCGGAGTTCACCGAGATTTGCGCGGGACTATAGTCCAGGCCGTTGTCGCGCTTGAATTTTTCGCAAATCGCCTGTTTCAGTTCCGGGATGCCGTCGACGGCGGTGTATTTGGTGTGGCCCGCCCGGATCGCGGCGATGCCTGCATCCTTGATGTTTTGCGGCGTGTCAAAGTCGGGTTCCCCGGCGCCCAGGCCGATCACGTCGCGCCCCGCGGCCTTCAACTCTTTGGCCTTGTTGGTGACCGCAATGGTCGGAGAGGGCTTCACACGGGAAAGCGTCGCAGAAAGGAAAGACATGTCGGGCCTCGGTTTGAATGTCGTATGGAAACGTCTTAGGGTGGCGTCGAACGGCAATCAAGTCATCCCGAAGGAGAGACCTATATGACCGAGACCGATATGGACTGGTATGGCCCTGACGCCGCAACTTTTGGCGACCGCGTGGCGGCGGCACGGGAAAGTGCGGCCATGTCACAGGGGCAGCTGGCGCGTCGCATGGGGGTCAAGAAATCCACCTTGGTGGGGTGGGAGCAGGATCTGTCGGAGCCGCGGGCCAACAAGTTGTCGATGCTGTCGGGGCTGTTGAATGTCTCGATGAGCTGGCTGCTGACGGGGGAGGGGGACGATCTCGCCGCCCCGTCCGAGGATACGCTTGGCGACGACATGGCGGTGATCGCGCGCGAGTTGCGGGCGCTGCGCGAGGATCTGCGGGCGCAGGCGGAACGGGCCGGGCGCCTGGAAAAGGCCCTGCGCCGTCTGGCCGCAGCGCAGGAGCCCGCGCAATGACGAGCGCGGAAACGCGCGAGATCCGCATCAAGCGTCTGACGATGCGCTCGATGCGGCGCGGAATCAAGGAAATGGACATCCTGCTGACCGAATATGCGGCCACGAATCTGGCCGAGATGGAGCCGGAAAAAATGGACTTGTATGACAGGCTTTTGCGGGAGAACGACCAGGATCTGTACCAATGGGTAACGGGTCAGGCCCCCGCGCCGGAGCGCTTCGGGGCCCTGATCGGAGAGATCTCTCGAACATACGAAAAATAAAAGGGAAATTCGGTTTAACTCATTCTCAGGAAATTGTCGTCACATTCGTCATGAAGCAATTTCGATTCGGAGATGCTGAATGAGTATGGAACGACCGATCAGCCAGCTGGACCGTAAAGGTTTCATGACTGGATACCTTGATGCCCTGGCATTGGTGGAGCGCCTGCACCGCCTGCTGCTGGACGTGATCAAGGATGAGTTTGAACGTGTAGGTGTCCTTGACATCAATGCGGTGCAGGCTCTGTTGCTGTTCAACATTGGCGACAATGAGGTGACAGCCGGGGAACTGAAGACCCGCGGCTATTATCAGGGCAGTAACGTAAGCTACAATTTGAAGAAGCTGGTGGAGATGGGCTATATGCACCATCAGCGCTGCGAGATCGACCGTCGGTCGGTGCGTGTGCGTCTGACCCCCCGCGGCCGGGAAATCCGTGACATTGTTACGTCACTGTTTTCGCGTCACGCAGAGGGACTTGAGACCAAAGGCGTGATCAGCGCTGAAGGGATCGAGGATATTACCGGCTCCCTCAAGCGGATGGAACGTTACTGGTCTGACCAGATCCGTTACATCTACTAAAAAATCGCTTTTGCGGGCCCCGAGGTCCGGGAAGTTTCAAGATAGATTTGCCAGATCGCCCCAATATGGCTCTGCCAATAAAAGACAAGCCGAAGAGGACGATCCAGCGAAACTTTCAACCCTATCCTCGCCACTGCAGGTTTTGCAGTCAGGATGCAGAGATGGGGGCGGTTGCAGAAGCAACCGAGGCCCTGCCGAAGCCGACAAACTCGGCCTTTAGTCAGTTATAGTGTACAGATGTGTTGCAGTTCGCGGTACGGATATGCTGTGGCGGTGACCCCCTCGCGGGGACGCCGGCCAGCGCCCGTTCGTGGGACCGGGACGCGGATGTGGACAGGGTTTTGCGCATCAGGCGATTGCGTGAAGTCCGGCCAGACTTTGATGCACCGAGGCGGCCTTGGCCTCGGACCATCGCATGCTGCGGCATGCTCCTATCATTCAGCCCGGCGCAGTTTCCTCCTGCGCCGGGTTGCTCTTGGTGATGCCAGACCTTGGTGATGCCAGACCCGGCGCAGATTTAACCGCCGTAGATCTAACCGGCGCAGATCGAATGCGCGCTATGGAGTTTTCGCATGACCTAGCGTCACTTGCAGCATGGGATCTGCAGCCAACTGAGGTGCCAGCGGCACTTTCCCGGGTGCTTTTTCCGGCATTTTCTCCGTTATATTCGCAGTCATGTTCGCAGTCATGTGCACCTGGGGGGGCGACGGCGAAGCGGGAACTACCAGTGGCCGGTGTTTTCCATGCTCGACCAGGGCTCTGCCGGGGCCAATGCGTCACCGGCCTGCAGCAGTTCGATCGAGATATTGTCCGGCGAGCGCACGAAGGCCATGCGACCATCGCGGGGCGGACGGTTGATCACCACGCCATTGTCCTGCAGATGCTGGCAGGTGGCGTAGATATCATCGACCTCATAGGCGAGATGGCCGAAGTGGCGACTGTCGGCGGGCAGCGCGTCATCACCGTCCCAGTTGTATGTCAGCTCGATCGGGGCTTCATCCTGGCCGGGAGGTGCCAGGAAAATCAGGGAGAATCGGCCCTGTTCACTGTCATGACGGCGGATTTCTTCGAGCCCGAGAAGGCGGTAGAAGGCCATCGACGTTTCCAGATCCTTCACACGGACCATGGTGTGCAAATATTTGAGTGGCATCGGGAGCTCCTTTGTCCAGCGGCCAGGATGATGGCCGGTCGCGGCCTACCCTAAGCTGCGGGTCCGGAATGTCGAGGGGGCAGTGGCAAACTGCTTGGATCTCGGATCGCGACACGGTATCACCGGGGCCAGATCAGGAGGCGTCTTCCATGCAGCAGTATCACGCGGCCTTGCAGCATATCCTCGACCATGGGGTCGACACCAGCGACCGCACCGGCACCGGCACGCTGTCCTGTTTCGGGATGCAGCAACGCTATGATCTGGCGGAGGGTTTCCCGCTGGTGACCACAAAGAAACTGCACCTGCGGTCCATTATCCACGAGCTGCTGTGGTTTCTGTCCGGCGACACCAACATTGGCTATCTGAAAGACAACGGGGTTTCGATCTGGGACGAATGGGCCGACGAAAACGGCGATCTGGGCCCGGTGTATGGCCATCAATGGCGGAAATTCCCGCGACTGGAGCTGGCAGAGGGAACCCTCGGTGATGAGCCGCTCTATCGCGCGGGGTCGGTGGATCAGATCGCAGAGCTGGTCGAGATGATCCGCACCAGCCCCGACAGCCGCCGGTTGATCGTGTCGGCCTGGAACCCGGGCGATGTGCCGGAAATGGCGCTGCCGCCCTGCCATACCCTGTGGCAGGTCCGCGTTCTTGGCGGCAAACTGCATCTACAGCTCTATCAGCGCTCGGCCGATATGTTCCTCGGGGTGCCGTTCAATATCGCCTCCTATGCGCTGCTGCTGCAGATGTTGGCGCATGTGACGGGCTATCAGCCGGGGACTTTCGTACATACGATGGGCGATGCGCATATCTATTCAAACCACAAGGAGCAGGTTCAGCTGCAGTTGTCGCGCAGTCCCAAATCCTTGCCAGTGGTGCGGATCGCGCGGGATGTCTCGTCAATTTTCGACTTCACCTACGAGGATTTCGAGGTCATCGGCTATGATCCCGATCCGGGCATCAAGGCGCCCGTCGCCGTCTGATTGCGTCCCAGCCTGCCCGTCATCAACCTATGTGTGGTCGTCCGAGGAAAATTAACCATGATAACGCTGATCGTCGCCCGGGCCCGCAACGGGGCCATCGGCAAGGACAATGACATCCCCTGGCACGCGCCGGAGGATCTGAAGGCCTTTCAGCGTGAAACCCTGGGGGGTGCGATCATCATGGGGCGCAACACCTGGGACAGCCTGCCGGTGAAGCCATTGAAAAACCGGCTCAATATTGTGGTGTCGTCCAATCCGGAGGCGGCGGAGACGGTGGTTCCCTCCATCACGGAGGCGATCGCATTGGCGCGCCGTGAAGGCTATGCGCGGATCTACGGGATCGGCGGTGCGGGGATTTACAAAGGGATGCTCGCACAGGCTGACCGGCTGATGATCACCGAGGTCGATCTGGACATCGATGATGCGGATGCCTTTTTTCCGAGCGTCGATCCCGATGACTGGCGCCGTGTGCTGGAGGTGCCCCTACGTGCCGCCGCGCCGAAGTGCGTTCTGACTGAATTTCTGCGCGCAGCCCACTGAGCGCTGCCGGTCATCGGCACCGCGACGATCAATACCCGCAGACTATCAATCATGACGTTGAGTACTGTGGGTTGAATACTGCAGGTTGAGTACTGCGCCCAATCCGCGCAACGCGGCCGGGCGCAGCGGTGCTTTGGGGGGAGGGCTCAGAGCGGGCGAATGTCGCCGGCCATCTGTCGGCCGTCTCGGCCTTCGCTCAGCTCATATCCCACTTTTTGGTTATCCGCCAGGCCGGTCAGGCCGGAGCGTTCCACGGCAGAGATATGCACAAACACATCTTTGCCACCTTCATCGGGTTCAATAAAACCATAGCCCTTGGTGGTGTTGAACCATTTCACGGTGCCACTTGGCATGTCCCGTGTCTCCTTCTTACTTGCACTTCACTATGAGCACGCTCAAAGTACCTTTCACTCACACGCGCCGGGTCCGTCTTGAAAAACTCCGGACGAGGATGACCGAAGCCCTTGGTTAATCAGGACCCCAATCAGTTTGCCATGCGGGTTAAAAAAATCAAAGAAAATCGGTGTGAGTCGCCTATAAATTGTGTGAATTTTTGAAGCGGAGCGAGAGACAGGAATGAAACTATACGGGTTGAAGACATGCGATACCTGTCGCAAGGCCCTGAAGTCATTGCCGGATGCGGTTTTCGTCGATGTGCGGAAAGAGGGCGTTCCGGAAGAGATCATGAAGCAGGCATCTGCACAATTCCCGGACAAGTTGTTGAATACACGTTCAACCACGTGGCGAGAATTGTCGGCTGAAGAGCGCGAACGCCCGCAGCCGGAGCTGTTGGCCGCCTATCCGAGCCTGATGAAACGACCGCTGATCGAGGCCGATGGGCAGCTCTATCTGGGGTGGACCGCAGAGGTGAAAACCGCGCTGGGCGTGGGCTGACGGCACAGCTGTGGGAGAGTCGGTAAACGGCGCGCTGACGGAGGGGGGACGCGCCGTTTACTACGTCTGGGCTGCCCTGACTGGAATGTCATGAGTGGGGCCAGATCGGCCAGGTTGGGACCCGGTCAGGCGGCAAGTGCGCGTCGCCGCAGCAGGGCGTCCACCGAGAGGGCGCCCGCGCCTTTGATCACAAGCAGCATCAGAACAAAGACCCACAGCAGGCGCTGATCCATGATCACCCCATCCGGGAAGCGATCAAACCAGGCCCCCAGTGTTTTGGCATCGGTGGCGCCATGGCCGTAGACATCGGTCAGGGACTGCACAATGACGAAGCCAATCATGCCGAGGGCGGCGAGGCGGGTGGCGAGGCCGATCACGATCAGCAGGGGCAGCAGGAATTCGGCGTAGGTGCCCGCCATCACGACCGCCCATTGAAAGAGGCCGAACTGCGACAGATCGTAGCCCGCGGCCTCCAGTTGTTTCGGAAAGATCTGGCTGTAGGCACCGATGGAGGGAGAGAAAATCCCGAACAGGCCATCCCCGAGTTTGGTCAGCCCGGAGGTCCAGAAATACAGCAGCAGCACGGCGGCGAAGGTGAAACGGGCAAGCAGCGGCAGCAGCCGGTCGCCCGCGCGCTCGATGTGATGAAACGCGGCGTTGTGTAGAGAAATCAAGGCGTTCATGGGACTTCCTATCGCGAGATGTCAGTGAGGGCCCGGCCCTCGATCAGGAGCGCCAGAGGGGCGCTGAGGTCGAAATCGGGAACTGCGGCGCATGCTGTCTCGGTGGCGGTGGCGAGGGTGTCGCCAGACTGCAGCGCCTCAATCCAGAGGGCGGCTCCGGGCGGCAGCCGCTCCGGCACCGGGTCGTAGTCGGGCCGGGTGATCAGCACGTCTTCGGGGCCGGCTGCGGGTTTGGGGGCGCCTTCTTGGGTATTGTAGCGCCAGATCGAATGGATCGGCCACCGGGAGCGCAGCACGCAGAGGGCGGGGGCGAAGCGGAAGCGACTGGCCAGCAGCGCCTCCGGCGACAGGGTTGCGAGGAGCTGCGCGTCGATGGGGGGGGCGTCTGCGGCGTGATAGCTGCGGCGCAGGGCGCAGTCCAGCCGGGCCATATCGCCGAGATAGCCAAGATGCGCGAGCTGAGGGAGGCGTTCGAGATAGGCGGGAAACGCATCGCCATAATGCGTCAGCACCGGCGAGGTCGGCGGGTGGGCGCGCAGGAACTGGCCTGCAAGCCCATCCATGTTGTCCGGTCCCAGCAGCCGCGCGACGGTCGGAAACCCCTGATGCAGCGCCTGCGTGAGAGAGACGGCGACATTGTTGCGATAGACGCTGAAGCGCCGGCCGGCGGGCTGACTGTGGCCGTCCTGCAACCCGGACGGAACCGGCAGGCGCGCGTCCAGAATGGCGCTGGTGAAGTCCCGTTCGCGCGACATCAGGCGGTTTCCCGGACCCGTTCCAGCGCAGCAGCCGCACGCAGGGCTTCGGCCTGCAGCAGCGGCCATTCGGGCACGTCCGTATCCCATTCCACCAGGGTGGGTTTGGGGCCGGAGCGCGCCAGCGTATAGTCCAGAAGGGCCCAGACCGGATCTGTGACCTCGGCACCGTGGCTGTCGATCAGCAGCGGCCTGCCGTGATCATCTTCGTCTTCATCATGGCCGCCGAGATGAATTTCACCAACCAGATCAAGCGGGTAGGCATCGATGTAGTCCTGCGGCCGGTAGTCGAGATTGGTGGCGGAGACAAAGACATTGTTGACATCGAGCAGCAGACCGCAGCCGGTGCGCCGGGCGATTTCCTGCAGGAAGGCAGGCTCTTCCCAGGTGCTTTCGGCAAAGGCGAGGTAGCTTGAGGGGTTTTCCAACAGCATCCGGCGCCCGAGCGTGGTCTGGACCTGATCGATATGCTCGCAGATCCGGGTGAGGCTTTGGTCGGTGTAGGGCAGGGGCAGCAGATCGTTGAAGAAATGGCTGTCGTGGGTGGACCATGCGAGATGTTCGGAAAAGCTTGCAGGCTGCAGCCAGTCGATGAGGTGCCGGAGTCGGGCAAGGTGGTCCGCATCCAGCGGGCCTTCGCCGCCAATGGAGAGGCCGACGCCATGCACGGACATCGGAAAGCGTTCCGCGAGGTGACGCAGTTGCGCCAGCGGTCGGCCGCCGTCTCCCATGTAGTTTTCGGCGTGGATCTCCAGCCATTTGACGGGGGCTGCATCGTCAAGAAGGCTTTGGAAATGCTGGGGTTTATAGCCCACGCCCGCAGCGTTTGGCAGGCGGGAAAAGGGGCCATTCGAGGGGCCGTCGGAGGGGGCAGAGCGGTCGAGGGTATCGAACATGGCGCACCTCTTCTGAGCGTGGCGGGAAGCTTGTGGAATGGTCAACGGGCCGGGATCTGGTCGCGGTCTGGCCGGTATTTGCGCTGTATTCGGCCAAAGGATTGGCCGGGAGTCCGGCTTGGCGGCTTGCGGGTGTTGGCCGGTATTTGTTTTGGCCCGTATTTGTTTTGACCGGTACTTGTTTTGACCGGCATCCGGGTCCGTCTCCAGGCGCCTATGTGGCGCGTGTCAGGTCGGGCAGGGGAGGCTGCGATGTGCCCCCCTCTGCCTCAGCTTGACAGGCGGGCCCGGACTGGACGCCACAAGATCAGGCGCGGCAGGATCAGGCCGGAAGATCCCGCTCCAGCGGTTCCAGAGACCCGGCGCGGGCAGAGCCATCGGCGGCGGCGGGCAGGTCCATTTCGGCGCAGGTGCCGCTGTCGACCAATGTCCAGGCGTTGCCCTGATAATCCACGGTCGAGGTGCCCGCGCAGGTGGTGCCGGGACCGGCGGCGCAGTCATTCTGGCCTGCGAGAGAAACGCCAAAGCATTTTTCCTTGGCCTGCGCGGCGGCCTGTGAGGTGGCTGCGGCCGTCAACGCAGCAGCAACGGCGCCTGCAACGGCGAGGGTTTTCTTGGTTGTCGACATATGCGTGGTCCTCCTGAAGGGATGGCGTGATCAGTTATGATGGAAACACCCTAACCGGGGGTGTAGAGGAAAATAAACTCACGAGGGCGTGCCTCACGCCGCCGTCAGGCAACGTTATTGACAAAACTCGGTTCACCCCAGTGAAAATGCAAGATTACGGCCAAGCATGTAACAAAACGGCCCCCAAGCGGAGGCCGTTTCTGTCGAATTTACGGGGAAATATTACAGATATTACAGAAGATCCGGCGGAGTTGCCTCCCGCGCGAGGCTCTCTGTAACATTTGCGAGGCTCTCGACGGAGGTCTGTTTCTGCCCAAGCCGCCGCACGGAGACAGTGCGCTCCTCGACTTCGCGGTGGCCGACAGCGAGAATGACCGGCACCTTGCCCACGGAATGCTCGCGGACCTTGTAGTTGATCTTCTCGTTGCGGATGTCGGCCTCGGCGCGCACGCCTGCGGCCTTCAGTGTTTCGACGACCTCATTCACATAGTCATCCGCCTCCGAGGTGATCGAGGCCACCACCACCTGACGCGGGGCCAGCCAGAACGGCAGTTTGCCTGCGTGTTCCTCGATCAGGATGCCGATGAAACGTTCAAACGAGCCGAGCGTCGCCCGGTGCAGCATATAGGGGCGGTGCTTGCTGCCGTCCTGACCGACATAGGTCGCTTCAAGCCGTTCCGGCAGGTTCGGGTCCACCTGCAGCGTGCCGCA
Source organism: Phaeobacter sp. B1627 (assembly GCF_006265095.1). GTDB lineage: Bacteria > Pseudomonadota > Alphaproteobacteria > Rhodobacterales > Rhodobacteraceae > Epibacterium. Next base: position 70,231 of record NZ_VCNK01000002.1, read on the forward strand.
TTGCCAGGTCCGGCCGATGGCGTCGGTGAGGGTGAATTCCAGTTTCGGGCCGTAGAAGGCGCCTTCGCCTTCGAGCAGCTCATAGTCATAGCCGGCCGCCTTGCAGGCATCGCCAAGCGCCTTTTCGACGAAGTCCCAGCTTTCGTCGCTGCCGATGCGTTTTTCGGGACGGGTCGACAGTTTGATGGTCCAGTTGTGAAAACCGAGATCGGCATAGACCCGCGAGAGGAAGTCGATGAAACGCGCGGTTTCGGATTCGATCTGATCCTCGGTGCAGAAGATATGGCCGTCGTCCTGGGTGAAGCCCCGGACCCGCATGATGCCATGCAGCGCGCCCGAGGGTTCATAGCGGGCGCAGGAGCCGAATTCGGCCATCCGCAACGGCAGGTCGCGATAGGATTTCAGGCCCTGATTGAACACCTGCACATGGCAGGGGCAGTTCATCGGCTTGAGCGCATTGATCGCCTTTTCACGGGCGTGGTCTTCGTCCACTTCGACGATGAACATGTTCTCCTGGTATTTGTCCCAGTGGCCCGAGGCCTCCCAGAGCTTGCGGTCGACCACCTGGGGCGTGTTGACCTCGACATAGCCGCCGCGGTCCTGCTGGCGACGCATGTAGTCCTGCAGGATGGTGTAGACGCGCCAGCCGTTCGGGTGCCAGAAGACCTGACCGGGGGCCTCTTCCTGCATGTGAAAGAGGTTCATTTCGCGGCCGAGTTTGCGGTGGTCGCGCTTGGCGGCCTCCTCCAGCATGGTCAGATGGGCCTTGAGCTTTTCCTTGCCGGTGAAGGCGACGCCGTAGATCCGCTGCAGCATGGCGCGGCTCGAGTCGCCACGCCAGTAGGCGCCCGCGATCGACATCAGTTTGAACGCATCCCCCGGCACCTGACCGGTGTGCTGCAGATGCGGCCCACGGCACAGATCCTGCCAGTCGCCATGCCAATACATGCGCAGGGGCTCGTCGCCGGGAATGGCGTCGATCAGCTCGACTTTATAGGGTTCGTTGTTCTCGGTGTAGAAATCGACGGCGCGCTGACGGTCCCAGACCTCGGTGCGGACCGGTTCGCGCTTGTTGATGATCTCTTTCATCTTCTTTTCGATGGCGCCGAGATCTTCGGGGGTGAAGGGCTCTGTGCGGTCGAAATCATAGTACCAGCCGTTCTCGATGACGGGCCCGATGGTGACGCGGGTGTCAGGCCACAGCTCCTGCACGGCGCGGGCCATGATATGGGCGAGGTCGTGGCGGATCAGCTCGTTCGCCTGCGCCTCGTCCTTCATGGTGTGGATTGCGATCGCACTGTCGGCGGCGATGGGCCATTGCAGGTCCCAATGTGCCCCGTTCACGGTGGCGGAGATGGCTTTTTTCGCGAGAGAGGTCGAGATGGAGGCCGCGACTTCGGCAGGGGTGACCCCGGCCTCATAGCTGCGTGCATTGCCATCGGGAAAGGTGAGTGAGACTTGGGCCATCGTGCTGGCTCTCCTCGTCGGTTTGGCGCCCACAGAACGCCCGGTTGCGGGTTATGGTGTAGGGGGTGTTTGGCCGACGCGGCGCGGCAGGTCAAGTGGAGCCTGCATGAAATCGCCCGAACATCTTGGGCCGGGAACTGGCTTTGGGCGGGCTGTGCACGGGCTTTGCAATGGGCCGGGAAACATGGCAGGTCTGGGCAGAACCACGCATAGGACGGAGGGCCGCGAGATGGCGCCACAGTATCTGGAGACCGCGTCGGGGCGGCGCATTGCCTATCACAAGACCGAGGCGGATGGGGAAACGGGGGGCACGGGCCCGACGGTGGTGTTCCTTGGCGGGCTGAAATCCGATATGGAGGGCACCAAGGCGCTGTATCTCGAAGACTGGGCACGCGCCCGCGGACAGGGGTTCTTGCGCTTTGACTACTCCGGCCATGGCAGCAGCTCGGGCCGCTTTGAGGACGGCTGCATCGGCGACTGGCACGAGGACACGCTGGCGGCGGTGGAGCAGCTGACCGAGGGCAAGATCCTGCCGGTGGGGTCGTCGATGGGGGGCTGGCAGGCGCTTCTGCTGGCCAAGGCGCGCCCGGAGCGGATCTGCGGCCTTGTCACCATCGCCGCCGCCCCGGATTTCACCGAGGATAGCTATTGGGCCAATTTCACCGAGGCGCAGAAGGCAGAGCTGGACAGCCGGGGCCGGGTTGAATTGCCGAGCGACTATATGGAGCCCTATATCGTCACCCGGCGGATGATCGAGGACGGCCGGCAGCGGCTGGTGCTGCGGTCGCCGCTGGTGCTGCCGTTCCCGGTCCGCTGCCTGCAGGGGACGGATGATTCTGCGGTCTCCACCGCGACGGCGCTGCGTCTGATGGAGCATGCCACCTGCGAGGACATGCGACTGACCTTGGTCAAGGACGCGGATCACCGGTTCTCGGAGCCGGACTGTCTGGCGCTGATGAGCGCCGCCGTGGCCGAGATCTGCGACGCCGAGATCTGCCACAGGCAATGAGGCCCGGCGAGTGACGCCCGGCGCATGAAACCCGGGCGGCGTCGCGGTTGATCTGCGGCGCGTTTTGGGGCCGAATGTGGCCTCCTGGATCTGCAGCGAGGGGAGCGATCACAATGGAACAACGCGTGAGCCTGATCACACTGGGCGTCCGTGACATGGAGGCTTCGGCCGCTTTTTACGAGGCGTTGGGGTGGCGGCGGGTTGACAGCCCGGACGGGGTCATCGCCTTTGATCTGCTGTCGCAGACGCTCGGGCTCTATCCGCTGACAAAGCTGGCGGAGGATCTGAACCTGCCGGAGGAGGCGCTGGGGACGGGGGCAATGACGCTGAGCCACAACGTCCGGCTGATGGAGGAGGTCGCTCCGCTGATTGAGCGTGCGCGCGCGGCCGGCGCCGAGGTCCTGCGCGCGGCGGGGCCGGTCTTTTGGGGCGGCACCATCGGCTATTTCCGCGCCCCCGACGGCCACATCTGGGAGATCGCGCATAACCCGCATGCGCCGCTGGCCGCGGATGGATCTTTCTGTTGGGGTGGGTATTGAAGAAGTCACATATTCTTAACCATCACTTCGCATAGTCAAATAGTCCTTGCTGCCCGGCGTTTGAGGACGTGTAGTGAACCCAAGCGCCATGCATAGGCGCAACAGATTACGGGCAGAGCACATGACAGAGCTAGTGGAGCTGTCCCGGTATCCCCTTGTGGTGGTGCCCGGATTTATGAGCGACGGACGGATTTGGGAAAAACAGCTGCGGCTTTTGTCGCGCTACATGCCGGTGACCATCGCGCCGGTTCTGGGCGGTGCGCGGGTCGAGGATGTGGCGCTGCGGCTTCTGGATCAATTGCCCAGCTATTTCACCATCATCGGCGCCGGCTTGGGCGGTTCGGTTGCCATGGCGCTGTTGCAGCGCTCGCCGGAACGGATTGCAGGCATCGGCCTGATTTCGACCAGCCCCCTGGCCGAGAGCCCGGCCAAGGCGGCCGAGCGGGAGCCGTGGATCATTCGGGCCCGGTCTGGCCGGTTGCGCGGCGTCATGCAGGAGGTCTTTCCCGCCGCGAGCCTCGCCCCCAGCCCCCTGCGAGGCCAGATCATGGCCGATGTCGCCGATATGGCAGAGGATCTGGGGCCTGATGTTTTTGTGAGCCAGAGCAGGATGTTGCAGCGACGCTGTGATCAGCAGGCGGCCCTCAGGCGCGCCGATCAGCCGGGGTTGGTGGTCTGCGGCGTCCATGATCACATCATCCCGGTCAAACGCCAGATGTTCACAGCCGAACTGATGCGGCACACGCGGATCGAGATGATCGAGGACGCAGGTCATCTGCCGCTTCTGGAGCAGCCCGACCGGGTGTCGGCGATCCTGTGTGATTGGCTGATGCAGCCGCAGATGCGGGGCGAGGAGCTGCGCCAGACTGGATGATCGGGCAGGACGGTCGGGCAGGTGGAGACTGCAGGAGGGAAGAACCGGAAGAAAGGGTCGGTCTGTCGGGGCGGGAAGGCTGGACCGGAAGCGGGCGCAGGGGCTGTTGCCTGCGGCTGCCAGATCGGCTGCGAGGCCGATCAACAGGCCGGGTGTGGCCGCCCCTGTGGATGCGAGACGTTTTGACAGGTATGCAAAAGTTGTCAGGTGCCGTCGGGTGTCCGGCCTCTGAATGTGGTTTTGACACGCCACGGGCCCGTATGGAGATGCGCGGTTCAGCTCCAACGTGGAGAGGGGCGCTCTCCGGCGCACGGCCTGGTGCCTGGTTTTCCTGATCCCGTCTCATTGACCGTTTGTCCTGATCACCACCTCCGACCTTCTCACATGACCGGCAAAAGCCATCCTACCGGGGTCTTGTCATTCTCATTCCTCGTCATCAGAGCCCATGCAACGCGCGCCATCTTGGTGGCCAGCCTTGGTTTACCCGCCGGCATCTGCCCAAGCCCGCCCCTGATCCGCACGCCGCCGAATGGCCCACCGCACGACAGATGCCGCACTGATGACAAGAAGGCGGCGCAGGTCGCGCTGGCCCATCTTCGACCTGCGTCCGATCCGTTCTTTGCCGACTGATGAGAATTGCCTGGGCGTGCACCCGGTCCCGGTGGTCCAGGCGGCGAAGTCCCGCGCCTTGCTGAAAGGGCTTGGGGCTGGGGTGAAAGGGTTTGGGTCTGGAGAGAGAGAGCGGTAAGGGCCGTGGCCGTGATCGGCTCGATACCCGGGATCGTCATCAAGCGCTTTGCCGCTGGATCCTGCCGGGCACCAGCGCGTCGCTCTGCACCCAATTTGTCGATCTCGCCTGCAAGCATCTCGATATGATCCAAAAGCAGGTGAGCCTGGTCAAGGACGGCGGCTCACAGTTCTGTTTCCGCATCATTGGCATCGTTCTTCTGTCGTTTGACGGGGGGCGTCACGTAGATCGGTGGGATCCTCTGCACGGCATGCCCAAGCTTTCCGATCTCGCGCCCGCAATGACGAGAACTGGCACAGGCCGCCATGCCCACGGTGCATGTCAGAACGCCAGTCCGTAGAGACAGCCGCTTTGACCGCCGTAGCGTCTTGCTGAAGACGGGCCTGCCATCGGCTGTAGCTTGGTGAATTTGGAATATGTTTTGGCCAGATCTACGCCGACTATGCCACTCTCTTCCATGGACGTCTCCTCCTCAACATGGTGATCACACCACCAGTTTGGCACATCGATGCCGTCGGAGGGGCGTCCACCCCATCGGATATCAGGCTGACTGCAAGGCACTGACCGCAAGACACTCACCGGCTGCTGGCAGACCCGCTTGGGGCGCGGCGCGCATGGTCGTCAGGCGTTGGTGAGCGCCTTGCGTTCCGCTTTGGTCAGGACCTGCGGCAAGGCCACCGGCGCGCCGGTTTCGGTGTCAAACAGCGGTGTCTGTTTCCAGCGTCCGGTGAGGCGCGCGGACAGCATGCGCCCAATCAATTTGTATGTCATGCGGGCGGCGCCCTTGTGCTGGGGCGGCTTGCCCTTCTTCGGAATGAAGGTCCGGGCGATCACCTTGCCCAGGCTGTCCGGCTCGGCAAACAGCGCGGCTCGAATGGCGATGAAGGGCAGTTTCGCCGTGCGGGGGCTGTTGAACAGCGGTGTCCCGCAACATCCGGCATACCAGCGATACAAGCCCCGCGGCGACAGTTGCAGCAGGCTCAGATGTTCGGCGCCCTGATCGATTTTCACCATGTCCGGATTGAGCTGCAGCAGATCGACCCCGGTTCCGGCCGGGTCCGGGCAGCCGTGATGCAGCTCTACCGCGCGACAATCGCCGCAGTGGCAGTGGATACGGCTGCCCTGTCGCGCCGAGCCGGGTGCGATATGTCCCGACAAGGCGCCACAGGCGCAGGCAAAGCGGAGCGCGCCTTCGGCCGGTGATGCCGAGGGGGAAGACATGCCTATTCTGCCGCCGCCTGCGGCTTCTTGCCGGAGTTGGCCGGTTTCTTGCGGGCGTTGGCATCCATGAATTCAATCACCAGCGGGCGGATATTGTTGCGCCACGCGCGCCCCGCGAAAATGCCGTAGTGACCGGCGTCGGGTTCGACGTGGCTGGCCTTTTTGCTGTCGGGCAGACCGGTGCAGAGATCAAGCGCAGCAATGCATTGACCGGGCGCGGAGATGTCATCCTTGGCCCCCTCGACGGTTTTGACCGCCACATCGGTGATCTTGCCGATGTCCACATGCTTGCCCTCGACGGTAAAGGCGTTCTTGGCGATCTCGCCGTTCTTGAAGACCCGCTCGACGGTGGAGAGATAGAATTCCGCAGGCATATCCATGACGGCGAGATACTCGTCGTAGAACCGGTTGTGGGCATCGTGGTCGGAGGCCTCGCCCCGGCAGACGCGCATGATCTGGTCGGAAAACGCCTTGGAATGGCGGTCCATGTTCATCGACATGAAGGACGACAGCTGCAGAAGGCCCGGATAGACGGAGCGGCCGACGCCCTTGTATTTGAAGCCGACGCGCTGGATCATCGTCTGCTCCAGCTGGCCCATGGTGACACGGCGGCCAAAGTCGGTGACATCGGTTGGGGTTGCGTCCGGGTCGACCGGACCGCCGATCAGCGTCAGCGAGCTGGGCTGCGCCTTCGGGTCCATCTCGGCCAGATAGGCGGTGGCGGCGAGGGTCAGCGGCGCGGGCTGACAGACCGCGACCACATGGCATTCGGGGCCAAGTTCACGCATGAAATCAACGAGATAAAGTGTATAGTCCTCGACGTCGAATTTCCCTGCAGACACGGGGATGTCGCGGGCATTGTGCCAGTCCGTCACATAGACTTCGCAATTTTCGATGAGGCTCTTTACAGTGGAGCGCAGGAGGGTGGCGTAATGACCGGACATCGGTGCGACAACCAGGACCTTGCGCGGCTGTTCCGGGCGGTCGGTGACACGGAAGTGGATCAGGTCGCCAAAGGATTTTTCCACCACGGTGTCAACTTCGACCAGGTGATCCTTGCCGTCGTTGAGAGTGGTCGCGTGGATGCCCCAGTCGGGTTTTGCAACCATCCGTTCAAAGCTGCGCTCGGTGACCTGGCCCCAGGCGGCCATCCAGCTCAGCATCGGGTTTGGCATGGCGGCAAAGGCGGGGTAGGAGGCCATCGACAGCGCTGTCGCGCCGAGCCATTGATTCGTGTTGCGAACCGTCTCCATCAGATCATAGGACATCATGTAGCGCATCTGCGTCTCCTTGGCGGTGCTTTTCATGCCGCGGTTCTGGCCGGATTTTGCCGGAGGATTCCGGCAGGAGTCGGACCAGCGGCCGCTTTGCCGTACAATGGCGAGGCACGCATTCTGCACAGCAGAAAGATTAAAAGGGTTTCCTTAAGATGACAACAACCGACAAGGGTATTGACGCGACTTCCACGGAACAGATTGACCAACTTAAAGAAAATCTTGAACGTGTTGAACTGCTCTCGAAGCGACTGGTGGATGTCCTGGCCCAGAAGAAGCCCAGCACCCCGGGATTGGACTCGCCGAATCAGGAACTTTTTGCACGTGCAGCATCGTCATATTGGTCGGCCATGGCCCAGAACCCGACCCGGTTGCTGGAGCAACAGGTGCAGTTCTGGGGGAAATCGGTGCTGAATTACGCCGAAGCGCAACAGATGATGGCCAATGCCCTGAACCAGGATGGCGCAGATGGCGCGGATCCTGAGGCGCCAGCTGCTCCGCCCCGTCCGACGGACCGCCGCTTTGCCAACCCGATGTGGGAGAAAATCCCCTATTTCAAATTCGTGCGCGACCAGTATCTGACCAATGCAGAGGCCATTCGCACCGCCGTTCAGGAGGTCGAGGATCTGGACCGGGTCGACAAGCAGCGGCTGGGATATTTCGCCGATCAGATCATCAACATGATGGCGCCGACCAATTTCCTCGCCACCAATCCGGATGCGCTGGAAAAGGCGCTGGAGACGGACGGTCAGTCGCTGATTGACGGGTTGGAAAACCTGGTTGCCGATCTGGAGGCCAATGGCGGCGAGCTGATTGTCCGGCTGGCCGATGAAAACGCCTTTGAGGTCGGAACCAATATTGCAACCACCCCCGGCGATGTGGTGTTTCGCAACCGGATGATGGAGCTGATCCAGTACCGCCCCACCACGGAGACCGTGCATGAGATCCCGATCGTGCTGTTCCCGCCCTGGATCAACAAATTCTACATTCTCGATCTCAAGGAGAAGAACAGCCTGATCAAATGGATCACCGATCAAGGCTACACGCTGTTTGTGGTGTCCTGGGTCAATCCGGACAGCAGCTATGCGGATACGGCGCTTGAGGATTATGTCGAGGACGGGTTTCTGAAGGCGATTGATCTGGCCAAGGAGATCTGTGGGGTGAAACAGGTCAATGCGGTCGGCTATTGCATTGCGGGCACCACCCTGAGCCTGACCTTGTCGCTGCTGAAACAGCGCGGCGATAAATCGGTGAAATCGGCCACCTTCTTTACCGCGCTGACGGATTTCTCCGACCAGGGGGATTTCACACCGTTCCTGCAGAATGACTTCGTTGACGCCATCGAACAAGAGGTCGGCGGGGGCGGGGTCATGCCGCATTACATCATGGCGCGGACCTTCTCGTTTTTGCGCGCCAATGATCTGGTCTATGGTCCGGCGATCCGCAGCTACATGATGGGCGAGGCGCCGCCGGCCTTTGATCTGCTCTATTGGAATGGCGACGGGGCGAACCTGCCTGCGCGGATGGCGGTTCAGTACCTGCGGCGTCTGTGTCAGCAAAACGAGTTCGCCGAGGGCGGGTTCGAGATGTTCGGTCACCGGCTGCACCTGAAGGAGGTGGATGTGCCACTGATGGCGATCACCTGCGAAACCGATCACATTGCCCGGTGGACGGATTGCTACAAGGGCGTGCAGCAGATGGGGTCGCGTTCCAAGACCTTTGTGGTCAGCCAATCGGGGCATATCGCGGGGATCGTGAACCCGGTCAGCCGCAATAAATATGGCCATTACGTCAATGACGATCTGACGGTTGATTCGGATGCCTGGATGGAGGGAGCGACCTTTCACGAGGGGTCCTGGTGGCCGCGTTGGGAAAATTGGCTGAAAAAACGGGCGGGCAAGCAGGTCCCCGCACGGGTGCCGGGAACCGAAACCTATCCTGTGCTTGATGCGGCGCCGGGGCAATATGTCCGCGGCAAGGCCCGCACTTGAATCGCGCGTGAGCTGTGCGGTGTGGGAAGTCTTTGGAATGCCGAGGTTTTCGGATCTGCTCCGCATTGCGCGCCGGAGAGTGTCATTAAAACCGGGGCGGCGCCGGGGTATTGTACTTGCTCGGGCTTCCGTAAATGAATGGTAAAATTTCTGCAGCGCAGCAAATTTCACTTGAATTGCTGCGCTGCAGCATGCATATTGGGTGCAACGTCGGGACAGGCCCGCACGGCATCCAAGACAAGGAACGATTACCATGGCCAAGACCCAAGATTTCACCGCTGTAATGAAAGACATGATGGCTTCTTTTCCAGTGGACACATCCGCAATGGAAGACATGTTCAAAACGACAGCTGCTCTGAACGAGAAACTCTCCTCGGTTGCGCTCGACGCTGCTGGCAAATCCGCCGAGATTTCCTCCAAGTGGACCAAAGATACACTGTCGAAAATGGGCGAAATCGCGAAAGCGAAGTCCGAGCCTGCTGACTATGCGAAAGCGGCAACCGATTTCGCATCCAGCTCTGCCGAAGTTGCTGCCGAAAACATGGCCGCTTTTGCTGAAGTTGCGAAAAAAGTTCAGATGGACACCGTTGAGCTGCTGATGTCGGCTGGCAAGGACATGTCCGAAGAAGCAACCGCAGCGATGAAGAAGGCCACTGACGAAGTGACCACCGCTGCGAAGAAAGCCGCTGCTGCGAAGTAAGCGCCGGTCGATACCGAGACGTCCGGACCCTCCGTTCAGCTCTCCTCCCAATCAAACGGAGCGTCCGAAGAAAAGGGCAGGCCACGCGCCTGCCCTTTTTGTCGTTTGCCGCGCCCCTTGTTGTTGGAAAAGCCATCCGGGCCGTGTCGTCGGGCCGAGTCGGGAAAGGGCGCGGCGGGGCGATGCCCGGGCGATGGTCGGGCGATGGCTTGGCCGTCCCCGCAGAATTTGGACAAGAGAGGCTGCGCCTGTGCTGCGAGGTCTGGTGGCGGCGCGAGGCATATCCTTTTGGTTTCTGTGCTTTCCTTTTCAAACCGGCTCGCCTAGGGTTTTTGGAACACGCAGAATTCCGGAGGAGCGAGAATGGCGGACAAGGACACACCTCTGCTCATCAAACGCTACGCGAGCCGCAGACTCTATAATACCGAGACGAGTGATTACGTCACGCTGGAGGACATTGCGGGGTTCATCCGGGATGGTCGGGAAGTGCAGATCATAGATCTGAAATCCGGCGATGACCTGACCCGGCAATATTTGTTGCAGATCATCGCAGAGCACGAAAGCCGGGGCGAAAACGTTCTGCCGGTGACGGTGTTGAATGATCTGGTGCGCAGCTACATGGTGCCCGGTGGCGGGGTGATGCCACAGTTCCTGCAGACATCCTTTGACATGCTGCGCGACAGTCAGTCGAAGATGATGGAGAATATGAATGCGATGAACCCGATCGCCCAGATCCCGGGGTTCGAGGCAATGAAGGCGCAGCAGGAGGCCTTTCTCAAGGCGATGACCGGCGGGTTCAGCGGTGGCTGGACCGGCGGTGGCGAAGAGAGCGAGGCAGCGGAAGGGGAGGAAGACCTGACCTCCATCAAGCGCCAACTGGCGGAATTGCAGGACAAGCTGTCCAAGATGAGCTGAGCTCCGTCCAAGGTTCGTGACATCAGCCCCGGGTAACGCCGGGGCTTTTATCGTTTCACAGGGCTCCATGGGCCTGCGTGATGCGGTACGGACTGACTGGGCGCAACCGCAGCGCGCCACCAGGCGCGCTGCCGGGCCCAAGGGGAGGCCACTGCATCGACAGAGGCTGTGGCAAACGCGCGGGAGCGCTCCCGCCCGGCGCAGTTGCATCGCGATGCAACTGCGCCCGTTGGGCCTGGCGCCGCGCTGGCGCGCGGCGTGCGCTTGTTGCGGGCCTATTGGCTGGGACCGGC
>NZ_VCNK01000020.1 GCF_006265095.1 Phaeobacter sp. B1627
ACTATTTTTAGGGGGGATTACCCCTGAGCCTCTTGTTTGGTTCTCTTGGCTTCCTGCTTGGCTTCGCTCGGGTCAATGTCTTGCGCGAGAAGAGCGCGAGCCTCGTCCTTGAGCTTACGTGCCTGCGCCAGCGAGATTGCCGGATACGCGCCGAACGATAATAGGCGCTCTTTCCCGAAGAACCTATATTTCAACTGCCACAACCGAGATCCAGACGGTTTCACAAGGATGTAAAGGCCCTCAAAATCGGAAACTTTGTACTGCTTGTCCCTCGGCTTCAGGTTTCGAATCTGAACATCGCTTAGAGGCATCTGGGGGTATCACCTTTCCGCTAGAACAACGATACCCCCAAAACACCCCCAATTCTGGGGGTATTCCATCGGACAGCAAAAACCGCTACCGGACAAAGAGCATCGCCAAAACCCTTATAACACAGGGGATATCGGACGTCTTTGGATTTCTAAGGATGGTGAAATGGTGCCCCCACACGGACTCGAACCGCGGACCTACTGATTACAAATCAGTTGCTCTACCAGCTGAGCTATAGGGGCTTGCGCGGCGGAATACTCACTTTGTCGGGCCTTTGCAAGATGCAAAATTACATTCGCGTCGTTCCTTGCCCACGCAGCATCCAATCGTGATCAACCTGCGTGACACCCGCCTCCAAGCTCACTCCAGCTCTTTGCGGAGTTGCGCTGTAACTGTTGTGCTACCGGTGGCCTTCCCCCGGTATCTGGGCCATTGAGAACTGGAATTTTCCACCTTCGAATGGAGGAAGGAGGAAGACTCATGAAGCGGAAGCGTTTCACAGAGCTGGAATGGGACCGTGGCCCCAGCGAGGCCGCGTAAGCCCATGTAAACGAGATCATCAGCGGGCTGAAGGAGCGCGAGGCGGCTCAACGCGCAAAGTCAGGTCATCGAGGAACCGAGCAACGCGAGCCCCGGGGATCGACACATCGGCGATCTGGCCGGGGCAAAACCGGCTGTGATCGTCTACGATGTTCAGCACACGAAACCGGCGGCAGTCAGCCAACTGGTCGCTGACGAAGTCCGGGGACCATCTTTGCATCGGCCTGTCGGGCACCTGAGGCTCGACGCGATCCCGCTTGGGCAGCTTGCGCCGCTTTTTGGTGCGACCCTGCAAGCCGTGCTCGGTATAGAGCCGGTAACACTACACCGGGGGGGGGAAGGTCACACCCATAGACAAGACCTAAGCTGTCATGGGCAATTGGTGAAGTCTGGCCGTTGGCAGGGTAGTGGAATCGTCTACGCTTTACAGGAGGGTGATGGCTTCGACATGGTTCAGCAATATTGCCATCGTGACAAAAAATCCGCAAAACACTGATTAATAGTTACCATATGTCCACGAAAGCTGTGAGAGACGCGCAAACTTATGCGCGCCACGCAAACTTTTCCGCTTCCCTACAACCCGTCAGAAATCCAGGTTTTCGACGCTGAGGGCGTTCTTCTGGATGAACTCGCGGCGCGGCTCCACCACGTCCCCCATCAGCTTGGTGAACAGATCGTCTGCCTCGATCATGTCGTCCACCCGCACCTGCAGCAATGTGCGCGCATCGGGGTCCAGCGTGGTCTCCCAGAGCTGATCGGGGTTCATTTCGCCCAGCCCCTTGTAGCGCTGCAGCGACAGGCCCTTTTCACCCTCGTCGAGCACCGCCTTCAACAGCTCCAGCGGACCGTGGATGAACTGCTGACGGTCCTTGCGGTGGAGCACAGCAGGGGAGCCGTAGATTTCCTGCAGGGACTGGGTAAAGCTCCCGGTCTTGCGGGCCTCGCCCGAGCGCAGCATCGGACCGTCAAGGGTCCGGACCTCCTCCACGCCCCGCAGAATGCGCGCGAGGCGGATACCATGATCCTGCGTGATCCGGCCTTGCCAGCCGCGTTCATATTCCAGCGCGATCAGATCCAGACGCGCCGCGACTTTATCCGCCACGCCCTGCAGATCAGCGTCTACCGCGCCGGGCACGAACCCGCCGGCGATTGCGGCCTGTTCGAGAATATGACGCGGGTAATGGGTCGGGAAGGCGTCCAGCAGACGCTTCAGACGGCGCGCCTCATCGACGACACGGGTCAAATCCTGCCCGGCGATCTCCGCACCCGTACCAAGCCGCAGGGTAGCCCCCTCAACCCCCTGATTGATCAGGTATTCTTCCATTGCGGCCTGGTCCTTCAGATAGACCTCCGACTTGCCCCGCGCGACCTTGTAGAGCGGCGGCTGCGCAATATAGAGATAGCCACCCTCGATCAGCTCCGGCATCTGCCGGTAGAAGAAGGTCAGAAGCAGCGTCCGGATGTGCGCACCATCCACATCCGCATCGGTCATGATGACAATCTTGTGGTAGCGCAGCTTGTCGATGTTGAATTCGTCGCGACCAATCCCGGTGCCAAGCGCCATCACCAGGTTGCCGATTTCCTGGCTCCCCAGCATGCGGTCAAAGCGGGCCCGTTCCACGTTCAGGATCTTGCCCTTCAATGGCAGGATCGCCTGCGTCTGGCGGTCACGGCCGGTCTGCGCCGAGCCTCCGGCGGAGTCCCCCTCGACGAGGAAGACTTCGGTTTTGGAGGGGTCTTTCTCCGAACAATCCTTCAACTTGCCTGCAAGGAAATTCACATCCATCGCCGTCTTGCGCCGGGTCAGTTCGCGCGCCTTGCGGGCCGCCTCCCGCGCCAGCGCGGCCTCGATGATCTTGCCGACCACCTGCTTGGCGACATTGGGATTTTCCTCGAACCATTCCGCCAGCTTTTCGTTCATCAGGCTCTCGACCACCGGGCGCACCTCGGAGGAGACGAGCTTGTCCTTGGTCTGGCTGGAGAATTTCGGATCCGGCACCTTGACCGACAAGACGCAGGTCAGCCCTTCGCGGGCATCGTCGCCGGTAAAGCTGATCTTTTCGCGTTTGGCGATGCCAGAGGTCTGGGCGTAGTTGTTGATCGTCCGGGTCAGCGCCCCGCGAAAACCGGCCACATGAGTGCCCCCGTCCCGCTGCGGGATATTGTTGGTAAACGGCAGCACCGTTTCGTGGTAGCTGTCGTTCCACCACATTGCGATCTCGACGCCGATATCGTCCTTTTCGCCAAGGATGTAGATCGGCGCATCCATGACAGGGCTTTTGGACCGGTCGAGGTATTTGACGAACTCCTTGACGCCGCCTTCGTAATAAAGCTCGATCTCCAGCGCCTCCGCCGGCCGTTCATCGCGCAGCAGGATCCGCACGCCGGAATTCAGGAACGCCAGTTCGCGCAGACGCTTTTCAAGGGTCTCGTAGGAAAACTCCAGGTTCGAAAACGTCTCAAGCGAGGCCAGGAACCGGACCTCGGTTCCCGTCCGGTCGCCACAGTCCCCCATCACCTTCAGGTGCTCGGTCGTATAGCCGCCCTCAAAGCGCGCCATATGTTCCTTGCCATTGCGCCAGACGCGCAGCTCCAGCCAGTCGGACAGAGCATTCACAACTGAAACACCCACGCCGTGCAGACCGCCGGAGACCTTGTAGGAATTGCTGTCAAACTTACCGCCGGCGTGCAATTGGGTCATGATGACCTCGGCCGCCGACACGCCCTCTTCCTGGTGGATATCGACAGGAATGCCGCGACCGTTGTCGCTCACCGAGACACTGGAATCCGCATGGATGGTGACCGTCACCCGGTCCGCGTGGCCCGCCAGCGCCTCATCGATGCCGTTGTCCACCACCTCATAAACCATGTGGTGCAGACCAGAGCCATCATCGGTGTCACCGATGTACATTCCGGGCCTTTTACGAACCGCCTCTAACCCCTTGAGAACTTTGATCGAATCTGCGCCATATTCTGCCGGGGTTTGCTCGTTTTCGGACATTCGCGCTTTCCTATTCTTGCTTTCGGATTTTATACGCTGTCCGGGGGGGGATGTCACGCGCAACCCCCCTTTTTTCTTGGCAGAATCACGCTCCGCGCGCACCAAGTGCAGAGACTTTTTCGCACCACTCCCTGACCCGCGACTCGACCGCGTGCGAGGCCGGCGCAAAGGAGGTGAACCGCGTCGGCTTGATGCCCACGAAACCGAAGATCTGACGCGACAGGATCTTCTTGATCGCGTTGCTGTACATCAGCCTGAGCAACACTGGCGGCGTGTCCGAGGTCAGCAAAACGCGCGCCGTCTTGCCGTGGAGCATTGGGGCCGGTACGCCCAGACGGGAGGTGTTTCGGGTGTCAAACGCCCGCCCCGGCAGCAGGGCGCGGTCGAACACGCCCTTGAGCCGCGCAGGGAGTGCCCCCCACCACAGCGGCGTCGTCAGCACCACGTGCTCCGCCCATTCCAAATCGGCCGTGAAAGCCTCAAGATCGGGCTCCAGCGGCTTTGGATCGCTGTAGCCACCGGTGCCGTAATCCGCATCGAAATCCATATCAGGCAGATTGTGATAGCGGACCTCATGACCTGCACGGATCGCCGCCGCGCAATAGGCCTCGGCCAGAGTCTTGTTGAGCGACGCATCGCCGGGGTGACCGTTCAAAAGGACAATTTTTCGCATAGACATGAGGGGCTCCGTGACAATAAACATGACCGTGGTCATTTGTTGCCGTCAAAACTGACCACGGTCAACTATAAAATTGACCCTGGTCAGTTTGTGAATTGAGAAGGACATCGGAGCATGCCCCGCGCACCGCAAAAACGTCGTTTGGAAACAAGGGCCAAGCTCCTGACCGTGGCGGAGTCCATTGTCGCCGAACACGGCTACTCCGCCCTCCGCGTGGAGGATGTCGTAGCCCAGGCCGGCGTCGCCAAAGGCACATTCTTCGCCCATTTCGGCGACAAAGACGGCCTTCTGGCGGTGATTCTCGGCGCCAGGGTCACTGAATTTCTCGACGCGATGGAAGCCGCGCCAAAACCGCAACACCCAGGTGACATCGCCACCCTCCTGGCGCCGCTGCTGGATTTCATCGCCCAGGACCGCGTTATCTTTGACCTTCTGCTGCGCTACTCCGGCACCACCGGCACCGAAGTCGACGAGATCATAACCCAGAGCTTCCTCCGGCAGATCACCATGTTCGCAGAGTGGATCGCCGGGCTTCAGGCCAGCGGACAGGTGCGGCCCGATCAGGACCCCACGCTCCTCGCCGAGGGCATACAGGCCTTTCTCAACCACGTGCTGGCCATCGGCTTCTGCATGGACCACGATAAGCAGCCCGCCGCCGAGGCGATCCTGCCCTATCTCCGCATTTGGCTGGCCTAGGTGAAGGGGATGATGCAGGCGACCGCGATCAGCAGATATCCGGCGCCCAAATTCATCCGCCGCAACGCCGTCGGAGAGCGCAGCACCTCGCGCACCCGCCCCACGAACCCCGCGAGCATGACGTTGCCCAGCAAGGGCACCACCATCGACACAGCGCAAATGGCGGCAATGTCGCGCCCGGTGACCGCCGACAGGTCAAAGAACCCCGGCAGGATCCCCATGTAGAACAATGCAGCCTTCGGGTTGCCGAGGATCACGATCACGCCCGCCACGAACCCGGCCCAGCGCCCCGGCCGCGTCAGGCGGCTGTTGCTGGCGATCGGTGCCCCCGCGCTGCGGATGGTTGCGATCCCCATCATCAGGAAGACGAGGACTGCGACCCCCTTCAGCACCAGCGCGATCTGCTCTGAAGCCGCAGTGATCCAGCTGACCCCGAGAATGGCCACCAACGGCCAGAAGACATCTCCGATGGCCACGCCCAGTGCCAGCGGCCAGCCCGCATGAAAGCCGCCCGAGACCGCCCGCGCCACCAGGGCCAGCCACACCGGCCCCGGCGTCAGAAACAGCGCAAACACGCCCCCCGCATATATCACCAGATCCCATAGCGTCAGCGTCACAACACCGTCACCTCGCTTGTTGCGTCATGGTCGGCAACATTCAAATGCTGCGCGCGCGACCCGAGTTCGGAAAACAACTCCGGCCCCGTGCCCGTCATCCAGGCCTGCGTCCCAAGAGCGCAGATTTCATCATAGAGCGCTGCCCGCCGCCCCGCGTCCAGATGGGCCGCCACCTCATCCAGCAAAAGAATAGGCGCCGCCCCCTCTTCGGCCTGCAGCGCGCGCGCATTGGCCAGCACAAGCGAGACCAGGAGCGCCTTCTGCTCTCCCGTCGAACAATCCTTTGCAGGCAGACCCTTGGCCGCGTAGCGCCCGATCAGATCGCTCCGGTGCGGCCCCACAAGCGTGCGCCCCACGGCCAGATCCCGCCCCCGCCCCGCATCCAGAGCCGCGCGCAGATCCGCCGCGCTTGCGGGCATCTCCCCCTCGGCCTGGATCAGCTCCAGCTCCGCCACGGGAAAGGCCGTCTCCGCCTCGGCCTGCGCCGCACGCAAACGGGTGACCGCAATCCCCCTGGCCTGATGAATGCGATGCCCGGCCTCGGCCATCTGCCCCTCCAGAACCCGATACCAGGCCGCATCCCTGACATTGTCCTTCAACAGGCGATTTCGCTCCCGCATGGCCTTTTCATAGGCCAAAGTCGCCTCCGCGTGATCCGGGTCGAAACTCAGCGCAATGCGGTCCAGAAACCGGCGCCGCCCTTCGGCCCCCTCGATCCACAACCGGTCCATCGCCGGGACCAGCCAGACAACCCGCGCGATACGCCCCAACGCCACCTGACTGGCGGCCTTGTTGTCGATCCGCACCTGCCGCGCATTCCCCCCCTCCGAGGAGGTCTCGACCTCATAGGCCTGAGACCCCGTCTGCAGAACGCCGCGCAGCTTCCAGCCCAGACTTTCCGGTTGCCGCGCCATCTCCGCAGCAGAGGCCCGCCGCAGCCCGCGCCCGGGCGAAAACAGGGACACCGCCTCAAGGATATTGGTCTTCCCCGCGCCGTTGTTGCCGTGGATGACCACCGGGCGGGCGTCCAAATGCAAATCCGCCCGCAAATGCGAGCGGAAATGGGACATGAAAAGAGAGGTCAGGGCGAGCAAAGGCGTCAGCTCTTCATCTTTTTAAAAATACCTCTGCCGGAGGCCGTGCCGCCAGGCACATCAAACCGGCCACATCAAACCCGCATCGGCATGACAACGTAGACCGCGCTTTCATCGCTGCCTTCGCGCATCAGGGTCGGATCGCCGGAGGAGTTGAACATGAACACGGCGTTTTCGCGATCCACCTGGTTGGCGATCTCCAGCAGATACTTGGCGTTAAAGCCAATTTCCAGCCGCTCGTCATTATAGGCCACCGCCAGCTCCTCTTCTGCCGCACCGCTGTCGGGCGCATTGACAGACAGGATCAACCGATCTTCGTCCAGCTGCAGCTTCACAGCCCGCGACCGCTCTGACGAGACGGTCGCCACGCGGTCGACCGCCTTGGCGAACTCGCTGGCATCCACCTCCAGACGGCGGGTGTTGCCGACCGGGATCACCCGCGTGTAATCGGGGAAGGTGCCATCGATGACCTTCGACGTCAGCGTGATCGACGGCGTGGCAAAGCGGACCTTGGTCTCGGACACCGACACTGCAATATCCATGTCGTCATCATCCAGAAGCTTGCGCAATTCGCCCACCGTCTTGCGCGGCACGATGACGCCCGGCATATCCTCGGCCCCAAGCGGCAGATCCGCATCGATCCGCGCCAGACGGTGACCGTCGGTGGCCACACAGCGCAGCGCCTTTCGGCCCGACTCCCCGTCGGCCACATGCATATACACGCCGTTCAGATAGTAGCGGGTTTCCTCGGTGGAAATTGCGAATTTCGACTTGTCGAACAAACGACGCAACATCGCCGCCTTGCCGGTGAAATTGGAATGATACTCGGAACTCGCCATCACCGGGAAATCCTCGCGCGGCAGCGTCGCGAGCGAGAAATTCGACCGTCCCGCCTCGACCGTCAACCGGCCCGACGCGGCATCCGCCGTCAGCGTCACCAGCGCGCCGTCCGGCAGTTTGCGAACGATTTCGTGCAGCGTCGTCGCCGCCACCGTTGTCGCCCCGGCCCGCTCAACCTGTGCAGGCGCCTTGTCCACAACCTCGATATCAAGGTCGGTGGCGCGGAACATCACATCGCTGCCTTCCGCCTCGATCAGCACATTCGCCAGGATCGGGATGGTGTTGCGCCGCTCGACCACCGACTGTGCCTGAGCCACAGCCTTCAGAAGCGTTCCGCGTTCAATGCTGATCTTCATGTCCCTCATTCCTCTTCGACTGGCAGTCTCGGGCGAACGGCCTTTGGCCGGGACCGGCAGATTAGCGCCCCCACCCTTCAACACAAGGTTTTTTATTGATTTCTCCAAGGGTTTGAGAGGAGCGTCAAGGGCTGACAGCCACACGGGCTCACAAAGTCCCGAAACAATGGCAGATGCGCCTGATTTCCCTCAGGCACCCCCGGAAAAAAACCGGCCCCGGTGGGCACCCGGAGCCGGTAAAGACGGAACAGACCGATGTGAGGCGCGGCCTGTCCGATTATTCGTCCTTGGGCACGTTACGCCTCCAGCGAGCGGCGCAGCATTTCAACATCTTCGGCAATCTGGCCGTCGATCGTCTTCAGCTCTTCGATCCGGCGCACGCCATGCATCACGGTGGTATGATCGCGGCCACCAAAACGCCGTCCGATTTCCGGCAGGCTCCGGCTGGTCAGCTGCTTGCACAGATACATCGCCACCTGACGCGGCCGCGCGTAGGACCGCAGACGCTTGGGGCCGATGATGTCGGACATGCGAATGTTGTAATATTCCGATACCTTGCGCTGGATCTCCTCGACGGTGATCTTGCGCTCTGACGCGCGCAGCACATCGGCCAGACAATCCTGCGTCAGATCCATGTCGATCTCGCGCCCCACCAGCGAGGCAAAGGCGAACAGACGGGTCAGAGCCCCCTCCAGCACCCGCACATTGGTCGAAATCCGATGCGCCAGCAGCTCCAGCACCCCATCCGCAATCTGCAGATCCGGATAGCTCTTCAGGTTCTGCTGCACCTTGGTCTGCAGGATGCCGAGACGCAGCTCGTAATCCGTCGGGTGCAAATCCACCACGAGACCACATTGCAGGCGGGATTTCACCCGGTCCTCCAGATCCTTGATTTCACCCGGGGCGCGGTCGGCCGAGATGATGATCTGCTTGTTCTGATCCACTAACGCATTGAACGTGTGGAAGAATTCTTCCTGTGTGGAGTCCTTTCCGGCGATGAACTGCACGTCATCCACCATCAGCACATCAACCGACCGGAACAGATGTTTGAAATCCATCATCTTGCGCTCGCGCAGCGCCTGCACGAAGCGGTACATGAACTGTTCCGCCGACAGATACAGCACGTTCAGCTCCGGGTTCCGCTCTTTCAGCTCCCAGGCGATGGCGTGCATCAGGTGCGTTTTACCGAGGCCAACGCCACCATAAAGAACCAGCGGGTTGAAGGTCACGGGGCCGCCCTCGCCGACGCGCCGCGCCGCTGCATGGGCCAGCTCGTTTGGCTTTCCGACCACGAAACTGTCAAAGGTGAACCGCGCATCCAGCGGAGCAGCCTGAAGATCATCCAGCGGCGATTTCACGGCTGCGGTTCCTTCTTCTGTGCCGCGGGCTTCTGGGCTGCGGGCAGCCGGGGCCGAATATCCCGCCGACGATTCGATCGCTTCTGCGGCGGTGGGTTGCACAGGGCGGGTCGGCGAATTGGCCGCGACCTTGAAGGCAAGGCGCTGCACGGGCTCACCGGACATGCTCAACTCGTGCAGGATCAGATCGGCAAAGTTCTGGCTGACGTAATTGCCCATAAAGTTGGTGGGCACGTGAAAGGTTGCCACGCCACCATCAACCTCTGCAAATTCCAGCGGCTCGATCCACGTCGTAAAATTGTTCTGCCCGACCGTTTTTAGCAAACGTTGTCTTAGTTGACCCCATGTGTCGTCTGTCATGCTGCGCCTCACGCATCCTGTGTTATGGCTGGATTTCACCGGCCTGTCGTTTCGTCCCGTTCCGGCTGCTCTTTTCAGAACACACCGGCAGCAATCGGACACAAAGAGAGCGTCGCCAGCCTGCAAGCAAACTGGCTCTCACGTGTTTCGAAAACCGAAAACAACGTTGACAAAC
This sequence comes from Phaeobacter sp. B1627, assembly GCF_006265095.1. Lineage (GTDB taxonomy): Bacteria > Pseudomonadota > Alphaproteobacteria > Rhodobacterales > Rhodobacteraceae > Epibacterium. The sequence goes on from NZ_VCNK01000020.1 coordinate 10,026, forward strand.
GCGCAGACGCAAAACCGTCGCTGCGACGTAAAAACGCTGGCCCTTAATTCACTGATCAGGACAGATGCCAGAACGCAGTGATCGACACGGTATGCCTATAGATCACCGGACCGGTGTCACGCATGCGCATAACACCAGCTATAACGACTCTAATGCCCGTTAGAATCGTTGCGAGCAGCCTGTCCCCCCAGCGAATGAATCGCTGTACCCTTGGTAACAATTTCGGACCGGAAGCGGCAACGAAACTATGATGTTGACTCGGCATTCACCGGCAAAGAATCTCTACGACTCGACCGAAGTGACCGAAATCCTTCACACAAAAAAAGACACCGCCGGAGCGGTGCCTTTTAATGTTGAAATCTGAAAATGAGCCGTCAGAGACAGTGCCCGGGAATCGCTCAGGCGATCGAATTCACGCGCGCAGCCAGGCGGGAGATTTTCCGCGATGCCGTGTTCTTGTGGTAGACGCCTTTGGTGACGCCGCGCATCAGTTCGGGCTGGGCCGCGCGCAGGGCCGCGGTCGCCGCTTCCTTGTCGCCGGATGCGATGGCTTCTTCAACTTTACGCAGGAATGTGCGGATGCGCGAACGACGTGCTTTGTTGACAGCAAAACGCTTTTCGTTCTGACGGGCGCGTTTCTTTGCCTGAGGGCTATTTGCCATGGTGTACTGACCTTATCTACGGGTTCGTTTTATTCAAAAAGGCGTATGCCAGCCGAACCCGGATCAGATCCATCGGGTGAGATTCTAGCCAGAGCGGGCTGCACGCGCATGTATAGCGGCGGCTTCTAAGGGATTCGGGATGGATACGCAAGCACCTATTGCTCCCCACCATTGTTCCCAAGAGCCGGTTTCATTGGCTGGGAGCTGTCCGGGAGTTGCCTCGGATTTAGTTGGGGTTCAGCCCGGATTGGCCTGCAATTGGGCTGAGACACGGGGCGTGCGGATGAATTTGCGACTCTCACGTCGGGACGATATCACATATCCGAAATTGACCGGGGCAGCCCGCCAGCCGCAGGACCGGTCGGAAAGGGGCAAAAACACGTCGCCCCTCCCCATAAATAGTTACTTGTCCCGGAACTGAGCTTCGCGCTTTTCTAGGAAAGCAGCCATGCCCTCTTTTTGATCTTCCGTTGCAAACATGGAGTGAAAGACCCGCCGCTCGAACAGCATGCCCTCGCTCAGCGGCAACTCATAGGCCCGATTCACGGCCTCTTTGGCGGCAATCGACGTGAGAATCGATTTCTCGGTGATTTTCTGTGCCGCCGCCATTGCCTCTTCGATCAGTTTCTTGGCCGGGACCACCCGCGACACGAGACCAACACGCTCGGCCTCTTCCGCCGTCATGAAGCGGCCCGTCAGGTTCATGTCCATGGATTTGGACTTGCCCACGAAACGCGTCAGCCGCTGCGTGCCGCCCATGCCGGCAATCACGCCGAGGTTTATTTCCGGCTGGCCGAATTTTGCGGTCTCGGCCGCGATGATGAAGTCGCACATCATTGCCACTTCACAGCCACCGCCCAGCGCGTAGCCTGCAACAGCCGCGATGATCGGTTTGCGGATGGCGGCGATCCGGTCGTTGGTGTCGGCGAACAGGTTGGATGAAAACACATCCACATAGCTCAGCTCTGACATTTCCTTGATGTCAGCCCCGGCGGCAAAGGCCTTTTCCGACCCGGTCAGGACGATGCATCGGACCTTGTCGCTGGCGTCCGCCTCTTCCAGTGCTGAACACAGCTCGCCCAGAAGGACAGAATTAAGCGCGTTCAACGCCTCAGGCCGGTTCAGCTTGATAAGGCAGACGTGGTCCTGAATATCGACGTTGATCGTCTCATAGGCCATGACAATTCGCTTTCGGTTGTTGTTCCTGAATCCGAGTCCTTATCACGGCGGCGTCCTCTTTCAAGTTATCTTTGGCACTTGCCACAGTAGAAGGAAGACCGTCCTGACTGGGTGATTCTACTGATTTCGCCCTCGCATCCGGCGCGGCGACACGGTGCGCCTTCGCGTCCGTAGACATCGAATGTGTGCTGAAAATACCCAAGTTCTCCATTGGCTTGGCGAAAATCCTTCAACGAGGCCCCCCCCGCCTCGATCGCCTCCTGCAGCACCTGACGGATGATCGGAACCAGCGCCGCCACCCGGTTTTTTGCGATCCGCCCTGCTTCGCGACGTGGCGAAAGCCCTGCCCGAAAAAGCACCTCACAGACGTAAATATTGCCCAGTCCGGCGATGATTCCCTGATCCAGCAGGGCGGATTTCACCGGTGTCCTGCGCCCGGCAAAGGCCGCGATCAGATGCGAGTCGTTGAACCCGTTACCAAAGGGTTCCGGCCCGAGCACCGACAGCAGTTTGTGGCTCTCGGCCGTGGCCGTGTCTAACAGATCCATCGCCCCGAAGCGGCGCGGGTCGTTGAAGGTGACCTGCGCGCCATTGTCCATATGAAACACCACATGGTCGTGTTTCTGCAGCGCCGGGTGGTCATGCACGAACTGCCCCAGCGGATCCCCCGACACGGTCATCCGCCCGGACATGCCCAGATGGACCAGCAGCGTTTCGCCGCTGTCGAGATCGGCCAGGATGTATTTCGACCGCCGCCGCATCGCGACAATACGGCGCCCCGTCAGCCGCTCGGCCATCCGGTCCGGAAACGGCCAGCGCAGATCGGGCCGGTTCACGTCGGCGCGCAGAATCACCGCCCCCTCCATCGAAGGCTGCAGCCCCCGCATCACCGTCTCGACCTCGGGCAATTCAGGCATTAGATGGCTCCCTGACAGAAGGGCGCATTGTGCTGCCCCGTATGCGCCCTATAACAAGGGCGAAACTTCGAGGACAGCAAGCCATATGACCGAGAATTCTGACAGCACCACCCACTTCGGCTTTGAAACCGTGCCGGAGCACGAAAAGGCGGGCCGGGTGCAGGGAGTCTTCAACTCCGTCGCCTCGAAGTATGACATCATGAACGATGTGATGAGCATGGGCATCCACCGGGTCTGGAAAGACGCGATGATGGATTGGCTGGCGCCCCGCCCCGGTCAGCGGCTGCTGGATGTGGCCGGCGGCACCGGCGACATTTCCTTCCGCTTCCTGAAACGCGCGGGCTCCGGCCATTCCACCGTGCTGGATCTCACCGCGCCGATGCTGGAAGAGGGGCGCAAACGGGCCGAGGCGGAACAGATGGCAGACAGCCTTGATTGGGTGACCGGCGACGCCATGGCCCTGCCGTTCAAGGACAATACCTTTGACGTCTACACCATTTCCTTTGGCATCCGGAACGTGACCCGCCCGCAGGAGGCCCTGAACGAAGCCTTCCGGGTGCTGAAACCCGGCGGCCGCCTGATGGTTCTGGAATTCAGCCAACTGCCGAACGACGGGCTGCAGAAACTCTATGATCTCTATAGTTTCAACGTGATCCCGCGCATGGGTCAGATGATCGCCAATGACTATGACAGCTACAAATACCTGGTGGAATCGATCCGCAACTTCCCCGATCAGGACAGGTTCCTTGCGATGGTGCGGCAGGCGGGTTTTGAGAATGCCAAATACCGCAACCTGTCGATGGGGATCGCCGCGCTGCACTCCGGCTGGAAGATCTGACCCATGCGCGGCCCTCACAACATCATCCGCCTGATCCGCACCGGCGCCACCCTGGTCCGCGCCGGGGCCATGAATGTGGTGCTCGACGCCTTTGACGCACCGGCGCCGCTGCGCATGGTCGCCTATACGCTGGGCTGGCCGTTTCAGTGGCTTGGCTACAAGGGCGACCCCGCCATGCCCCCCGCCACCCGCGCCCTGACGGCGCTGGGACCGGCCTATATCAAATTCGGTCAGGTGCTCTCTACCCGGCCCGATGTGGTGGGCGATGACATGGCCCGGCAGCTGCGCGTGCTGCAGGACAAGCTGCCGCCCTTCCCGCGCGAGGTCGCCATGGCCGAGGTGGAAAAGGAACTGGGCCGCCCGGTATCAGAGATCTTTTCCGAATTTTCCGACCCCATCGCCGCCGCCTCCATCGCACAGGTGCACCGCGCCCGCGTGGCGGGAACCGGTCTGGATGTGGCAGTCAAAGTGCTGCGTCCCGGCGTGGAACGTGCCTTCCGCAAGGATGTGGACGCCTTCTACTTTGCCGCCCGCATCGTCGAGCTCTGCGCGCCGGGGGCCCGGCGTCTGCGCCCGATGGAGGTGGTTACCCATTTCGACGGTGTCGTGCGCGGCGAACTGGACCTGCGCCTCGAAAGCTCTGCCGCATCGGAATTTGCCGACAATACCGCAGGCGATGCAGGTTTTGCCCTGCCCCCCGTCCAGTGGGACCTGTCGGCCCGCCGGGTCATGACCCTCGGCTGGGCAGACGGGCTGCCGATCGGTGACAATGCCGCATTGGACGCCGCAGGCCACGACCGCCACGCTCTGGGCGAGCGGGTGTTGTCGCTGTTTCTCAACCACGCCCTGCGCGACGGGTTTTTCCACGCGGACATGCATCAGGGCAACATGAAGGTCGCGGCCAATGGCGACATCATCGCCTATGACTTTGGCATCATGGGACATATTGATCTCTATACCCGCCGGGTCTACGCCGAGATCCTCTATGGTTTCATCAAACGCGACTACCAGCGCGTGGCCGAGGTGCATTTCGAGGCGGGCTATGTGCCGGCCACGCAGGACGTCGATGAATTCGCCCGCGCCCTGCGCGCCGTGGGCGAGCCGATCTTCGGCATGGATGCCTCTCATATCTCGATGGGGCGGTTGCTGAACTATCTCTTTGAAGTGACCGAACGCTTCGGCATGGAAACCCGCACCGAGCTGATCCTGCTGCAGCGCACCATGGTGGTGGTCGAGGGCGTGGCGCGCTCGCTGGATCCGCGCATCAACATCTGGGATGTGGCCAAGCCGGTGGTAGAGGAATACATCAAATCCTCCATCGGCCCGCGCGCCATTGCCTCGGATCTCGGCAAGACCGCCATGGTGCTTGCCCGCTTCGGCCCCCGCCTGCCGGGTCTGGTGGAACGCGCCCTGATCGCCCAGGCCCAGACACCCGAGCCGCAGCAGGTGCGCCGCTCCTGGAAACGCGCCGCAGCGCTTGGCGCCGCCGCAGGCGTCCTCGCAACTCTGCTCGTCAGCCAGCTGCTCTGAACGCGGGCCCACATCCCAGAACACCAAAGGGCGCGGCCGCGTCATGTTTCGCAGCCGCGCCCTTTCATCTTTTCTCAAATACCTTGGGGTGAATGACCCGCAGGGTCAGAGGGGCAAAGCCCCTACCGCAGGCAGCCCCTCACAGCCGCTCGATTGCCAGTGCGATGCCCTGACCACCACCGATGCACATGGTGATGATCGCCCGCTTACCGCCGGTCCGTTCCAGCTCATAGAGCGCCTTGACGGTGATGATGGCACCTGTTGCCCCCACCGGATGGCCCAGCGCAATCGCACCGCCATTGGGGTTGACCCTGGAGGCATCCAGCCCCAGCGCCTTGTTCACCGCCAGCGCCTGAGCGGCAAAGGCCTCGTTGGATTCGATCACGTCGAAATCGCCGGCCGTCATGTCGATCCGGGCCAGCAGCTTTTCGACCGCGGGGATCGGACCGATGCCCATCACCTCCGGGCGGACACCCGCATGGGCGTAGCCGAGGATCCGCGCCTTCGGCTTCAGCCCGGCCTTTTCCGCCGCATCCGCACGGGCCAATACCAGCGCAGCCGCACCGTCGTTGATCCCGGAGGCATTGCCCGCCGTCACCCGGCCATCCTTCTTGAACACCGCCCGCAACCCGGCCAGGGCCTCCATGGAGGTGGCTTTCGGGTGCTCGTCCACATCAAACGCCACCAGATCGCGTTTGACCTTCACCTCGACCGGGACAATCTGATCCTTGAAATATCCCGCCTCGATGGCCGCTGCGGCGCGGGTCTGGCTCGCCATGGCGAACTCATCCATCTGCGCGCGGGTGATGTCATGTTCATCCGCCACATTTTCCGCCGTGACCCCCATGTGCCCGGTTCCAAAGGGACAATTCAGGGCGCCCAGCATCATGTCGAGAGATTTCACATCGCCCATCTTCTGCCCCCAGCGCGTTGCGGGCATGATGAAAGGGCTGCGCGACATGCTCTCGGCACCGCCGGTCAGGGCAAAGTCCGCATCCCCCAGCATCAGCGCCTGGATGCCCGAGACAATCGCCTGCGCCCCCGACCCGCAAAGGCGATTGACGTTCATTGCGGGCACGCTTTCGGGCACCCCCGCCTGCATCGCCGCCACCCGCGACAGGTACATATCGCGCGGTTCGGTATTGATTACATGGCCATAAACCACCGAGCCGATCTGCGCAGGCTCAACCCCGGACCGCTCCATCGCAGCCTGTGCCACCACGGTGCCAAGGTCGATGGGCGCGGTGTTGGAAAGCGCTCCGCCAAAGGTGCCGATGGCCGTGCGTGCGCCATCCAGAATCACGATATCCGTCATCTCTCTCTCCTCATATCTGTTGCGGCGTAGTATGCATCCGCAGCATGGTGCTGTCGCGCGCAACGTCCCGTCATTGACAGCTCCTGCGCCGCAGGCCATGACTCCGTTATGACGGACACGACGAATGACATATTAACCCTTTTGCCTGCACGCCTGAAAGAGGCGCGGCGGGCGCAGGGTCTGAGCCTGGAAGCGGTCGCGAACCTCTCCGGGGTCAGCCGCTCCATGGTGAGCCAGATCGAACGCGGCGAGAGCTCACCCACGATTGCGACCCTGTGGAACCTGACGCGGGCCTTGCAGGTGGATTTCGCAGGCCTGCTGGAGACTCGCGATGCCGAGGATAGGATCAATGTGCTACGCGCCGCACAAGCCCCTGTCATCGATAACAAATCCGCGCATTGCAGCATCGCCATCCTGTCCCCGCCCGAAGATGTGGGCGGCCATGAGGTCTATGATATCCGCTTCAAACCGGATGGGGCGCTGGTCAGCCCGCCACATGGGCCCGGCACGCAGGAGCAGCTGACGGTGCTGGAGGGCACAGTTGTCGTGACCTCGGGCACCGCCCGCGAGGAACTGTTTCCCGGCGATACCGCACGCTATCCCGCCGATGTGACCCATGCGATCATGGCGCCGGCCGGGGCAGCGCGGGTGTTTCTGATCGTCAAAAATGGCTGAGACACCGCCCGAAAGGCCTCCCCTCCCCAAATCCTCATGCGAAATTTCCGCTGAACGGCGCAGAATCCGTAATCACGGATAGTTTTCCGTGATACGCGTATATTCCGTCTTTACGGACATGTATCCAATATGACAGACTTCGGGAAACAGCCGGAGTTCTGCCCATGTCCACTACTGCCTTTCTCAGCCACATCAGCGAAACCCTGACGCAGATCGAAGCGGACGGTCTCTTTAAACGCGAGCGCCTGATCACCTCGCCTCAGGCCGGCCATATTACCGTCGGCCGCCATGAGGTGATCAACCTATGCGCGAACAACTATCTGGGTCTTGCCGATCACCCGGACCTGATCCGGGCCGCCAAGGAGGTGATGGACGACAAAGGATTCGGCATGGCCTCCGTGCGGTTCATCTGCGGGACCCAGGATCTGCACCGGGAGCTGGAGCAGCGTCTGGCGCAGTTCCTCGGCACCGACGATTCGATTCTCTTTGCGGCGTGTTTTGACGCCAATGGCGGATTGTTCGAACCGCTCCTCGGGCCGGAAGATGCCATCGTGTCGGACAGTCTGAACCATGCCTCCATCATCGACGGCATCCGCCTGTGCAAGGCGCAGCGCTATCGCTATGCCAACAACGACATGGAGGATCTGGAGGCGCAGGTGAAAGCCGCACGGGCCAAAGGGGCTCGGCATGTGATGATTGCCACCGACGGGGTCTTTTCCATGGATGGCACCCTCGCCAACCTGCCTGCGATCCGGGACATTGCGGATCGCCACGACGCGGTGGTGATGGTCGATGATTGCCATGCCACCGGTTTCATGGGCCCGCGCGGCGCCGGCACCCCGGATCATTTCGGCGTCGAGGTGGATATTCTGACCGGCACGCTGGGCAAGGCGCTTGGCGGCGCCATCGGCGGCTATATCGCCGGGCCGCAACCGGTGATCGACCTGTTGCGCCAGCGCGCCCGGCCCTATCTGTTTTCCAACTCCCTGCCGCCTGCCGTCGTTGCCGCCGGGATCGAGGCCCTGCGTCTGGTCGAGAACGGCGCGGAGCTGCGGGCACAGCTGTTTGAAAACGCGCGTTTCTGGCGCGACGGGCTGACGGCGCTGGGGTTCGATCTTCTGCCCGGCGAACACCCGATCATTCCGGTGATGCTGGGCGATGCCAAGCTGGCACAGGCGATGGCGGCGGCGCTGTTTGACGAAGGGGTCTATGTCTCGGGCTTTTTCTTTCCGGTCGTCCCCAAGGGGCAGGCGCGCATCCGAACCCAGATGAATGCTGCCCTGACCCGGGACGATCTGACCCGGGCGCTTGGTGCGTTTGAACGGGCCGGCAAGGCCTGTGGAGTGATCTGACATGTTGCCCAACACAATGAAAGCACTGGAGAAATCCAAACCCGAGGAAGGTTTGTGGATGGTGCAGGCCCCGGTCCCCGAGATCGGCCCGGACGAGGTGCTGATCCGGGTCAACAAGACCGGCATCTGCGGCACCGACATTCACATCTGGAACTGGGACGACTGGGCCGCCCATACGGTGCCGGTGCCGATGATCACCGGCCATGAGTTCGCCGGCGAGATTGTCGAGCTGGGCCGCAATGTGACCGGGCTTTCGCTGGGGCAGCGTTGTTCCGGCGAGGGGCATCTGATCGGCAAGGACAGTCGGCAGTCGCGGTCGGGCAAGTTTCACCTCGACCCCGGCACCCGCGGCATTGGCGTCAATGAACAGGGGGCCTTTGCCCGCTATCTGCGCCTGCCTGCCTTCAATGTGGTGCCGCTGCCCGATGACATCCCGGACGAAATCGGCGCGATCCTCGATCCGCTGGGCAATGCGGTGCATACGGCGCTGAGCTTTGATCTGCTGGGCGAGGATGTGCTGATCACCGGGGCCGGGCCGATCGGCATCATGGCTGCCGCCGTCGCGCGCCATGCGGGGGCGCGCAATGTGGTGATCACCGATGTGAACCCGGACCGGCTGGCGCTGGCGCAGGAGGTCACGCGGGTGCGGGCGGTGAATGTCGCCAAGGAGGATCTGCAGGACGTCAAACACGAGCTGGGCCTGAAAGAGGGCTTTGACGTCGGGCTGGAGATGTCCGGCAATCAGGCCGCATTGGACCAGATGGTCGAGGCGCTGGTGATGGGCGGCAAGATCGCCCTGCTGGGCATTCCGCCGGGCAAATCCCCGGTGGATTGGTCGCGGATCGTGTTCAAGGCGATCACGCTCAAAGGGGTATACGGCCGCGAGATGTTCGAGACCTGGTACAAGATGATCGCCATGCTGCAGAACGGTCTGGATGTCAGCAAGGTCATCACCCACCGGTTCGGGGTCGATGATTTTGCCGCTGGTTTCGCCGCGATGAAGTCCGGCCAGAGCGGCAAGGTGGTGCTGGATTGGACCGGCGCTTGACGGCCGTCGCCCAGAGTGCGGGCTGAACGCCACCCAAAACGCGGTGAAGGCCTGCGGAAGAGCTGATGAAGAGCCGGAAGAAAAAAGGCAGGTCCCGGATCGTTGGGACCTGCCTTGGAGTGGACACCGTGAGGTACGGCTGAGCGCCTCGTAATGACAGGGAGCCGTTCCGCTGGGGACTGCAGATCGGTCGGCACGTCAGCCGTACGCCCCCTTATACAACCTCTGCGGTATAAATCACAATACTGCTACCGCAAAAGATGGGGATTTTCGCCGAATTTTGCGCAACTCACCCCTTGGGCGCCAGCTTTGTGCGGCCATTGGGTGTCAGACACCAGGCCTCGCGCCCCTCGAAGACAACGGGAACCAAAGGTCGCCCATAGCCCGCGCCGCAGTCGATATCGACGCGGTTTCCATAGTGGACGGGCTGCTGTTCGGCGGTGTGACCATGCACCACGAGCCAGGGATACTCGCGGGTATCTTCCAGAAAGCCCTTCCGGATCCACAGCAGGTCCTCTTCGTCCTGATCGGCCAGCGCCACTCCCGGGCGGATGCCCGCATGCACGAAAAGCAGATCTCCGGTCTGATACGTCAGGGGAAGCTTTGCGAGATAGTCCAGATGCGCCTGCGGCACCGCGGCGCGGGCGGCGCTGTGGACGGCCCATTTGCGATCATGGGGGCCGCAGTCCACCCCGTATGACGCCAGCGTCGCAGCCCCGCCAATTCTGTCGTTGAGATAATAAAGCTCGACCGGCAGGAACGGATCCTCGCGCGGGAAGGCCTCCATGAACCAGCAGAACAAGCGGTCGTGATTGCCCTTGAGACAGGTCCAGTTGCGACCCTCTGCCTGCCCCTGCATCAACCGCTCGATCACGCCGTTGCTGTCCGGACCACGATCCACAAAGTCGCCGGTGAATACCACTTCGGCCTCCGGACCGCCATCGGCCTGGATCAGATCCAGCGCCTCTTCGAGCTGCCCGGTCTGGCCGTGAATATCACCGATGGCGTAAATGGGTCTGGTCATGGCTTTGATGCTTTCATGGTCTGTCCCCCAAGGGCGGGTTCGTTGAAAATCAGGAAGGAAATAGGGCCTTTACGCGCACCAAAGACAAATCACGCCCGGGGTGCAAGACAAAACGGGCCCATCCTTCGATGAGCCCGCCCGTAGCTGTGTGATTGCGCCGCGCGCTCAGACGACGTCGAATTCCAGCGGCTTGATCTGGGTGAACAGACCGGTTTCCGCCAGCTTTGCGCGGGCCTCGGCCGGGACCGGAGCGTCCACATACAGCAGCGCAATCGCCTCGCCGCCGACCTCGGACCGGCCGAGGGTGAAGTTCGCGATGTTCACGTCCATGTCGCCCATGGTGTGGCCCAGCGCGCCGATGATGCCCGGCACGTCGTTGTTGGTAGTATAGAGCATATGCGCGCCCACCTCGGCGTCGATGTTGATGCCCTTGATCTGGATGAACCGGGGCTTGCCGTCAGAGAACACGGTGCCCGCCACCGAACGCTCGCGCTTGGAGGTGACCACGGTGACCTTCACATAGCCGTCGAAGGTGCCGGATTTGTCCTGATTGGTGGTGGAAATCTGGATGCCGCGTTCCTTGGCCACAACCGGAGCCGAGACCATGTTCACATCCGGGTTCACCTTTTTCATGATCCCCGCCACGGTGGCGCAGTTCAGCGCCTCGAGGTTCATTTCCGCCGCGACACCATCATAGAGCACGTTGATCGCGGTGATCGGCTCGTCCGTCATCTGGCCTGCAAAGGCCCCGAGGTGTTCGGCCAGCTTGATCCAGGGGCCCATGACCTTGGCCTCTTCTGCGGTGACCGACGGCATGTTGAGCGCGTTTTCAACGGCACCGGTCAGCAGGTAGTTCGCCATCTGATCGGCAACCTGCAGGGCGACGTTTTCCTGTGCTTCGGTGGTTGCGGCCCCAAGGTGCGGGGTGCAGACCACATTCGGCAGGGCGAAGAGGGGGTTTTCCTTGGCCGGCTCGACAGAGAACACGTCAAAGGCGGCGCCGGCCACATGGCCGGAGGTCAGCGCCTCGGCCAGAGCGGCCTCATCCACCAATCCGCCACGAGCACAGTTGATGATGCGCACGCCTTTCTTGGTCTTGGCAAGGTTCTCGCGGCTCAGGATGTTCTTGGTCTGCTCGGTCAGCGGCACGTGCAGGGTGATGAAATCGGCGCGTGCCAGCAGCTCGTCCAGCTCAACCTTTTCGACTTGCATCTTCCTGGCCTTTTCCTCGGTGAGGAAGGGGTCATAGGCCACGACTTTCATCTTCAGGCCACGGGCCCGGTCGCAGACGATGCCGCCGATATTGCCGGCCCCGATCACGCCGAGGGTCTTGCCGGTCAGCTCCACGCCCATGAATTTGGACTTTTCCCATTTGCCCGCATGGGTCGAGGCAGAGGCCTCGGGGATCTGACGCGCCACGGCGAACATCATCGCAATGGCATGTTCGGCGGTGGTGATCATGTTGCCGAAGGGGGTGTTCATGACGATCACACCCTTTTTCGATGCGGCGTCCTTGTCGATATTGTCGGTGCCGATTCCGGCCCGGCCGATCACCTTCAGATTGGTGGCGGCCTCCAGAATGGTCGGGGTGACGCGGGTGGCGGAGCGGATGGCGAGACCGTCATACTGACCGATGATCTCGGCCAGCTTGTCCTTGTCCTTGCCCACGTCGGGCAGGAAATCCACGTCGATGCCGCGATCGCGGAAGATCTGCACGGCGGCGTCGGAGAGTTTGTCGGAAATGAGTACTTTGGGGGCCATGATGGTGGTCCTTTGTCTGCGGGGGCCGGGAAGCGGCCTGAAATTGGAAACTGGGGTTGGGGGCGCCGCGACGTGACCGCCGGGCGCCGCCCGTCAGCCTTGTGCGGCGATCTCGGCCTCGAAGGCCCAGGCCAGCCAGGGCAGCATGGCCTCGATGTCGCGGGTCTCGACCGTGCCGCCGCACCAGATCCGCAGACCGGCAGGCGCGTCGCGGTAGGCGCCGATGTCCCAGGCGATGCTTTCGCCATCCAGCCGTTTGGCCACGGCCTTGGCAAAGCTGGCGCCGTCCTTGATCCGCTTGTCGGTGAATTTCAGACAGACCGAGGTATTGGACCGCGTCGCCGGGTCATTTGCCAGGTTTTCGATCCAGTCGTTGGCGTAGGTGAAGGCATGGATCGCCCCGGCATTGGCATCCGCCCGCGCAATCAGCCCCTTGAGGCCGCCGACAGAGCGCGCCCAGTCGAGCGCAAAGAGGTAGTCTTCGACGGCGAGCATCGACGGGGTGTTGATGGTTTCGCCCCGGAAGATCCCGTCGATCAGCTTGCCGCCCTTGGTCAGGCGGAAGATCTTGGGCAGCGGCCATGCGGGCGTGTAGGTCTCCAGCCGTTCAACGGCGCGCGGCGACAGGACGATCACCCCATGCGCGGCCTCGCCCCCGAGCACTTTTTGCCAGGAGAAGGTGGTCACATCCAGCTTGTCCCAGGGCAGCTCCTGCGCAAAGGCGGCAGAGGTCGCATCGCAGATGGTCAGCCCCTCGCGGTCATCCGCGATCCAGTCGCCATTGGGCACCCGGACGCCGGAGGTGGTGCCGTTCCAGGTGAAAACCACGTCATTTTTCGGGTCCACGGTGCTGAGGTCGACGATCTCGCCATAGTCGGCGGTCTTCACCTCGGCGTCGATTTTCAGCTGTTTCACCACATCGGTGACCCAGCCCGCGCCAAAGCTTTCCCAGGCGATCATCTCGACCTTGCGCTGGCCCAGCAGGTTCCACATCGCCATTTCAACCGCACCGGTGTCGGAGGCGGGCACGATGCCGATCCTGTAGTCCTCGGGGATGCCCAGAAGCTCGCGGGTGCCTTCGATGGCGGCCAGCAGTTTGGCCTTGCCGACAGCAGCGCGGTGGCTGCGACCCAGAGGCGCGCCGGCGAGTTTGGACAGGTCATAGGTGGGGGGTTTGGCACAGGGGCCAGAAGAAAAACGCGGATTTGCCGGCCGCGTTGCCGGTTGTTCAATAGCCATTTATGCTATCCTTCCAGATAAGCGCCCTTCGTTGGGGAAGGGTGTCCCGCCGACAGGGCTATGCGGCGGCGGGTCGGCTTGCAACTGGAAAAATCGCCCGTTTGCGGCCCTTTGGCCAAAAAATGCGACCCTGCATGACGCCGATCGGAAACTTTCACGGCACGCAGGCTCCGGACTGGCACCTCCGGTAAGGTCCCGTTAAGAGAAGGCAGGCCGATTTGCCCGGAGAACTGACATGTATGTCGCCACATTGCTTGTGAACCCCAACCGCCCGACGCTGGAGCCGACTTTGGTCGAATCGCTCAGGAATGCCTGGGGCGGTGGCGAGGCGCTCTGGCTCGATCCCGGCATCGCGGCGGAATTTGCCCTGACCGAGGTGCCTGCCAACCGCTGGGATGTCTGGGCGGACCTGCAGGGAATGGGGGTGGACCTTGTGGTGCAACCCGCTGAGGGGCGGCGCAAAAAGATGCTGCTGGCGGATATGGACAGCACCATGATCCAGCAGGAATGCATCGACGAGCTGGCGGATGAGGCCGGTGTCGGCGCGCGGGTGAAGGACATCACCGCCCGGGCCATGAACGGCGAGCTGGATTTCGAGGGCGCGCTGACCGAACGGGTCGGACTGCTGAAAGGCCTGCCCGAGACGGTGATCGCACAGGTGCTGGACACGCGGATCACGCTGATGCCCGGCGGCCCGGCGCTGCTGGCGACGATGAAAGCGGAGGGCGCCTATGCGGCGCTGGTCTCGGGTGGGTTCACCGCCTTTACCGCGCGGGTGGCCGAGACGTTGAGCTTTGACGAGAACCGCGCCAATACGCTGATCGTTGCGGATGGCCATCTGACCGGAGAGGTCGCCCGGCCGATCCTGGGCCGCGACGCCAAGGTCGAGGCGCTGGAGCAGATCAGCGCCCGTCTGGGCCTCAGCGCCGCCGATGTGATGGCGGTGGGCGATGGCGCCAATGATCTCGGCATGCTGGGCCGGGCCGGCGCGGGGGTTGCGCTGCATGCCAAACCCTCGGTCGCGGCGGAATGCGATATCCGCATCAACCACGGCGACCTGTCTGCGCTGCTCTATATCCAGGGCTATGCCCGGACTGATTTCAAAGGATAGTCAAAGACATGCTCGAAGTGGGGATCGAGACCCTGCTGCTGTTGATGGTGGCGGGGTTTGCGGCCGGGTTCATCGACGCGGTGGCCGGTGGCGGCGGGTTGATCACGGTGCCGGTGCTGCTGATTGCCGGCGCCGGGCCGGTGACCGCATTGGCCACCAACAAGATCCAGGGCCTGTTTGGCGCTGCGACGGCGGCGCTCTCCTATGCGCGCGGCGGGCATGTGGATTTGCGCGCCCAATGGAGATCGGCGGTGATCGCCTTTTTCGCCTCCATCGCGGGGGCGCTGCTGGTCACTGTGCTGCCGGTCGAGCTGATCCGCTATGCGCTACCGGTGCTGCTGATTGCCATTGCGGTGTTCTTTGCCACCAAGAAGGGCCTTGGCGATGCGGACCGCGCCCGGCGGATGCCGCCTGTGCTGTTTGCGGCCACGATGGTGCCGCTCTGTGCCGCCTATGACGGTCTGTTGGGGCCGGGGGCGGGCAGTTTCTACATGCTGGCCTTTGTCTCTCTTGCGGGCTACGGCGTGCTGAAGGCGACGGCCCATACGAAGATGCTGAACTTTGCCTCCAATGCCGGCGCTCTGGCGGCCTTTGCGGTTGTGGCAACGCCCTGGTGGGTCACCGGCCTCGCGATGGGACTGGCGCAGATCGCCGGCGCCCGGGTCGGGGCGGGACTGGCGCAGAAGCAGGGCGCAAAGATCATCAAACCGCTTCTGGTGCTGACCACGGTTGTTCTGGCCGTCAAACTGATCTGGGATCTGGTCTGATCCGGTTTGGCCCGGTTTTGCCCGGTTTTGATCCGGGCGCTGGCAGGCAGGGGTCGACAGACAGTGCTAGACAGGTAGGGGCAGGCAGGCGCTGAGGGGCAGATAAACCGCCCGTAACCCGTCCACAAAAGCAGAATTGCAGGCAGCGGGCATCGGATGCGGTCCCTATTCGGGGAAAAGCCGGCGAAATCCTGCCAAATCCGTCATTTGCACATGGCCCTCCTGCCGCTAATATGCTTGTGTCGATGATCATGAGGTACGGGCAAAGACAGTGCGCAAACACTGCAAACGGCCGTGGGACATTAAAGACAAGACAGTCTTGGAGGCGGGACGAATGGCATTGAATCTCCGTCGCTTGGCAGGCGCGCTATTGCTGATTGGCATGGCCACCTCGGCGGGCGCACAGCAAGCAACAACCGAAAACCGCGTCGGCGCACATGTGGACTGGAGCGTCTTTGAGGAGACCTCGCCCCGTGAGTGCATCGGCGTATCAGCGCCCAAGGAAAAGGTGAACACCCGCGACGGTCGTGTGGTTGCGGTCCGGCGCAGCGAAGTCCGCCTGTTCGTCTTCTACCGCCCCGACAACGACAACAAGGGTCAGGTGACCTTCACCGGCGGCTACCCGTTTGCGCCGGGTTCGACCGTGAACATGCTGATTGGTGACGCGGAATTCGAGCTGTTCACCGAAGGCGAGTGGGCCTGGCCTGCGACCCCCACCGACGACGCCAAGATCATTACCGCGATGAAACGCGGCACCGATGCGGTGCTGACAGCGCGATCCTCGCGCGGGACCCAGACCAAGGATACGTTCTCCTTGCTCGGCTTCACCGCAGCGATCGAGGATGCGGAGAAACGCTGCGCCGGGTGATCCGGTCCTGAGCGCGCGGCTGCCCCTTCGGGCGCAGGCCTAAAGCGGCAGGTCTTGAGCAGCAGACTGTTTCGGGACTGAGCGTGCTGGCGGGGTCCCGGCCAGCCAGCGGGGCCACGGATATTGGGCGGCAGATCTTTGGCGGCGGGCATTGGCCCTGCCGCCTTTTTCGTGCCAAATCAGAGGATCAGGTCGTAATCCTGGCCGCACTCCCGGCCGGGGGGCCGCGCGGTTTCACAGCAAACGGGCGCCCGCCACCGCCATGCAATCCACGCAATGCGGCTGGCCGCGGGCACCTTTTGCGTGAGATTCCTTTTGATCTTGGGCCGATCTCCTATATAGAGCCGCATCCACCCTTATTCTGTTCACCAGCCAGCGAGTCCGCCTCATGACCGCCTCCGCGCCGATTACCCAAGATGTCCTGACCCTGCCCCGCAAGGAGCCGGAGGGGGACAAGATCAACCTTGTCGGCCTGACCCGTGACCGGATGCGGGAGGTGCTGATCGAAAACGGCACGCCCGAGAAACAGGCCAAGATGCGGGTCGGACAGATCTGGCAGTGGATCTACCAATGGGGTGTGCGCGACTTTGCCGCGATGACCAATCTGGCCAAAGCCTATCGCGCGCAACTGGAAGAGACCTTTGAAATCCGCATCCCCGAGGTTGTGAGCAAGCAAGTGTCGACCGATGGCACCCGCAAATATCTGGTGCGGATCGCCGGCGGCCATGAGGTCGAGGTGGTCTATATTCCCGAAGACGATCGCGGCACCCTGTGTATTTCGAGCCAGGTCGGCTGTACGCTGACCTGCACGTTCTGCCACACCGGCACCCAGAAACTGGTGCGCAACCTGACACCTGCGGAAATCGTCGGTCAGGTGATGATGGCGCGGGACGATCTGGAGGAATGGCCGACCCCCGGCGCGCCCAAGGACGAGACCCGTCTGCTGTCCAATATCGTGCTGATGGGCATGGGCGAACCGCTCTACAATTTCGACAATGTGCGCGATGCGATGAAGATCGCGATGGACCCGGAGGGGATTTCCTTGTCGCGCCGTCGCATCACCCTGTCGACCTCGGGTGTGGTGCCGGAGATTGCCCGCACGGCGCAGGAGATCGGCTGTCTGCTCGCGATCTCGTTCCATGCCACCACGGATGAGGTGCGCGATGTGCTGGTCCCGATCAACCGGCGCTGGAACATCGAAACCCTGCTGGAGGCGCTGGCGCATTATCCCAAGGTGTCGAACTCGGAGCGGATCACGTTTGAATATGTGATGCTGGACGGGGTGAATGACAGCGATGAGGATGCGCACCGTCTGCTGGATCATATCAAGCGGCACAAGATCCCGGCCAAGATCAACCTGATCCCGTTCAACGAATGGCCCGGTGCGCCCTACAAACGGTCGTCGAACAACCGGATCCGGGCCTTTGCGAATATCATCTATCAGGCGGGCTATGCCTCGCCCATCCGCAAGACGCGCGGCGACGATATCATGGCGGCCTGCGGCCAGTTGAAATCCGCCACCGAACGCGCCCGCGAGAGCCGCAAACAGATCGAGGCCGAGGCGGGCGTCGCCAAAGCCTAGCGCCGTGGCTCCGCCCGGCCACGCGGGCGGCAACAAGCGGGGCAAGCGCGCAGACGCTCGGCAAGACGTGGGCCGGACGTGGGCAAGACGGTCCACAAGATGACCTCAAGACCTGGGCAAGACCACCACAGGCGTCCCGAAAAACCGGGGCGCCTTATTCTTACCCAAGTTATGCAAAATTTGCGCCATTTCCTGCGGACAGTCTCGGAATCAGAAACAGTATCCTGAGCGGATAAAAAAGAAAAAGAGGCATGACAATGTTGGCACAGCAGGTAACTACGATGGACGACGGCATTCTCTCACTGCTGCGCGAAGAGCGGCGCAAGGCGCTGAGCACGCGCGAATGGCAGTTCCGTCTGCGGGGCTACGGCCTGGCCGTTCAGGATGAGGACGGCGCGAAAATTCTGACCCGTCTGCCACGTGGTGAAGCCATCGGCGTCTTGCCCGCCGATATGGCCTGACATGACTTGAGAGACGGCCTGAGGGTCCTTCAGGCCATCACAGGGGCTCCGCGCCGAAGGTATCCCGGCGCGGGTCTGGATCTGGCGAGAACCGGGACAGGCGGCGCGGCCCTCAGCGATCGCGCCCGGGCAGGCTCTGGCGCGGAGGTTGCGGGTTCCAGGCCTCGATCACGGCAATCGCCTCATCAGCGGTTTCCACGAATTTGAACAGCTCCAGATCCTGGTCCGATATGGTGCCGGCATCGGCCAGCGCCTCCCAGTTGATGATCTTTTCCCAAAAGGCGCGACCGAACAGCACAAAGGGCATCGGCTCCATCCGGCCGGTCTGGATCAGGGTCAGCGCCTCGAACATCTCATCGAGGGTGCCAAAGCCGCCGGGAAAGATGCAGATCGCCTCGGCCCGCATCAGGAAATGCATCTTGCGGATCGCAAAATAGTGGAAGTTGAAGCACAGCTCCGGGGTGACATATTCGTTCGGGGCCTGCTCATGCGGCAACACGATATTGAGGCCGACCGACTCGCCGCCCGCGTCCACAGCGCCACGGTTGCCCGCCTCCATCACGCCGGGGCCGCCGCCGGTCACCACGACATGACGCCGCCCGCCGGTGGTTTGCGACTTCTCCGTCATTTTCTGCGCGAACAGCCGGGCCTCATCATAGAAATGGCTGAGATCGGCCAGCGTCTGCGTGCGGGCCTTGTGCTTGTCGGCAGGGGCGGGAATGCGGGCGCCGCCGAACATCACCACGGTGCTTTCGATGCCCCTTTCATCCAGCATCAGCTGCGGCTTCAGTAGCTCCAGCTGCAGACGGACCGGGCGCAATTCGTCCCGGCACAGAAACCCTTCGTCCGCGAAGGCGAGCTGATAGACCGGGGATTGGGTCTGGGGGGTCACGGGCACGTGCTCTGCGCGGTTGCGGTCAGAGCTGGCGTCGGGGAAACTGCTGTGGCGATCGTCACTCATATTTAATGCTGCCTGTGTTGCGAAATCGATAATCAGCCCCTGACATAGCCCGGATGCGGCGCGCAAACCAGCGCCGAAACCGGCGGGGTCCCTCTTGCCTCCGGTCAGGAATGGCCTAGGGTTCGCCGCGAATACACAGACACGAGGCATGATGATGGACTGGAAGCCCCTGATCTCCGGAGCCTGCACCCGGATTGCGGCGCATGTTGTGAAAACCCCGGTTATGACCGTGCAGAGCTTCGGGCTGGCCTATCCGGTGGAGCTGAAGCTGGAACAGATGCAGCACGCAGGCAGTTTCAAGGCGCGCGGCGCGTTCAATACGCTGCTGTCGCATCCGGTGCCCGAGGCCGGTCTGGTGGCCGCATCCGGTGGCAACCATGGCGCCGCCGTGGCCTTTGCGGCGCGGGCGCTGGGCCACAAGGCGCGGATCTACGTGCCGGAGATCGCGGGGCAGACAAAGATCGACCTGATCCGGTCCACCGGCGCCGACCTGGAGGTGGTCCCCGGTGCCTATGCCAATGCCCTGGACGCCGCCCGCATCTGGGAGCAGGAGACCGGCGCGATGCAGATCCACGCCTATGATGCGCCCGCCACGATTGCCGGTCAGGGCACGCTGTTTGCCGAATGGGAGGCGCAGGGGCTGGAGGCCGATACGATTCTGGTCGCGGTCGGCGGCGGCGGCTTGATCGGGGGGGCGCTGGGCTGGCTGCAGGGCCGGCGCAAGGTGGTGGCCGTGGAACCCGCCACCTCCTGTGCGATGAAAGCGGCGCTGATGGCGCACAGGCCGGTGGATGTGGATGTCAGCGGCATCGCCGCCAATGCGCTGGGCGCGCGCCGGATCGGCGATCTGAGCTTTGAGCTGGCCCACGAGTTGCGCATTCCCAGCGTTATCGTCTCGGATGCGGCGATCGAGACGGCGCAGCATGCGCTGTGGCGGGACCATCGCCTGCTGGTGGAGCCGGCCGGCGCGACGGCGCTCGCGGCCTTGATGTCCGGGGCCTACCTGCCTGCCGAGGGCGAGAGGGTCGCTGTCCTGCTTTGTGGCGGCAATATCGACCCGGAGCCGCTGAGCGATCCCGCCACACAATTGGATGTCCTGTTCAGCTGAACGGCACAAACCCTTGCGGCGCGGCACCGTGCAGCCTATCGAGCAGGCATGAGTGAGACCACAGCCGACAAGATTTTTCGCGCCCTCATGGAGCGGGTCATTACCGGCGACCTTGCCGCAGGTGAAAAGCTGCGACAGGATCACATCGCCCGTGAATATGACGCCTCACATGTGCCGGTGCGCGAGGCGTTCCTGAGGCTCGAAGCCAAGGGACTGGCGAAATCCGTGCCCCGCCGGGGCATGCGGGTGACCGATCTGGAGCCCACGGAAATCCGGGAAGTGATCGAAATGCGGGTGGCGCTGGAGGTGCTGGCGCTGTCTCATGCGGTGGCCCGCCACGATGCGGAAACGCTGGCGGAGCTGAACCTGGCGCGGATTGCCTGTGACGCCGCCGTGGACATGTTCGAGTGGGACCGTTGCAATCGCCAGTTCCACCGGTGCCTGTTGGCCCCCTGTGCGATGCCGCGGGTTCTCTCTGCTGTGGAGGATCTGCATATCGCCGCTGCGCGACATTTGTTTGCCTATTGGAAAGACCGCTGGGTGGCGCGCCCCGACAGCGATCATGCCGCGCTTCTGGATGCGGTCCGTCGGCAGGACAGCAAACTGGCCTGTGATCTGCTGCGCGATCACCTGCGCCGGGTCAGCTAGGGCGCAGCACGGGTCAGGCTGGCTGGTCAGGCCGGTAGGACAGGCCGGTAGGACAGGGCAATTGGACGGGGCAATTGGACGGGCTGGCTGGACGGCGTTTGTGGTCCCGGTGGCCGCCTGTCGTGGCGTGGGCGGCGTTCTGGGCATGACCTGCCCGCCAATTGCGGCTATAAGCGCGCGAATCCAACAAAACCCGGAGCCGGAACACATGTCCAACGCTGAGCTGGAAACCGCAATCGAGGCCGCCTGGGAGGCCCGTGACACTATCACCCCCGCCACAACCGGCGAAACCCGCGACGCCATCGAGGAAACCCTCGCGGCACTCGACGGGGGCACATTGCGGGTTGCGGAAAAGCAGGCCTCGGGCGACTGGCATGTGAACCAATGGGCCAAAAAAGCCGTCTTGCTCGGCTTTCGCATCAAGGACATGGAAGAGCAATCCGGCGGCCCGCAGGGGTCCGGCTGGTGGGACAAGGTCGACAGCAAGTTCAAGGGCTGGGCCGCCTCCGACTGGAAAACCGCAGGGTTTCGCGCGGTGCCGAACGCTGTTGTCCGCAAATCCGCCTATATCGCGCCCGGCGTGGTGCTGATGCCGTCTTTCGTGAACCTCGGCGCCTATGTCGATGAGGGCACCATGGTCGATACATGGGCCACCGTCGGCTCCTGCGCCCAGATCGGCAAGAATGTGCACCTGTCCGGCGGCGTCGGCATCGGGGGCGTGCTGGAGCCGATGCAGGCCGGACCGACCATCATCGAGGACAACTGTTTTATCGGGGCGCGCTCCGAGGTGGTCGAGGGCTGTATCATCCGCGAAGGGTCCGTCCTCGGCATGGGGGTCTTCATCGGCCAGTCCACCAAGATCGTCGATCGCGAAACCGGCGAAGTCATGTACGGTGAAGTGCCGCCCTATTCGGTGGTTGTCGCAGGCTCCATGCCGTCGAAGAACGGCATCAACCTCTATTGCGCCGTGATCGTGAAGCGCGTGGACGAGAAGACCCGCTCCAAGACCGGGATCAACGAGCTGCTGCGCGACTGATCCCCTGCCCCGGTCCGTGACCGGCAGGGACACAGCGCGGCCCGGAACCGGGCCTGCAGATAAAAACAGGCAGCTTCGGCTGCCTGTTTGCCTTTGGGGCCAGGGGGAGACGGAGCTGGCCTGAGCCGGACGGGGCTGAACTGGGGTGGTGCCCGGCCTGCCCTAGTCGAGGATCGCGGGCAGCGTCAGACCGTGCTCGCGGGCGCAGTCCCGGGCGATCTCATAGCCCGCATCGGCATGGCGCATGACACCTGTGGCCGGGTCATTCCACAGCACGCGGGCAATGCGGCGGTCGGCGTCCTCGGTGCCGTCACAGCAGATCACGACGCCGGAATGCTGCGAAAACCCCATGCCGACGCCGCCGCCATGATGCAGCGACACCCAGGTCGCCCCGGAGGCGGTATTGAGCAGCGCGTTCAGAAGCGGCCAGTCGGAGACCGCGTCAGAGCCATCCTGCATCGCCTCGGTTTCCCGGTTCGGAGAGGCGACAGAGCCGCTGTCGAGGTGATCGCGGCCAATCACCACCGGCGCCGAGAGCTCGCCGGTGCGGACCATCTCGTTGAAGGCGAGGCCTGCCTTGTGACGGTCGCCCAGACCGATCCAGCAAATCCGCGCGGGCAGGCCCTGGAACGCAATCCGGTCCGCCGCCATATCGAGCCAGCGGTGCAGGCCGTCGTTGTCGGGAAACAGCTCCTTCATCTTGGCGTCGGTCTTGCGGATATCCTCGGGGTCGCCCGAGAGCGCAACCCAGCGAAAGGGACCGATGCCGCGACAGAACAATGGCCGGATGTAGGCCGGCACAAACCCGGGGAAATCAAAGGCGTTCTCCAGCCCTTCTTCCAGGGCCATCTGGCGGATATTGTTGCCATAATCCACGGTCGGGATGCCTGCGGCGTGGAACTCGCACATGGCCGCGACCTGAATTTTCATCGAGGCACGGGCGGCCCTTTCCACCGCTTTGGGGTCACTTTCGCGGCGCTGTTTCCACTCTCCCATGGTCCAGCCCAGCGGCAGGTAGCCATTCACCGGGTCGTGGGCCGAGGTCTGGTCGGTCACGATATCGGGGCGCAGGCCACCGGCCTGCATGCGGTTGTGGATCTCGGGAAAGATCTCGGCGGCATTGCCCAGTAGCCCCACCGATTTCGCCTCACCGGCGCGGGTCCAGCGGTCGATCATCGCCAGCGCCTCGTCCAGCGTTTCGGCCTTCTCGTCGAGGTATCTGGTGCGCAGGCGGAAGTCGATCGACGCGGGATTGCAGTCCACCGCCAGACAGCAGGCGCCGGCAAAGACCGCCGCGAGGGGCTGCGCGCCGCCCATGCCGCCGAGGCCGCCGGTCAGGATCCACTTGCCGGTCAGATCGCCGCCATAGTGCTGACGGCCGGCCTCGGCGAAGGTCTCGTAGGTGCCCTGCACGATGCCCTGGGTGCCGATGTAGATCCAGGAGCCGGCGGTCATCTGGCCGTACATCATCAGCCCCTTTTTATCGAGCTCGTTGAAATGATCCCAATTGGCCCAATGGGGCACCAGATTGGAGTTGGCGATCAGAACCCGGGGGGCGTCCTTGTGGGTCGGGAACACGCCCACCGGTTTGCCAGATTGCACCAGCAGGGTCTCGTCCTCCTCCAGCGTCTTCAGGCTGTCGACGATGCGGTCGAAGTCCTGCCAGGTGCGGGCGGCGCGGCCGATGCCGCCGTAGACCACCAGCTCGTGCGGGTTTTCCGCCACATCCGGGTGCAGGTTGTTCATCAGCATCCGCATCGGGGCCTCGGTCAGCCAGGATTTCGCGGTGAGTTCGGGGCCCGTCGCAGGATAGACGTCACGGGTGTTCTTGCGGGGGTCGCTCATGCGGGTCTCCAGTCTGACAGGTCGGTGAGAAGGCGGGAAAGGAATGCGCGCAGACGCGCCGCGCGCTCCGGGTCATAGCGCCAGGGCGGGCATTCATCGCAATAGGTGGCCTGGGCCAGCTCCATCTGGATCGCGTGCCAGCCCGCGGCGGGGCGACCGTAGTGGCGCGTGGTCCAGCCGCCCTTGAAACGGCCATTGAGCACCGAGGTATAGCCCTTGGCCTGGCGGCAAAGAGCCAGCATGCGTGTTTCGATATCGCGCGCGCAGGTGGTGCCCATGTTGGTGCCCAGATTGAAATCCGGCAACCGGCCCTCGAACAGGAACGGGATGTCGCCCCGGATCGAGTGGCAATCATAGAGAATGGCAAAGCCGTGGAGCGCCGCCACCCGCGTCATTTCCGCCTCCAGCGCCGCGTGATAGGGCGCGTGATAGCGGGCGCGCCGGCGGGAGATTTCGGCGGCATCCGGCACCTCGGTCCAGATCGGATTGCCATCGAAATCGGTCAGCGGCACCAGCGTGGTGGTGTTCTGCCCGGGATAGAGGCTCCGGCCCCCGGGGTCGCGGTTCACGTCGATCACATAGCGGTGGACCGGCGTCCGGACGGTGGTGACATCCGGCACCAACCCATCATAGAGGGTGTGGATATGCCAGTCGGTATCGGCCAGCGCCCGGCCCCGGTCGTTCAATGTGGCGCGGATCTCCGGGGGCACCTCGGTGCCGGTATGGGGCAGGCCAAGGATCAGCGGGGAGGCGCCCTGGGTGACCTCGATCATAGGCGCACCCCGATGCCTGCGGCGCGAGCGACATGGCCGTCGCGCACCATGGCGCTGGCGGTTTCGATGTCCGGCGCCAGATAGCGATCCTCGCCCAGGCTGGGGATCTCTGTGCGCAACAGGGCCAGCACATCCTGCAGCCGCGCCGAGGTCCGAAGCGGCGCCCGCGCCTCGACGCCCTGCGCCGCGCAGAGCAGCTCCACCCCGAGGATCACCGACAGGTTCGCGGTCATGCGTCCCAGCCGCAGCGCGCCATGGGCCGCCATGGAGACGTGGTCTTCCTGATTGGCGGAGGTCGGTGTGGAATCGGTGACACAGGGGTTGGCGAGATGTTTGTTCTCGCTCATCAAAGCGGCGGTTGTGACCTCGGCGATCATGAAACCGGAGTTCAGCCCGGGGTTCGGGGTCAGAAAGGGCGGCAGATCGTGGGACAGCGTCGGGTCCACCATCAGCGCCACCCGCCGTTGCGCGATGGCACCGATCTCGGCCACCGCCAGGGCGATCTGATCGGCGGCAAAGCCCACATATTCGGCATGAAAGTTGCCGCCCGACACGATGCGCCCCTCGCTCACCAGCACCAGCGGATTGTCGGTGACCGCATTGGCCTCCACCTCCAGCGTGCGGGCCGACATGCGCAGCACATCCAGCGCCGCGCCGAGCACCTGCGGCTGGCAGCGGATGCAATAGGGGTCCTGCACCCTTGTGTCGCCGTCGCGGTGGCTTTCGCGGATTTCGGAGCCCTCCATGATCGCGCGCATTTCGCGGGCCACGTCGATCTGGCCCGCATGGCCGCGCAGGGCGTGAATCTCGGCGATCAGAGGCGCGGTCGATCCCATGATCGCGTCGGTCGAAAGGGCGGCGATCCCGATGGAGGCTTCGGCCAGATCCCAAGCCTGAAACAGCCCGACCAGGGCGCAGGCGGTCGAGAATTGCGTGCCGTTGATCAGGCCGAGGCCTTCCTTGGGGCCCAGCACGATCGGCTCCAGCCCGGCGCGGCTCAGGGCTTCGGCTGCGGGCAGGCGGGTGCCGTCAAAGGTCGCCTCGCCCGCGCCGATCATCGCGGCGGTCATATGGGCCAGCGGCGCAAGGTCGCCGGACGCGCCGACAGAGCCCTGCGAGGGCACCACCGGGATCACCCCGCGCGCCAGCATCTGCTCGATCTGTTCGATCACCTGCCAGCGCACCCCGGACGCGCCGCGCCCCAGCGACAGCAGCTTCAGCACCATCATCAGGCGGACCTTGTCCTCGGCCAGCGGCGCGCCGACACCGCAGGAATGGCTGAGGATGAGGTTGCGTTGCAGGGTCGCCGTATCCGCAGCGGCGATCTTGGTGGAGGCCAGTTTGCCAAATCCCGTGTTGATGCCATAGACGGGCGCATCCCCTGCCGCAGCGGCGGCAACCAATGCGGCGGCGGCCTCGACTCCCGGGCGGGCGGATGGATCCAGACGGGCGGGCGTGCCGTTGCGATAGATCTCTGCAAGGGTGGCGAGGGTGACGGCGCCGGGCAGCAGCTCGATCATGTGGTTTTCTCCAATATGCCGCCCGTAATCCGGGCATGAAGCGGGTTGAACCCGATGCGGTAGGCCAGCTCGGCCGGGTGCTCCACGTCCCAGATGGCAAGATCGGCGCGCAGACCGGCCGCGATGCGGCCACGGTCGGCCAGACCCAGCGCGCGGGCTGCATTGACCGTCACCCCCGCGAGGGCTTCTTCCGGGGTCAGACGGAACAGGGTGCAGCCCATGTTCAGCGCCAGCAGCAGCGAGGTGAGCGGCGAAGAGCCGGGATTGCAGTCCGTGGCCAGCGCCATCGCCACCCCGTGCTGGCGGAAATATTCAACCGGAGGCGCCTGCGTTTCGCGGAGCGTATAAAACGCCCCAGGCAACAGCACAGCGACCGAGCCTGCCTCGGCCATGGCGCTTGCGTCGGCCTCTGTGGCGTATTCCACGTGATCCACCGACAGCGCACCACGGTCGGCGGCCAGCGCCGCGCCCCCCTGATGCGACAGCTGCTCGGCGTGCAGCTTGACCGGCAGGTTCAGCTCCGCCGCGAGGTCAAAGACCCGGGCGATCTGATCCGGGGAAAAGGCGATCGTCTCGCAGAACCCGTCCACCGCATCGACCAGCCCCTCGGCATGGGCGGCCCGCAGGGTCGGCAGGCAGACCTCGTCCAGATAGGCATCGGCGCGCCCTGCAAATTCCGGCGGCACCGCGTGGGCCCCGAGGAAACTCGTCCGGATCGTCACATTCTGCTGTTGTCCCAGCCTGCGGGCCGCCCGCAGCATGTTCAGCTCGGTTTCACGGTCAAGGCCATAGCCGGATTTCACCTCGATCGTGGTCACCCCTTCGGCGATCAATTGTGCCAGTCGGGGCAGGGCGGTCTCTACCAGGGTGACGATATCCGCAGCCCGCGTCGCCGCCACCGTCGAGACAATACCGCCCCCGGCGCGCGCGACCTCTTCGTAGGAGGCCCCCTTCAGGCGCATCTCGAACTCGCCCGCGCGGTCGCCGCCAAAGACGATATGGGTGTGGCAATCGATCAGCCCCGGTGTCACCAGCCGCCCTGCCAGCGCCTGCCGGGGCCAATCGGCATATGCGTCAGGCACGGCCGCCATCGGCCCGCACCAGACAATGCGCCCGGCCGATACGGCCACGGCGCCCGCTGCCAGGGCCCCATATGCGGCAGGCCCCTCCAGCGTGGCCAGATGCGCCTCGGTCAGCACGTAGTGATCGCCCATTTCGCTCCCTTCGATTTCACTTGCCCGGTAAACGCTATGCGCATAACGTCATTATGTCTATACATATGAGGGTCAGATGCAGACACTTTTTGCCGCAACCGCCTGTTTGCCCTCCGGCTGGGCCAATGACGTCCGGGTGACCCTCGACGGTGGGGCGATCACCGGGATCGTGACAGACGTCCCGGCGCAGGCCGGAGATCTCCGGACCGATGTTCTGCTGCCCGCACTGGCCAATCTCCATTCTCACAGCTTTCAGCGCGCAATGGCCGGGCGGACAGAGCATCGCGCCCCCGGGACCGCCGCCGGACAGGACAGTTTCTGGAGCTGGCGCAGTTTGATGTACCGGTTCCTGGATCACCTCACCCCAGAGCACTACGAGGCCGTCGCGGCGCTCACCTTCATGGAGATGCTGGAGGCGGGCTACGCCTCGGTGGGTGAATTCCACTACGTCCATCACCAGCCCGGCGGTGCGCCCTATGAGGCCCTCGCAGAGCTGAGCATCCGGGTCATGGCCGGGGCTGCCGAGACCGGGATCGGCCTGACCCATCTGCCGGTGCTCTACAGCTATGGAGGGGCGCAGCAACAGCCGCTGGTCGGCGGTCAGCAGCGGTTTGGCAATACGGTGGAGCGGTTTTCGGATCTTGTCACTGCCGCCCGCGGTGCGGCGCAAGAGCTGCCTCGCGACACGCGGGTCGGTATCGCGCCGCACTCCCTGCGCGCCACCTGCCCCGAGGACCTCGCTGCGGTTTTGCCCCTGGCCGGGGGCAACCCGATCCACATCCACATCGCCGAACAGCCCCGCGAAGTGGAGGAGGTCAAGGGCTGGCTCGGCGCGCGCCCGGTCGAATGGCTGCTCGACGCCGCGCCGGTCGGTCCGCACTGGTGCCTGATCCACGCCACCCATATGACCGGGGCCGAGACCCGCGCCCTGGCGCAGAGCGGGGCCGTGGCGGGGCTCTGTCCCATCACCGAGTCCAATCTCGGCGACGGTCCCTTCAACGGCACCGGCTATCTGTCTGCCGGGGGGCGGTTCGGCGTCGGGTCGGATTCCAACGTCCGGATTTCGCTGGTCGAGGAGCTGCGCACGCTGGAATATTCCCAACGGCTGCGCGATCTCGGGCGCAATCTGCTGGCGCAGGATGCCGGCTCCGTGGGCGAGACCCTCTACCTCGGCGCGGCGCGGGGCGGCGCTCAGGCGCTGGGTCGCGATGCCGGCCGTCTCGAAGTGGGCGCGCTGGCGGATCTGGTGGCGATTGACCGGTCACACCCCGCCCTGTTCGGCCTGCCCCCGGAGCAGATCCTCGACGGGCTGTGTTTTGCCGCCGACGACCATACGGTCAGTGACGTCTGGGCTGCCGGCCGCCATATGGTGCGCAACGGCCGCCATGTGGCGCGCGACGCAATCCTCGACCGCTACCGCAGGGCCATCGGCACGCTATCAGGCGCCCTGTGAACAGTCATATAGCCCCCCGCAAAGCGGGTTCCTTTGTGCCTGCCCTATACTGCAGACATATGCTAGTTAAGCCCGAGTTATCAGGCATCACGGAGGACAGACGTGCCGCAGCAAAAGAGAACCGGCTTTCAGGAGGTGCGCGACGAGGTCATGCGGCGGATCGAGGCCCGGGTCTGGGAGCAGGGGGCCCTGCTACCGGCGGAAACGGATCTGGCCGAAGAGTTCGGATGTGCCCGGGCAACCGTCAACCGGGCGCTGCGGGAGCTGGCGGACCGGGGCGTGATCGACCGCAAACGCAAAAGCGGCACACGCGTCACCCTGCAGCCGGTGAAACAGGCGAAGCTGGACATCGCAACCGCCCGCCGTCTGGTGGAAGACCGCAATGCCGCCTATCGCTACGCGTTGGTATCGCGCCACCTGCAACCGGCGCCGGGCTGGCTCAGCTCTCAGATAGGCCTGTCGCCGGGATCGGAGGTTCTGCATCTGGAAACAATGCATTACGCCGATGGTCAGCCCTTTCACTTTGAGGATCGCTGGATCAATATCGCGGCGGTTCCGGAGAGCGCAGACGCCGATTTTGGCGCCGTCCCCCCGGGCGAATGGCTGTTGGCTGCGGTCCCGTTTTCCAACGCCGACGTGAGTTTCACGGCGACGGCGGCGGATGACGCGCTGGCGCAATACCTCGCCTGCCCCTCAGGCACCGCCCTGTTTCAGATGGAGCGGTCCACCTGGTTTCAGGACGCGCCCGTCACATTCGCCCGCATCACCTTTCATCCGGGCTACCGCATGCGCAGCCGCTACTGATCGGCCGTCAGGAGCACCTTGGCCTCGTAGGATTTCAAGGTGGGGCGCGCCATCGGGGCGTAGGTCTGCCAGCTGTCGCCCATCAAATCGAAGAACTCCGCGCGGGTGTCCGCGTCCAGCCCGTCGAGGCTGGCTTTGCCGGGATGAAAGCTCTCGCTCTCCAGCCCGTTGCCGCGAATGATTTCATGGCGGTCGAAGAGGAGGTGAAAATAGGTCACCGGCTGCCCGTCCTCCTGGCGCTGGATCGTGGTGCCATTGACCAGATGATGGGCCGGAACCAGTACCTCCCGGTGGCCGAACAGCATGTCCGCCGCCCCGGATTGCAGCAGAATGCGGTGGCTGGGCGAGACCAGGATTTCGCCATGCTGCCCCAGCGCATCCGCAGAGATCCGCACCGGCGCATGCGCCCCCGTGGCCATCCGCGTGCAGGAGCCGATCCAGCGGATTGCCTGTTCGCCGTGGTCGCGGGTCCACACCCTGGTGCCGACGGTCAGCGCCTCTACCGGCACCGGGCCTGCGGTCGTGTCGATCCGCGTTCCTGCGACAAAGCAGGGCGTCGTGGTCAGGTCGACATAGCCGATGTCGGAATTGCCCTCGGTATCCACCACCGTATAGGTAAAGACCGTGGACTCGTCCTCATCCACATCGTCCAGGCCGGTGATATCAAAGGTGCCATCGGCGTTCAGGGTGACCACTTCGCCGGAGGCAAGCACCACAGTGCTGCCGGCTGTCACCTCCTGATTGTTGATATGGGTGATTGCCAACTGCGCGCCATTGGCCTGGGTATCATTGCCCAGAACGTCGACCGTGACCGTATTGCCTTCGCGGACCTCAACCTCGTCATCGCCCGCAATCAGGGCGGTCTGGATCGAATCTCCGGCGATCAGCAGGTTCGAATCGTATCTCGCATCGCCTGTGTCCGCGATGGCGATCCGGATCGTGTTGACCTCGCCCGCAGTGACCGGAGCGGTCAGGCGCAGCGTAACCGTGAACCCGTCCATCTCGGTGTTGTAGGGGTCGTCATCGCGCGGATTGTCGATATAGAGGTTCTCGTTCGAGCCGGGGTTGATATTGTTGATGGTGACGTTCCCATCCCCCACCACCAGCTGCGCCTCGACCCCGTTGACCCAGACCGACACCGCATCGTTGAAGCCGGAACCGACATATTCCAGATATTCCTCGGAGGAGAAAACGAACTGCATCGACAGGGTGGAGCCTTCGGGGACGAACTCGGCCTCAAAAATCGCCGCATCATAGGTCTGCCCGCCTGCGATCTCGCTCAGGGCGGCATCCCCGGGGGTGCCATGCTCTGTCGTGGTCCGGGAGGAGGTATTGGTGTTCGTGGTACCAGAGCTGTTGGTGAAATCCGTGGCCCGTCCGGTCGAGAGAATCACCCCCGTGTCCGAAGGTGTGACGCCCGGTGCCACCGTGTCGCCGTCGCTGTAGATCCCGGAGGCCGAACCGGCACCGGTATAGCTCGAGGACTGGACCGAGATACCGTTTCCGAACATCGCCTCCGCCATCTGGTCCGCCGTGGCATTGGTATTGATCGGCAATTCTGTTGCTATCGCCATTGTGACCACCGTTTCTGACAATAAATTACGCTTCGTCCACGTCGAAGCCCGGACGTCCACGTTGGGTTGAAGTCAAAAACGTGGAAACTGCAGCGGGAGTTAACTCAAAGTGTAGTCAATTTGGTTTGACCTTACTACACCCCCCCGTCTAATGCAGGACGCATGACACAGAAAAAACCTTCCCGTCAACAAGTCTACACTTTGTTGGTGCAAATCGGTCGCAAAGACGGCGACGGTCTGCCCGCTGACGCCACCGGTGCGGCGCTCATGATCTATGCCTCCGGCGTGGATGAGGCCGAAGCCGTGCGTGAAACCGTTGCAATCCTGAAACAGGCGGATACGGCGCCATTGGATGTCACCGGCTATGGCACCATCGCAGAGCGCGAGGAAGAAGGCCACGACATCCAGGCCGAAGAACGCGCGCTGATGCAGCGGGCGCTGGATGAGAACGCTGTCATCGTGGCCCAGATGACGCCCTTTTACGGCGATGGCCCGCATGGGGATGAGGCGGCGCTGCACTAGGCTGCGCGACAGGACACAGGCCTGTGGGGCGGCGCATCAGGGACGCGCGCCGAACCACTTGCGATAGAGCGTGTCATAGCTGCCGTCTTCCTGCATCGACAACAAGGCCTGATTGACCGGTTCCACATTGCCGGACCCCTGCGGAAAGATGAGGCCGTAATATTCGGTCAGAAACCGACCGCTCATGACCTGGCCGATGCCCGCGCCACTGGTCTTGACATAGTGGTTGAGAACCGGCGCATCAAAGACCACGATCCGGGTCTGTCCGGTCTCGAACGACTCGAGCATTTCGGCCAGCCCGGAAAACCCCACATAGTCGATCTCGCGACGGTCCAGAAAGCCCGCAGCGGTCGATCCCTGAATGGTCGCCACCTGCTTGCCATAGAGGTCATTGACCGAATTCACCGTGCCGCTGATGGCCTCGACCGTCATTGCCGCGGTGATCTTGGCGACAAAAACCGAGACGATGAACAGCGAGGACAGCACCAGAAGCGGACCGAAGATCCGCCCCGGCAGGCTGCGTGGCACCCGCTCCTCAAAGCCGCCGTTGACCACCAGATTGAGGGCCCACCAGAACGAGGGAAACCAGGCCTCCTTCAGGGGG
The DNA here is from genome assembly GCF_006265095.1 of Phaeobacter sp. B1627. GTDB lineage: Bacteria > Pseudomonadota > Alphaproteobacteria > Rhodobacterales > Rhodobacteraceae > Epibacterium. Next base: position 42,417 of record NZ_VCNK01000020.1, read on the forward strand.
CGGTCGAAATAGGGCTGCGCGCGGCGCTCGAACAGCCACATCAGCATACCGCCGATCAGCAGCAGGACAAAGGCGATACCGATCGCGGCAAACAGATCCCACGACAGCAACGCGGCAAACAGGCTGGGCTGCAAGACGTCATCCCTATGCAGCATGATCTGAAGGCCGCTTTCGAAAATCGGCTGGCTGAAGTCCATCACTGCCTCACGGCCCGCCGTAATGGAGATATTGGCCGCCGCCAGATCGGCCTCGCCGCGCTGCACCTCGTCGAGCATCTGGGCGAAGCTGTCCACCCGGTTGATGCGCATGTCCCACCCGAGCCGGAGGGCGATTTCGCGCATCAGGTCCATGGTGAACCCGGTGTCCTGCCCGCCGAGCGGCATGGAGAAGGGTGGCCGGGTCACGGTGTTGACCACCACCTGCTGCGCCTGCGCGCCGACAGGTTCCGCCTGCGCAGCAACAGATTGAGCATGGGCGGCAGGAGAGATCAGGGTCATCAGGCCTGCGAGCAGCAGGCAAAAGCAAAGGAGGCGCAGAGTCATGGGTCCGTACTTTCAGGCAGCGATAACCATGCCCTAGAAGGGATGGGACGTGATTTTCAAGCCCTGCCGCTCAGGCAATGCGCTGTTCTGTCAGAACTGCGACATCAAACGCGCGAACCACGGGGCAGCCTGACGGAGCGTGCTCTGGCAGACTGTTGCGATCAAGCCCGGCAAGCACGCTCGCCGACAGGGCGACCGGGTCACGCCGGATGCGCCCAAGAAACAGGCTCTCGACCCCCAGCCCGGCGGCCACCGGCACCTCCTGCCCCGGCAGCACGACCTGCATATAGGTGGCCAGCACGCTGCCGCGTCCGATCCGCGTGGCGACGCGGGTGGTGGCCAGAATCTCCGCCGGGGCCAGTACCGCGTCGCCGCCGAAGTGATACTCCACATCGCTGCCGGACAGCACCATGCGCTGACCGGGCGCGACCTGCAGATCCTGGGTCAATCCGAAAAAGGGCGCCCGCAACAGCACCGGCTGAAAGGCCCCGACGGCCGGGACCTGCCGCGTGATCACATGCAGCACCGGCACCAGTTTGCCGGAGCTGCTGCGCAACACGTCGCCCCGCTTCAGTTCGCCGATCGGACGCGGGCCAGTGTCGGTTTCCAATGGCGTCCGCGGCGACAGCCCCGGCATCGGGCCCACCGGTTCGAGATCGGATGACAGGGCGATATAGTCCACATTGCCTGCGATGAAGCCCGGCCGCGCGCCCGTCAGCAGCCTGCGCAGATCCGTCAGGCGCCAGGGCCGGGGGGCCTCGATCTCGATGATGTCGGCCCGGCCACCGTCCAGTCGCTCCAGTGCCAGCCTGCCGCGAAAGGCGGGCGCGTCCCAACTGTAGGTCAGGCGCATCGCATCCGCGCCTGCCGTCAGCGCAGGCTTCACCGTCTGGCGCAGCGAGGTGCCATAGAGATCGGCCACCAGATTGATCCCGGCGCCGGGCACGGCTGTCACCGCAAAGTGAAAGGGCCAGTCGCCTTCCTGTACGAACCGGATCAGAGGGTCGAGCTTGCGGCTGTCCGGCAGGTGGAATTCCATCACCAGCGACCCGCGCGTCAGCAGCGCATCCGCGTCCTGCAGCAGCAGACAGCTGCGCTCGCCCTCGGGTGTGAGCCCGGCCGCGTCGAAATACTGCGCGTCACGATGCCAAAGACCAAGCCAGCTCATGGCTGCCCCCGCCGCGGGAGGGGTCCGGTCCGCATCACCATGCCTTGCCTGTCCGCCATCCTGCACCTCGCCGCGCCGTTCCAGTCTGCGCCCTGTTTCAAACTGTGTCGCCCTGTTTTGACCTGTGTCTTCATCCGTCGTCATGTGTCGTGCGCCCCGGGCGGCACGTTGCGCGGCCTTTTGGCCCGGGGCGCGTCCCTCAGTTTCAGTCCCGACGTTCCCGGACAGGGCCACGCGCGACAGGGTGATCCATGCGACGGCTTCAAAACCACTGGCTGGGGTGTGCCCTGGCCCAATGGTCCCCGTACGGATGTTCTGTGGTCCTGCTCGGCGCGCGTCCGGGCGATCTTGGCGCCGCCCCGGTCCGTGCTTCTGTCCATGCTTCGGTCTGTTCGTGGCGGAAGTCTAGCACGACGGCGCGGCGCTGTCAGGACCACGAATGCAGCGCAGCGGGCCGGCCGCGCATTTCAGCCACAGGCGCCACAGGAGATTGCGCCCGCCCCCGAAACCGCGCTAGGTCCTGTCCCGAAAACACTCAGGAGGACCCCGCATGACCGCCACCGATCCCGTTCAGCTGACCGCAGACCTGATCCGCTGCCCTTCGGTCACCCCGCAGGAAGGCGGCGCGTTGGTGCTGTTGGAGCGGGTCCTGACCGAGGCGGGGTTTTCCTGTGCGCGGGCGGATCGGGGCGGGGTCTGCAACCTCTTTGCCCGCTGGGGGGACAAGGGGCATGACAGGACGTTCGGTTTCAACGGGCACACCGATGTGGTGCCGGTTGGCGATGCGGATGCCTGGACCCGGGATCCCTTCGGTGCCGAGGTGGTTGACGGCGTGATGTACGGGCGCGGTGCCACCGACATGAAATCGGGTGTGGCAGCCTTTGCCGCCGCAGCAATCGATTTTGTCCGGCAGACACCGCCGGACGGCGCCGTGGTTCTGGCGATCACCGGCGACGAGGAAGGGGATGCCATCGACGGAACGACCGCGCTGCTGGACCATATGGAGGCCGCCGGCGAACGGATGTCCGTCTGTCTGGTGGGCGAACCCACCTGCCCGAACCATATGGGCGAGATGATCAAGATCGGGCGCCGCGGATCGATGACGGCCTGGTTCACGGTGACAGGGGTTCAGGGCCACTCCGCCTACCCCCACCGCGCCAACAATCCGCTGACAGGCATGGCGCGGTTGATGGACCGGCTGGCGCGCCATACGCTCGACGAGGGCAGCGCCCATTTCGACGCCTCCACCCTGGCGATCGTGACCATCGACACCGGCAATCCGGCCACCAACGTGATCCCGGCGCAGAGCCGTGCGGCCGTCAACATCCGGTTCAACGAGCTGCACAGCGGCGCATCCTTGACGGATTGGCTGCAGGGCGAGGCCGACCGGCTTTCCGAGGAGCTTGGCCTCAGGGTCGAGATGGAGGTGAAGATTTCCGGCGAGAGCTTCATCACGCCCCCCGGCGCGCTGTCGGATCTGGTCAGCGCAGCGGTGCAGACGGAAACCAATCAGCTGCCTGAGTTGTCGACGACCGGCGGCACATCTGACGCCCGGTTCATAAAGGCGCATTGCCCGGTGGTCGAATTTGGCCTCGTCGGCAAGACCATGCATCAGGTCGATGAATGCGTGGAGGTGGCGCAGATCCACCAGCTGAAATCGATCTACACACGCATCCTGCAGGATTATTTCGCATGACAGCGCGCATCAAAGTCACCGAAGATCTCGACAGCTGCCTCAGGTTGCGGTTTGAGGTTTTCGTCGGGGAGCAGGGCGTTCCGGTCGAAGAAGAACGCGACGCGCATGACGACAGAGCCACCCATTTGCTGGCCACCCGCGATGACGGGACACCGGTCGGCACGGCGCGGATCCTGTTTGATGGGGAGACGGCCAAAATCGGCCGTGTCTGCGTGGTGAAGGCCGCGCGGGGGACCGGCCTCGGTGCCCAGTTGATCGAGGCCTGCGTGGCAGAGGCGCGAAACCGCCTGGGGGTCACCACGGTCAAGCTCGGCGCGCAGATGCAGGCGCTCGGGTTTTATGAGAAGCTCGGCTTCGCAGCTTTCGGCCCGGTCTATCTGGATGCAGGTATCGACCATCGTGACATGGTGAAATCGCTGACCTGAGCGCTGTCCGTTCCGTTCCGATCCGGGGGGCTCTCCCGCGCGTCGGGCCACTATCAGAGATAGAGGCCCTCCCCTTGGGCCCGGCAGCGCGCCCTGACGGGCGCGCTGCCCCACCGCCCGTGGCGCCGCAAGCGTGCAGCAACCGGCCTGTCTGATCACCCGTTCCTCGACTGCGCCGCCATGCCGCAAGGCATGGCGCCCGGCCCAACGGGAGGAGATCATCTCGGGAGATGATCGACCGACGGGCGGGAGCGCTGCCCTTTGTGTCAGGGTCACGCTTTTCGGCATGACGTCCCGACCGGGTCATGCTAGGGCAGAGATATGGCGCGCATCCCTACAAAGGCCGAGATTCTGGAATGGATCTCCGCCCACCCGACCCAGACCTCCAAACGTGACATCGCCAAGGCTTTTGGCATCAAAGGCGCTGAGCGGATTGACCTCAAGCGGGTGCTGAAAGAACTGGAGGCCGAGGGCCATCTGGAAAAACGCAAACGCAGCTACGGCGATCCCGATCGCCTGCCACCGGTCTCCATTCTGCAGATCAAAGCGCCCAATGACGACGGTGACCTGTTCGCCCGGCCGCTGGAGTGGCATGGCGACGGCATAGAGCCCATCGTCATGATGATCACCCGCGCCTCTGATCCCGCGCTGGGCGAAGGCGACCGCATTCTGGCCCGGCTGACCGTCGTGCAGGAGCAGGACCACAACTACGAGGCCCGCCTGATCCGCCGGATCGGCACCAACCCGAAACGCATTCTCGGCATCTATCGCCAGGGCTCCGAAGGCGGGCGCATCGTTCCCATCGACAAGGCCAGCGCCACGGAATGGATGGTCCCCGAGGCCAACACCCATGGCGCCCGCGATGGCGAACTGGTGGAGGCGGAACAAGCCGGTCCCAAGACCCGTCTCGGCCTGCCGAAGGCGCGCGTGGTCGAGCGGCTCGGTGATCCCTCCGCCCCCAAGGCCGTGTCGCTGATCGCCATTCACCAGCACGGCATTCCGGACCATTTTCCCGACGCCGTCATTGCCGAAGCCGACAGCGCCAAGCCGATGGGCCTGAAGGGGCGCGAGGATTTGCGCGATCTGCCGCTGATCACCATTGATCCGGCGGATGCCCGCGACCATGATGACGCCTGCTTTGCCCATGCGGATGACGATCCAAAGAACGCCGACGGCCATGTGATCTGGGTCGCGATTGCCGATGTGGCCGCCTATGTGAAACCCGGCACGGCGCTGGACCGCGAAGCCCGCAAACGCGGCAATTCCAGCTATTTCCCCGACCGGGTTGTGCCGATGCTGCCGGACCGCCTGTCTGGCGACCTGTGTTCGCTGCACGAAGGGGTTCCGCGTCCCTGCCTGGCGGTGCGCATGCAGATTGATGCCGCAGGCAACAAGATCGGCCACCGCTTTGTACGCGGCTTGATGAAATCGCAGGCCTCGCTCCATTATGACGAGGTGCAGGCCGCGATGGATGGCGCCCCCACTGACCGGACCGCGCCATTTCTGGAGGAGGTAATAGAACCGCTCTATGCCGCATATGAGGCGCTGTGCACGGCGCGCGAGAGCCGCCAGCCGCTGGACCTCGACCTGCCCGAGCGCAAGATCGTGCTGGACGACAGCGGCAAGGTCGCCTCGGTCAACTTTCGCGGACGGCTGGATGCGCATCGGCTGATCGAGGAGTTCATGATCCTCGCCAATGTCGCCGCCGCCGAAGAGCTCACCAAAAAGCGCCAGCCGCTGCTGTTTCGGGTCCACGAGGAACCCAGCACCGAAAAGCTCGACAATCTGCGTGAAACCGCGCGGGCGGCGGGGCTCAATCTGGCCAAGGGGCAGGTGCTGCAGACCCGGCATCTGAATGCGCTGCTGAATGCCGCGGCTGGCACCGACGATGCGGAGCTGATCAACATATCCACCCTGCGCTCGATGCAGCAGGCCTATTATTTCCCGGAAAACTTTGGCCATTTCGGCCTGGCATTGCGCAATTACGCCCATTTTACCTCTCCCATCCGTCGCTATGCGGATCTGATCGTGCACCGGGCCCTGATCACCGCCCATGGCTGGGGCAAGGACGGGCTGAGTGGGGACGAAATCGAACGCCTGGAAGACACCGCAACGCATATTTCCGCGACCGAGCGGCGCTCCATGCTGGCGGAACGCGACACCACCGACCGGTATCTGGCCTCCTATCTGGCGGAACGGGTCGGCAATGAATTCACCGGCCGCATCTCGGGCATCGCGCGGTTCGGGGCCTTTGTGAAACTGGACGAGACCGGAGCCGACGGCCTGATCCCCGTGCGCACCATCGGGCGGGAGTATTTCCACTTTGACCCGCAGGCCGGCACCCTGATGGGGTCCGAGACGGGGTTGCTGATCACCATTGGTCAGCGGGTGACCGTCCGGTTGACGCAGGCGGCACCGGTGACGGGCGGGCTGGAACTCGAGCTGCTGGCGCTGGAGGATGCCGAACTGCCCAGCGGCCGGGGCGGAGGATCAGGAAAGGGCGATCGCCGTCGCAGCCCGGCGGGCCGCACATCGGAGCGCCCGAAGGCGGCACGATCCAAACACAAGGCCGCCAAGGTCAAGCGCAAGGTGACCCGGCGCCGCAAATAGGCGCCGGATGAACGGCCTGCCGCGCGCTGCCTGCAGGCCGACATGCGACACTGGCCAGATATCCCGCATATGCCACCAAGAACCACCAAGGGCCGGGTAGACAGGACCCTTTGCGCCGTGAACGCCGCCACAGATGGGCAAAGCGACGCGCAGCACCTTCGGTCGGGACGAGAACGCTTTTGTGCGGGGCCATCCCGGCGTAGAGTGGGGTCAACGAGCAAAAGCAGGTGTTGAGGTTAATATTATGCGCAGTTGGGTAAAAGCAGCGCTCTGTGTCGGGGTCGTCTTTCCGGCGGCTACGATACAGGCGGCGGTATTGGAACAGGGCGCTCCGGCGGGCACCCCCCGCCCGGTGATGCGTCCGGCGGAAAAGCCCGAAACGGTGGTTCTGGCAGCCGCGGACAGCACCATCCGGCCGGTGGCCCGCGCCTCTGCGGCAGAGGCGGTGAAACCGGCGCTCGCTGCCCCGATCGATGCCGCCGCAAACAACCGGTTTCAGGCCTGGATCGGAGCCTTTCAGGGGCGCGCGCGAGCACAGGGCATCAGCCAGGTGACCCTCAACCGCGCCTTTCGCGGTGTGACCTACGATTCGGACGTGATCAAACGGGACCGCAATCAATCCGAATTCACCAAAACCATCTGGGACTATCTCGACAGTGCCGCCTCTGACAGCCGGGTGAGCAATGGTCAGAGCGCCCTGCGCAAGCAACGACGGGTACTGGACCGGATCGAAAAGGCCTATGGCGTCGAGAAGGAGGTCGTGGTCGCCGTCTGGGGGCTGGAGAGCAACTACGGCACCTATCGCGGCGACAATGACATTGTGCAGTCGCTGGCGACGCTGGCCTTTGACGGGCGGCGCGGACGGTTCTTTGAGGCGCAGCTGATCGCGGCGCTCAAGATCCTTCAATCCGGCGATGTCGCCCCGCGTAACATGACCGGCAGCTGGGCCGGCGCCATGGGGCACACGCAGTTCATCCCGACCTCATACCTCGCCTATGCGGTGGATTTCACAGGCGATGGCAAGCGCGATATCTGGTCTGACGACCCGTCGGACGCCCTGGCCTCGACCGCGGCCTATCTGAAGCGGTTCGGCTGGGTGACGGGCCAGCCCTGGGGGGTCGAGGTTACCCTGCCCCGTGGTTTCAACTACGCGCTGGCCTCGCGCAAGATCAAGAAGAGCCCCGGCGACTGGGCGAAACTGGGGGTGCGCGGCATGGATGGCAAGGCGGTCCCGAACTATGGCAGCGGCTCGATCCTGCTGCCCGCAGGCGGCAACGGCGCGGCCTTCATGATCTTCAAGAACTTTGCCGTGATCGAGCGCTACAACGCAGCCGACGCCTATGTGATCGGGGTCGGCCACCTGAGCGACCGGTTGAAAGGGGGGCCAGAGATCAAAGGCAAATGGCCCCGTGGCGACCGGGCGCTGACCTTTTCCGAGCGGAAGGAAATGCAAAAGCGGCTGACCCGGGCCGGGTTCAACACCCAAGGCGTGGACGGGAAGATCGGTCCCAATACCATCGCCGCCATCCGGGCCTTTCAAAACGCACGCGGGATAGTCCCCGACGGCTATGCATCGCTCAGCCTGCTGAAGAAACTGCGCTGACGGTGGCGGCCGGGGATCGGTTCACTTCCGGACCTCCCGGGTGCATCAGACCCGTGAGATGACAAAAAGCCCTGCGGGTTGGCAGGGCTTTTTCGGGGCTTTTTGCATATCTAGGCGCGGTGCCAGGGGGCGGGCGGATCAGCTCGGCGACATGCCCCGCAGCCGCTCTGATCTGCGGCGCAGCAGCTCGACCGTGGTCAGCAGGCAGATGGAAATGCCCACCAGGATCGTGGCCACCGCGAGGATCGTGGGCGAGATCTGTTCGCGCAGGCCGATGAACATCTGCCAGGGCAGGGTTTTCTGTCCGGCAGAGCCGACAAAGAGCACCACCACGACCTCGTCAAAGGAGGTGATGAAGGCAAACAGACCACCCGAAATCACCCCCGGCAGGATCAGCGGCATCTGCACCCGGAAGAAGGTCGTGATCGGGCCCGCGCCCATATTCGCCGCCGCACGGGTCAGCGAATGGTCAAACCCAACCAGCGTTGCCGTGACCGTGATGATCACGAAGGGAATGCCCAGCGCCGCATGCGCCAGAACCACGCCGAGGTAGGTGCCCTGCAGACCGATGCGGCTGTAGAAGAAATACATGCCGGCCGCCGAAATGATGAGCGGAACGATCATCGGCGAGATCAGCACCGCCATGATGGCGCGGCGGAACGGCACATGCGGCTGGCTGAGACCGATCGCCGCCAGAGTACCGAAGCCCACCGACAGGACCGTTGCCATGGGTGCAATGCGCAGGGAATTCCACAGCGCCTGCTGCCAGCCCTCGTTGGTCAGGAAATCGCGGTAGTGTTTCAGCGAATATCCCGCCGGGTCGAAGCGCAGCATTTCCGGCGTGAAGGTGAAGAAATCCTCGGCGTTGAACGACAGCGGCATCACCACCAGGATGGGCGTGATCAGGAACACGAAGATCGCGCCGCAGATCACCCGGAACCCGTAGTGCCACAGCACCTGTCCCGGTGTCAGATAGGGCACCAGATGCTTGCGGTATCCGGAGGTGGCGAGCCAGAAGATGAACCATCCGGCAAAGAGGCCGAACAGCGCCCCCAGCACCAGCGCCGGCAATCCGCCGAACGCCAGCCCGGCAAGGGCGAAGACCACGACGGTGGCCAGCCGGATCAGCCTGGCCTGCGCGATCAGGCCGGTGAAGACGAAGCCCATCGCGCCCAGCAGGACCGCGCCCGCCAGAAGGCCAAGCAGACCGGAGCCCTGAGCGGTGCCGACGAAGAGGCCAAACAGCGCCCCTGCCCCGGCCGCCACCGATGCGGTGAAGGCAGGCGTTTGATTTTCTACGGGTGTCAATGCCATCTGATCTTATCCCAGCTTCACGTTGTCGATGCCGACGATCTTGTCGTAGGCCCAGTAGAGGAGCAGCACGACCGCCAGAAGGATGGTCCCGAGCGCCGCCGCCAACCCCCAGTTCAGCGAGGAGGAGATGTGGTAGGCGATCCGGTTCGAAATGAAGACACCTTTGGTGCCGCCGACGATTTCGGGCGTGATGTAATAGCCGATCGACAGGATGAACACGAGGATGGACCCCGCCCCGATGCCCGGCACCGACTGCGGGAAATAAACCCGCCAGAACGCCGTCCAGTTGGTCGCGCCCAGAGATTTCGCCGCCCGCAGATAGGTCGGATTGATCGTCTGCATCACCGAATACATCGGCAGGATCATGAAGGGCAGCAGGATATGCGTCATCGCCACGATGGTGCCGAACTGGTTGTTGATCATCACCAGCCGGGCATCATCCGCCACCAGTCCGAGCCAGACCAGAACATCGTTGATCACGCCCTGCTGCTGCAGCATCACCTTCCAGGCCGAGGTCCGCACCAGCAGCGATGTCCAGAACGGCAGCAGCACCAGGATCATCAGCAGGTTGGCCGAGCGCGTCGGCAGATTCGCGAGAATCCAGGCCACCGGGTAGCCCAGCACGATGCAGGACGCGGTGATGACCAGAGACATGAACATCGTCCGCTTGAACAGCGTGATATAGATCTGCTGGTTCTCGGGGCGGGCCTCGGCACCATCGGTGCCTTTCTGCATGTCGATGGAATTCAGGAAATAGCCGCTGGTATAGGTCGGGCTGTAGGTCTGGATGGTGCGCCAGTTGCCCACATCGCCCCAGTCCTCGTCTAGATCGAGGAAGCTCGCCTTGAACGACACCGGCTCCAGTCCGGCCAGCGCTTCGGCGGCGGCTGTCAGCTCGGCGGCGCCCGGGCCTGTGTATGCGGCCAGCTTTTCAGCGCCACCCGGGGCCTGTACCTCCTGGGCAAAGGCGACAAAGACCGTCTCCCAGGGGTCTTCCTCGGATACGGTATCCTCGTCCATCACAGCGGTGAAGAGGGCGAAATCAGTGTAGGCCATGGCCATGCGCGGGAAGAGATCAGAGATCTCCGCGCCGGGGACAAAGCCGATATCAGCGGAGAAATCCTCGCCGGTCAGCTGCGCCATCTTGGTCCGTTGCGCCTCCAGCAGCGCGCTGTCGCCTGCGCCGCTGCTGCCGCCGGTCATGATCTCGAACCACAGCGCCTCGTCCTTGAGCGCGCCGTCACCGGCTTTTTCCAGCGCCTTGACGTGGTCTTCGCCGATGTCGTCGAGCTTGCGGCCACTGCTGCGGAAGAGCGACGAAATGCCGGTCTGCTCATAGTTCAGCCGGGTGCCGAGTTTGGTATGTTCCTTGGCTTCGGCCGCCACGAACATGTCGTAATAGAGGCTTTCAAAGACCGCTTCATCCGGCGCCTCGCCGGTGATGGGATCCCAGTCCCGCAGGGTGACGACGGTTTCGGAAAGCGTGTCGGAGACGATGCGGTTCTCGACCGAGCGGAACAGCATATCCGCAATCGGGAGGATGAAAGTCAGCAAGATAAAGATCAAAAGCGGCGCGATCAGCATCAGCGCCCGGACCTTCTGCATCCTCAGCGCGCGGGCAAGGCTGCGTTTCAGCGGCGTACCATCAGCCGCGAGGACCGGGCCGGATTGAGTTGTGTCACTCATGATTGTCCCTGTTTTCTTCCCGCGTGATGAACAGGAGCGGGCTTGGTCTCCGGCCTGTCTGAACGCCATCGGGCGCCGCGCCGGAGAGGGGACCGGAGAGCGGGAAACGCTCTCCGGCAAAGACGTCAGACCAGATTACTTGGCCAGCCACGCCTGGAATTTCGCGTCGATATCGTCGCGATAGTCAGCCCAGAACTCGTAGTTGTAGAGGAACGTGTTCTGCGCATTGTTCGGGTCGGTCGGCATGTGCGGTGCCATGTCGATGCCCAGTTCGGCGTGCTGACCCACCAGCGGCGCGGAAGAGGCACGGGCCGGACCGTAGGAGATGTATTTCGCCTGATCGGCCAGACGCTGCGTGTCTGTGGCAAAATAGATGTAGTCCAGCGCGCGGGCTTTCCGCTCGTCCGACAGGCCTGCGGGAATGATCCAGCCATCCAGATCGAAGACCTGCGCGTCCCAGAGCATCGCAACCGGCTGCTTCTGCTCTTCGATCACGGAGAACAGGCGGCCGTTGTAGGTGGAGCCCATCACGACTTCGCCATCCGCCAGCAATTGCGGCGTATCGGCGCCTGCGGACCACCAGATCACGCTGTCCTTGATGGTGTCGAGCTTGGCCAGCGCCTGCTCCTGACCTTCTTCGGTTTCCAGCACGTCATAGACGTCCTCCTTGGCGACACCGTCGCAAAGCAGAGCCCATTCCATGTTGTTGATCGGACGCTTTTCCAGCGCACGTTTGCCCGGATAGGCTTCGAGATCGAACACGTCGCAGATTTTGGACGGCGGCGTGTCGCCAACCAGATCGGTGCGATAGCCGAAGGTGGTGGAATAGACGATCTGCGGAATGAAGCAGTCGGACACCAGCAGGTCGCCAAAGTCATCCTCGGCGGAGGTGCCATCGGGAGCGGCCGCGAGATGCTCGTCCGGGTCGATTTCCATCGCCAGACCTTCGTCGCACAGACGCATCGCATCCGCCGCAACCACGTCAACCACATCCCAGGTGACATTGCCCGCTTCGTTCATCGCGCGCAGCTTGGCCACCGCTTCGGCGGAGCTTTCATCGTTGATGATGGTGACGCCGGTCTTTTCAGCATAGGGTTCGCTGTAGGCTTTGATCTGGGAGTTGGAGTAGGCTCCGCCCCAGGACACAATGGTCATTTCGTCAGCCATATCCGCAGCAAAGGCCAACGGCGCGCAGAGAGCGGTCGTAGCGGCAAGTGCCGTCAGGTTACGCAGTTTCATAAGTGTATACTCCTTGTTGAGACACTGTATTTTCAGGTGATTGGCCCCCGGTCCATGTCGTGTCGCCAGGGGTTCAGATGCGCTGCCGGAGTTCGCCTCAGGCGTCCAGCGCGCGGCAGTCCTCGGGCAGCCAACCGATTTCGATCTGCTGTCCGGGCTTGAGACGGACCTGGTCCGGGGCATTGCGGGTCTTGATGATGAACTCATCGTTGCCCGCGACCCGAAGACGCGTGCGGAAAATATCACCCATATAGATGAATTCCAGCACTTCTGCCTTGAGGGTATGGGCGCCCTCCTGCAGGCGTTCCTTGTTGTATTCCACCCGCTCCGGGCGGATCGACACGCGGGTGCGCTGTCCGGCCTCGGTGACGTTCACGGGCATGCAGTCAATCACTTCGCCGTCATCCAGCTGAACCAGCGCGTGGTTCTTGCTGATTTCCTTCACGACACCTTCGAGCGTGTTATTTTCGCCGATGAACTGCGCCACAAAGCTGTTGGCGGGCTCTTCATAGAGCTGGTCCGGCGGCGCCAGTTGCTGGATGCGGCCGTCGTTGAACACGGCGACGCGGTCCGACATGGTCAGAGCCTCGGTCTGGTCGTGGGTGACATAGACCGTCGTGATGCCGAGTTCATGGGCCAGGTGGGTGATTTCAAACTGCATCTTTTCGCGCAGCTGCTTGTCCAGAGCGCCAAGCGGTTCGTCCATCAACACCAGTTCCGGTTCAAACACCAGGGCGCGGGCCAGGGCCACACGCTGCTGTTGACCGCCCGACAATTGCGCCGGACGACGGCCACCAAACGTGCCCATCTCGACCATGTCGAGGGCGCGCTTGACCTTCTGTTCGCGTTCGGATTTGCCCATGCCGCGCACTTCCAGCGGGAAGCTGAGGTTCTCGGCAATCGTCATATGCGGGAACAGGGCGTAGTTCTGAAAAACCATGCCGATGCCGCGTTTGTGCGGCGGGATGTTGTTGATCGATGTACCGGCGAGCCTTATGTCACCGTGGGTTGCCGTTTCAAATCCTGCCAGCATCATCAGGCAGGTTGTCTTGCCGGACCCTGACGGCCCGAGCATGGTCAGAAACTCGCCCTTGGGCATTGTGAGGTTCAGGTCTTTGACGACAAGTGTCTCACCGTCATAGCTTTTTTGCACACGTTCGAACTCTACGAACGCATCTGTCATCGACGCATCAGCCAAAAGCAGGCTCCCCGTTTTTTTCTTCGTGCCGGATATTTTTCCGCGCTTCTTGACTGAATTGTAAGCACACAAGGGCAACCGGGCGCAACCGTCCCCTGCGCAATTCCGCTATTGCAGGCCGTTCGGCTCTAAAAAGCGGGCATCGCAGGCCAAATTACGCTGATTGAGGGGGCAAATTGCACGTCTGACCCGCGATTTGAATTCCATAGAGAAACCGTCCGCGCCGCCAAACAGGCAGATTCGCCCCACCAGGCAGGCTGACCAACCAAAAACGACATGTTTTCAGTTGGTCCAGGTCGCTTATCGACAACCGAAAGTCACGCGGACCGGTTCAGACCCTCCGCTTCGATCCGGGCCAGACATTCATCCAGCGAGGTTCTGGCGCGGGAAATCAACGTATCGATCTCTTCCGGTGTGATCACCAGCGGCGGCGAAATGATCATCCGGTCGCCCACGTGACGCATCACCAGATTGTTGGCAAAACACCGTTCGCGGCAGATGAATCCCACGGTGCCCGCTTCGGCCGCAAACGCAGCCCTGGTCGCCTTGTTCGGCGTCAGGACGAGAGAGCCCATCATGCCGACGATATTGGCCTCGCCCACCAGGGGATGATCGGTCAGGGCCTGCCATTTTTCCTTGAGGTAGGGGGCGGCGACCTTCTGCACGTGGCCGATGATGTCTTCTTCCTCAAGGATGCGCAGGTTTTCCAACGCAACCGCCGCGGCAACCGGGTGCCCGGAATAGGTGTAGCCGTGGTTGAATTCCCCCTGCGCGATCACGCCTGCGACCTCATCCGAGACGATGGAGCCCCCGATCGGCGCATAGCCCGAGGACAGGCCCTTGGCGATGGTCATGATGTCAGGACGGATCCCCAGCGTCTGGCTGCCGAACCACTCACCGGTACGCCCGAAGCCACAGATGACCTCATCTGCGATCAACAGGATCTCATACTTGTCGCAGATCCGCTGAATCTCCGGCCAGTAGGTTGCGGGCGGCACAATGACACCGCCGGCCCCCTGTACGGGCTCGGCGATAAAGGCCGCGACACGGTCTTCGCCCAGGTCGAGAATCGCCTGCTCCAGCTCCTGCGCGCGCGCCAGACCGAAGTCTTCGGGGGACATATCCCCGCCTTCGGCCCACCAGTGCGGCTGATTGATGTGGTGAACGTCCGGGATCGGCAAGCCGCCCTGCGCATGCATGGCCGACATCCCCCCGAGGGAACCGGAGCCGACCGAGGACCCGTGATAGGCATTCCTGCGCGAAATGATGACGGACTTTGTCGGTTTACCTTTCATCGCCCAGTAGTGGCGCACCATCCGGATATTGGTGTCATTCGCCTCGGAGCCGGAGCCCGCAAAGAAGACATTGTTCAGATCGCCCGGTGCCAGCTCGGCAATCTTCGCCGCGAGGGCAATCGCGGGCACATGCGTGGTCTGGAAAAACGTGTTGTAATACGGCAGCTCGCGCATCTGGCGGGCGGCGACATCGGCCAGCTCTTCACGGCCATAGCCAATGTTGACGCACCACAGGCCCGCCATCGCATCGAGAATTTCATGCCCCTCGCTGTCGGTCAGGGTGACACCAGAGGCACGGGTTATCACGCGCACGCCCTTTTGCGCCAGCTCACCATTGGCGGTGAACGGATGCATGTGGTGCGCGGCATCCAAGGCCTGCAGCTCTGCGGTTGGCAGGTGGTTGGTAATGGCGGTCATCGATGTCACTCCTGAGCGGAAATTTTTCTCAGAATATGATCAAAAACGCGGCTGTCAATCGAATCAGAAGACCGGGGTCAGGCCCGCCCGAACCTGCTCCATCCCCTGCAACACGTCCCGTTCCATGGCCAAGGCGACCAGATCCGCATCTTTTTTCCTCAGGCCGTCTAGGATGTCCTTGTGGCGGTCCGGAAAGCTCTGGGTGCCGAAGCGTCCGCAGACCACCCGCAACGAAGGCCCGAAGCGCAGCCACAGACGATCCGCCAGATCGGCCAGAATGGGCGCATCCGACTGTGCATTGAGCGTGGTATGAAACTGATAGTTCAAAGCCAGATACCCGGCCACATCACCAGTCGCGATCGCCTTGTCCAGGGCCAGGTCCAGCTCTTCCAGCCCATCGATCTCAGCCGCTTCCATACGGGTCGCCGCGCGCCTGGCAAGTTCGCATTCTATTGTTTTTCTTGCATAAACCAGCTCATCAATATCCTCTGCCCGCAATTGCGGCACCGACACACGGCGATTGCCCTGAAACACCAGCGCCCCGTCCGAGATCAATCTGCGGATCGCCTCGCGCACCGGCGTCATGCCGCTGTCGAGCGCCTCGACCAGCCCCTGAATGGTAACCGCCTGCCCGGGCGCCAACTCGCCAAACAGGATCTGTGCGCGCAGGCGCTGATAGACCAGCTCATGCGCGGGCAGCTTGGCAGCCCCCTCAGCGGGGGAAACGGAGGGTGGGTTTGGCACATTCACCGCGCTTGGGTCCTTCTATTTTTTGTGCAGCTTGCACGAAGGAAATACAGATGAAAACATAAAGTGTCTTGCCGGATGCGGCAAAACTTGATCAAAATAGCCCATAGCCGGTCAAAAAGACACTGGCACCCACAGGGAGATTCTCATGACACTGAAAACGGTCACCATCGTGTCCGCCATCGCATTGAGCACCGTTGCCGCGACGGCGGAAGAAGTGCGCGTCTACAACTGGTCGGATTATATCGACGAAGAGCTTCTGGCCAAGTTCGAAGAGGAAACCGGGATCGACCTGATCTACGACGTTTTCGATTCCAACGAGCTTTTGGAAACCAAAATGCTCGCCGGCGGCTCCGGCTACGACGTGGTCGTGCCGACCGGGTCTTTCCTGCAGCGCCAGGTTCAGGCGGGCGTGTTCATGCCGCTCGACCGGGACAAGCTGTCGAATTACGGCAACGTCTGGGACGTGATCCAGGATCGTACCGCCCGTTTTGATCCCGATAACGCCTACTCCATCAACTACATGTGGGGCACCACCGGCATCGGCGCGAATATCGGCAAGGTGACCGAAGCATTGGGCGAGGACGCGCCGATCGACAGTCTCGCCTTGGTGTTCGACCCGGCGAATATGGAAAAGCTCGACGAGTGCGGCGTGCATTTCCTCGATGCGCCGGACGAGATGATACCGGCTGCGCTGACCTATCTGGACCTCGACCCCAACAGCCACGACAAGGATGACCTTGAAAAGGCCGCCGGTGTTCTGGAAGCGGTGCGTCCCTATATCCAGAAATTCCACTCGTCCGAGTATATCAACGCCCTGGCCAATGGCGATATCTGCGTCGCATTCGGCTGGTCGGGTGACATTCTGCAGGCCCGCGACCGCGCTGCCGAAGCCGACAATGGCGTGGAAATTGCCTATAACGCCCCATCGGAAGGCGCCCTGATGTGGTTCGACCAGATGGCGATTCCGGTGGATGCCCCGAACCCGGACGCGGCACACAAGTTCATCGATTTCATCCTCGATGCGCAAAACATGGCGGCTGCATCGAACTACGTCTACTACGCCAATGGCAACAAGGCCTCGCAGGAGTTTCTGGCCGAGGACGTGATCGGAGATCCGGCGATCTACCCGACGCCGGCCGCGTTGGAAAACACCTACATCAAGGGCCCGTACCCGCAGAAAGTACAGCGGATCGTGACCCGCCTGTGGACGCGTGTAAAATCCGGCACCTGAGCTGTCTCAGGCTATCAAATCCGGCAGGGCGCACGTCGCCCTGTCGTTCCTGACAAACGACGACGGGTCGGCATCCTGCTGCCCGCTTGGGGGCAGTCTTGGCAATACCCGTATTTGAACCCTGGAACGATCCGGACGAGAAACCGTTGATCCAGTTCCAGAACGTCACCAAACGCTTTGGCGATTTCACCGCGATCGACAACCTGACCATCGATATTTTCGAACGCGAGTTCTTTGCGCTTCTGGGCCCGTCAGGCTGTGGCAAGACCACCATGATGCGGATGCTGGCCGGGTTCGAATCCCCCACCGAGGGGAAGATTTTTCTGGCTGGTCAGGATATTGCCCCCGTCCCCCCGAACCAGCGCGCGGTCAATATGATGTTCCAGTCCTATGCGCTGTTTCCCCACCTCAGCGTTTGGGAAAACATCGCTTTTGGTCTGAAACGCGAAGGCATGCCCAAGCCCGAGATCAACGCCCGGGTGGACGAAATGCTGCGGTTGACGCGACTTGAGAAATTCGCCCGCCGCCGACCGCATCAGATTTCCGGCGGCCAACGGCAGCGAGTCGCCCTCGCCCGCAGCCTGGCAAAGGCACCAAAGCTGCTGCTGCTGGACGAACCGCTCGGTGCGCTGGATCGCAAGTTGCGCGAGGAAACCCAGTTCGAGTTGATGGACATCCAGGAAAAGACCGGCACCACCTTTGTGATCGTCACCCATGATCAGGAAGAGGCGATGACAGTCGCCAGCCGCGTCGCTGTGATGGACAATGGGCAGGTCATGCAAGTGGCCACGCCCGCCGATATATACGAAGCGCCCAATTCCGTTTATGTCGCTGATTTCATTGGTGATGTGAATTTGATCGAAGGCAAGGTCACAGCCACCGGAGAGGGCACGTTCGCGTTGCACTGGCGCGACGGGGCCGAGCCGCTGCGCGTCAAATCCCCGACCGGTTTCTCCGAGGGGCAGACCGCGCATCTCGCCATTCGGCCGGAAAAGGTCACCATCAGCGCCGAACGCCCGGCTGATGCTGCCAACGCCGTGCAGGGCAAAGTTCTGGACATCGCCTACCTGGGCAACCTGTCCACCTATCATGTGGAGCTGCCGACGGGCGATATCATCAAGGCGCAAACGGCAAACACCCGCCGGATTTCGCGACGGGACTACACATGGGAAGACACCGTCTGGCTGTCCTGGACCGCCACCGGCGGCATCTTGTTGGCGAACTGATGCGCCGTTTCCTCCTGATCGCCATCCCCTACATCTGGCTTCTGGCGCTGTTCCTGGTGCCCTTTGTCATCGTTCTGAAAATCTCGCTGTCGGATGCCGCCATCGCGCGCCCTCCCTATTTTCCGCAGTTTGACTGGGCGGAGGGCATCCGGGCCTTCATCGCGGAGCTGGATTTCGAGAATTTCATCTGGCTTGTCGAGGATGACCTCTATTGGAAAGCCTACCTCAGCTCTCTGCGCATTGCCCTGACATCGACGGTGCTGACCCTGATTGTCGGCTACCCGATCGCCTATGGCATGGCCCGCGCCCCGGAAGAATGGCGCCCGACGTTGATGATGTTGGTGATCCTGCCGTTCTGGACCTCTTTTCTCATCCGGGTCTACGCCTGGAAAGGCATTCTGTCGAACGAAGGCTTCCTGAACCAATTCCTGCTCTGGAGCGGCCTGGTATCAGAGCCGCTGCAGATCCTGAACACCACCACTGCGGTCTATATCGGGATCGTCTACACCTATCTGCCCTTCATGATTCTACCGATCTACGCGGCGCTTGACCGGATGGACGACAGCCTGATCGAAGCGGCCGAAGACCTCGGCTGTTCCCGCTTTTCCGCCTTCTGGCTGGTGACGGTTCCCCTGTCCAAGGGCGGGATCATCGCCGGTTGCTTCCTCGTCTTCATTCCGGCGATGGGCGAGTTCGTGATCCCGTCGCTGCTTGGCGGGTCGGACACGCTGATGATCGGCAAGGTCCTGTGGGAGGAGTTCTTCTCCAACCGGGATTGGCCGGTGGCCTCGGCCGTGGCGGTGGTCCTGCTGCTGATCCTCGTGGTGCCGATTGTGCTGTTTCAGCGAAACCAGCAAAAGGAACAGGAGAGCGAACAATGAAACGCCTGAGCGCCTTCAACGTGGTCTCGCTGACCTTCGGCTTTGCCTTCCTCTATGTCCCGATGCTCATCCTGATCCTGTTTTCCTTCAACGAAAGCAAACTGGTGACCGTCTGGGCTGGCTTCTCGACCAAATGGTATGGCGAGTTGATGCAGAACGATGCGATGCTTCAGGCCGCCTGGGTCACGATAAAAGTCGCCGTGTTCTCCTCAACCATCGCAACCGTGCTGGGCACGATGGCCGCCTATGTGCTGGTCCGCAGCGGCCGGTTTCTGGGGCGGACCCTGTTTTCCGGAATGATCTACGCGCCGCTGGTGATGCCCGAGGTGATCACCGGTCTGTCGCTGCTGCTCTTGTTCATCGGCATCGGCCTGGACCGGGGGGTGCTGACGATCGTCTTGGCGCACACGACGTTTTCCATGTGCTACGTCTCGGTGGTGGTGTCGTCGCGGCTGGCGACCTTTGACCGCTCGCTGGAAGAGGCCGCCCTGGATCTGGGCTGCTCCGCCGCCGAGGCGTTTCGTCTTGTAACCCTGCCGATCATCGCGCCGGCCGTGGTGTCCGGCTGGCTCCTTGCCTTCACCTTGTCGCTCGACGATCTTGTGATCGCCTCCTTCACCACCGGACCTGCGGCCACCACCCTGCCGATCAAGATCTTCTCAGCGGTGCGGCTGGGAGTTTCGCCGGAAATCAATGCGCTTTCGACAATCATGATCACGGTCGTCACCGTCGGGGTCATTGGTGCCTCCTTGGTGAGCAAACGCGCATTGGTGAAACAACGGCAGGAAGAACAGGACGCGGTGCGCGCCTCATGATGCGGCGAATCTTTCCGGATTACGCCTACGGCACCGGCCCGCGGAGCAATTGCTGGTGGGATGAAACCTGCCCTGCGCCGGTGTGGCCCGAACTGGACCGGGCGCGCGAGGTCGACGTGGCGATCATTGGTGGCGGCTTTACCGGCCTGTCCACCGCGCTTCACCTGGCCGAGGCCGGTGTCGATGTGGCCGTGATCGAGGCGGAAACACCGGGATGGGGCGCCTCGGGCCGCAACGGTGGCTTCTGCTGTCTTGGCGGTGCCAAACTCGGCAGCAGAGCAATGGAGCGCCTCCACGGTCGCCGGGAGACACAGGTCTATCAGGCGGGCGAGGAAGAAGCTGTCCATCTGGTGGAACGTCTGATCGCCCGCCATGGCATAGAGGCAGATACGCATTCCTCTGGCGAAACCGTCATGGCCCACTCCGCCAAAGCGGGCGCCGCACTGCGCCGGGCCGCCCAAAACACCGGCGCGGACTTCATCGATGGCCCAGCTCTTGCAGCAAATGGGCTTGGGGGCCGCTTCCACGGCGCCATGACGACTCCGCTCGGCTTCGCCCTCAATCCCCGCAAGTACCTCTTTGGCCTTGCCGCCGCTGCCGCGACTGCCGGCGCGACCCTTTATCAGCGCAGCCCGGCTCTGGATCTGTGGCAGGATGACAGCGGCTGGCACGCCCGCACGCCAAAGGGCCGGATCTCCGCCAAACGGCTGGTGATTGCCACGAATGGGTATTCCAGCGAGAACATTCCCGGCTGGCTGGCGGGCCGCTACATGCCAGCGCAATCCACCGTCATGGTCACCCGCCCGCTGACGGCGGATGAGCAGGCCGCACAGGGCTGGACCAGTGCCCAGATGGCCTATGACACCCGTCACATGCTGCATTACTTTCGCCTGATGCCAGACGGACGGTTTCTGTTTGGAATGCGCGGTGGCTTGATGTCCTCGCCCCGGGCCGAAGCGAAAATCCGCACAGCTCTGCGCAGCCATTTCGACCGACTGTTTCCGGCGTGGCGCGGAGTGGAGGCCACGCATATGTGGTCCGGCATGGTCTGCCTATCGCGCAATCTGGTGCCCTTTGTCGGCTCGGTTCCGGACCACCCGGGCCTGTTTGCGGGCCTGTGCTACCATGGAAATGGCGTCGCAATGGGCAGCTATGCCGGCAGGTTGCTGGCCGATCTCGTACAGGGCAAAACTCCCGAAGCCCCCTATCCAGACCTCTTCCAGCGGATGCCCCGGTTTCCCTTGGGCCGGGCCCGCCGCCTGCTGATGCCGCCCGCCTATGCGCTGCTCGGCCTGATGGACTGAAGCTCTGAAACCTCCAGATCCAGCGCCTCGGTATCGTTGCGCCACATGCAGTAGGCCGCCATCCGCCAATGAAACCAGGGCTTCAGGGCGAAGTAGCGCGCCACCACGCGGCGATCCGGATAGGCAGAGGCAAATTGCGCCTCTTCCTCTGGCCCAAGCGGCCGACCACGGTACAAGAACTGCATTGCAGGGGACAGAAACAGGGCCAGATCTTCCGCCGGGTCGCCCCGTTGCGGGCATTGCCAGTCAATCAACGCAAGGGTCCCGTCATGTTCCACCAGGTTGCCGGGCACCGGATCCCCATGGATGAGGCCCGTCTGGCGCGTCGGCGGGACCACTCCCTGCGGATGCAAGCGACGTAAATCCCGGCCGGGACCAGAGCATTGCGCCAATATATTCAGGGTCTGAGACGCCAGAGCCTGCGATCCGTTTGCCCCGTCCGGCAGCCCGGAGAACGCGACCTGATCGTGCAATATCCCCAACAGACGGGCCACATGCGCGGTATCCTCCCGCCAGGGGGCCCCGACCAGGTGGCTGTACATCAGCCAGTCCTGCCCCTGCCATCTGCCGTGCGCAAGGTAGCGTGGCACGAAACCGGTGCCGCTCAGGGCCCGCAGGCTCTGACGCTCGCGGACGGGGTCATTGGCAAAAAGCGGATTGCCCCGCGATGGGCGGTAGAGTTTCACAACAACCCCGCCGGCCTGCCAGACGTGATTGCTGCGCCCGCCGGACAATGGGGTGGGGCCGGAAAGAGGCCAGCCCTGCATCGCAAGATGGCGAAACAGGGCTGGTGCAATATCATCGGCTACGATCGTCAGGATAGCGCTCCACGGTCGGATCGGCGCCTGTCCCCGGCAGCCACAGAGGCCCGGTCAGAAGCCGTATCTGCGGAAATATCACGATGCCGTATCGGGATCTCGCAGCGCAGTGACCGAGGAGGCAAGGATGGCGGTTCCGCTTTGAAGGATCAAGGCCACCTGTCCATCCACGTTCTGGGTTTCTTCGACCACCCCGTAGACTTCGGCGATTTCCGACAGGATCACCTCATCGTCGGAATAGCTCTCGACCACAAAGGTATAATTGCCGTCCGGAAGTGTCTCGCCGTCTGTGCCTTCGCCATTCCACATGTAGGGTTCAGCAGAGACCGGCAGTTCAATCCGGCCAACTTCCGCTTCGGTATCATCATAGATGACCAACTGCACCTCGTCGGCAACGGCAGCCGGGTTCGGCGAAACGGAGATCGGGGTCGATCCATCAAAGTGAGCCGCCGCCTGGGCCCGGACTTCCTTGCCGACCCATCCGGTCAATTGCGACATATTCGTGAGCGACAGTTGTGTCAGCATGCTGGCCAATGTGTCGTTGGTCAAAACCTGCTGTTCAACCGCGGAGAACTGCGCAAGCTGGGCGGTATAGTCCGACGAATCCATCGGCTCCAGCGGGTCCTGATATTTGGCCTGTGTCGTCATCAGCGTCAGGAAGGTTTCAAAGTCCGACGACAATGCCGATGTTGCGGTTTGCGTCGCAGATGAGCTGAGCGCGCTGGTCGTACCCAGACCGGAAATTTCAGTGGTCATTCTCTCAGATCCTTATGTCCAGCCCGTCGGCCGATATGTTGAGTTGTTGTGACAAAGGCAGCCCCTGCGGCTCCTCCTCTACGGCATCACCGTCGCCCTTCAGCGCGGTGCCGCCGGAACTATCTGTCATTTCCCCGTCCTCTGATTGTCCCGCCGACGTGTCGGAGCCGAATTGGAAAGAGATGTCGGAGAAGCCCATTTCCTTGAATTCCCGCGCCAGGTCCTGAATGTGGCGGCGCATCAGGTCTTCGGTTTCCTGCCGTTCAGCCTGGATGACAACGGTCACGCCGGTTTCAGTGGTGGAAACCCTCATATTCACGTGACCCAGCTCTCTCGGGTTCAGCGAGACATCGATATTGCGCTTCCCATTGGTGGCAACCGCCTCTGCCAGTTGCTGCGCTACAAGGCGGGGCGTTTCAGCGCGAAAGCTGGCCGCGCCAGACCGAACAGAGGCCTCAGCCAGCAATTGCGGCAGGGCAAAGCTCTCTGCGCCGCGCTGCGTGAGAACATCCTCGCCCGTCCCGGCACTGTCGGACGCGCCAAATACGCTGGTGACCACCGCAGAGGACGATTGCAGAACCGTGCCGGTCGCCGCAGACGGCGTCGCCGTACCGCTGGCTGGTGCGCCCGGTGTTTGAGTTGTCTTTGGCTGAACGTTCGCAGATTGCGTACGCACATCAAAGGCGGCGCCCGGAGCTTGCATCCCCGACGCCGTCTGAACCGGAGCATCCGCTCTGGCTGATCGGGCCTGCACCTCCGCAACGGTTTGTTGTGCCGTAGTCGCCGGCTGCACTCCCGGCAGACGGATCGATGCATCGTCCCCCTTGCCCGTCGCCCCAACCTCGATGTCCGTGGCCGGTTTTGCAGGAGTCCCAGCCTCCGTCGCGCTCGCCTGCGGGCGCTGTTGGCGCAAGGTCTCACGGTGCGCGTCCAATGTCGTTGAGATGCCATTGCGCCCTTTCTGCTCTTCGAGGGCGCTGGCACGAGATGCCAACAGTGAGGCGGGTTCCATATCGGATGCCTCCCCTTCAGCCACTGGTTCTGCGCCGGGCTGGAGGGAATCTTCGTCCGGCAGCTCGGTTGGAGCGGCGGCAGGCGATACCACACGGTCTCCCGGTGTTTTGGTCAATGACCCCGGTGCCGTCTCTTCCGCGCCTTTGCTGGCGGGTGCCGGGTTTTGCGGAGACAGGATTTGCTCCTGGGCGGTTATCAGATCCTGTTCGGCAGAATCATCGACAGAATTACCGGACTGCTCTGTGAATTCATCGCCCTCTAGTGGCGCTACCGCCGTTTCGGGCGATGTGCCATCAGGAGCGGACCCCTCTTCGGTGTCCAAGCCCCCCCCCTCGGACGCGGGTTGCGATGCGACGGCGGTTGTCTCAGTCTCAGACGCCTGACCGTCAACAGAGTCAGCCCCTTGGCGTTGTTTCGGTTCTTGGGGCCCCTGGGGATCTCGGGGATCTCGGGCATCTCGGGATTTCTGATTTGCTTCATTGGCCGACCGCCTCATAGCGGACTCAAAGGAGTCGCCGGATTTCCGATGGGCATCGGATCGCTGCGGCGACTCAACGGGCTTGCTGCCAACTGATTGAGTCAAAAGGAAGTTCATCATCATGGTCCACCGGATGTTCTATCTCGTGTGACCAATGAATATCGCAAACCAGTTACGTTATTTTTAACTGCTTTTTGCGAAAACTCGAAAAATCGAAGAATTCGACACCTATATAAGGACGGAGGCAGAATGCCCGTACCAACTGTTTCGCTGCCCACCTCGGCAGCCCCGTTGCAGCAGGTCGCTGATCCAAAAGACGCAGCATTGCGTCAGGCGGCGATCGACCTCGAAGCATCCTTTCTTTCTGAAATGTTAAAAGCAGCAGGCCTGGGCAAGGCGCCGGAAGCCTTTGGCGGTGGCTCAGGCGAAGACCAGTTCGCAAGCCTGCTGGTCAATGAACAGGCACGGGCCATGGCCGAAAGCGGCGGCATCGGATTGGCCGAATCCATCTATAACTCACTGAAGGACTCTCAAGAATGAGCACACTGACCAACCAGACCCCCCAAGCCCTGATTACAGCCCTCGATGCAATTCTTGATCAGGAACGCGCCGCGCTAAAAGAGGGGCAGCTCCATAAGCTGGAAGGCCTCCTGCAGCAGAAGGAAGCGCTGTTTGACCAACTCAATGCCATCGGCAACCTGGAAAAGGCCGCATTGGATACCGTAAACAATAAAGTCGCCCGCAACCAGGAGCTACTCGGCAGCGCCATGAAAGGTATCAAGGCTGTTGCCAACCGGATGGCGGAATTACGCAAGGTTCGCCGGGGTTTGGAAGTTTATGACCGGTCCGGACGGAAGACGCAATTCTCAACCACAGGGAGTCTTAAGTTGGAAAAGCGCGCGTAACCCACCGGGAATTGGAGACAATTTTAAAAATGCAAATTGGACCATTAGCACTCTCTTAGCACCTGATACGCCAAAGTCGCCTTGCATCTCGACTGAGGTGGCGCGGAAACCGAAAGGTGAAGCAAAGTCAGAAAGACGACAGAGAGAGCTTCGGCAACGAAGCTGAGATACCAAATCAGGGGTTAAATTGCCCCGTATTAAAGGAACTTATGCTATGTCCAGCATTCTGACGAACAATGGCGCAATGGTTGCACTCCAGACGTTGAAGTCTGTGAACGATGACCTGAACACCACCCAGTCGAATATCTCCACCGGTAAAGAAATCGGCACAGCCAAAGACAACTCCGCTGTGTGGGCGATCTCCAAGACAATGGAATCCGACATCGCTGGTTTTGAAGCGATCGAAGAAGGCCTTGCGATCGGCGAAGCAACCGTTGCCGTTGCCTCTGCAGGCGCGGAACAGATTGTTGAAAAACTGACTGAAATCAAGGAACTGATCGTTTCCGCTCAGTCCGAGAACGTCGATCACGCCAAGATCCAAACAGACATCACCTCCAAGGTTGAGCAGGTTGAAGCCATCATCTCTGCGGCGCAATTCAACGGTGCGAACCTTCTGGCGAGTGACATCGACGGCAACACAACAACCGAGATGGGCGTTCTGGCCTCCCTCGACCGTGAGGGCGCCGGCGGTACAGTGACTGCAGTGGAGATCACCATCGCCACCGTGGACTTTGAATCGAGCCTGGATCTGACTGCGGACTTGACCTCGATCACCGATACCACCTCTGCGGCATCCGCGCTGGGTGAGATCGAAACCTTCCTGCAAACTGCGATCACCGGCGCCGCCGCTCTGGGTGCCTCTGCCGCGCGCCTGGACGATCAGTCGATGTTCGTGGCCGATCTGGTCGATTCCATGACCCTCGGTGTCTCCACAATGACGGACACCAATATGGAAGAAGCCTCTGCACGTCTTAGCGCGCTGCAAACTCAGCAGGAGCTTGCCATTCAATCGCTGACAATCGCCAATGAAGCCCCGAGCTCGCTCCAACAGCTCTTCCGCTAAATAGCCTTTCGCCTGGGACCCTGAATAGGGTCCCAGGTGCCTACCTACGTCTCTGAGAATCAGTGAGCAATAATACGTTAGGATAACACGTGAATGCCCTTCTAAAGGCGAAGAGCGCCTATGCGGCGGCAAAAGCCCCGACCCGCACTGCACGGAACACCGAATATGAAATCTTGGCGCGTATCACGCATCGCATGATCGTGGCGAACGGCAAGGGGTCTGACGGTTTCAAGGAGCTTGTCGCAGCTGTTTCCGATAACCGTAAACTCTGGACACTCTTCACTGCGGATCTGGCGAAGGACGGCAACAAGCTGCCGACCGAGCTGAAACAACGCCTGTTTCATTTGGCCCGCTTCACGCGTGAGCACAGCAGCAAGGTCCTGGCTCGCAAAGCCACGGTCCAGCCGCTTGTAGAAATCAACACGGCCATCATGCGTGGCCTCAGAAGCGGAGCGTCCTGAAAATGAGTGGATTGGTCCTTAAACTCGCGCCGAAAGAGCGCGTTTTGGTCAACGGCGCCGTGATCGAGAATGGAGATCGCCGCAGCCGCCTATCAATCGTAACCCCTGATGCAAATATCCTGCGTCTACGTGATGCGATTCACCCTGAACAAGCGAATACGCCAGTGCGTCGTGTTTGCTACGCAGCCCAGCTGGTGCTTTCGGGGGATGTCGATCCCGAAGAAGACCGGTTGCCAATGTTGCGCCGTATCGAAGAACTGAGTCAGGTCTTCACCGACCCAGACAGTCGGGCGGCCCTGTCAGAAGCAACCGAGTCGGTGATCAGCAACAATCACTATCGATGCCTCAAGGCACTTCGAGCCTTGCTGCCGCGGGAGGAACGGCTCATGGCCGTCAGATCGCAATGAGTTATACGCCACTCATTCCGTCCTCCGGGGTCGCGGGCTGGAATTTTCTACAATCGACCTATGACCGGCAATATGACGCCTTTATCCAAGCAGGTCAGTTGAAAAACGATAGCGAGTACTTTGCCGAAAACATTGGCAAAGTCACGTCAACAGATGACCTTCTCGACGACCGCCGCCTTCTTCAGGTGGCGGTCAAGGCGTTTGGACTGGAAGAAGAAATCAACTATCGCGCCCTCTTGCAGCGTGCATTGAATGAAGGCACAGCCGCCGACGACGCCTTGGCAAACACAATGAACGACGAGCGCTATGTAAAGTTCTCGGAGGCATTTGGATTTGGCCCGGGGCAATCTCCGAAAACGACGGATTCCAAGGCCATGCAGGGAGTCATCGACAGCTTTCAATCCGCCTCCTTCGAGGAGGCAGTCGGCGCAGTGGACGATACCATGCGCACTGCGTTGTTTGCAAAACGCGCGATGATAGAAGTCTTTGGCGAACCGGATGAGGACGATGTCTCGCAGCTCAGCGTGAAAGAGCGAGCGCTCCGGGAGTTCAACCTGACGCTAGAGGACATCACCGGTGAGGAAGACGAACAACCCGGCGTAACCTCCGTTGAAGATCAGTGGCAGGACATCGTTCAACGCGACGTTCTGACCGATTTCCTCAATACGACCCTTCGCATGTCTGCGTCCATTACCGGTCTCGATGAGGACGAACAAATTCAGGCTTATCGCGACAGGGCAACCGTTGTCTTCGGTAGCGATGACCCAACCGTTTTCTTCTCGCCTGACAACAAGGACGTGGTGTTGTCGGCTTACAAAACCCGCGCGACAGTGGATGGTGATCCAAGTGATGAAATCACCGCTATTGCAGATCTGTCGGAACGAATTCTGGATCAGATGGTGTCCCGGGATTCGGCTCTGAACGAGGAGTGGGACTATATCGCGCGGCAGGACCCCCTTGCAGAGTTCATGAAAATTGCGCTGGAATTGCCGGATGATATCGCGGATCGCGAGACCAGTGAAGCGATGAGGATTTACCGTGAGAAGGCGATAGAAGCCTTTGGGACCGACGATCCGAATGTTTTTGCCAACAGCAAAAATATGGACGATATGCTGGCGGTGTACAGGGAAAAAGCCACCGAATCCGGCATGCGGAATAGCGAAATTTCTGCCAATTTGAGCACCGTTGAAACGATTTTGAAATTCTCTTACGGCGAAGACGACACTGCCCCGGACAACAGTGCCGAGCTGGAACAGGCGGCAATCGACGCCGACTGGTTTAGCACCATGGGCCAAACCGGTGTCCCGCGTTTTCTGAACACCGCTCTCGAAGTCGATTCAGCAGTTGAAGATCTTATTGCCCAGAGCGAGCTGGATGCAGGGTCGACATTCGATAGCCTTTCCATCGACCAGCAGCTGGCGATCTATAAGGATCAAGCGACCGAACTTTTTGGCACGGATGATTTGAAAGAACTCACAGGCCCCTACCAAATTGGTCTGGTGAGCGATGCCTATCGCGCAAATGCTGCTGCGGATGGCGAAAGTGAGTTTTTCATCACCTACTATGCGCAAATTGCAGAACGAGAGCTGGAGACCCTGTTTCAATCCGATGATACAGATGCGGAGCAAGAGTTCGAAGACGCGCTGGAAAAACTGCGCACTATGAATGATGAGGACGACGGGCCAAGTGCCACATCGCAATGGTTCACCATTATGGGGCAGCAGGCGATGACCGACTTTATGCAGGTGGCGCTGGGCTTGCCAAGTGAGGTCGGGCAAATGGATATTGATCAGGCCGTCGAAGTTTACAAGCGTAAATCTGAGGAAATTCTGGGAACCGACAAGCCGTCAGAGTTCATCGCCGGGAACAAGATGGATGATCTGGTCAATATGTACCTGACACGGGCACAAATGAGATCAATCAGCAGCGGCTATAGCTCTGGAAGTGCCGCACTTATGATGCTCCGCAGCTAACAGCATTGACCTGCCCCCGCATGGTCTGAGCCCATCGGGTGGACTGGTTTGATTGCGAGTGCATTGTTGACCTCCGGTACTTCGGAATAATGGTTTTGAGCGCAGTTGGGCGATCGCCCAGCTGCGCTGTGCGGCGTGACTGTTTTGAGATGGATGTGCCATTGTCAAACAAGCGTTGGGATTCCTCCGAGCTATCGACGATTTCGCCATTCAACAGCTCGTCATGGAACCGGGCGCTGAAGCTTTCGCAGACGCCGTTCTCCCAGGGTGATCCTGGTTCGATATAGGATCGGCCGCGATACAATCCCTCACCTTTAAAGCGGTAGATCCCATCCCATCAACGGTCGGATCGGAGTCGTCCCTCCCAGTATGTCCCGAGGTACCAGTATGTCCCGAGGTGTTTGAGCGCGTCACCCAAGGGAGCTGCGGCGGAGACGCGGGCGCGGCGGGCGGCCAACCTCGCCTCAAACTCAGCGACAGACGACCGCATCCCTCATATCAAAACCCATGCCCAGGAGCATCTTTCCAGGCCAAATGGTTCCAGGCCAAATGGGATAACATCCTCCGCACACCGGATCCTTTGGCCGACCTAGCGACCGGAACCGGCCCGCCGCAGCAGCAGAGCGAGTCTGTTGAAACTTGCTTTAATCCCCTCAGGCTCCGCACGACCGAAAAATGCGTCCAGCTCCGGCCAAACCTTCACAGCCTGGTCAAGAACCAGGTCGTTTCCTTCGGAATAGAGCCCGGCCCGGATCATGACCTCGGATTGCTCATAGGCGCCTAGAAACTTTCGTACCCCGAGAATCATCTCGTTTTCGTCCTTCGTCGCCGCCGCAGGCAGGCTGCGCGATACGGAGCGTGACACATCAATGGCAGGGAATCGGCCCCGTTCGGCGATCTCCCGGTTGAGTACGATGTGGCCGTCCAGAACCCCCCGCAGAATATCGGCGATAGGTTCGTCCATATCGGACCCTGCGACCAACACGCTGAAGACGGCGGTGATATCACCCTGCCCATCCGACCCCGGCCCCGCGCGCTCACACAGCCCCGTGATAAGGGGCGTGACGGAGGGCGGGAAGCCACGCAGGGCCGGCGCCTCGCCAGAGGCCACTGCAATTTCCCGATGGGCCTCGGCAAACCGGGTGATAGAATCGGCCATAAACAACACATTCATTCCCTGATCCCGGAAATGTTCGGCAACGGTCATCGCGGCCCATGCGCATCGACGGCGCACCAGCGCCGATTGATCCGAAGTCGCAGCCACAACGATCGCACGCTTCATGCCCTCTGGTCCCAACACATCCTTCACAAAATGGTTGACCTCACGACCCCGCTCGCCAATCAGCGCCATGACGACCACATCGGCCTCCATGTTTTGCGCGAGTTGCGCCATCAATGTGGATTTACCAACACCTGAGCCCGCGAACAGACCCACCCTTTGTCCGGTTACGATCGGCAGCACGGTGTTGAGAATGGACAGGCCGCTGGACAATCGTTTGCCCAGACCCCTGCGCGACGCAGCCTTTGGCGGGCTGGCCATCAGGTCCCGGCTCTCCACACCACGCAGCATCGGATTTGCATCCAGAGGTTCACCAAAGGGGTCTATCAACCGTCCGATCCAACTGTTATCCGGCGCAAAGTCCGGCGTCGGAAACAACAGCACCGCGTCCCCGATGGAGGCGCGTTCCGGCGCGGTATCCGGCAGCATGCGGATATGATCGGAGCCGATCGCCAGGACTTCACCATGGAGATCATCCTTCTTCCCGCGACGCAGAACCAGCCTGTCACCGATACGGGCCTGGCGCTCCAGGCCCGACACCTCGATCTCGCCGCCGGAAATACCGGTAACACGTCCCAATGGGGTAGAGAGCTGCGCGCTTGCCAACTCTTGGCTGAGCGCTTCGATCGATTTCATCATATGCGGGTTCTCCAACATTCCTCTGAAAACAATTTCTAAAGGAATCAGGGTTAAGCCTTGATTGAAATTGATCGAGGGAGAAGCCCCGGTGTTCGAAAGACTGAATGTTTTTAATATCGCCTATTCCATGGCGACCCATGCAGGTAAGCGTCAGGCGCTTATCTCGGAAAATATCGCGAATGCGGATACCCCAGGGTATCACGCCAAGGATATCAAACCTTTCACTGAAGTTTTCGCTGCAGGCGAAGCGCAGGGCGACATGACGGCCTCGCGCGGTGCCCATCTGCATGGTGCGAACGGAAGTGGCTTTGACTGGGCCGTCACCACCGACGACAGCTCTATCGATCCAAATGGCAATTCCGTTTCCGTGGAGGAACAGATCCTCAACGGCGTTGAGGCTAAACGGCAGCATGATCGTGCGCTCGCCGTTTACCGCTCTTCCATGAACATCCTACGCGCCAGCCTCGGCCGCAGCTGATCAGGAGACAGACAATGAGCGATTTTTCCAAAGCCCTGTCAGTGACTGCTAGCGCCCTGCGCGCGCAGGCTGCCAGATTGACCCATGTGTCCGAGAACATCTCGAACGCGGATACCCCCGGCTATCGCCGCAAGACGGTCTCCTTTCAGGCCGTTCGCGATCTGGCGACAGATGTCAGCGAAGTCAGGGTTGGGCGTGTGTCTCTGGACCGCAAAAACCTGGAGGAAATTTACGACCCCTCGCACCCGCTGGCAGATGAAACTGGCCACTACGAGGGCTCAAACGTCGATCTGATGATCGAAGTCTCGGACGCGCGCGAAGCGCAGCGTACCTACGAAGCAAACCTGAAGATGTTTGATCAGACCCGGCAAATGTCGGCCTCTCTGATGGACCTCTTGCGTCGCTAACCTGAACAGATTGGAGATCCAGAATGGATATTCGTTCAATTAATGCCACATCCGGCTACAATGCGGCCCGCCCGGCCACGAAAATCGACCCGGAATACACCCCCGGTACGATTCAAGAGCACGCAAAAGCAAGCTTTGAAGATTTCACCAATACGCTGGTCAACAGTGAGCAGGTCTCCGTGCAGTCGATGACTGGAAACGCTGATCCGCACGCGCTGGTACAAGCCCTTGCGCAGACCGAACTTGCCGTGGAAACCGCTGTGACCGTGCGCAACAAGGTGGTCGAAGCCTATCAGGAAATCCTGCGGATGCCGGTCTGAGCCATGATGAGCGAAGGCGTATTCTACGACACCCTGCGTCAGGCCATCCTGGCAGCGATTACGATGGCTTTGCCAATCCTGGTTGTTGCTCTGGTCGTCGGCCTGACGGTGGGCCTGTTTCAAGCCCTGACCTCCATCCAGGAGATGACACTGACGTTTGTGCCTAAACTCGCAAGCATTCTGGTCGTTTTCTGGTTGACCATGGGCATCATGACGCAAACGCTGGTCGCTTTTTTTGACGGAAGTATCATTCCTCTGATCCAAGGGGGCTTTTAATGGGATCCATCGGTTATACTACCCTTTCACGTCAGTCCGGCCTGTTGAATGAAATGCGGGTCGTGGCCAACAATATCGCGAACTCCGCAACCTCAGGGTTTCGGTCCGAAGGCCTGATTTTCTCGGAATACGTGCAATCGGCACCAGGACAGGAAAGCCTGTCGATGGGGCGGGCAAATATCCGCAACACCTCGCTGGAGCAAGGCACGCTGAGCCAGACCAATGGTACGTATGATCTGGCGATCGAAGGCGACGGTTTCTTCATGGTCGAAACGCCGGTCGGCAATCGCCTGACCCGCGCGGGCAATTTCACGCCAAATGCCGCGGGCGATCTGGTCACGGCCGATGGCTACCGCGTTCTGGACGCAGGGCAGGCTCCTGTTTTTGTCCCCGGTGACGCACAAACCGTTTCTTTCGGGGCTGATGGTACGCTGAGTGCCGATGGCCAGCAGTTGGGGCAGATCGGTCTGTTCCTGCCGGGCGAAGACGCTCAGATCCTGCGCGAAGATGGTGTCATGTTCCGGGTGGAAGGTGAAACCGTTGCCGCCGAGGACGCCAAAGTCCTGCAGGGCTTTGTCGAAGGGTCCAACGTCAATACCATTCACCAACTGGCCCGGATGATCGAGGTGCAACGCGCCTACGAAATGGGCCAGAGCTTTCTTGACCACGAGGATAAGCGGATCCGCGCGGCCATCGACAACCTGATGAAATCATAGGAGATAACCATGCGTGCACTCAAAATCGCCGCCACGGGGATGAGCGCGCAACAGCTGCGCGTCGAAACCATCTCCAATAACCTCGCGAACATGAACACCACCGCCTACAATGCCCGGCGGGCGGAGTTTGCGGACTTGCATTATCAGCAAGTCGCACGGCCTGGAACTGTGAATGCCTCGGATGGCACCGTGCTGCCGACCGGTGTGCAGCTCGGTCTTGGGGTGCGTCCCTCAGCGGTGTCCATCTATCTGCAACAGGGTGCTCTGTCTCAAACGGGCAACGACCTCGATATTGCCATCGACGGCAACGGCTACTTCGAGGTCACGCTGCCTTCCGGAGACACCGCATACACGCGCGACGGGTCCTTCAAACGGTCCGCGGATGGTCTGGTGGTCACCAATGATGGCTATCCGGTCTCGCCTGAGATTACCGTCCCCGAGGACGCAACTTCAATCTCGATCAACGCCCAGGGCGAACTCTACGCCTATTTTGATGACAGCATCGAGGCAGAGCTGCTCGGGCAGTTCACCATTTCCGGCTTTACCAATCCCAAGGGGTTGGAAGCGGTCGGCGGAAACCTGTTCAAACAGACCGAAGCCTCTGGCCAGCCCGTCACCACAGATCCCGGAACCGATGGTCTGGGAACCATGCGCCAGGGCTATCTGGAAGACAGCTCGGTGGATGCCGTGCGTGAAATCACCGATCTGATCGAGGCCCAGCGTGGCTATGAGATGAATTCCAAAGTGATATCAGCGGTTGATCAGATGATGTCGGCGACCACCCAGGTTCGCTAAATGAAACATCTGCTCGCTCTCATCGTCGGGATCCTCTTCGCCCAGTCCGCATTGGCCGAAATACTCGTGCCCGCACGGACTATCCGGGCCAAGGAAATCATCTCCGCCGAGGATCTGATGTTCAAAAACATCCAATCCCCAGGCGCGCTGAGCAATCCCGAGGATGTGATCGGGCAGGAAGCGCGTATTGCGCTTTACGCAAGCCGTCCGATCCATGCCGGGGACATAGGCGCCCCTGCCATCGTGGATCGCAATGATCTGGTGAAGCTTATTTTTCGCCACGGCGGTCTGGAAATCACCACCGAGGGCCGGTCACTCGGCCGCGGTGCGGAAGGCGAATACATCCGGGTCATGAACCTGTCCTCGCGCACGACCGTCACAGGACGGATCACCGCGAGCGGAAATATTGAGGTAGATTAATGAAACCCATTCTCGCAGTGAAATGTGCAGTTCTCGGTCTCGGGCTCCTGGGGGGCTGCGCGCGCATGGACCATATCGGCAAGCCGCCGAGCTTCACCCCCGGAAATGAAACCCAGGAACATGTGGCGATGCTCTACCAGGGCTTGCCATTGACCTCGCAAACCCAACGCGCTGTGGACAATGCGTCCCTTTGGAGCGGGTCCCGGCAATCGTTGCTCGGGGACCGGCGGGCGACCAAAAAAGGTGATATCCTGACTGTGGTCATCGAGATCGACGAACAGGCATCGATTTCCAATGACACCTCCCGGTCGCGCAATTCGTCCGAAAGTATGCAGGTTCCCCAGCTTCTCGGCTTGCCGCAGCGCGTGAACGAGCGGTTGCCAGAGGGCGCCAGCAGTGATGACCTCATTGACCTGGGGAGTTCATCCTCTTCCGGCGGCAGCGGGTCGGTGAGCCGCAGCGAAAATCTGGAACTGCGCGTTGCTGCAACTGTCGTTGATGTGCTGCCCAATGGCGTTCTCGCCATCACTGGATCGCAAGAGCTTCGGGTGAATTTCGAATTGCGTGAACTGCTGGTGTCCGGCTATGTGCGCCCGGATGACATTTCCCGCCAGAACGAAGTGACATACGACAAAATTGCCTCCGCCCGAGTGTCCTACGGCGGGCGTGGACAGATCACCGATATGCAGCAGCCCCGCTATGGTCAGCAGGTGCTTGATGCGATCCTTCCATTCTGAGGTCTCCGTATAATGTCGAAATTGCTCCCAATACTTCTGCTGGTGATCGGCCTTGGCGGCGGGATCGGTGCGGGCATCATGCTTGCACCGCCTCCGGAAGAAGGGGACCACGCTGAGGCCGGCGAAGATGGTGCACCCCACAAGGAAGAGGGCCACGAGGAGGAAACTGACGAAGAAATTGATGAAACCATTCCGAATGATTTCATCAAGATCAGCAGCCAGTTTGTTATCCCAGTCGTTGAACGCGACCAACTCTCATCTCTGGTTGTCGTGTCATTGAGCCTGGAGACCAAACCCGGAATGGCATCGAAAGTGCATTCGTTCGAGCCAAAACTGCGGGACGTTATGCTTCGGGTCCTGTTCGATCACGCCAACATGGGAGGCTTTCGCGGTGCCTTCACGCGATCCGAAGTCCTGGACCCCCTGCGCACATCGCTGCGCGAAGAAGCGCGCCGGTATCTTGGCTCTGACCTGATTGACGTGCTCATTCTGGAGATCACCCGGCAAGACGTCTAGACAGACATCTTTCGCCGCATGCCAGAGAGAAAAAAGCCGCCTTCGTGCATGAAGGCGGCTTTTTTAGCTCTGCAGCTCTGTGGGGGCTGATCAGTCCAGATCCATCAACCGGTCAAACAGCATCTTGTTTTTCTTTTCTTTTGCCTCGCTCCTGAAGCGATCTTCCATCGTTTCAACGGCATGCTTGCGCCCGAACGCGGTACGCAGCTTGTCCATGGCACGGAGTTTCTGAGCCGTAACCTGAGCCAGATCCTGATTGATATCTCGCCGGGCATTGGTATGCCACTTCTGCCATTGAAGATCGACGCCAAGCGCCTTCATCTCATGGCTGTCGTCGATCAACGCACGGGACTGCTCAACCTGTTGTTTCAACATTGAAAGCTGACCACGCAGCTGAGCTTCACGGTCCAGAATCGGCTTCACCTTGGCGTGTTCTTTCAGATACACGGCGTGGGTGACGGCCCGCATCTGGGCAAGCATCTTGTCCTGTTTCATAGCACGCTTTCCTTGGCACGTTTGCGCATCTCTTCTGCAAAGCGGATCGCAGCCGCAACCGGGGCAAAATGCTCCTCGGCGATTTCTTCCCCAACTTCCACAGTCGCGTACAAAGCGCGTGCGGTGGGCGGGTCACTGTGCAGCGGCACGCCATGTTCCTGCGCAATTTCCCGTATGACCGCCGCGACCTCGTCCACGCCCTTGGCCACACATTCCGGTGCGCTGCCGGAAACACGGCTCCATTTCAACGCCACTGCATAGTGGGTCGGGTTCACGATCACCACATCGGCGGTCGGAACGGCCGCCTTGATCTGCTTGGCAACAATCTGGCGCCCCTTCTGCTTTCGCTGTCCCTTGGTATGTGGATCGCCCTCGGAGTTCTTCATCTCATCCATGACATCTTTCCGCGACATCATGTTTTTTCGAATGAATTCAGCCTGTTGGAATGGTGCGTCGATCAATCCTATCCCGAGCGAAATAATCAGCGTCAGGATCAGGAATTCCATGGCCAGCTGAACCAGAAACGGGGTGACCGTCTCGACACCGGTTCCAACGATGGCAATCATCTCGGGTATACGCCACGTCAGATATACCCCAAGGGCAATCGAATAGAGGAGCAGTTTGAAAAAGCTCTTGCCAAACTCAAACAGCCCGGCGCGTCCGAATTTGTTCTGGGCATTCTTGACGATCGACAAGCGCGAGAATTTCGGCTCGATCCGTTTGGGCGCGAACACCATGGCGCTCTGCGCAAATACAGCCAGTAGAACCAAGGCAGCAGGCACAATGAACCAGGGCAGGACTGACCGGAAGGCCGCCGTCATCAGTTCCCCGGCAACCGGAGCCGCCATACTGTCCCCGAAAAACACCGGCGCAAGTCGGTCAGGCTGATCGATCATGGACATCAAGACAGTGCCAAGCTGTTCCACGCTGCTGCGACCGGCCGCGTAAAAGGCGATCAATAGCCCCATGTAGGACGCGGCCTGAAGAAGATCGTTCGACTTCGGAACGTCCCCTCCCTGCCGGGCTTTGCGAAGTTTTTCGGGCGTAGGCTCGAATGACTTGTCTGAGTCGTCTTTGTCGTCGCTCATGGCATGCCCGCACCCGGATTTGCAAAGAACATCAGCAGGCTACGTCCCCAGACATCAAGGATCATCGGCGCACCGATCATCAAGATACCGAGACCTCCGAGGGTGATCGCAGGTGCGCCGATGAAGATCACCATCAGCTGCGGCATGGCGCGGTTGATAATCCCAAGCGTCAGGTTGTAGATGACTGCCGTGATCAGGAACGGCGCGGAAAGCGTAAAGGCCATCGAGAAGGTCGCGGATACGCGATGCACGCCCCAGGCGGAAAAACTGCCGGCATCAGGGAATTGGCCGAGCGGGAACAAATCGTAGGATCGGATCAACAACTCTGCTGCCCTGATATGCAAGTCCAGCATCACGGCGAGCGCAAGGCCGGAAATCCACAAGATAGCGCCGAGAGCGGGCATCGGGTCTGCACCTGCCCCGCCCAAAACCTGGCTGAGGGATGTACATTGAGCCGCGATGGATCCTGCGGTCTGCAGCATGTGCATAAACATACGCAGCGCCATCCCAAGCCCGAGCCCCACGACCACTTCTGTGGCGATCAATCCCGCGTATTGCATAATGCTCTGTGGCATGGCGATTTGCGGCAGGGCCGGCGCGACGATCGCGGTGAACACAAGCCCCACGATCATTCGGATCTGTGTCGGCAGAAACGTTTCGCT
Organism: Phaeobacter sp. B1627; assembly: GCF_006265095.1. Classification (GTDB taxonomy): domain Bacteria; phylum Pseudomonadota; class Alphaproteobacteria; order Rhodobacterales; family Rhodobacteraceae; genus Epibacterium. Next base: position 80,520 of record NZ_VCNK01000020.1, read on the forward strand.
GAATGCCGGCATGATCGACGTCATCGCGCCGACGCGCAGGAATACGATCGCTGCATGCCAGAACCCGGCCCCGAAAAGGGCCATCAGTTCCGGAGTGATGCCGACAAAATTCACGCGGCCACCATTCCGACAAGCGCCGGACGCGCTTCCAGACCGATTTCCTCGAAGGACAGAACCGGGTTGAGGATGCCTCTGGAGCGCAAGATGGTGCGCAGATAACGGCGGCGGCGCGTCGAGGTCACAATCGCGGCAAAGATCCCTTGCTCAGTGACCTGATTGATCTTGTCGCTCATTGCGTCAACCAGCTTGTTGAACGTGTCCGGCGGCAACGCGATATCGAGGCCCGTCTGCGTTTCCACCTGGTAGGTCGTGAAGGCATCTTCCCATTCAGGCGCCAGTTGCACCAGGGGAATGGTGCCATCCTCGCGTTTCATTTCTGCCACCAATTGGAAACCCAGTCGCTGACGCACGTGCTCGGTGATCAATTCGGGCATCGTCGTCCGCAGTCGCGCCTCGGCAATGGACTCGAGGATGAGAGGCATGTTCCGGATCGAAACGCGCTCTTCCAGCAGCAGGCGCAATACGGAATGCAATGTGTCGATCGGCACTTTATCCGGGATCAGCTCTTCCAGCAGCTTTTTGTTGCCATTTGAACGGAACTCATCCGTCAGCTCGGTCATTTCCCGCAACAGACGACGCAGCGCTTTGAGGGTTAGCAAGCGTGGGAAGCTCTGTTTCACAACCTCCAGAAGATGCGTTGCGAGAATTTCAGGCGGAGACACAACAGTGGCCCCCATCAATGCGGCGTCTTCCTGGTATTTGGTCCCGATCCATCGCGCCGGCGCGCCGTAGACGGGTTCAGTCACATCCGTGCCTGAGGGAAGGGCTGCGTGGTTATCGGGCATCAGTGCCAGAACCATGTCCGGATGCAGGGTGCCGCGTGCCTGTTCCACCCCCTGGATGCGGATAACATATGTGCCGTTGTCGAGTTCGGCTTCATCAGTCAGTCGGATTTCGGGCAAAATAAGCCCAAATGTCGTCGCCACATGAGTTCGCATATTGGCGATCCGAGCATCCAGGCCGGTTCCCGGGTCAAGAACCATGGACACGAGATCCTGCGAGAACTCCAGGTGAAGATCGTCAAGATCAAGAATGTCGCCCAGCGCTTTTGCTTTTTCCGGCGATTTGACCTCTTCCACCTGGGCATCCAGGAGCGCTTTGTCTTCCGCGGCATTCTTCACGTACATACGGTACGAAAGATACCCAAGCCCGCCGCCCCCGCAAATGAACGGCAAAAACGGAAGCCCCGGCACCAGCGCGAACAAAATCATCAGCACCGAAACAGTCGCCAGCGCGCCTGGGTGTTTGCCCAATTGAGAGAAGATTGCGGTATCCGTCGCCCCGGTGGCACCACCGCGCGCGAGCAACAGAGCCGCCGCGATCGAGATGATCACCGAGGGGATCTGCGACACAAGGCCGTCACCAACGGTCAGAATGGCATAAGTCTCGAACGCGGTTCCGATCGGCATGCCGTGGATCAGAACACCCATGATCAATCCGACAACCAGATTCAGCAGCGTGATCAAGAGACCGGCGATTGCATCGCCTTTGACAAATTTCGACACACCGTCGAGCGAACCAAAGAAGGTGGTTTCGCGCTGCTCTGTCTCGCGGCGTTCTTTGGCAGTGGCATGATCAATTGCGCCGGCCGACATATCGCTGTCGATTGCCAGCTGTTTGCCGGGCATCCCATCCAGCGCAAAGCGCGCGCCGACTTCGGCCATTCGCGCCGCGCCCTTCGTGATGACCATGAAGTTCACGATCAATAGAACGCCAAACACAACGAGCCCGAGGAAGACGTTGCCGTCCATCACAAAGTTCGCGAAACCTTCGATCACGTTCCCTGCCGCATCGGTGCCACTGTGCCCCTGCCCGATGATGAGCTTGGTCGACGAAACATTCAGGGACAGCCGGAGCATCAAAGATCCCAACAGGATCGTTGGAAACGATGAAAAGTCCAGCGGCCTTTCGATAAACAGTGTGATCGTGAAGATCAGGATCGCCAGCGCGAAAGATGTGGCCAGACCAACGTCCAGAACCCACGCAGGCATCGGCAGGATCATCATGACAATAATCGCCATGAGCGCCATGGCGAGGAGTATCGTCGGATTGAATAGCTCTTTGACTGATAGTTTCGGCACGGATTTTTTCTCTTATATCAAAGCGATCAGGAGCGGGCCGACAGATGCGGCCAGAGTGAAACCATCCCCGACTCCCCTTGCATACTGGGGAGAGACAGGCAGTTGAGGGGGAAGAAACTGACGGGGAAACGAGAATAATTTCGCCGCACAAATGCAACGAGCCGCATCGACAAGGGTGTCCCTCGCAGCGCGGCATCCATTTCCCAAGGCCCAGGCCCGGTCTGTGTTTTCGGTTTCACTGGCATTCTGCCCGTTCCAAATCAGGATTCTTCCCTGACCCTCACGCTAGGCTTCGAGCGTTTACAAAGTATTATCATCGCTAAAGGAAATGGCCGCTCCTCAGGGCGGCCAGATGAAACGCTAGATAGATTTCCTAGTCCGCTGGCGGCGCCCGTTCGACTTGCCGGAGCAACTCCTCGATGGAGCTCCGGGCACCGGCGCTACTTTCCAGCAAAGCACGTGCCTCTGCCAGGGGAGGAAGCCCCTGCGGTTCACTTACCGCCGTATCAATCTGCGTAGTGAGATCGGCTACGGCACGGAAAGGAGCGGCCTCGGTATCAAACTGTTCTGCGGCGTTCAGATCCTCAGAATGCCAGAACCCTCGGGCTGCTTCATTCAATTCCTGAGCAGACAGCATGTATTCACTGGCGCGTTCGTATTCTTTGTTGCGCCACAACGCCCTCGCGCGCATGCGGTCAGCCTGTGCGCCTTCAAGCCCCATCAATTGGACCAGTGCACGTTGTGGCTGATCCATAGCCAGATGTGCCTCGGCACTCATCATTCGCCGATCCTCATTTTCCGGCTCCAGACTCATCTTGCGCAAAATCGCCTCGGCTTGCTCGGCAAAACCCAAGTCTAGAAGACGCCGGGCCACCACATCACCGACCTGACCGGCCCGGGTTGCGCCGGCCTCTTCGGCAAAGATCAGAGCATATTTGAGAAAGGTGACATCGTTGGCGTTTTCGGTCAGCAAGGTCATGATCGGTGCGTTGACCTTGTTGCGCGCGCCGGGCCCGTCACGGCTTTGCATCTTGTGCGCCCGGGAGAATGCAGCATCAAAACGCCCTGTCAACGCCAGAGCAATGACTTCAGCAACACGCAGCTCGGCGCCAAGTGGCGTGTCGCGGCTCTCAAGTTCATAAGACGCCGTCAGCTCGGGAACATCAGGAGACAGGGCCCGGCGCTCCCGATAGGTCAGCTCGATCAATTCAATCAGAGCCTTTGGCGTATTTTCACTTTGCTCTGCCACCTCCTCCGTCAGGTTGCGCGCGACGGCATCGGTATTCCCTTCAAGCTGCGCAATTGCTGCCTCGGCAAGATTTCGGTCGGGCACGGCATCTATCCCGGTCCGGTCAACCGAACGCAGTGCAGCCTTTGCCACATGAGGGTCCCCCGCGACCGCAAAAAAGGTGCTCATCCGCGGCCCCATCTGAACGCGCAGATGGGCAGGAAGCTTTGCAAAGGCTTGCTGGATCGCATCGGTGTTTGCATTTTTTTTCACAACGCCATCCGACATCGCGGCCCAAAATGCAGCATCTCCATCGCAGGTTTGCTGTCCGATAAACACGGTATTCACCGGCAGGGACGCGGCATCGAGAATACCGGCCAGCGTATTCATGATGTCCCGTGACCTGGGGTTCAGGTCGTTTTCTGGAATCATACGCAGGGTCGCACGCGCTTCTGCCCCAAAGCCGAAATACAAATATGTGCGTGCCAGCTTGAGAGCCGTATCGCGATTGACCGCATCAAATTCGCCAAACAACTTGGACCGTAACGCTCCGATCTGAACGGCAAAGGGCTCGGGCCCACCCCATTTGTGGATGGCCATTTCGCGGTTCTCGATGCAGTGAGCGGCCTCTTTCTGCCCATCTGGTCCCACAGCCAACAACCCGGTCTCGCGATCAATTGCTGAGGTAACAGAAATGTTGTCGAGTGGATTTAGGGGTCTGTTCTCGTTGCCAAGCGGATCAAGTTGCATATTGTCCTGCAACTGCTCCGTGGGCTTAAGTAGCCCCTGCTCGCTGGCCCGCCCAATTTGTTGCAACAAGCGCGTTTCGGAATCATTGACCATCGCGGCGCGCTGATTTTCGTCAAAGTCCATCAGAAGACTCGCGTCTGCATTCAGCCTTGCAGGTTCCGATTTACCATCTTCGGTCTTAACCTCGGTTGGTTTCTTCGGTTCAGAGTTTCCAGGTTGCGATGGGTTCGAAGGGTCTGCCCCCGCCGCCGCGAATTGCGTTGTCGGGTCTATAAACAATGGTAATTCAATAGGCCCAGTGCGGGACGGTTGCTGTTGAGCACTCCCGAAAGTGGCCTCGACCGCCTCTTCCAGATCCATAGCCACCCGAGCGCTCGCCAGATCCTGGCGCCCAAGATTAAAACTGTATCCTCCGCCGCTGACCGGGAAAGTAAGCGGCAAACTCGACGAATCGCCAGGCACCGCGAGTTCCAGTGGACGACCTTCGCGCACATCGATAACCAGATATCCGTCAGCCTGCTGATAGTAGTCTACGACACATTCGCATCCAAGATCGATCCGAAGCGGCTGCCCTGGTCCGTTCTGGGAAACCGATTGGATGCGGGTTCGTGGAATGAGGTCAAAAACACTTTGCGTGTTGAACAAAGCCGTCGGCGACCCGACGTTGACTGTTGCAATGCGATCGCTCTGGGTCAGCGACCATTCCACGCCATCAGGGATTCGCATCACCAGTCGTGAAAAGTCACTGTGCTCCCCCGAGCGCGCAACAATTGTCTGTGCTTCTGCATAGTCGGCCACCACTCCTGCGGCGACAAATGCGATTGCTCGCGAAATCATGCTGCGTCCTGTTTCACCGAATTCAAGGCCTCTTCCAACTCGGAAAACCCGGGCCGGATGTGGGATGGCGTATTCTGGCGCCCCACCTCAATACAGATTGCGGCGGCGTGGTTATGAAGGTTGGCCACAAGAACCTCTCGGATCAGCTGGTAAAAATGCGCGTCCTCTTCAACCACGGCTTTGACCTTGCCCGCAAAGGGCGCGACCAGACCGTAGGACAGGAAAACACCCAGAAAGGTTCCCACCAGCGCGCCACCGATCATTTTACCCAAAACTTCTGGTGGTTGATCGATGGAGGCCATCGTCTTGATAACCCCCAGAACAGCGGCAACGATCCCAAGAGCCGGAAGGCCATCCGCCATGCTTTGCAACGCGTGGCTAGAATGCAGCGCGTGATGAAGGTTGGCTTCGATACGCTTTTCCAGAACCTCTTCAACCTGATGTGGGTCGTCGTAGTTCATTGAGGCCGAACGCATTGTATCGCTGATCAGATTGATCGCTTCCTTGTCGGCCAGGATCTTGGGGTATTTGCTGAAGACTGCGGAATTTTCCGGGTCTTCGATATGCTGCTCCACCTCGACCGGGTTTGCGCGTGCGATTCGGATCAGGGCGAACATAAGACACAGAAGATCCCGGTAGTCGTCAGGGGCCCATTTCGGCCCTTTGAAGACCTTGCCGATGTCCTTGATCGTATGCTTCACGCCGCCCATATCATTGCTGATCAGGAATGCACCAACGGCGGCCCCCCCGATCATCATCATTTCAAACGGCAGCGATTTAATGATGATGCCCAGTTTGCCACCCGCAAGCAGGTAGCCACCGAACACCATGACAAAAATCACAATGATCCCCACAATACCGATCATAGGTAAGCTCCAAATATTGTCACAGTCTGAAAGGTAGGCCAGTCGTGTTAAGAAAGGCTGAGTGAGAGCCCAAGTTACTCCTTAGGCACTTCACCATTTCGTCCGGCCAGCACGACGCTGATGGTATAGGCTGCTTCAGGGCTCAGACCCGCCATCACGCCGGCAGCGGATTCCGGGCGCATACGGGACAGAAAACCAGCCGCAAAACTCGGGTCCATTTCCTCAAACAAAGCAGCAGCATCTTTGGGCTTCATCTGTTCATAGACAGAGGTCAGCTTGGTCACGTCCTGCTCTGCGGCACCATCGGCAAGAGTGAGCGTTGCCAGTAGCTTCGCCTCGGCTTGCTGCAGATCCATGAGCTTTTTCTCAATCGCCTGATCGGCAATCTCCAACGCCTTCATCCGGTCTTCGATTTCGGCTTCACGCTCTGCGAGCTGCATCTCGCGTTTTTTGAAGGCGGCAATCATCGCCTGCATCTCTGCCGAATCGGGTATCCCCGCCGCAGATGGCGCCATCTCGTTGGTTTCTTCGGTGTCGGTTTTTGCTGCCGCCACTTCCCGCGCAATAGCCGGCGCCGCTTCCAGAGCGATCCGGACAATGGCCGACCCCATCAGAAATACTGCCAGAAGCATCAAGGTGCCGCGCTTCGCCCGGTACATCTTCTTTGATTTATCTGCCTTTGCCATCATGCGACCCGATTCTGATTTCGGTTGTGACGAACGAACATCAGCCCAGATGGTTTCGCCTCTTCCTGCGGTTCAACGGGTTGAGCCGCCTCTTCCTGTCCGTCGGCCTCATAGGCCGCTGCAAGGGCATCGTTTTCCTCAGTGCGGCTTGCACTGGTTTCCAGCCGCTTATCCGGCTGGGGCGCAATGTCATGCATGGAGGCCATCATCAGCTCCAGCTTGTGCGACACCGATTCGGCGCGGCCGGTCAGCTGCTCCAGCGCCTTGCTCGAGCCGTCCGACATCTGCCGGGCCGACACCAGCGATTTGTTCAGATCGTCCACTTGCGACGAAAGCACCGCCACAGCCCCGCCAACCCCTTTTTCAAGGTCGTTGAACCGCTTCAGTCGGCGCGACAGCACCAGGCAATAAAACCCGGCACCCAGTGCTCCGGCCGCAAGCAGGATATCAGCTATAAGTTCCATCCTGTCCTCCTAGTTGAGTACGAAATCCATAATCAGCAGATCACGCACGCGACCTTGTCCGGTCGCTATGTTGATCCGCCGTAGCATCTGTGCCCGCAGTTTAGGCAGCGCCATCGGATCGGTCAGATCCTCAAGCTCGAGCGCCCGCAGGTAACTGTTGAGGACATCGACAACTCTGGGGAGGACTTTCTCAACCTCGACCTGATCGGCCTGGTTGACCTCGAGTTGTGCACGGAACCGAAGTTGACTGACTCCGCTGGCTTTGCGCAGCGTAATCACGATCGGTTCCATTTCGATAAAAGCAAGATTGGCGATTTCGTCCGCCGACTCACCCTTGTCCACGCCTTCTGGCGCCTCTTCGGTTCCATCCTCCGCACTTTGAGCGGACGTGTTACCAAAGGGAAGAAGACCTGACTGAACAGCGTAAAACCCGCCCCCTGCGCCAGCAATACAAAGCACGAGCCCTATGATCAGGGGCATCTTACTTTTCTTTGCGGACCCATTTGTTTCTATATCAGCTACAGCGTCTGTCATGGCTATCCCTAAAACATCGTGCAACCCGTTCATAACCCGACAGGAACTAACCGAATGTTAAGGCCAATCGGAGAAAAGGGTTGCAGGCCGGAGAGAACGCCGGTGCGACGGAGGTTAATGTGCAGCAGATCAAGAATGTCTGGGCAGGTTTGGACACGCGGAAGCGGATGATGGCGATCGGGGCGACTGTCGCCGTGATCCTGACTTTCTTTCTCATGTCCATGGTGGCCAACAAGCCGACCATGCAACTACTATATGCCGGGCTGGAAAGCAGCACGGCCGGAGATGTTGTCAGCGCTCTGGAACAGAGCGGTGTCGACTATGAAGTGCGCGGGGGATCAATCTATGTTCCCGGTGCAAGGCGCGACGAGCTTAGGATGACGCTCGCCAGCCAAGGACTGCCTGCCAATGGCGGCAAGGGCTATGAGCTGCTTGATTCGCTCAGCGGTTTCGGCACCACATCGCAAATGTTTGACGCGGCCTATTGGCGCGCGAAAGAAGGTGAACTGGCTCGGACCATTGTGGCCAACCCGCATGTCAGCCAGGCCCGGGTCCATATTGCCAATACCGGCAGCAACCCGTTTCAGCGAACCCTTGAACCAACCGCGTCGGTTTCGGTCACGCCCATGGGGACCCCGATCACACCGGCGCAGGCCAATGCGATACGGTTTCTGATCGCCTCCGCGGTGGCCGGTCTCGCTGTCGACAATGTTGCGGTGATCGATGCCAACGGCTCTTTGGTTGGGTCGCCCGAAGCAGCCGCGGCAGCCGGAGCTGGCACAGATGACCGGTCCCAATCGATTCGCGAGCGCGTTCTGCGCCTCGTTGAAGCGCGGGTTGGTCACGGAAACGCAGTGGTCGAGGTCAGCGTCGAAACGGTCACTGACACAGAATCGATCCGTGAAAAGCGGGTTGACCCGGAAAGCCGTGTCGCAATCAGCACGGATGTGGAGGAGAGAACGGACAGTTCTCAGAATCAGGCGGGTGAAGTCACCGTCGCCTCCAATATTCCAGACGGCGACGCAGGCGCAGGAGAAGGGTCCCGTGCCAATACCAACTCCACGCGGGAGCGTATAAATTATGAGGTTTCTGAAACAGAGAAGGAGATCATCCGCGGCCCTGGGGCGATCAAACGTCTGACTGTTGCGGTTCTCGTCAATGGCGTCACCACGAACATCGCCAACGGAGAGACCGAATTTGCCCCCCGCCCCGACGACGAGCTGGAGGCGCTCCATGAACTGATCTCCGCAGCCATCGGTTTCAATGCGGAACGCGGTGACGTGATCACCCTGAAGTCGATGGATCTTCCCAACATCGAGCCACAGGGCACCGCGGCATCAACGTCGTTCCTCGACAACCTGTACTTTGATGTCATGTCGATCATTCAGATGGCAGCACTCGCGATTGTTGCACTTGTGCTTGGCCTGTTTGTTGTTCGCCCGATTCTCGCCGGGAACGGGGCAAGCGTCATGGCGCTTCCATCTCCGGACGGCTCCGGCGCATCTGACCTGCCCGGCCTGCCCAGTATGGGCGGAGATGACGGCGGCTTCATGATGAACCCGAACTTGGGGGCGGGCATTGCGCTGGATGGTGAAATCGAGAATGGCGATACCGGTCAGTTTGAGCCGATGGGCGGTATGGGTGGCTTGCCTGGCATGGGCGACGGCCTGAACAGCTTCGGCGGTGGCGGCGGCATGGGCGGGGATCCCGTTGATCGCCTGCGGTCCATGATCGGCGACCGACAGGAAGAAACCGTGCAAATTCTGCGCGGATGGCTGGAAGAGAAAAATGAGGAGCGTGCCTGATGACCATTGCGCATCTTCTTGAAGACTTTGGCATGAAAACCCCCGTGGAACCCGTCAACTCCGTTTCAGAAGAGTTGGTAGAAGAGGCCAAGTTGGTATCCTTTGAAAAGGGCTACACGGCCGGGTGGGATGATGCCATCGAAGCAAAGGACAAAGAAGCCACCCGTGTGTCGGCGGCATTGGCCGGATCTCTCGAGGATCTGAGCTTCACCTACCATGAGGCGCAAACGCAGCTGATCGAGGCACTCGACCCGATGTTCAAGGTCCTCACCTCGGTCATTTTGCCAGACACGATGGCTGCGAGCTTTGGCCATCACATCATCGATCAGCTCAATGAGATGGCAAAGGGGCAAATCAACGAACCCATGGAGGTCGTAGTGGCGGCAGGAGAAAGCAATGCTGTACGTGCGCTTCTTCGCGAGGAACCAAGGGTCGACGCTCGGGTGCGCGAAGATGCAAATATGTCGCGAGGCCAGGCGCAGCTGCGCGTCGGCCAGAGCGAAAGAGAACTGAACTCCGAGGCTCTGATTGAAGCAATTCGCGAATCGATCGAAGCCTTCTCCTATCAATTCAAAGAGGAAAGCAACTATGGATGAGACAGGCGATCTGAACCCAAAATCCGCCGACGCTGCCAATCCGTTTGTTTCGGTACCGGTCGAAGTGATCGTATCCGTCGGAAAGGCACGTCCGTTGATCCGTGATCTCGTCAACCTTGGGGAAAATGCAATCCTCACACTCGATAAAAAAGTCGAGGACCCGGTGGATCTCTACGTCGGGGATCGGCTGGTTGCTCGCGGGCAACTTGAAGAAATGGAAGGTGACCAGGCCGGACAGCTTGCTGTACGGCTCACGGAAATCGCCGATTTGCAAAGCGGGCTGGGATGATACGAAATTTTTTCGCTCTGGGTGCAACTGCAGTTTTCATGCTGCTTTTGCTTCCCCAGGTAGCGCTGGCCCAAGAACTGAGCCTCAATCTCGCCGATGGTCAGTCGATCTCGGCCCGTACCATCCAGTTGATCCTGCTTGTCACGGTGCTCAGTGTTGCGCCGGGGCTGCTGATTATGATCACCTGTTTCCCGTTCCTGATCACAGTGCTGTCGATATTGCGCCAGGGGATCGGCCTGCAACAGGCTCCTCCCAATATGCTGATGATCAGTCTTGCGATGTTCCTGACTTACTTTGTTATGGAACCGGTCTTTACCGAGGCGTGGGAAACCGGAATTGCGCCTTTGATCGACGAGCAACTTGAAGTCGTTCCCGCGCTTGAGCGTGCGGTAGAGCCGTTCAGGGCCTTTATGGTCAACAGGCTTGACCCCGATACGTTTTATGCCATCTCCGACCTGCGGCCTGGCACCCAGGGACTGGACCCGACAGAAGAAGCGCCTCTTTCCGTTTTGATCCCCAGCTTTATGCTGTCGGAAATAACTCGCGCGTTCGAGATCGGCTTTCTGGTTTTCCTGCCCTTCCTCGTCATCGATCTGGTTACAGCGGCGACCCTGATGTCCATGGGTATGATGATGGTCCCACCCGCTCTGGTGTCCTTGCCGTTCAAGTTGGCATTTTTTGTCGTCGCGGATGGCTGGAGCCTGATCGCAAGCGCATTGGTCCGAAGTTATTATCCTAGCTAAAATAGGCTTGAGCCAAAACTAATCCCAGGCGCCAGACCACGGACCCGGGGTTAGGTCATGTTGAGGTGCCTCTGCTTTGGCACGGTCCTTGATTTCTTGAAGCAAGGCAATAGTGGCGCTGGATAGGGGTAAGTGTTCGGTGCGTTTCTGTTTTGTGTGGTGTGAAGGTTTTACCCAGACGCCCCGGATTATATCGAAATCGGTCCATTCGGCAGACAGAACCTCGCCAATGCGTGCGCCGGTCAGAAGTTGCAACCGGATGGCATTGGCCGCATTCTGGTTCGGTTGTTCGTTGAGAGCTGCAACAAGCCGTGCCAGCTCCGCATCGCATAGCCAGCGATGCCGCTTATTCTCGGGGAAACGCTCCACACCCTTGGCAGGGTTGTCGTGCCGCCATCCCCAAAGGACTGACAAGGCAAACATCTTCGAAAGAAGCGCGAGCCTGCGATTTGCCCTGTAGGGGATTTCTCGCAGGCTGTTGTGGAGAGCTTGAATATCGCGGTGCCCGACTTCTGAAACCTTCCGATTGCCCAATTCCGGAATGATAATCGCATTTAGCATCGAGACATCATTCGCCACGCTCCTTTCGCGCTTCTTGGGCTTGGCGTGATGCGTAAGGTATTGATCTGCAAAATCGGCGATGGTTTCCGCTTGGCGAGCAGTCTGTTTTGCTTCAACAGGGTCGCCACCCTGCGCGGCCTCGCTTAGAAGACGCATCGCCTCTTTCCGTGCATTGGTGAATGAAAGAAGCGGGCCAACCTGACCGATGGTTTGCTGTCGAGATCGACCTGTGATGCGATTACGATACTGAACGATGTAGCTCTTGGTGCCGTTAGGCTGAGCTACCCGGCCTGCCAAAGGCTGCACAGAGCGCACAGGCCGCACAGACCGGAGCGGTCTTCCTCCCCTGCTTCCCCTCGATCACCGGAGTTTGGCGGGCTGCGCGAAAGAAGCGGGCGATCTGCTTCAAAAGGTGGTGAAAGCACGGTATGCATGCCGCACGCTGACCCATTCAGCGGCCGCAGTCGGTTTGCAGAAATTTACACAGGTTCCTGAACGTGAAGCTGAATTCATCTCCTAGCGTGCAGGCGGCTGCACTTTTCGGCTTTCCGGTCCTGAGTGCGCTCTGGTTGGGGATTGGCGTCGCAGTGACCGGGGCTTTGACGCCGGGCTACTCACATATCAGCCAGTTCATGAGTGCCCTTGGCGCGTCCGGAGCACCTGTGGCGGCATGGGCAAACTACGCGGTCTTCATCCCCGCCGAGCTTTGGCTGCTGGCCTTTCTCGCGGTCCTCAGCGCCCGACAACCGCGCAGCAGATCGCGGCGATTTTCCATACTGATCCTGGCCGCATTTGCGGTTTTGCTCATACTCGCTGCGGTTCTGCCCTGCGATGCGGGATGCCGAGGCGAGGCCAGCGGGGATCCTGCGGCGGGCAGCTCCGTTCATCTCGCACATATGGTCATCGCGGCAGTGGCCTATCCACTGGCCCTCATTGGCTTGCTGCCCATCAGCCTGACCGCATCCCGCTCATCGCTTGTGCGCCGCCTCGCTCTCCCGGTGACCGCCAGCGGATTTTGCCTCTATGCCTGCATTATCCTGTTTCCGGAGGCGCAAGGACTGTTCCAGCGCCTGCTTGAGGCATTGATCTACGCACAGATCATTTTGCTGGGACGGCATGAGGCTTCCGCAGCAGCCCCCATCGCTACGGCTCAGCCATAGTGACTCCGGGGGGCTCTCCGATTGGGCCGACCACCAGGTCCGGAGCCGGTGACGACGACTACGCTAGGACGGCAGCAAGTGTTGGTTTTCCGTGCGAAGCTGCTCCGCTGACAGCCTGACTACATCTGCAATCTCCATGAGCTGTGGCGCGAGAGGGCTGGTTTTGCGCCAGACCATCCCAATTGTGCGGCCCGGTTCATCCCCTTTGAACCGCGCCAGCGAGACCGGAGCAGAGCGGGTTTCGACGGGCACCGCCATCTCGGGGATCAGGGTCACTCCGATCCCGGCGCCGACCATTTGCACAAGCGTCGACAAGGAGCTTCCGTCCAACCCGTCACTGGGAAGCGTGGAGCGGAAATTGCAAAAAGACACGGCCTGATCCCTGAAACAATGGCCTTCTTCCAGCAGCAGGAGCTTCATCTCCCGCATACCCTCGGGAGAGGGGACAGGCGCCGCGGCTTCCTGCGCGCTGCGGACGAGCACGAATTTCTCGTCAAACAGAGCCGTTTCCGCGAGACCCGGTTCCGATACAGGCAGGGCGACAATCGCCGTATCCAGACGACCATCGAGAAGCTCCGATATCAGCTTTTGCGTCATCGTTTCGCGAATATGCACGTCCAGCCCGCTGTGCGCCTTGTGCAGCCGCTGGATCAACGTTGGCAACAGATACGGAGCAACGGTGGGAATCACCCCGATGCGAAGGCGGCCAACCATACGGTCCTTGGCCAGCCGCGCCAGATCTCCCAGTTCGTCCACTGCGCGCAGGATGTCACGTGCTCGGTCGGCAAAATCCTGACCAAACCCTGTCAGCCGAACCTGACGCGCGCTGCGTTCAAACAGCACCACGCCAAGGTTTTCCTCCAGATCCTTGATCTGAACCGACAGCGCCGGCTGGCTGATCGAGCAGGCATCCGCCGCGCGCCCGAAATGGCCGTGTCGCGTCAGGGCCTCGAAATAGCGGAGCTGTTTGAGCGTGATATTGATCATAGGAAATTCTTATCGTGACTATCAAAAAATGCAACTTAGAATAATTCTGAATTGTTGTTACACAGGTCAGCGAGGGTAGCCGCAGACCTGTCCGGATTCGCAAGAGTCGCACGTGAACGGCCCGGACTACTCAATCAAAAACAGTCCCCACCACGGACAGATTCTGGAGGAAGATATGGACGGACAAAATAATGGTGCAGGTGGCTGCCCGTTTTCCGGAGCCAACACCAACAAAGGCCGACGGTCCAACCGCGATTGGTGGCCGAACCAACTGAACCTGGCGATTTTGCACCAGCACCAGACACGCCAAAATCCGCTCGGCGAAGATTTCAGCTATGCCGAGGCCTTCAAGCAGCTCGATCTGGAGGCGGTGAAACAGGATCTCATCGCCCTGATGACCGACAGTCAGGACTGGTGGCCCGCCGACTACGGACACTATGGCGGGTTGATGATCCGCATGGCGTGGCACTCGGCAGGCACCTACCGGACCGCCGACGGACGCGGCGGTGGCAGCACTGGCACCCAGCGCTTTGCGCCACTGAACTCCTGGCCCGACAACGGCAACCTCGACAAGGCCCGCATGCTGCTGTGGCCGATCAAGAAGAAATACGGCAACAAGCTGTCCTGGGCCGATCTGATGATCCTCGCGGGCAACTGCGCCATCGAATCAATGGGTCTGAAGCCCTTTGGGTTCGGCGGTGGTCGCGCGGACGTTTGGGAGCCCGAGGAAGACATCTATTGGGGCGCCGAAGACGAATGGCTCGCGACCTCCGATCACGAGCTGGCCCGGTATCAGGGTGACCGCGAACTCGAAGGCCCGCTGGCCGCCGTTCAGATGGGTCTCATCTATGTGAACCCCGAAGGCCCGGACGGTAACCCGGATCCGCTGGCATCCGGCCGTGACATCCGCGAGACCTTTGCCCGGATGGCAATGAACGACGAGGAAACCGTTGCTCTGACCGCCGGCGGCCACACCTTTGGCAAGGCCCATGGCAACGGCCCCGTCGAAGCAGTCGGTCCCGAGCCGGAAGCCGCCCCGATCGAGGCAATGGGCCAGGGTTGGCTGTCGTCGCACAAATCCGGCAAGGGCGTGGACACCATCACCTCCGGCATCGAGGGTGCGTGGACACCGAACCCGATCCAGTGGGACATGGGCTACTTTGACGTTCTGTTCGGCTATGACTGGGAATTGACCAAATCCCCGGCCGGTGCCTGGATCTGGCATGCCAAAGACCTCCGGGACGAGGATCACGCTCCCGAGGTGGACGGTTCCGGCAAGAAGGTTCCGATCATGATGACCACCGCCGACATGGCGATGCGCATGGATCCGATTTACGGGCCGATCTCCAAACGGTTCCACGAGAACCCGGATCAATTCGCCGATGCGTTCAAACGGGCCTGGTTCAAGCTCACGCACCGCGATATGGGGCCCAAAGCCTGCTATCTCGGCGCCGATGTTCCGAGCGAGGATCTGATCTGGCAAGATCCGGTTCCTGCAGTCGATCACCCTCTGGTCGACGACGCTGATGTCGCAAAGCTGAAGGCGGATATTCTGGCCTCCGGTCTGTCGGTTCAGGATCTGGTCTATGTGGCCTGGGCCTCGGCCTCCACCTTCCGCGGGTCCGACAAACGCGGCGGCGCCAATGGTGCGCGCATACGTCTGGAGCCGATGAAGAGCTGGGAAGCCAATGAACCGGCGAAGCTCGACAAGGTCCTGACAGCGCTTGAAGGCATCCAGGCGAGCTTCAATGCTGCGGCCTCGGGCGGCAAGAAGATCTCTCTTGCGGACCTGATCGTTCTGGCAGGCTCTGCCGCGGTGGAGAAATCCGCGAAGGATGCGGGCTTTGACATTGCTGTACCCTTCACACCGGGCCGCACGGATGCAAGTCAGGAGCAGACCGACATCGAGAGCTTCGACGTGATGGAGCCGCAGATCGATGGGTTCCGGAACTATGCGAAGACCCGCTTCACCATCTCGACCGAAGAGATGTTGGTCGACAGGGCGCAACTGCTGACCCTCTCCGCACCCGAAATGACCGTATTGGTTGGTGGTTTGCGGGCTTTGGGCGCCACCTATGGTGACAGCGCGCATGGTGTACTGACCCACCGCAAGGGCCAGCTGACGAATGATTTCTTCGTCAATGTTCTCGATCTCGGGACCGAGTGGACCGCGACCGACGGGGTTGGTGAGATCTTTGAGGGACGCGATCGTGCCACCGGCGCGGCCAAGTGGACAGGCACCCGGGCTGACCTGATCTTTGGCTCCAACTCGCAGCTGCGGGCCTTGTCAGAGGTCTACGCTCAGGACGACAACGCAGGCAAATTCGTCAAAGACTTTGTCTCCGCCTGGGTCAAGGTCATGGAACTGGACCGTTTCGACCTGGCATGATCCCTGCCAAAAGCTGAACCAGAGAAAGGCGTCGCATCCCGCGGCGCCTTTTTTGGTTTCACGCCCCGGTCGCTTCGAAAACTGCGGCAGTACCGATCCCGCCGGCTGCGGCGATCGCGGCCAGGGCCGGGCCATCTCCGGGGTGCAGCGCGTGGAATAGCGTGACGGCCAAGATCGCCCCCGACGCCCCAACGGGATGACCCTGCGCCAGTGCGCCACCGGCCGGATTGACAATGCCGGTCGGCAAATTGGCACCGGCGATGCAGGCAAGGGCCTGAACGGCAAAGGCCTCCATGATCTCCGCCCGGTGCAATTCCGACGGGGCGACCGATTGACGGGACAGGACGGACCGCACGGCAGCCACAGGGGCAATGCCCGGTTGTTCAGGGTCGGCCCCCAGTGTCACCCCCTGCAACAGCCGCAGCCCTCCCCGGCCGAGGCGCGCCGCCATCCGGTCACTGACAATCACGACAAAGGCCGCCGCATCTGCGGCAACGGCCATATTGGCGGCCGTGATGTCTCCGGAAACCGATGCCGCGAGGGCACAATGGCGCGGTGTCAGCTCCCGGATAAAAGCATCCTCACTGAAGCCATGGATGTCGACGATCTCCGCCCTGCGCGCGCCCGCATGAGACCTTGCATTTGCGTGGCTGCGTTGCGCCCAGGCATCCTGCTTGGTGCGGCTGATGCCCAGCGTCCGCCCCAGTTGATCCGCCGCTTGTGCCATGTTTGGGTCGCGGTCCGCCCAAGGGGTGAACCGGGCCTGATCATAGGGCTCCGGCGGGCGGCCATCGGCAAATGTACGGGCCCGCGCGGGGCGGCGCGAATAGCTCTCTGCACCGCCGGCGATCACCACATCGTGCAGCCCGGCCTCCACCAGGGCATGTCCGAGCAGGATTGCGTCCAGTCCACCGACACATTGCCGGTCAATGCTGAGACCGGGAACGCCCTCCGGCAGGCCGCTTGCCAAGGCGGTGATCCGCGCGGGATTGCCGCCGCCGCCAAGAGCATTCGACAGGATCACCTCGCCAACGTCACCGGGGCAGATCCCGGCATCTGCGAGGCAGGCGACAACAACAGGTGCGGCCAGCTCGTGCGGTTCCAGCGCTGTGAAACCGCCACCTCTGGGACTAACGGCGGTGCGCCGGGCTGCGATAATCAAGGCCATTCGTCCGCCTGCAGCAGTCTGGTGAGGGCAAGCAGATCGGGTTTGCCTGCGGCCAGCATCGGGATCTGGGCGACCGATCTGATTTCTTTTGGCACCGCATGATCACCGATGGTCTGTCGGCAGAGCTGGCGCATCGGGCCAATGTCAGCCTCCCCTTGCACAAGAGCCACGATCCGGTGGCCGCGCTTTGGATCCGGCAAGGCAAGAGCGACGGCACAATCGACCCCCTCGACACCCATCAGCAGGCTTTCGATTTCCTCGGGAAAGACATTCTGGTCTGCGACGGTCACCATCCGGTTGCGCCGTCCCTTGGGAAAGAGATTGCCGTCACGATCGAGACGACCCATTTCACCGATGGTCAGCCAGCCGTCTTGCCAGCGGGTTTCCTTGCTGCTGCCCTTGGCATATCCGTCAAACAGATAGGGGCTGCGCAGCCAGATTTCGCCCACTCCCCTGTCATCGGGGTCCGCAATGCGGATTTCGACACCCGGGTAGGCGCGGCCCACCGATCCGCGCGGCGTGACACCATGGGACAGGGTGATGTAGCTGGTCTCTGTCGCGCCGAAAATCTCGTGCAGGTCGGCGCTTGGGAACAGCCTGCCCAGCGCGTCTCTGAGGTCATCGTCCAGCTTGCCGCCGGAGGAAAAGATCAGGCGGATCGTCGGCGGCGGGGTGCCATCGTTGGCGCGCACCAGAAGCCGGAACTGCGCCGGCGTGGCATAGAGAACCGTCGCCCCCAGCGTCGTCAGCTGCGACATTTGCCTGCGCGGCCCCGTCCCTCCCAGCATCGCCAGATCCGCGCCGACATGGCAGGCGAACACGGCGGCAAACAGGGTCAGCGAATGCGACAGGGTGCCCAGACTCGCGACGACATCCCCCTCGCCAAGGTCAAACTGACGCCGGTCCATGTCAAAGCTGCGGATCCAGCTTGTCGGCGTACGGCGGATGGTTTTTGCATAGCCGGTCGAGCCGGAGCTCTGACAATAGAGCCATTGTTCAGACTCTGATATGGCAGATATCGGTGTGTCCCCCGGCGTTGCCAGAATGGACTGTCCAGTCCCGAGCGCGCGGGTCAGCTCGCTCAGACCGACAACCTCAGGGGTCCGGATCCTCGTCTGCGGCGAGAGCTGAAACCGGGTGTTATGCGCTGTCATTGTCGGATCCACCGGGAGTGTTTCGGCGCAGAACCTAGCCCGCCTGCGCGACAGAGAACAAGCCTCAAGTGAACTTGCGGAAAAGCCGGGTCCGGTCAAACGCCGCTTCCAATTCGTCGGTGCGCGCTTTCACGATCTCCCAATGGTCTTCCTGGATCTTGGCGATCATGCTTTCCACCAACAGCAGGAGCGCAACGCCGGAATCCCAGGCCGAGGGCACTGCGATACGCGCCGCAAAGGTGTATTTGGCCAGCTTCTGGATCGGTGAGCGCCATTGATCGGTGAACAGCACCACGCGAACGCCGCGCTCATGCGCCATTTCCGCCAGCAGCAGCGTCGCGTTTTCGTATCGGCGGATGTCGAAAAGGATCAGCGTGTCGCCGGGCAGCAGGTCCAGCACCGAATGCGTCCAGGAGGCCCGCGGCGGGATCATGAACACATCACGGCGGATCATCTGCAGGTGCAGGTAAAAGGATTGCGCCAATGTGCCGCTCAGCCGCCCGCCGGCAATATGGACCCGATGGCTGTTATCGGCCAGCAGGGCGCATAGGGTGTCGAACTCGGCGAGGTTCACATTTTCAAGCGTTGCCCTGATGTTGTCGTAGACGCCGACCGCATAGCGGTTGAGCATATGCGCCTCCGGCAAGGCAGGGGCTTGCTCGGCACGTTTCTCCACCGGGTTGGAAATTATTTCACGCAGCTCCTCTCTCAGCGCATATTGGAACTCCGGATATCCTGAAAACCCCAGTTTCTGCACCATCCGCGCGACGGTCGGCGTCGACACCTCGGCCAGATCGGCCAGCTCAGTGATGCTGCCAAGGCCCGGAATCGGATAGTTGTCGAGGATGGCGGCGGCCAGTTGGCGCTCGGCGCGGGTCAGCTCCGACTCGCGTGATTTCAGTTTCTCGGCAATCGTCGGCATGCACCTGCCCTCCTGCGCGCATTTTCTACATATTATTACAGGCCGCCATTCGATGAAAGAATATTTACAGAAAACATATTGACAGGAACAAGGCTACTGAAGAGCATGCTACATTATGAGCACTGATACCCTCGTTGAATCCTATGGTCCGGCCTTTGCGAAAACCCCCTCTGCCGCTGACGCAGAAGTGATTGTCGTGTGTGAGCACGCCTCAAACTGGATTCCCCCCGACCTGAACGGGCTCGGATTGGCTCCGGCCGCCCGTGACAGTCATATTGCCTGGGACCCCGGCGCTCTGGGCGTTTCCCGTCACCTGGCAGAGCAGCTGAGCGCCCCGATGGTCGAGGGATGCATATCCCGGCTGGTCTACGACCTGAACCGCCCACCCGAGTCGCCGACGGCCATTCCGCCGGCATCCGAGATATTTGACGTTCCAGGCAACCGGAACCTCTCGGACGCGGCGCGCACTCTGCGAGTAGAGGCGGTATACACACCGTTCCGCGCCGCCCTCGAAGAGGAAATCCAACACCGGCGGAAGGCGCTTCGGCTGATGGTCACGGTGCATAGCTTTACCCCGGTCTACAACGGCAAGACCCGAACCGTGGAGCTGGGGCTGCTGCATGGCCGCGACGACCGGTTCGCCCGTGCGATGCTGGCGCGGCAGCCCGAGGACAACACCTGGAACGTACAACTGAACGAGCCCTACAGCGCCTCCGATGGTGTCGCGCACACGCTGGACCTGCATGGCTGTGATAACGGATTGCTGAACGTTATGTTGGAAATTCGCAACGATCTGATTGCAACCGAGCAGCAGCAGCAGGCCTGGGCGGCAGCGCTTGCGCCCTGGATAAGGTCCACCCTCCGGGAGGCATTTGCATGATCCGTGCCATGCTGGGATATGTGCGCGTGGTTGATGCGGTGAACTACCGCATCGGGCGCATCATGATGTGGGGGCTGTTTGCGATGATGGGGGTCCTGCTGTGGTCTTCCATCTCAAAGACGTTCTTTCTGCCGTCGCTCTGGACACTGGAAATGGCGCAGTTCGCCATGGTCACCTACTACATCCTCGGCGGGCCTTACTCGATCCAGCTGGGCTCCAACGTCCGCATGGATCTGTTCTACCACAATTGGACCATCCGCAGAAAAGCCTGGTTTGACTCCTTTACCGTGCTGGCGCTGATCATCTACCTCGCGATCCTGTTCTACGGCGGTCTGGGCTCGACGGCCTATTCCCTGGGCTATTGGGGCGACAATCCGTTTGCCTTTTTCTGGGGGCTGCTGACCGGTGCCGAAAGTATCGGATATATCGAGCGCTCCTCCACCGCGTGGCGCCCCTTTGTGTGGCCCATCAAATCCATCATGGTTGTCGGTTTTCTGCTGATGCTGCTGCAGGCCATTTCCGAACTTTTCAAAGACATCGCCCGCATCCACGGGCATGACATCCCGAGTGAGCGTGACGCATGAGCCAGGAATACATCGCCATCTTCATGTTTGCGTCGATGATGCTCATGCTTTTTACGGGGCAGCGAGTCTTTGGGGCGATTGGTGCAGTGGGCGCGGTTGCCGCGATGCTGCTCTGGGGGGTGGGTGGCTACGACATTCCGTTCTCGGCCGCGATGAAGCTGATGAAGTGGTACCCGCTTCTGACGCTCCCTATGTTCATCTTCATGGGCTATGTCTTGAGCGAAAGCCGTCTGGCGGACGATCTCTACAAGATGTTTCACGTCTGGATGGGGCCGATCAACGGCGGCTTGGCCATTGGCACCATCGGGCTCATGGTACTGGTCTCTGCCATGAACGGGCTCTCTGTTGCGGGCATGGCGATTGGCGCCACCATCGCGCTGCCGGAACTGCTCCGGCGCGGGTATGACAAAACCATGGTCACCGGCGTCATTCAGGCCGGATCATCCCTCGGGATCCTGGTGCCGCCCTCGGTCGTTCTGGTGCTCTATGCCATGATCGCGCGGCAGCCAGTGGGGCAGCTGTGGCTGGCCGGAGTGCTGCCGGGGCTGATGATGGCGGCCCTGTTCATCCTCTACATCTGGTTGCGCTGCCGGATGAACCCCGATCTCGGGCCTGCAATGGAAGACGCCCATGAGGTGCCGCGGGCGGAAAAACTGCGCCTGCTCGGGGCGGGGGCGCTGCCGCTGTTGATTTTCGCCGCAATGATGGTTCCCTTTGTCAATGGCTGGACATCGCTGGTCGAAAGCTCCGCCATCGGGGCGCTGACGGCGCTCGCGGCCTCCATCGCCAAACGCCGGATGAGCTGGAAAATTTTTGAATCCTGCACCAGGAACACGCTGGCGATTTCCTGCATGTTCATGTGGATCATCCTTGCGGCTCTTGGCTTTGGCGCCGTCTTCGACGGGCTTGGCGCGGTCAAGGCGATCGACAACCTGTTCACCGATCAACTGGGGCTCGATCCCTGGGTGATCCTGATCCTGATGCAGCTGTCCTTCATCATCATGGGGACATTCCTCGACGACACGGCGATGCTGGTGATTGTGGCCCCCCTCTACGTGCCGCTGGTCCAGGCGCTGGGGTTCGATCTTGTCTGGTACGGCATTCTCTATACGATCACCACGCAGATCGCCTATATGACACCGCCCTTCGGCTATAACCTGTTCCTGATGCGGGCCATGGCACCTCCGGAAATCGGGCTGGGCGACATCTATCGTTCCATCGTGCCGTTTGTCGGCATCATGGTCGTGGCGCTGGCCATTATCATGATCTTCCCGCAGATCGCGCTTTGGCTGCCACAGACAGTTTACGGACAATAACCAGAAGACCCTTCAAAGGGCCCAAAACAAACTGACCACAGAGAGGTATCACCAATGACGACACGTCGTAATTTCCTGAAGACCACGGCACTCGGCGCCGCCGCTGCGCCGCTGGCCGCCCCTGCCCTCGCGCAGGGCAAGATCACCTGGCGCATGCAGACCTATGCGGGCCCCGCACTGGCCGCGCATGTGATCGACCCGGCGATCGAGATGTTCAACAAGATCGCAGGCGACCGCATGCAGATCGAACTGTTCTACGCCGACCAGCTGGTCCCCACCGGTGAATTGTTCCGGGCCCTGCAGAAAGGCACCATTGACGCCGTGCAATCGGATGACGACTCCATGGCGTCGCCGACCGAAGTCACCGTGTTTGGCGGCTACTTCCCGTTTGCTTCGCGCTATTCGCTCGATGTGCCGGTCTTGTTCAACCAGTATGGCCTGAACGAGATCTGGGATGCCGAATACTCCAAAGTCGGCGTGAAACACATCTCTGCCGGCTCCTGGGATCCGTGCCACTTCGCAACCAAGGATCCGATCAATTCTCTGGCGGACCTCAAGGGCAAACGCGTCTTCACCTTCCCGACGGCCGGTCGGTTCCTGTCGCAATTCGGCGTCGTGCCGGTCACCCTGCCATGGGAAGACATCGAGGTCGCGGTGCAGACCGGCGAGCTGGACGGGATCGCATGGTCCGGCATCACCGAGGACTATACCGTCGGCTGGGCGGATGTGACCAACTACTTCCTGACCAACAACATTTCCGGCGCCTGGGCCGGTAGCTTCTTTGCCAATATGGATCGCTGGAACGAGTTGCCCGAGGATCTGCAGACCCTGTTCCGCGTGTGCTGCGATCAGTCGCATTACTACCGCCAGTGGTGGTATTGGGGTGGCGAGGCCTCCTTGCGTGTGGAGGGCGACAAGATGAAGCTGACCTCGATCCCCGATGCCGAATGGCAGCAGGTCGAAGATGCGGCCGTCGCCTTCTGGGACGAGATCGCGGCAGAGTCCGAGACGAAGGCAAAGGTCGTCGAGATCTTCAAGAAGTACAACGCCGATATGGCAAAAGCCGGCCGCCCGTATCGCTACGGATAAGCGGACAGGCATAGTCACCATTTTACGGGGGCGGGGTCTGACCCTGCCCCCTGTCAGAACCACAGGGAACGCCAGATGACTTTCGAGGATCTCAAGACACAGATCGCGGCCGGGCAGATTGACACTGTCCTGACCTGCATTGTGGACATGCAAGGCCGGTTGATGGGCAAACGGTTTCACGCCGAAGCCTTCCTCGAGATGGCAGAGGGCGAGACACATTGCTGCA
Organism: Phaeobacter sp. B1627; assembly: GCF_006265095.1. Taxonomy (GTDB): domain Bacteria; phylum Pseudomonadota; class Alphaproteobacteria; order Rhodobacterales; family Rhodobacteraceae; genus Epibacterium. Next base: position 103,955 of record NZ_VCNK01000020.1, read on the forward strand.
ACTACCTTTTGGCCACCGACCTCGCGATGGCAACGCCTGACGGCTATGCCTCCACCAGCTGGGAGGGCGGTTACGGCGACTACATCATGAAGCCCGATCTTTCGACGCTGCGGCCTGTTCCGTGGCTCGAAGGGACAGCCCTGGTGCTGTGCGATGTGCTGGACCATCACACCCACGGGCCGGTGCCGCATTCCCCCCGTGAGATCCTGAAGGCGCAGATCGCGCGCTGCACGGCGCTCGGCTATACGCCGGTCATGGCGACGGAGCTGGAGTTTTTCCTGTTCGAAGGAACCCATGACGAGATCGCGCGGACCGGTTTCAAACTGAAGCCGATCTCCAACTACAATGAGGATTACAGCATTTTCCAGACCTCCAAGGAGGAGCCGGTCATGCGCCCGATCCGCAATCATCTGCGGGCCATGGGCATCCCGATCGAGGGCTCCAAGGGAGAAGCAGAAGCAGGCCAGGAAGAGCTGAACGTCAAATACGACGAGGCCCTGGCGACGGCGGATCACCATACGTTGGCCAAACACGGCATCAAGGAAATCGCCCACCAGCAGGGCTATGCCGCGAGTTTTCTGCCGAAGTGGGACAAGGACCGGGTGGGGTCGGCGGCCCATGTGCACCAGTCATTGTGGATGAATGGAGCGAATGCGTTTTTTGACGGTGCCGCGCCGCTCGGCAAGTCGAAGCTGATGGACCACTATATGGCGGGGCTGTTGAAATACGCTGCCGATTATACCTATTTCATGGCGCCCTACATCAACAGCTACAAACGCTTTGCCAAGGGGACCTTTGCCCCGACCCAGACCGTATGGTCCGTGGACAACCGGACGGCGGCCTTCCGTCTTTGCGGTGAAGGGTCCAAGGCCGTCCGGGTCGAATGCCGGGTGCCGGGGTCTGACATGAACCCCTATCTGGCGCAGGCCGCCATGCTGGCGGCGGGTCTCAGGGGGGTCGAAGAGCAGCTCGAACTGCCTGCCCCCTTCCGGGGCGATGCATATGCCGGTGATACAGAGCAGCATATTCCGCGCACGCTGCAAGAGGCGCGTGACGCGCTGGAAGCGTCGGAGATGTTGCGAGAGGCGCTTGGAGAAGAGGTTGTGACCCATTATGTCCGCGCGGCGGACTGGGAAATCGAAGAATTCAACCGCGTCGTGACCGATTACGAGATCGCGCGTGGGTTTGAGAAAGCCTGATCCGGAGCGGGCCGCGGGGGCCAGCCCCCGCACCCCCGAGGTATTTGGGAAAAGATGAAAACGGTGAAGGCCGCGTTTATACGCTGCCGAGGAGTAGGCCACATGGGCAAGACATTGAACTGTATCTCTCCGATTGATGGATCGGTTTTTGCGAGTCGGGAAACACTGGATCCGGAGGCGGCGCGCAAGACGGTCGACAAGGTCCGTGCCGCACAACGCGCCTGGGCTGCGCGGCCTTTGCAGGACCGGATTGATCTGGTGATGGCGGGGGTGGCTGCAATCGGCGCCATGAATGACGAGATCGTCCCTGAGCTGGCCCATATGATGGGCCGGCCAATCCGCTTCGGCGGTGAGTTCGGTGGGGTCAATGAACGCGCATCCCACATGGCGAAGATCGCAGCGGAGAGCCTGGCGGATATCGAAGTGGGTGAAGACCAGACCTTCAAGCGGTATATCAAGCGCATTCCGCATGGCGTGGTCCTTGTCGTCGCGCCGTGGAACTATCCCTATATGACGGCGATCAACACCGTGGCGCCGGCCCTGATCGCCGGCAATACGGTGGTGTTGAAACACGCGACACAGACCCTGTTGGTCGGTGAGCGGATGGCGCGCGCGTTCCATGCTGCGGGCGTGCCGGAGGATGTTTTCCGCAACCTGTTTCTCGATCACGATACCACTGCGGCGCTGATTGCCGAGCGGGCCTTTGATTTTGTGAATTTCACCGGCTCTGTGGGCGGCGGTCAGGCGATGGAGCGCGCGGCTGCAGGGACATTTACCGGTGTGGGAACCGAGCTGGGCGGCAAGGATCCCGGTTATGTGATGGAGGATGCCGACGTGGACGCAGCGGTCGATACGCTGATCGACGGTGCCATGTTCAATTCCGGCCAGTGCTGCTGCGGGATCGAGCGGATTTATGTCCACGAGAGCCTCTATGACACCTTCGTCGAGAAGGCCGTTGCGGTTGTCCGGGGCTACAGGCTCGGCAATCCGCTGGATGCGGAGACGACCATCGGACCGATGGCGAATGTCCGCTTCGCAAGGGAGGTCCGGGATCAGATCTCCGAGGCGGTTGCAGCAGGAGCCGTCGCGCATATCGAGCCCATGGACGCCGACGATGGTGGGGCCTATCTCACGCCGCAAATTCTGACCAACGTGACCCATGACATGCGGGTGATGCGGGACGAGAGTTTCGGGCCGGTCGTGGGGATCATGAAGGTCTCTTCGGATGCGGAAGCCATTGAACTGATGAATGACAGCGAGTTCGGCCTGACCGCCTCGCTCTGGACCAAAGATGTCGCGCGCGCGCAGGCTGTCGGAGATCAGATCGAGACGGGAACCGTGTTCATGAACCGGGCGGATTATCTGGATCCGGGGCTGTGCTGGACGGGCTGCAAGAATACCGGTCGCGGCGGCGGGTTGTCTGTCATTGGCTACCAGAACCTGACCCGCCCGAAGTCTTACCACCTGAAGAAAGTCACCGTCTGACCTCGCTTTCTGGCGCTGTTGCGTCCGGAACTGAACCTATTTCGGCCGATTGGCCATATAAGAAAGGCAAACCTCATGTCTCTCACTGGAAACTGGTCCTATCCGACCGCAATCAAATTCGGTGCAGGCCGGATTGGGGAACTGGCCGAGGCCTGTGCGCAGGCAGGGATCAGGAAACCTCTGCTTGTAACCGACAAGGGGCTGGCAAACCTGCCCGTGACCCAGGCGACGCTCGACATCATGGAGGCAGCGGGGCTTGGTCGTGGCATGTTCTCGGAGGTGGATCCAAATCCGAACGAGAAAAACCTGGACGCCGGGGTTGCGGCCTATCAGGCCGGTGGTCATGACGGTGTGATTGCCTTTGGCGGCGGCTCCGGGCTCGATCTTGGCAAGATGGTGGCCTTCATGGCGGGGCAAACCAGACCGATCTGGGATTTTGAAGATATCGGTGACTGGTGGACCCGTGCCGATGCGAATGCAATTGCACCGATCATTGCGGTGCCAACCACGGCCGGAACCGGGTCCGAGGTGGGCCGCGCCTCCGTCATTACCGACAGCGTGACGCATCAGAAAAAGATCATTTTCCATCCGAAAGTGCTGCCGACGGTGGTGATTTGCGACCCGGAGCTCACCCTGGGCATGCCAAAATTCATCACGGCCGGCACAGGCCTCGATGCGTTTGCACATTGCGTCGAGGCCTTCTCCTCGCCGCATTATCACCCGATGTCGCAGGGTATCGCGCTGGAGGGCATGCGCTTGGTCAAGGAGTACCTCCCACGTGCCTATGAGGATGGAACCGACATTGAGGCCCGCGCTCAGATGATGTCAGCGGCGGCGATGGGCGCGACCGCCTTTCAGAAGGGGCTCGGGGCGATCCATGCCATGAGCCACCCGATTGGCGCGGTGTTCAACACGCACCACGGCACCACAAACGCCGTCTGCATGCCTGCGGTGCTGGCGTTCAATGCCGAAGCCATTTCGGACCGGTTCGACACTGCCGCCGCCTACCTCGGGATCGAGGGCGGATTCGCAGGATTCAGAAGCTATGTGCAGGATCTGAACGACAGCCTCGGCATCCCGCGTGGCCTGTCAGAACTCGGTGTGACCGAGGAGGCCATCCCAGAGCTGGTCAAGGGCGCGATCATTGATCCGAGCTGCGGTGGCAACCCGATCACCCTGACAGAAGAAAACCTGACACAGCTTTTCAAAGCCGCACTCTGACAGGCATCGGTGGCCTTTGTCCGCAGAGTGACAACACATGTGGCCACGCCCAGCAGCGTGGCCATTTGCATCGGTCCTAGTCGGAAATGCGGGCCACGCTGTCGCGGCATATCAGTTCGACCTCGACGGTCTGTGACGGTCCTGACAGAGTCCCCGCCTCGATCATGTCCAGCAGAAGCCGCGCGGCCTGTTCGCCAATCTGCGTGCGCCGCTGGCGGATCGTGGTCAATGCCGGGGTGAGGTGTTCGACAACCTCGATATTGTCAAAACCCACCAGTGAGACATCTTCGGGCACTCTGATGCCGCGATGCTGCACCGCCCCCATAAAGCCGATCGCCATTTCATCCGAGGAGCAGAACAATGCGGTCGGCCGGCGCTCCAACCGGAGCCATTTCTGGGCTGCAGCGGCGCCGGAATCCATGCTGAAGTCGCCATCGAAAACCCAGTCCGGACGCGCTGCCAATCCACGTTCCGCCAATGCATCACGATAGCCGGTCAGTCGTGTTTCAGACAGGACATTCCCCTGCGGCCCGGTGATGTGGCCGATCTGCCGATGCCCCATGTCAAACAGATGTCCCACCGCCAAGGCCGCGCCGCGGGCGTTCTCGGTACAGACGGAGGGCAAATCGTCATCCATCCATTCACATGCGAGAACCACTGGCGGACGACCAGGATTTTTCAGCGCCTCAGGTGACAGCGTGCCGTCAAAAAGGATCAACCCATCTGCCATGCTGGATTGGAGGTACGCCGACAGCCGATCCTCAAGATTGGGCCCGGCTTGGGTATCAGCGATCAAAAGGCCATAGCCGACGGGATGCAGAACCGAATTGATGCCCGCGAGGATTTGCGAGAAAAACGGATTGGCGAGGTTCGGAACCAAGGCGATGACGCTGCCCGTGCGTTGCCTGCGGAGGTTCGAGGCCGTCGCATTGACGCGGTATCCGGTTCGGTCGACGGCTGCCAGAACGGCTTCCCGCGTGGCTTTTGCAACCACAGAAGGTTTCGACAAGGTCCGGCTGACGGTCGCGGTGGAAACACCCGCTTGCGCAGCAACATCTTGAATCGTAGCGATCTTCTTGTCCATGAGCCTTCCTTTGAAGGCGCCAATAATGCCCTATTGCGAAATTGTTGTAAACGATTGCGGTTTTTTTGAAAACCGAAGAAGAAGCCATTTCATAGGACATAGATCCAGGAAGAGAACGGTGTGCCGGTTTCTGATCAGTGCCGCGAATACTTTATGCGCAATGCAACACTCCCCTGGCAGCGAGATGGAGCGGAAAGGATACGGGGCACTTGTGGGTTACCTTGTACCACACGGCAGGCAATCTGCGCCATCGCTCTCCTGGGCGCAGGTCCAATTCACCGCCAATCGGCTGTCGCGAAAATGGGGCGCGCAACTTTAGCCTGACACGATGACGCAACATCAGTCATAGGTGGCTCGGTCCGGTTGACCAGTTTCGAGCCGTTTCAAGAAATCGTTCTCCAATGCCAACTGGCCGATCTTCGCATGCAGGGCTGTGGTTCCGTCGTGGTCGTCTTGCCATCTTCGCTCCTTCGTCCCGGCAACGCTGCCGGAGTGGGAGCAGAAAATCCACCTAGCTCAACAGTTCGGATTCGTCGGGCCACCTCTGTCGGCAGAGGCCAGGCGCTGACAGTAAGAAATCACGTTTTCAACGGTTTGGAACTCAAGGTAATTTAGGTACCGATCTTCGAATTCCAACCCGATCTGGTTTTCAATCTTGAGCACAAGCTCGATGAACCCGAATGACGTGACACCGAGCTCCTCCAGGCGCGTATCGACGGATATCGCCTCTGGCAAATCAAGGTGGTTCTGAAAGATACTAACTATGTCGTTATGCACGGCAAGCGACCAATTCGCAGGGAGAGAGCGCGGCAGGCTTTTGTCGGCCACGCTCTCGGTGTTTTCAGGATACCGGGCTTTGCCGAGGTCTCAGTACCCAGTCGAGACTGGGAATTTGCCTTGCATCGCGCGCCGCGAGCTCGGCTCCCCTTTCCAATAGGCGGCCACCCAAATCGTTTTCTCAAAACTCGCCGTTTCAAGGACCTGGCTTTTTGTTTTGGCCGGAATGAATATGTGGTCCCCAGGCGACAACTCGAACTTTTCGTCTTCCATTGCGATCGTCGCGCCGCCGCTGACAAGCATCAGCCATTCGTGAACACCCTGCTCGCAGGGGGCTCCGGCAACTTGTCCCGCAGAGATGACGCGTTCAATTCGCACAGATTCGGTTTCGGCAAGCGACTCGATCATGGCGGTGTCGCGGAATATATTGCGCACGCGGGGTGTAACTTTCTCCGCGTCGGGGGCGGGAAAAATCCCCGGGCGGTTCTTTCCGGCGGCCGAAATCTTCACCCAAACAGATTCTTGTCCTTCTCTGGTCGCCTCGACGCGGTTCTCCTCGCCGGGCTCCGTCATGATCGAATCGCCGGCACGCAAAGAGACCGTTTCCTTTTCGCCTTTGTACTCAAGCTCCAGAGTGCCCTTCAGCATGATCAGGAAATCGAGTGCCTCCTGTGGGCAAAAAGCAGCCGCTTCGGACGCTTGCCCGCGAGTGACGACACGCTCGACTTTGATGACGTCACTTTCAACAAGCGTTTCAACAAAGACCGCGTCATCGGTTCTGGTTAAATCCTTTTTCTCCATAATAGCTTTCCCCCTTAGGATGAATGTCTTCTTTGAAGTTCAGTCCTGAGCCAAATACGATGGCCGAGCAAGGTAGCAGGGTTCTCATAGGGCATTAGCCCATGACATATTGCGCAAAAATAGTATATTCCATTGTGATATTGGCGCAAGAAAATACGTGCGCACCCTCGCGGTTGAGGCATATGCTACCGATAAATCAGATATTTTTTTGCCTATTCAATGCAGCCTTCGGTTGCGCAGAGCACTCAGAGACTGTTTGGATGAAATTCAGCTATGACGTGCACCTCAGATTCGAATACATTCCTGAAGTGTGTGCGCCACAATGACCGCGCCTGATGCCGCAGGCGTCTGTCGATCATCACCGCCGCCACCAGCGCCGAAGCCCCCCAGAGATGAGGAGTGCCGCCATGAATTTGGACATACCGCTGAGTTTTGATGATACCGACCTGCGTCCCGATCTGGCAAATCCCGAGAACTATGCGATCGGGGACGGCCTGGACCTGTTGGCCCAGGTCCAACAGACCGACCGGGTTTACTGGAACAAGAGCGAGCTGGTTCAGGATTTCTGGGCCGTTACCGGATGGTCCGAAGCCCGCGAGTTTTTTTTGGACGCGAAGTCGTTCTCTAGCGCACAGGGAATGAACGTCGGTCAGAACGACGATTCCGCCAAGAGCGCAGCGGGCAAGATGCTGATTGTCACCGACCAGCCGCGCCATCGCGTGATGCGCCGCATTATCGCGCCTCTTCTTGAACCCAGGCAGCTCGCCGAATTGCAGCCCGGGATGAACGCGCTGCTGTCCCGCACTATCGAGCCGTTGGTCGATGGACCTGACTTCGATTGTGTCAGTGTGCTTACCAGCGTCTTGCCGGCCTTTACGGTCTGCAAGTTCCTTGGCGTGCCGGACAGCGATGTGGCCGAGATCACTCAGATGGTGAGGATCGCATATGACGTTGAAGCAGAGGCCGGGAGCCAGACCCGGATGCAAAAATTCGAGGCGAATGCCGGGCTCTTTGACTACTTCGGCGGGTTGATTGAGCGTAGACGGCACGCGCCGCAACAGGATGCCGTCAGCCGGATGCTGACCGACCGCTTTCAAGGATCGGGCCTTACAGGAGATGAAATGGTCTTCAACTTGCATGGGCTGATCACTGGGGGAAATGAAACCACGCGCCACGCTTCAACGGGTGCGATCCTCGCCTTCGCCGATCACCCCGAGCAGTGGGAAAAAATTCGGTCTGATCCGGAGACGCTGCCGCGCGCTGTCGAAGAAGTCATGCGATGGACCTCTCCGAGCTTGAACCTGATGCGCACCTGCGTTGCCGACACCGTCCTGGCGGGAAAGGAAATCCTTTGCGGAGAACGGGTTAGCGCTTGGTTCCCCATCATCAATCGGGACCCCCTTAAGTTTGATCAGCCCAACATGTTCCGCGTCGACCGTGAAGAAAACCCGCATCTGACTTTTGGACTAGGGGCGCACGCCTGCGTCGGCGGCGCGATGGCGCGCTATGAGGTGGCCCTGCTGCTTGATTGTCTGGCCCGGTATGTTGCGCGGTTCGAACGGGCCGGGCCCTCACGTCGGCTGCGCTCGAACCTGCTTTGGGGAATCGTCGAAGCGCCGGTACGGCTCTTGTCGTAACACCGCCCCGATGCGTAAGCCTCCCCGGAGGATGGGTTATTTCGGATTTAACAGGATCTCTTCCGCACGCAGCACAGCCTCCGCCTGATCTGCAAGGCGGCTGAAGACACTGGCTGTGTACTTCCCTGAAAACTCTGCCTTCAGCAGGATGTTCCGCATCGTCTCCAAGCCTGCGGCAGAGGCTGACAGCGCAGAAAGCATGACCGTCGAGCCGCTGCCATTGATTTGTTCACAGGCGAACTTGGCGATTTTGCGCGCGTTCATGGCCTCGCCGATGAAGAAGCTCAGAAGTCGCGCGGTTTGCCTTGCGTCATCTTGGTGGTTTCCGGGCGCGGTCAAAATCGCTTTGACCTTCTCCAGCGCCGCCAAAGTTGATGCACCGTGCCGGGCTTGCGTGGTCAAAAACGTGTCCTGCGCCAGCGCCGCAATCTCGGCTTGAGAGAATGTATTGCGCCCGTGTTTGCCGCGGATCACGCTGAAGCTCGGCGCCAGACGATCAGCGTTGAACACTTTGTTGAAGCTGACGTGACCGGCGACCAATTGCGCATAGGCCACCGTGCAGTGACGATAGTTCAGACCGATCATGGTGTCGTTGACGACGATGTCAAACTGCTGGGCCGTATCATCAAACCCGACCACCAAGGCGCTATGGCCGCTATGTTTTTGCTGAAAATGATCCTTCTGCAGGGAGACATCAAACCAGTCAAAATCCACCAGAGCGGGGTGGCCTGCAGTCAAGGCATCACGCAAATTATTGACCAGATCGTGCGATTGAATGTGATCTTCAACCGCCACACCCAGTCTCGCCAGAAGCTCCGGTTGGTCATAGGTGTCATGGTAGTGCACGCTCAACTCGGGCTCGGCCTCAAAATAAGTGGCCGTATTGGCAAAGAACGGCAGAAACGCAGCCGAGAAATAGTGCGTTGCCGAAAGCAGACCTTGATTTCGGCAATGCTGGAAAAACACCTCGTTGAATGGTTCAACGTCCAGCCGGACACGACGGGACTGGGCCGACGAGGGGGCGGGCTCGGGCGGCAACGTTGCGAGCATGCCCGCCAGACTGAATTTCATGATCCCGAGGACCTGACTGAGCACCGCGCTTTGTGCGGCGTCTGTGACTCCCGCCTCGATGTGCAGCTTGGACGCATCTGCCCGAGCCGTCACCCAAAGCGATAGGGTTGGATCTGGTTGCTCCTCACTCTTCGTGCCCAATGAAAACGCAATCGGGGCGCGGACAGGATCTGCCCCGGTGCGCGCCGCATCTATTCGATCCGCGATCTCTCGCTGGCTGGCCACGGGGTCATGCGGCGCATCCAGATCTGCGGAGAGCACAAATCTATCGACAGACGCGCCTTGGTGCAGGGACACGCCAACCGTTTTTTCGAACGGCGAGAATTTCAGCGCCGATGCAAGCGACGTCAAAAGTATGCGCGTGAGCTGCTGGCCTCTTTGCGGTGCTTGAAACTCCAGCCGACCGGGCACCGGCAGATCGATCGAGAACGACTCTGTGACCATCCTCTGCAAAGGCACTGCGGCAATCAGATCCTCAGCCTGACGCGCGAGGGAGGCCGCAAGCGCATTGATCGAATTCAGCTTGAACAAGTCGGTTACCGTGACGGAGAATCCAGCGGACTTCAACTGCCGCACAATGACGCTAGCGGTGATTGAGTCCCCCCCGATATCAAAGAGATTGGCGTCCGGATCGAGGCTGCTTTGCGGCACACCAAGACTGTTTGCCCAGATCTTTTCAATCTTTTCCAACAATCCTTTGGGGATGTCCCTTGTGGCTTCTATCTCAGCGCGGCCCCGTGATGTTGCGGGCGCCGGCAGGCTCTTCCTGTCAACTTTTCCGTTCGGCGAGAGAGGAAGAGAGTCCAGCTGGATGAGGTGCGACGGCAGCATGAACGCCGGCAGACGGTCGCGTATATGTTGACGTAGCGCCGCCTCGTCCTCCACTTCATGAGACACAAAATAGGCGGCCAAGCGCGTCTCGTCGCGCACGTCGGAAAAGCCCACAACGATCACGTCCCGAATCGCGCCGAACTCGGCGATGCATCGCTCGATCTCTTCGGTTTCGATCCGGTAGCCGCGGATCTTGATCTGGTGATCCGCGCGAGAGATGTAGACAAGATCGCCATCCAGCAGCCACTTTGCCAAATCATTGGTGCAATACAGAATGCGGTTCGGATCATACGGATCCTGCACGAATTTCGCGGCGGTCTTCTCGGCATCGTTGATGTAGCCAGCACCTATGCCGAGCCCGCCGATATAGATCTCTCCGGTCATCCCCTCCGGCACCGGAACCCCATAGGGATCAAGCAAGCGGATATAGGTGGACTTCAACGGGCGACCTATGCTGGCTGAGGCGCGCGCATCCGCCGCGACATTGACATCCTTGAATGTGGTGTAAATTGTCGTCTCGGTGGTGCCGTAGCCATTTACCAGGCGGATGTCAGAAAAGGTCTTGTGCCAATTGGCCAGCCTATAGGGTTTGAGTGCCTCCCCCCCCAGCACGACACAGCGCAGCGCGCCACATCGGCCAGCGCTGAGCATCTCTTCGGACAGCAGATAAAACGCTGACGGCGGCTGGCAGAGGAAGGTGACCCCCTGCCACTCAATCCAGCGCAACACCTCGCCAGGGTCCTTCTGGACCTCACTGGGCAAGATCACCATCTTGGCGCCATTCAACAGGCTGCCGAATATCTCCCAAACGGACACATCAAAGCAGGTACTGTGAAACTGCGAGAGCACGTCGCTGGGCTGGATATCAAAATGTGCACCGACGTAGTTGATCAGACTTGCAAGATTTCGATGTCGAACGCCCGCGCCTTTCGGCACACCGGTCGTGCCCGACGTGAAAAGCAGATAGGACAGGTCGTCCGGTCGGGCGCGGGCGGCGGGGTTCTCGGACGGGTATCCCGACAGATCCTCCTGATCGATCCGTACGATCAAAGAGAAATCGCCAAACGCGCTGGGGTCCTCGCGATCCGTCAACAGGACGCGCGCATCGCTTTGTCCGGCGATCAGGCGCGTCCGATCTCGGGGGTAGGTAAAGTCGATGGGGACATAGGCCGCACCCAATTTTTGGGCGGCCAGCATGCAGCCGATACTCTGCCAAGTCCGGTCGCACAAAACGGCCACCCTATCGCCCCGCCCAACCATGTCTTGCAGCCGATGCGCCAGCTGATTCGCCCAGGCGTTCAGCGTCGCGTAGCTGACCGAGCCGTTAAAGGCCACGATGGCGATGGCATCTGGCTGCGACTGAACCTGTCGTTCGAACAGGGACACCACGGTGTCATCGCCGAATTCAGCGCCGTCCAAAGCGTCTCCGAGACGGAGCAGCCTCCGGGTGTCGGCATCGTCAATGATAGCGACGCTGGACAGCGGACGGTCCGGAGCGTCCAGGACGCCGCCAATCATTGTGCACAGGCATTTGAGGATGCGTTCTGCTGTCGCGGGTCGGAACCGCTTGGTGTCATACTCTATCGCGCATTCGAATAGATCGCCCCTGTCCCGGATCTCGAATAGGAGCGGATATTTTGATGTGGCGTTGTGGACATCGCGCTGGGTCAGCTGTGCATCGCCCATGTCGAGCCGCCGTTGACCCTGTTTTACAAAGGACAACATTACGTTGAAGACGCTTGAGAAATCTCGGTCACTGCGCCAGCCAATCGCCTGCAGCACGTCGTTTAACTGGCCTTCAGCGTGGGCCTGGTCGGTTTGCAGGGTCGCGCCGATTCGCTGCGCCATCTCTACGAAGGACAGATCGCTATCAACGCTATTGGACAGTAGCAAAGTGTTCAGCAGCAGGCCGACGGTCTCTTGGGTGTCTACCGTTTGGCGTTCAGACACAGGGCAGGCGAGGGTTACCTGTGACTGGCGCCCTATGCGCGCCAGAAGGCAGGACACCGCCGTCAGAAAGAAGCCGAACGCGCTGCAGCCATGTGTGTCGCAGAAGTGACGCAGCTGCTGCGAGACCTCGGGCTTGAGGGACGTGACGACCTGTGCCCCAAATCCGGAGCTTCCTTCGATTGCATAGTCGTAGGGCAAGTCGACGGGCTCCAGGTCCAGCGACCCAAGCCGATCACGCCAATAGTCGAGCAGCCCTGTCTGGGCGGGTGATTGTCGTGCCGCGCGCTGCGTTGCGACATAGTCTGCAAACCGCTGGCCGCTTCGCAGAGGAAGCGCTGCGCCAGTATAGGCACGGGCCACATCCTCCAGCACCATATCCAGCGAAGGTTCATCGATAATCACATGATGAAACGCAATCACGACGAAGCTCTTGTCGCCAGGGCCTTGCACCAAGCCCGCCCGCACCAAGGGCGCAACTTCCAAATCAAAATCCGACAACGCGGGCAGGACCACCGTCGACAGATCGGCTTCGGAAGAGATGGAGAAGTTGCGAAACGGTACACGGCATTTGTTGGTGAACCTGACCATCGTGGTTTCGGCCAGAAAGACGAACTGACTGCGGAGGACCTCATGGTGCGCAACCACGCAATTGATCGCCGCTTCCAGCCGCGTGGGGTCCAGCGGCCTGGAGGCTTCGAACACGACGCTTGCGGCGTAGTTCCGGTCGGTCTCGCCAAACTGCTTCAACGCGAGCATCCGGGCCTGCGCCCGTGAGACCGGGAACAAGGCCTCCGGGTCCAGAGGCTTGGAAGCCGAATTCGAGGCGCCTGCCGCGTTGCTCAACGTATCGTCGATGAGATGCGCCATATCGCGCAGCGTGTTCGCGTTGAAGATCTCTCGCAAAGACAGGCTGCAGTTAAAAGTCTGCGCGATCCGTGACAACAGCTGCGTCGCTTTGAGGGAATGGCCACCTGCAGCAAAGAAATTATCGTCTGGGCGCACCGATCCAAGGCCAAGCAGCGATTTCCAGATCTCAGCCAGTCTTGCCTCGTTTTCGGTTTCCCACTTCACGGGGCGGTGCCCATCAGCCGAGGATCCAAGACGCTCTCGCATCAAGGCGACGTCGTATTTGCCGTTTTCCCTGATTGGCAGCGCAGCCATTTGCAGCATCTGATGCGGCACCATGTAGCTGGGCAGGTCTTGCGACAGCTTGGATCGAATGGTGTCGTATTGAACCTCCGATTTTGCCGAAAAACAGGCCGCCAGGGTGGCATCGTTGGCATCGCCGACCACGAAAACGCAGGCAGTCTCGATGCTGTCGAGCGATTTCAGACGGTCTTCCACCTCACCAAGCTCTACCCGCATCCCGCGCAGCGACACCTGGTTGTCCTTTCGGCCCAGGAACTCGATTTGCCCATCTTCGCACCAACGTGCGCGATCGCCAGTGGCATAGGTGCCCACTCCATCGACCTGGGAAAAGGGCGCACCCTCTTTCGGAGTTGCGTTCAGATACCCGCCCCTGACGAGCCCATGGCCCGCCAGAAGTATCTCGCCGGAGACACCAATCGGCTGCGGTCGCCCCTGATCGTCGACAATCCGGACACAGGTATTCGCGATTGGTCGTCCGATGATGTTGGGGGCGTCCCGGTCGACGGTTTCCGCATAGGTCGACACCACAGCGTTTTCGGTCGGGCCATATTCGTTCGAGATGGCGGCCTTCGGGCAGAACCGCGTGATTGCGTGTATCAGGCTCGGGTCAATCGTGTCTCCGGCCAGGGTGATGCGCCGCAGGCTTTCCAGCTCTCTCGTGGGATCGCCATCGGCAAGCATCGCTTGCAGCAACGCAGGCCCGATGGTCATAAACGTTACCGCGTATTGCGTCACAAGACCACGCAGAGCAGAGGGGTCGCGGGCGGCGTCATCCGTCGGCAAGATGACATGCTCACCCGACACCAGCGGCGAGAAAAGATTGAGAATGAAGGCGTCGAAGCTGGGTGGGAAGACCAACAACACTGTCTGCTTCGTGGGCTCGGCATAGGTCGTTGCGCGCCACTGCACGGCATTTGCGATGCCCCTGTGAGAGATCTCAACACCCTTCGGAGTGCCGGTGGAGCCAGATGTGAAGATCACATAGGCCGGGTCTTCTGGCGCGATCAGCGGCAGGTCGCCCCTGCCAAGCGGGGCGCTGGAGGATTGTCGCAGGGATGCAGGCGGAAGGGTCGCTTTCGCACCTAGCCCGTCAAAGCGATCGGAATCACCAATTACAAGCGCGGGCTTCGCAATATCCAATACGCGTTTCAGGCGAGAGTCCGGGTCTTGCAAATTGAGCGGTAGAAAGGCAGCGCCGCTGCGCAGGATGCCAAGCATCGCAAGGACAAGAGATGCGCCTCGGGGCAGAGCCACGGCAACCCGGTCGCCCTTGCCAATGCCTCTGGCCAACAGCGCGGCCGCGATCCTGTCAGCTTCCGCGCACAGCTCCATATAGCTGAAGCTGGCCTCTGCGTCACTGAGCGCGACCGCATCCGGAGTGTCCCGGGCGCGGGCATCCATCGCGGCCCACAGGTCGGAATGGGAAAAGGTCTGCCTGGGACCCTCAGCGAAGCCATTCAATTCTCGGACCTCTTCGGGATCAAGCATCTCGATATCAGCGGCACTCGCGCTGAAATCCGCAGCTCCGTTCCTGATCAGGTTGGCCAAATGCGCAGCAAACTGTTGTACCCGGGCGTCCGAGACCTTGCCTTGGTCGAATTGAAAGTTAACCCGCAGACCGGTGTCTCTTCGGTGCAAGGTCACGGCCAAGCTTCTGAGCGGCGACTGATCCGAAGCGCTCACCCCGCCGAGATTTGAGATGCTGAGATATGGCAGATCCGATGGCAATGTCAGGTTCGGCTCCGATTGCGCTCGGCTCAACGCCTGCAGGATATTCGCCCGGCTTTCTTTCGCGTTTTCGGCGAGACTCCTGGTCGCGTGCATCTCGTCCTCGATCATGACCAGCCCACAGGCGTTCCCATCGCTGTAATTGGGGGCGAGATAATCGAACCGGGTTTCGCCGGTGTACCGGCTGACAGCCAATTTGAAGAAAGTGGTGAAAAGGATGAAGAGGCCGAGATCGGACCCTTTCGCTGCATCAATAAGGCGCCGGGTGGCGGACGGATCGATGTCAACCGAAACAGATCCATCGCCCGCCAGCCCGCGGCGCCCCGCGGAGAGTGGCCGCAACAATGCGACGCTCGCTGTAACAGTCTGAAATGGTTTAGGATTGGTCATTGGATTGCCTTGAAATAAGCGGGAAGAGGCCCCTTCGTTTCGAATTCAAAATGCAAAGGTCACGTTGGCGACTGCGTCGTTTTGCACCAGCGCAATAGGCGGTGCCTGCCCCTCGTTGCCCAGTCTCCGGCGCACACGGCTGTTGAAATCGCGCAAGAATGCCTTGATCTGCTCTATGCTCCACCCACGGCTCAAGAGGTTGAACAGGCTGGGATAATCGAAATCGTTCTGCGGCAGCCACACAGATTTGGTGATATTGCCATGAATATGTTCGATCCAGTCGGCAGCCTGCCGGGACGTCATGGTGTTGTGGGTCCATTCGAATTGCGAGTTCCGGAGCCCGTATTTTTCAGCGCTATCGTGGACTGGCGTCATCGTATCATAGTACCAAAGCTGCGCTCGGAAAAAGTCAGGCTGCCCCTCCTCAATCATCGCGATCGTCTCGCCTACGGTTTCGTCCGTCTCACCGGGGAAGCCGATTATGAAAGACGCGTAACTCATGATTTCGTGTTGCCGCAGCCACTTCAGACCCTGGAGGTAGCTCCGTGCACGCGACTTCTTGTTCATGTTGCGCAAGATGGTGTCGCTGCCGGACTCAAGCCCGAGGAACACACCTTCGCACCCCGCCTGCCTGAGCTTTGAAATAATGTTCTCGTTGACGTGCTGCAGCCGGAGGTTGCAGTTCCAGCGAAAGCTGTAATTGCGCCTCAGCAGGCGCTCAAGAATGTCTTCAAAGCGGTGGATCGGTACGTTGAACGTATCATCGATGAAGGTCACACTGTTCACAGAACCGAGCGCCTCGATATGGTCCAGCTCCTTGATCACAAGGTCCGGAGGCAGATAGCGGTAGGTCCCGGCATGTGCGGGGAAACTGCAGAACGAACAGGAAAAGGGGCAGGAAACAGCTGTGCGCGTCATCACCATCCTGCGATTGTCCTCGCCGACAGCATCCCGGAACAGCGACCAGGTCGTCATGTGATCGGCGAGTTGGTGGACCTCGGCTGTCTGCCGGAAACCCGGGGTCGGTGCAGCTGCTGCGGCGATACAGTTTGGCACGTCGGTGGGTTCTTTGTTGTCACGCAGAGCCGACAGCACATCGACCAGCGCCTGTTCGCCCTGCGAATTGACGACATAGTAGTCCGCTCCGATTTGCGACATCAGAAAGGCGAACTCTTCCTGCCCGTTGATCTTGAACTGCGTATTGATGTAGGGGCCGCCGACGATGACTTTGACCTGTGGCGCATGAGTGCGGATGAGGTCCATGATCTCCATGATGGGAAGGGCGAAGACATAGTAGGTCGTGGTGATGGCGACGGCGCGAATACGTTTTTCTTTCAGGAGGGACACCAGTTTTTCGCGTCCTTCCTGAAAGCTGTTGATGAAGTCGAACGAGAAGCCAGCCTGGTCAAGGAAACTCCCCATGACCGTCACAGTAGCGCTGAGGACGTTATCATAGCTGAACTCTGCGCCGTCGGACCGATAGTGCCGATTGAAATGATCGGTGCAGGACAGGATTTCGCCGTTGGCCTCGTAAAAGCTAAGTCCGACATCACGAAACGCCCCGGCTTTTTCGCCCATTTGGCGAAGGGTGCGAACGTATTCCGAGAAATTCATTTGGTTGTTGCCGACGATAAGGCAATCGATATCGAAGTCTTGGGTCATGCGTTCCGGCTCCCTAAAAGTCGAAATCCGTGTGGGCCACTAGATCCTGAGCCGCACGCGATATCACCAGCTCCCGAAGGCTGGTGTCTGGGGTCCTTTCGAACCATGCGAGAATATCCTCTAACACGTCGCACACTTCGGACGCGTCCCAACGGCCTTTGCGGGTATCGTGTCGGACCGCCAGGCTCGGGTTGTCGCGGTTGAGGAAGACGTCCAAACAGACTGCAAAATGCGCCTGTTCCCGATAGCGGATCTTGTCGATCTCAATCGGAAGGGTGCTGGTATGGGTATTGCTGATCCTCGGCTGATCTATCGAGATGTTGACGAGGCTCGACAGATCGTTGGCGGTCAGCCCGCCGGTGGCCATGATTTCGCTGAGCGACAACCAGCCATTGCCGGGCCATTGCATCATGTGGCGATGCACCGCCTTGATCTGTTCGGCGGCACTACTGTGACGCGCGCAGCGTATCGGAAGCGAATTGACGAAGAGACCCGCCACCGAGCCGGCTCCCCGGAATGGTAGCAGGCGGTTGGCATAGACACAGCCGATGACGTCTTCTTCTCGGCCGTGACGGGTCAAGGAGTAGGCGCACCAGGCAGCGAGAAAGACACTGTTCGGTGTGACCTTGTGCAGGCTGGCCAGCTGATCAAGACGATCGAGAACGGACAGTTTCAAGTCGGCCTTGGTCGTCTCGATACACTGGTCGATCGTTTCCAACGGCAGTTCAAAAGGCACACGTGACCTGCCTCGTCCAAGATAGCCACGCCAGAACGCCACTGCCTTGACCTTGGTCTCACCGAGGGTCCAGTCGACGTAGTCCCGGTATTGCCGCGGTTGCTTCTCCAGCCGCAGAGGCTCGCCCCGAAGCGCCGCCGCATAAAGCTGTGTGAACTGCTCCTGCAGCATCAAGAGTGTCCAAGAATCCATGATAATGTGGTGGTAGGTCCACAAAAAAACAAAGGTCTCGTCGGCCAGCTGCAGAAGTTTGCACCGAGACGCGGCACTCGCCAGATCGAGATTGCATGCCGCTTCGCGGTCCAAGATCGCTTCAATCGCCACATCCGGTTCTGCTGCCGCACGCAGGTCGAGACACTCAATATCCAGTCGGACATAGGGCAATATCACCTGGCGCAGGCCCTTCGGCGGGCGAATTGTGAAGACCGTGCGCAGAATTTCATGCTCGCGCACCAAGGTTTCTGCGACACGCGTTGCGATATCGACGTCCAATGGTCCGCGAATCTCGCAGGTCATCTGCTCAAGGTAGACGGTGTTGCGCACCTGCAGATGGTGGAAATACATCCCCTCTTGCAGCGGAGAGAGAGGGCGGACATGCCCTTGCAAGCGCGAAGTGGCGTCGACCACATCGGGCTTTGGGAGGCTCTCCGGACACGCGCCCCTAGGCATCATGCACCCCCCGGTCAGCAGTGCGAGACAACGGGCGATCCCATGCGGGTCTGGGGGCGCTGTCTCTGAGTGCGCGCATGCAGTCAGCCAGGATCGTCAAGCCGTGTTCCAATGTCTCGGCGGGCTGATTCAGGCTGATCCTCAGGCATTGCTTCATCCAGGCATGCTCTTGCTCAGAACCCAGGAAAAAATAGCGCCCGGGCGTAAAGAAAACACCGCGTTCCTTGCCCATGCGGTAGAGTTCCAGGTCGTCGCTCCATGGCTCGTCACACCATAGCCAAAGGAACATCCCACCGTCTTGCGCGTGGGTTTTCCAGTTTATCGACGCGGGAAGACAGTCACGAGCCGCGCGCTGCGCATGCACGGCTGCCCTGCGGTAATGAGGGGAGATATTGTTGCGGACCAATGCCAGAATGCTCTGATCGCGCAGCGCAGCCGTCGCAATGTCCTGCGACAGGCGCGAGGCATGCAATACGGTGTTCGACACAAACGCGGTCATTGCGTCAATCCGGTCGGGGTCCCCGATCGCAAACCCCAAGCGTGCGCCAGGCAGGCCTGCCTTGGACAGGCTGAAGCAATGCAGCACACGCGGGTCCAGCGTCATCCAGGTGGTGCCGTGCGCGATGGCCGGAAAGGGCAAACCGTAGGCGTGATCGAGCAGAACCGTAGCGTTCGTCCGCTTTGCGGCATCCAGGATCAGCAATAGCGCCCGCTGGTCCAAGACGTCCGATACAGGGTTGCTCGGAGTCGAGGCCACAAAAAGGCCTGCCCGATCAATCTTCGCAAGCGCGCTCTCGTCCAATCGGTAGCGGAACGAACGTTGATCGAGGATTTCCACTTGCGGTTCAATGCCCCGCAGCGCGTTTCGTCCAGCGCGCAGCGCATCATAACCAGTGTAATCTGGCAAACGGGGAAGTATGATCGGGTGATCACAATCGGCAAAAAGCACGCCCGCAGCAAAACACAGAAACTGACTTCCGGGACCCACCACAATGTTCTCCGGACCGATGTCCCAGTCGAGATGCGTCCGAAAGAAACGGGCGATCTCCAGTAGCAGCGCCTCCTCGCCGCGCGAAGCGCCGTAAGAACCCATTTTGCAAGTCGCATTCTCGTCGATCACCTCTTGGGTCAGGGAGCGCCAATAGGTTGTGACCTCAGGGATCGGTGCCGGATTGCCGATACCAAGATTGACGAAGTTCCCGTTGCCTTGATCAGCGGTGTGGAGCGTTTGCGCGATGTCCTCCATTATGGTTCGCAACCCATTGGGACTGGCGAGCGCAGCTCCTTCTTTGGATACAAACATCGATCTACCCTTGGAGTTCCCGGAACGCTTTGAGCCGTCGGGCCGCGGCAGACATTTTCCTGCCATCGGCCAAAGGATCCGTTGATGCGGACGCTTCTGCGGCGCGCGGCTGCCAGTCAAAGTCGCCGATCGCACCGCGATAAAACACCGCCATCCAAACGGTTCCACTTTCGACATTTGTATCGCGCACCCCGTTGGGAACCCCGGGCGGCAGATAGATGGTGTCTCCCGCAGTCAGGGGATACTCTGTCCCTTCGATGGTAAAGACCGTGTCGCCCTTCAACATGAGCAGCCATTCGTGAGAGCTGCTGTCGCATTCACGCCCCCCCGGTGACGCGTGGCCGAGCGAGGTTACGACATCGAACCTGACGAAACGGGTCTCGCAAACCGTTACGATCCGGGGGCGATCGGCAAACACGTTCGAGACAGACAGAGCCCCCACGTTACGACGTGTCTCAGGGAACCGCTCGTGTTCGACATCTCCATGAAAGAGACAGCGAACCACTGTTGCAGCGCCGGTGACCTCGTGCAGCTGGTCTGCGCCGGTGACGACGATATAGTCGCCCGAGGCCATACGGACAGGTGATCCACAGCGATTGTGTCTGCACTCCAGACTGCCCTCCTGAACGAGAAGAAGCGCATTCAAACCGTTCCCGTTGAGCAAGCCTGCGCTTTCGCTGGCCTCGTTCAGTGTCCACTGTTCAATCAACAGGTTCTTGCTTTCGGTGCAGGTCAGGACTTGACCTGTTGGCGAAGGGTGCGGAGCTCTGGCGGGAAACGCCGATTGCGAAGGGGCTTCACTCATTGCGCTACCAACTCGTCGAGCCCGTTGTTTATGATGCTCTCGACGATCCCCAGGCTGACAATTCCCTCAGTCGTCAACGAAATCGACGTAGTGGTGACCTCGATGAACCCAAGATGCGCTAGGTGGTCCAGGAGGTCCGCAAAATACACCTGCGGCTGCACGCCATACCGTGCCGCGAAGTCAGCCGTCAGATATTCTTTTCGTCTAATCCCATAGAGCAGACAGAATCGCATCTGCTGATCGCGATCCATGCGGCGTCCATAGCCGGTCTCATACTGGCCGTTGTTGATCCCTTTCATGTACTTCTCGATGTTTTTTTCGTTGAAGAACACAGTGCCTTGAAGGCAACTCATCGAGGACATGCCAAGGCCCAGCCAATCCCTGGTGTCCATCTGCCAAAGCCCATAGCCGTGGTGATGTTGCGGGCCGCGAGCGTAGTGGAAGGACGTGTAGCGATGGAAACCGGCTTGCGCGAGCAGAGGCGAACCGACGGAAAGCTGTTCGCAGAGTTGCTCGAACTTGGGAACGTCGAACTTGCCGTTGCGGATCTGTTTGTCGAATGTGGTTTTCTCGTAAATCCACAGCGGGTAAAATGCGAGGTGATCGACGGGCAGTTCGGCGAGGATGCCGATGTCCCGCTCCACGATCGCGGGAGAGCTACCCGGCAATCCATAGATCAAGTCGATGCCAAGCGAGGCAATCCCCTCCTCCTTGCACATATGGAAGGTTTCAATTGCTTCCGTGGCATCATGGCGCCGTCCTGCTTCGTCCAGCAGGGTTTGATCGAAGGTTTGGGCTCCAACATTCAGTTTGACGGCGCCTAGGGATTTCAGCGCGCGGATCTTCTCGCGCGTGATCGAACTTGGAAAGCCTTCGAAGACGATTTCTTCCAGTTCGGAGCAATCGAAGAGTTCGAAGATGTCATCAAACATTGCCTTGATTTGGTCGGCGCTGATTGCGGTGGGCGTTCCACCGCCAATTTGAATCCGCGCAACGGAGACATCTTGCTCACGCAGTATCCGACCAAAATACGCCATCTCGGCCTTGAGCGCGCTCATATACTGAACGACCAGGTCTCCAGTGAATTTGGACCCGGCTACGATAGAGAAAGTGCAAAAAAAGCAACGCGTTTCACAGAAAGGTATATGGACATAAAGAGCGATCTTCTCGCCAGGAGAGACACGTCGCTCTAGTTTGGATTGCGTGTCAAAGTTGTGTGACGGATAGTAGTGAACGCCAGTATTCTTTCCAAAACTATGTGACATGGAAAATTCCTAACCAGTGGATGAAACGAATCTCACTCTCGTTAAGGTTATCTTCACACTTGCGCATTGCAACCATTGAGCGTTTATTTGGGGCAAATACCCTCATAAGCATAGTGCCCTAAAGAGTGGCCGCGTGAGGAGCTGCGAAGGGATGAGCGCGCTATGTCTGAGCTGGTATGTTGGATGGCGGTCCCGGATGCACGCGCGCCTATCACGTCGCAATTGTACACAGCTCTCACGCCCGTCGAACAAGCGCGTGCTGACCGCTTTCGCTTTGCCCGCGACGAGGCGGCGTATGTGGCAGCTCATGGATTGCTTCGATTGGAACTTGGACGCAGGTTGGGCCAAGCGCCGGAGCAGGTTGAGATCGTTTATGATCCTTTGGGTAAGCCAAGAGTGCGCGTCCCCAATGGCGCGCCGTTGCATTTCAGCATTAGCCACTCCAGGCGCTACGTTGCCTGCGCCTTCTCGCGCTATTTAGTGGGCGTCGACATAGAGCACATCGACCGAGAGCTTGATCTGAGCGTGTCCAGGGTGCTGTCCGGTCCGGAAAGGCAATACCTCAACAGCGTGGCGCCAGAGGACCGAAAGGCAGCGTTCTTCCAGATTTGGACCATGAAAGAGGCGGTCCTCAAGGCATTCGGTACTGGCCTCTCAACCCCATTGGATAGCTTTTCAGTTTGCGTCAAAACCCTGAGCATTCGGCCAGAACCCGGATCGCCTCTGCCGGTTGACCTGCAGTGGTGCGTGACTCTGCGCCACCTCGGGAATGGCTCTATCTGCTGTGCCGTGCGAATAGGCAGAAAATCACAGGTCCCACCGATGAATTTCAATGAAGGGTTGCGTGATGAATCTCTTTTACTATCCTAGGCTGTGCGTCGACCCGCCAAGCGGTATGCAGCCAGCCGGGAGGTCTTCTTGGCTGCGCCGTGGCGTCAAAGAAGTCGAATTTTGATTGCAGACGATAGATTTAACGGCAACGCCAATAGAAAGAGCTTGTTGGAATGGGTTACTTTGGTCGTGCCAAGCTGGCTACACTTTCGCTAGCTGCGATTTCACTCGAAGTGCGGCAGCTTTTCTTGCTGGCGATCCCGATCATGCTGACGCAGGTCGTCCAGCGACTGATCTCGACAACCGATACCCTGATGCTGGCGAGCTACGACACCGACGCTTTGGCCGCGGTCTCATTGTCCCAAAGCCCTTATTTGACGGTGCTTTTCTTCGGCGCCGGGATTTCTTCGGCGGTCGGCGTGTTTGTGGCTCAGAGCCTGGGGGCCGATGCCGTTGATGAGCACGATATTGCCCTTTCCACCAGCATGGGCCTTTGGGTCGGCTTTGGCGTTGGCCTGCCTTTCGCGATTGCATTGCAGTTTACCGAGCCATTGATGCTCGCAATCGGGCAGGACCGCGACCTTTCGGCAGCGGCAGGGGCCTATGCGCGGATCTTCACACCGATCTTGCCAGTCGCGATCTGCTATGGCGTCCTCACCCAATATGCGATTGCCGTCGGACGCCCTCGGATCCCTCTCTTTGTCATCGCGATCGCAGCGCTTGCCAATGTGTTCGGCAACTACACGCTGATCTTCGGCAACTTTGGGTTTCCGGAGCTGGGACTGAAGGGCGCAGCCATCGCCAGCCTTGTGACGCAGACCTTGGCCTTCACTGTCATGTTGCTGGTCGTGACAAACTATGCACCGCTCAAACGGTTCAGGGTGCTGGCCGGCGTGCTGAAGCCAGACGGTGCGAGACTGCTCGAAATTCTTGCCATCGGCATCCCGATCAGCCTGATGATCGTGCTGGAAGTGGCCTTCTTTACAGGGGGCACCCTACTTATGGGATACTTTGGGGCGACCGCGCTTGCGGGCCATCACAT
Source organism: Phaeobacter sp. B1627 (assembly GCF_006265095.1). GTDB lineage: Bacteria > Pseudomonadota > Alphaproteobacteria > Rhodobacterales > Rhodobacteraceae > Epibacterium. The sequence goes on from NZ_VCNK01000020.1 coordinate 127,591, forward strand.
TGTCATGACGATTGCCGCCACAACCTTCATCGTCCCGGCAAGCATTGCAACAGCCGCGGGGATACGGGTTGGGCTTGCCAAAGGTGCGGCTTCACCCGGGGGTGTTTGGACTGCGGGGGTCACGTCGATCGGTCTTGGCGCTTGCATCATGGCATCCGTGGCCGTGATCTTTGTGCTGTTGCGAGAGCCGATCATCGGGCTTTTCATTGATGAGAGCCGCCCCGAGAACGCGGCTGTGATGCAGATGGGTATGACGCTCTTGCTGTTCGCTGCCGCGTATCAGGTCTTTGACGCGGTACAGGCCACGGCCAGCGGTGCATTGCGCGGGGTGAAGGATACGACGGTTCCGATGCAGCTGGCCGCGATCAGTTTCTGGATTATCGGGTGTCCGGCTGCCCTGATTCTCGGGTTTGGGCTGAAGTTGGGGTCCTATGGGGTTTGGGCCGCGTTCGTGATTGCACTTTCAGCCGCGGCGGTCCTGATGCTTTTCCGCTTTTCCAAAGTCATTCCAGCGGCAGCGATGGAGAACCCTGACGCCAAATCTGATCCGGACCAGGCGGAGTCCGTGGAGTTCCAAATGTAAGATACTCGGAGGACAATAGATGCAGGATATAGACTATGATGATTTCCTTTCAGACATATACGACGACTCCCCCTTCTTCGGGAGGCGCCGGGTCCAGAGTTTACAGGATTTCAACCGCATCTATTTCGACAATCTGGCCCTGAGTGACAAAATACTCGAACTGGGCAGCGCCACTGGCCTTCTGACGGTGGATCTGGCGCGATCCGGCTACACGCTGACCAGCATCGACATTGCCCCGTCAATGCATCGGGTGCTCGAACGAAAGCTCGCGCAAGAAAGCCAGGAAACGCGCGGCAATGTCACCCTGCTGTTGGACGATGCGACCACGTTTCAAGGGCCCGAGCCATATGACGCCATTGTCATGTCCGAAGGGTTGGTGATTGCCCTGCCAAACAAGGCAATGCAACGTGCGCTCTTTGAAAATTGTCGCCGCAATCTGCGTCCAGGCGGGTTGCTGATTACGGACTTCTTCCAACCCTACTACAAGGCGATCTGCGAAGAGGGCCTAACCGAATACACGCGGTTTCGCACCGCTGACGGCACAGCTTACATGCTGACGGTCAGCTTCGAGAACGAACCGCACGAACAGCGGCAGAGTTGGCAGTGCACCTACCGCAACATGGCCGAAGACACAGAAAACGCCGCGCCGATTTCTGCCACCGTACACTTCTGCTATGTGCTCAAGGCCGAAATGGAGCTGTTGCTAGAGCTGACCGGGTTCAAAGTACTGCAGTTCAACACCGATTACGCCGAAGGCCGCGGCTTTTCTTTGGTCGCCGAACGGCTCTGAACCACCCTCCATTCCTGCCAGGGTGCCCAGTTTGGAAAGGCAAACCAACATGACAAAGATCCGAAGCCGAATTCTCGGCGTCTTGCAGCGTCACAATGTGGATGGCCTCGTGTTCGAGGAAACCCGCCCGCTTTCTGACAACGGTTTTGACTCCTACTCGTTCATCGAAATGACCGTCCATATCGAGCAGGCATTTGGCATGGAGTTCGACGACGCCAGCCTCGATCTCAACCGATATGCGACCTTGGGTGACTTCCTTTCCTTCACCGAGAGCCTCGTATCCGATGCAATAGCGCAGAGACCGGCCGAATGACCGTGCCATGTGAACCAGTGCGCTGGGAAGTGCTTGATACCTCCGTGCTCGGGACCGGCGATACAGTCGTTCTTCGGCGCCGTGGCGCGATGTTCGACATACGTTTCAACGGCATAGAGCTGATGTCGAATGCCGATCCGACGTCGGAGCTGGCATTCGGCCGCGCGGTGGCGGGTGGGCGGGACAGAACAAACCCATCACAAGCCGCGCCGTCGCGCGTCTTGATCGGCGGACTTGGCATGGGCTTCACTCTGCGTGCGGCCCTGGATCATTTGCCCGAGGCATGCGCCGTACACGTCTGCGAACTGGTGCCGGCGGTTGCTCAATGGAACCAGAACGAGATCGGGCACCTCGCAGGCTGGCCTCTCCGGGATCCGCGCGTGCATCTCGAAACAGAATGCATCCGGACATATCTGGCCCGAACAGACCGGCTTTTTGACGTCATATTTCTTGACACCGACAACGGTCCAGATTGGATGGTTCGCGAGGAAAACGCAGCCATATACCAGCAGGAAGGGCTCAGAGAGATCCTTCTCCGGCTCAAACCCCAGGGTGTTGTCGGTTACTGGTCGGCAACCCGGTCAGAGGCATTCGCGGCGCGGCTGGCGGCGCTTGGACTGTCCTGGACCGCAGAGCCGGTCTACCTCGGCACGCCAGGTCAAGAACCCTTTCATTTCGTCTATTACATCTCACCTCAGAAATCGGCCGATGGTCGACCTGCTCTGGCAGAGGAGATCATCAATGCCAACTGAAAGTCAGCATACCTCGTTTGAGCTGAACGCGGCCGACAGATCAGATATTCCGACTCTCGGGCTCTTTGTGGTGCCACTTCATTTCCCCGAGCGTGAACTGGTTGCTTGTTGGGAAGAAGACCGTGACACGATTGTCCACGCAGAGGCGCTCGACTTCGCCGAGGGATGGGTCGGCGAGCATTACTGCAACCGATGGGAGAACCAGGCGTCACCCGAGTTGCTCTTGTCTCAGGCCTTCGCCCTTACAAAGCGCATTCGGCTTGGCACCGGAATAAAGGTGATCGGATATCACCATCCCGCGGAACTTGCGCATAAGATCGCGGCGCTGGATCACCTTTCTCATGGGCGTTTCATGTTCGGCATCGGTCCGGGCGGCGCGCCGACGGACTTCGAGATGATGGGCATCTCGCCGCGCGATCATGATGCAAGCGAACGGATGCGAGAATCCATCGACATGATGCGAGAAATGTGGAGCTCGCAAGGCGCGATTGATCGTGAGGGCAAGTTCTGGCGTCTGAAGATCCCGCTCGCCAATCGCAAGTTCGGCTGGGAATACCACATCAAGCCCAAACAGGCTCCGCACCCTCCGATTGCCGTCGCGGGCACGTCACCGAATTCACGGACTTTGCGCTGGGGCGGCGAGCAAGGTTTCCTGCCGCTCAGCTTCTTCGACATCAACGCAAGCATCGTACGCAGCCAATGGGAGGCCTACGCAGAGGGCGCCGAAAAGGGGGGACGAAAGCCCGACCGAAAGGACTGGCGCATCGCTCGGGTCGTCTATGCGGCAGAAACAGATGATATCGCTCGTGCTCATTTGCGCGAAAGCAGCATGCCGCGCGCGTTCAATGAGCACTTCAAGCGGGTCATCCAGATTTTTGGCGGGCTCTTCTCGCTCAAGCATGACGAGTCAGTCGCAGATGAGGATGTTACCGCCGACTACATGCTCGACAACGTTTGGATGGTTGGCAGCCCGGACACGGTGTGTGAGCGCTTGGAACGGTTCTACGAAGACGTCGGCGGGTTTGGCACATTGCTGATGGTACATTTCGACACGCATCCGCACCCTGAGCGCTTCAGGAACTCGATGCGTCTCATGCAGGAAGAGGTCATGCCGAAACTCCGTCAGACCCTGAGAAAACGGGCGACGGCCCCGATCCTCGTGTAAATGACGCAAACCGGTTCTCCTCGGCAGCCTCACCGAACCCGCCTGCCAAGATTTTCTGCACTGCCACTGAGCGCGGCTCATCAGGCCATTTACGTTTCCCGGACGAGGCCTGGGGAAGCCTGATCCCCCGAAAGGGGCCAGCAGACGTAGGCGTCCGGTCTGACCGCGATCCTTGTGATGTCGCCTTCGATGGCAGCTGATCAGAGACAGCGACGCCAAATTTGGGTCGGGTCAATTCTCCGGAACAACACCGGGACGCGTCTCCGGACCGCTCCATAGGGGCAATCACCAACTAAGCGGCTTCCTCAATCAGGGTGGTCAACTTGTTGACTGTAAGGTCCTCGAAGACGTCCCACAGGCTCAACTCATAGCCGAAATTCTCTTCGACCTGCATCACAAGCTGCATGATCGTCATCGAGTCGCCCCCCACGGTCATAAACGCGTCGTCTGTGCCGAAGTCGTCATGCGATAGAACCGAACGCCAAATCTCGAACAGTTGTTCCGTCAGCCCATTCGCCTGGGTTTCGGCTTCATCGACAGGCGCGACGCCGGTTCCGGCCGCATCTGCCATGCGCAGCAAAACCGCCTCATCCATCTTTCCATTCGCTGTCAACGGAAAGGCCGCCACTGGAATGAAACGGCGAGGGATGCGGGCTGGAGACAGGATATGGGTCAAAGCGGACCGATCAAAGGCCTCTTGCGCCTCCGATCCGTCGTCAATGTAGAAGGCCACCAGTTCATCCGCGTTTGACGCACCCGGCGCAACGAGAACGTGACAGCTGCGAAGCGGCGTTGCGGATAGGATGGCACTCTCGACCTCCGCCAGTTCGATCCGTTCTCCAAGCAGCTTGACCTGACGGTCTCGTCGGCCAACGAAACTCAGCGTGTCGTCCGCCTGTTGAGAGACAAAATCGCCGGTCCGGTAGCGCACCACGGCGTCGCCGTCGCAGAACTGAAACCCGCCCTGCGCTGCGCTATTGAAGTAGCCAAGACTTGCATGCCGGGTCCGAATCTCAAGCTCCCCAACAGTTCCCCGGGCACAGGGCGCACCGTTTTCGTCGAGAACAGCGAACTCTGTCTCTGAGATCGGCCGACCAATCGGAACGATGGGGGTGTTGAGATCATTCGCCGAGATTTTGTGACAGAACTTTGCCAGCGTCGTTTCGGTTGGACCATAGAGATTGTAGAGCGCGGCCTGATGTCCGAATTGCTGATACCAGCCCTGCACGTCCACGGTGTTCAGCTTTTCCCCTGCGATCAACAACCAGTTCAGGTTGGGGGCATCCTCGGCACGCAGGCGTCCACCACACAGGTTGCGGAAAATCGTGGGCGTCATATGCAGAAGGTTCGCGTCGCTCGTGGACACCCAATCCACAAGGTCTCTTGGCACGAGGATGGTGTTCCGCTCCGGCGGTATCATGATGCTGCCACCACGCGAAAGCGGCACAAGGATATCTCGGAGAAACGGGTCGTGTCCAGGTGTTGTGGTCTGCGCCACGCGGATCCCTTTGGGCAGGTCAAGACTGGAGACCTCCCACTCGATGAAGTGAACCAATCCGCCACTTCGGCCCAAAATGGCCTTCGGCGTGCCGGTCGTGCCACTGGTGAAGTAGATATATGCGGGATCGTCAGGCGAGGTTTTCTCGATGTCAGGCGGAAGCTCCGCGTTCAGCGGAATATCCGCCAAAGAGAGTTGCGTGGCGATACTGGCTCCGATGGCGGATTTCTCTTCGTCAGAGCAGCTGTCGTCTGAGATCAGGGCCGACGGTTCGGCCACCTGGCACATCTTCAAAAGCTGTTCGCGTGGATGGGCTGCATCGAAGGGAACAAAGACGGCACCGGCGCGAAAGATAGCCAACATGCTCACAATCATGGCAACCCGGTCATTTGTGAGGACGGCAATGCGCTTCCCCTTGCCTAGCGACGCCCCGGCAAGCGACGCCGCAAGTACGCGCGTTCTGGCCTCCAACTCGGCCCACGACATGGATATGTTCGACTGGACAATGGCAGCATTGGTCGGCTCTGCCTTCAGAAACGCGCGGTCTACAAAACGCTGAATGGATTGGCGGCTCATGTCCATCAACCTCCCGGGTGTCCTAATCAATACGGATGGTGCGCGACAAGGTGCCGATAATGTCGTGCCCATCCCAAATCAGCGAAAAATCCAGGGTCTTTCCAATCGGCACCACCCGGTCAACTCCGCGCGCTCGTGCCTTGATCAGGCATTGCCGAATTTGCTGCGGATCCAGGCCGAAATAGGAAAGGGTTTGAATCCGGCGCGGCAGGCTAGCAAAGAGCTGATCGATCTCGGTCACCTGAGTTTCGACGAAACATCCATGGCCAGGATTGCCCTGGAACACATGTTCAGAAATCTCCGGAACCCATGTGCGCACGGCCAGATTGCTCGTTGAATGCATCCGGGTGTTGGGCACCGTGGCCGCGATCTGCATCGCGAATTCCAGCTTGTTGACCGCCGCAATCGGCTTCAGGACAAACTGCTCTGCCAGCAGATTTTCCAGCCGCGACCAGAAATCCGCCTGCGCCTCTTCGACCGCCTCGCCGCACCAGATCACCGCGCGCGGGGCGGAACAGGCATTCTGGTCATAGAGGTAGGTGTCATTGTAGAAGCCGCGCAGCGTTTGGTCCTTGCTGTCCGCCGACAGCCAGGCATCGGCATGGATGAGCGCCGCCGAACTGCGATCGGCAAACACCAGATCAGAGGCATGGGCCGGGATAGCATGGGTGCGGATCGCATTGATCGTCGTGTCTCCGCCCCAGATCACCCGAACGTCGCAGAGCCGACTGAGCCTGGATGTCACGTCTGAGACCTCACGGGCGTAGCGCAGAAGACATATGGCATCTCTGAACGCTTCGAACTCCGGCTCCGACAGAACCTGGCTCAGCGTTTCACAGAGCAGGTCCACCCGCCTGTCACCACCCGACGGCAGGCGGACGACATTGGCATTGCCGGCGAGAAGCCCGGCCACGAGGGAAAAGGCAAACATGGTCGGCACGTTGGACGGAGCGATGTGGAATACCAATCCGCGCCCCATCCGGCAGGTGCCTTCGGGCGCCGCAGCAAGCCCCGGCACCGTCCGGCACCAGGAGGCGAACGCCATCACGTCGGGATAGGTCATGACCTCGGGCTCCGACAAAAGCTGGCGTGCCCAGCGCGACAACAGAGCCAGAACTTCCGGATCCACCGAGGGACGCGGCGGCACCGCTTTGATGGACTCCAGCCGCGCTGGCCCGACAAGGATTTGAACGTCAGCTTGCTCTGGCGTAGCCGTCAACATCACCGCATCCCTTCGCGTCTGCCGCTTCCAGACGGCCAAATATTCGGAAATATTTCCCGCTCCAGCCGCAAGGGCAGTCATCTTCTCCCAAGAGCATGCCCTCATCCTCGGTCAACAGACTGTGGCCCGGATACGATCGGGGCAACACTGACATGACCTGCGCGATGCCAGTTTCGCCGGGGCCACAGACCGAAAAGTCCCGCGGCCGCCGAAACAGGATGTCCGAAAAGCAACTCGTGTGTAGATGCCCCTGCTCGCATTCCAGAAAAATCGAGCCCATTTGCTCGACCATGCCATAGTAGTTGTGGATGCGCGTCAGCCCGCTGACGGCCGCCACATCGGCCCGAAACTGCGCATCGCCAATGTTCCGCGCGGCGAGCGTCTTCCATCCTCCCCCATGCACAAGAATGCCCTGAGCAAGATCGAAACGCTGGCTGCTGCGGAGCAGGGGTTCGATGACATGGCCATAGATAATACTTGTGAACCCATAGACGAGGTAACGGTCGCCGTCTGTACGCTCCAGAAAGGCGTGGATAGCGCCGGGATCGAGCTTCAAGTCATGATCCAGGGCGAAGCTGCGAAACTTTCCGAGCATCGAAAACCCCTGTACGCCGCCAGCGCGCCCCGACACCCGAGAATCGGTCGGATCGGCAAGCGTGTTGGGGGAGTCCAGAATAAGGACCGGAACGGATTTTCGCCCAGCCAGGACGCCGAGCGTGCACAAAAGAGCGCGGAGTTGGTCCATCGCAGTTGACTGGTCCAGCATCACCCGGCTTCTCGGCCCGCCGGTGGTCCCGGACGACACGAGTGTCCGAGACACTTCCTCTGGCGGCACAGAAGCCAGGCTGAGCAACTTGAAGATATTCGCAGGCACAAAGGGCACATCTTCCAGCGCTTGAAACGATGGGGCCCGACAGTTGGCCGCTACGAGCATTCGGGCGTATTCCGGGCAACTCCGGGCGTGATGCTCCGTCAGTTCTTGCATGAGTTCGAGGAACTGCGTCCGTTTCCAGGATTTGCCCTGACCGAAAGGCGCCAGGCTAAAAACGTCGTTTCTGTCCAACGTGATCATTCCAACGGTAAGGGCTTCTGCAAGGGGCAGTAAAAATTAATCCTTTAAGATGTAGAGCCTGCAGCATGACGCGTCGCAGCGCAACCCACAATTTAATTCCTCTTCAGATCCGCAAGCGCCCCCTCATGTGTCGACATGCGGCGCGCGATTGAGAAAGCAGAGGCGAAGAAACTGACATATGGCCTTTTTTGTTGCAGTTTTGTGTGAATTCTGGCCCATCCGTCGGGATTTTCACGTCTGGGTAAAATCGTAAACTGGCTAGACAGGTTCCGGAAAAAGATGTCCTTTAGGTTGAGTTGTGGGAGATTTCCAAACGATGCAAACCCTGATGTTCAAGAAGTCCTCGGAGGAAAAAAAACTCCTGAAGTCCAAGCTGCCTCTCGGCACGCACTACAGCTTTCGTATCCCTTGGGAAGCGCGTCAGGTCTATTTCACCCACGCCCGAAAATCACGGATCTGGGACGTGGACGGGAACGAACATCTCGACCTTTTCGGGAAATTCGGAGCCAATATCCTGGGCCACAACTTGCCACAGTACAACGAAGCGCTCATAGACGCGCTGGGCCAAGTGAGCGCGGCGAACCTCGGCGTCATTGATCGCACTGCTGTCGAGCTGATTTGCGACTGCGTTCCCTGCGCGGAAATGGTCAGGTTCTCGCTCTCGGGAACCGAGGCCGTTCTCAATGCACTGCGCCTGGCGCGCGCATACACAGGAAGAAACAAGTTTGTGCGTTTCGAAGGCCATTACCACGGCAATGCGGATAACCTGATGGGCGGGCGCGCGGGACCAAAGGCAAACCCTGCGCCCGAGGAGTTTGAGGGCGACTTCTACGGTACCGGCGGCAAAGCCACAGACATCGCGCAGCATCAGTCCTTCCTTATCCCGTGGAACGACATCGAGCGGCTGCAGCATCTGGTCGAGACCAAAGGCCATGAAATCGCTGCGATCCTGATGGAGCCGATCAACATCAATGGTGGCGGGCGCCACCCTGCCCCTGGCTATCTGAAAGCCGTGCGTGCGCTCTGTGATAGACATGGCATCGTCTTGATCTTTGACGAAGTGATAACCGGCTTTCGCCTTGGTCTCGGCGGTGCGCAAGACATGCTGGGAGTGACGCCTGATCTAACCACATTGGGCAAGGCTATGTCCGGGGGCGCCGTGCCGGTATCAGCCGTTGCTGGCCGGCGAAAGATCATGTCGCTAATTGAAAGCCGAAAAGTCTCTCATGGGGGGACATTCAACGGCTATCAGCTCGGTCTGGCAGCGGTGATCGCGACCCTATCCTACCTGCGTTCAAATCCCCAATCGCTCTATGGCAACATGATCGACCATATGCGGTTGTGTCAGGACCATCTTCGCTCAGAGGGCCAAGCCTATGGAATTCCACTGTCAATTACGGGCGAACCGGCCTGTTCGGTGTTTTCATACGCGCCGACCCAGGCCGATGAAGCGCCAGACCCGAAAGCACAGTTCTTTCGCGCCAACGCCGTCAAGCTGATCGGTGAAGCCATGGCAGAGAAAGGGGTCCTCCTGTCCAACCTGAACCGGCTCTATGGCAATGTCTCACTTGAAAGCGAGGACGTTGATCTGTTCCGAGAGCGTACGACGCAAGCGTTTGAGAAAGTCGCAGCCTTCGCCGCACGGTTCAAGGCTTAAGGGATCCAGATAGAGCCCCGACAGTGCCGGAATTCGTTCAATTGCACCTGGGACAGGTGCCTCGGATTGGACGGGTGAAAACCGTGTCAACGTCGGGCTGAATCACGGGCAACGATGGGGCGTGGGACTTGCAAGACATGTTCAGGATGGTACATTTCGGCCAGTTCAATGGCAGCTACTCATCTTGCCAGCCGACTTCGCCGCCCTCCTATCGTTCCTGTCGAAGGATGGGTCTGACCGTGGAAACAGTGCGAGATCGTTCCAGAACGCTAGACCCAAAGAAAGGACAGACATGGCGACCGTGGTGGACTTCAAGCGATACGTCGATGACTTTGCAAAGCTCGAGAACGGTGCGACGATCAGTATCGGAACGACCGGATTTTCAGGCGACGGGAACAGGCTCTTTCTGAACTTCAACGACGTGGGGATACTGTTTTCCCACGACGATGCCGCTGCGTTTCTTGAGGCCGCTGCACGCGCGGCAAACCGGCTTGGTTACGAAACCTAGGGGATCGCGACCCGGGGCATTGCCAATTCACTTTTTGTGAAATGAAGAGCGCCGCTCATCATTGCTAAACCCCACATTATGCGTCAGGCTCCGGGTCGAGCACCACCGATTGGGCAAAGGTTGATATTCTGTCAACAGCCTGCGCCATGGCGTCATCCGGTATGGTCAGCGCGATGCGGACCCAATCGATCATGTGTTCTCCGAAGGAGGACCCCGGCATGACCGCAACGCCGGTCTGCTCCAGCAATGTCCAGGCGAAGCTATCGCAATCCATCCCGAGCGGGCTGACATCGACCAATGCAAACATACCCGCGTCAGGACGATGGACCCGCAGATCGGTTTCTGCCTGCAACCGGTCGGCGAGATAGGCAGCCCGTGCCGCGTAGCGTTTGGCCATTCCCGCAGCAACCGGGGACCCCTCCCTGATCGCAGCTGCCGTCATGTCCGCAATGAAGGGCTGATTTCCAAACAACATGGTTTCGGACACGGGAAGCAGCGCATCCATGAACGCCTTTGGGCCGATTGCCCAGCCGCTCCGCAGGCCCGGCGCCGCATGGGATTTCGAAATTGAGGCGACAGCAATCACCCGGTCCGCGACGTCCGGCAACGACAAAGGTGATATGAATTCGGTCCCCTCAAAGACCAGATCCTCGTATACTTCGTCCGAGATCAGCCAGAGATCATGTTTCACCGCCAGCGCCGCGATTGCCTCCACTTCCTGCTTTTGCAGGATTGCCCCGGTCGGGTTGTGGGGCGTGTTGAGCAAAATGGCGCGTGTCTTTTCCGTGATGCGTTCAGCGACATCCTCGGCCTGCATGCGAAACCCATGTTCCGCGCGCAGCGGTACAGGCACCATGTCGGCGCCAGTCGATCGGATCACACCTTCGTAGGTGGCATATAGCGGATCGCCGACGAGAACGTTGTCGCCTGTCTCGGCCACCCCCTGCATGACAGCATAGAGCGCGGTCTGCGTCCCAGGAAAACAAAGCACATTGTCGCGGTCAAACGTCCTGCCGCGGCGCTGGGCATAGGCTTCTGCCAGCGCGTCCCGCAGATCATCTTCGCCGCGACCGTTGGAGTATTGTGTTCTGCCTGCCCGAAGTGCAGAGATCGCATGGTCGGCCAGTTGGTCTGGCAAAGGAACGTCGGGCTCACCGATTGTCATCTCGATGATATCCGCGCCGCGCTCCCGACGCTCCCGCGCAGCCAGATGCAGGTCCCATTTCGCGCCGCCCAAGCCCGCCAGCCGCTGTGTGATAGAAGTGGTTCTCATCCGTGAAACTCTCTGAAGTCGCAGGTTCTGCAAGGCGAGTGAGCGCTTTGCAGAACCTTGTTATACATCTGTGCGATAAAAATATAGATGGCTTTCCGCAGCAATGCGATCAGGCATCTCTTTCCGCTCACGGATTGATCGGAACCTTTTTCTGTATCTCTGTTTGACAGCCGCCCGGGCCGACGGTGCTGACCCGTGTCAGCTCCTGTCGATGCGGAGTTGCGGCGGGAAAAACGGGGCAGCAGCGCTCTAGTTGAGAACCTTGAACTCGATGCGACGGTTCTTCGCCCGGTTTTCCACGGTGTCATTGCCGACCAGAGGCCTTGTTTCGCCATAGCCGACCGGCACCAACCTGGATTGGGATGCTCCTTTTTCCATCAAGTACTTGGCGACAGCCACTGCGCGTTGCCGACTGAGCTCCAGGTTCCATTGCGCTTTGCCCCAGGCATCGGTGTGGCCTGCTACTTCTACCTTCATATCCGGGCAGCGGTTCACCACGTCCGCAAGCACATCAAGAAACGAGCGCGCCTCGGCCGTGATTGCGGCCGTATTCGGCGGGAAATTCAGGCTGCGGCTCTGAGACAGGATTTCGAACCGCCCTACGCATTCATCGCGGTTGAATGTGCCAGTGGTCTCAAGCGCGGCCTGACTGCCCGATATCTGCGACGTGGCAACGCTCTGGAGGTTTTCCGAGCCGCTCCGCCGGAAATTCAGATCAAGACTGACGATCCCGACTGGTGTGATCGTCACGCTGGCCGCATCTTCCAGTTTCGACAAGCCGTTCAGAAGGTCGAAATCAGACAGCGACAGAATGATCGGCTGGACAGTGGACACATTGATAGAATTCTCGTCCAGAAGGGTGACCGCGACCGGAGCCGTCAGATCAGCAACAACGCCGTGAAGGCTGAGCGTCACGGAGAGATCGATTATCTTCCGCTTGGTCTGGGATAAATCCGCAATCTGGTCCTGCGGAATGGAGGCCTTGATAACCGCCTCTGCGTGCTTGAATGTCTCAAAGAACAGGAACCGCATACGGACGTTGCGCAGGTCAATCTTGGTGTCGACAGAATCCAGAGCGATCGTGATATTTGCATTCCCGGCGCCGTCAATTTCTCCTGCAAAGGACGCAAAACCGCTATATTCGGCAATCGTCCCTTTCTTGACCGAGAGAAAACCAATGGTTGACTGAGCTGTGTCCAGTTGCCATCCGCCCTCGAACGGGTTGGCGGATGCGCCGTGGCTGAATGACAGAAATGTCAATAATATCAGGTAGTAAATCCGTTTCAACATCCTTCGGCTTCCCTTTGAATCTTGCTGAATGCAAATAGGTGTCGGGCAAGTGTAGCATTTTCATCGCCACCAAGCTTGGGTTGATTGGCTTGGCTGTAGTATCGATTTGCAAAGACATGTAAATTACACGTTGAGAGATCCATGCTATATTGCCTGTGCGATGCCTGACTTGGTCTGCCGTGACTTGGGTTGACGTGAACTGGGCCAGCGTGACTTGGGCTGGCCGAACCGGCTTCGGCGTGGCGTTCTGAATGAACTGGGATGAAATTTGTGCAACGTGTTGTAAATGATCTGACCAATTGGCTCGGCGTGATCATGGCCATTGGCCTGACTGTTTTTGCCAGCGCCGCCTGGGCGGAGGACCGTATGGCCCTGGTCGTCGGGAACTCCACATACGGGGCCGTGACGTCATTGGACAATCCGGTCCACGATGCGCAGCTTATGGCGCGAACCCTGGAACAGGTCGGGTTTGAAGTGACGTTGCTGACCGATGCAACCCAGGTCGAACTCAAACGCGCGATTGCCCAGTTCGGGCGGACCCTGCGGGCCAAGGACGAGGCGGCGGTCGGCCTGTTTTATTACGCAGGTCACGGCGTCCAGAGCTTTGGCAACAACTACCTCTTGCCGGTCGATGTGACCCTGAGCGATGCCGCTGACCTCGATCTGGTCGCCGTCGAAGCGCAATCTGTCCTGCGGCAAATGGCGTCGGCGCGCAATGCGACGAACATCGTTATTCTCGATGCGTGCCGAAACAATCCCTTTGTGAGCGTGTCAGAGCTGAACGACAACGGGCTTGCGGAAATGCAGGCTCCGACCGGAACCTTTCTCGCCTATGCGACAGCGCCGGGTGATGTTGCGCTGGATGGGGCTGAAGGCAACAGCCCATTCACAAACGCCCTCGCGCGGGAGATCACCAAGGTCAATGAACCGATTGAGCAGGTGCTGAAACAAGTCCGGCGCTCTGTTCTTGAGGAAACGGATGGACGCCAAACCCCATGGGACAGCTCTTCATTGGTGAATGACTTTGTTTTCAACAAGGTTGAAAGCAATCTTGGGGCGGGATCCGATGCGGCAATTGCGGAACGCGAGTTGTGGAATATGGCGCAACAAAGCCGTGACGCTGTGCAAGTCATGCTGTTCCTGCGGTCCTATGGCGACAGCCCCTATGCCGCTGATGCCCGGGCCCTTCTGGAGGAAATCTCGCAGAGTGCACAGTCCGGCGATTCGGCAAATTCCACGCTGTCTGTGACTGATGAAACCGCAATGTTCGAGGCCGCTCTGAACGAGGACGGCGCGGCCGCACTCACGGCGTATCTGCAGGCCTTTCCGAACGGGCGCTATGTCGAACTCGCTCAGGTAGAGCTCGCGGCCAGACAGACCGATGGCGGAGATGATCCGGACCTGTCCTCAGCCCCGAATATCGTAGCCAGTTTGCTGGATGCTCCGCTCAGTGAACAAATCGAGGTCGGCCCGATCACATTCGCAAGCAGGCTGGAGTCCGATTTGAGCCAGGTCAACGGTCTCACCCTCGGCGAATTGGTGCATCAATCTCCGATGTTTCCCCCTGTCGCGGGTCTGCCGGAGGAATACTGGAAAGAACAAAGCTGCAGCAATTGTCACAACTGGACGCGGGAGGCGTTGTGTACGCAGGCGCGCACGTATCTGACCGCCGACTTGCAGCGTTCGCTGTCGAAACAGCACCCGTTTGGCGGCGTGATGAAGCAGGCATTGAGAAGCTGGGCCGCCGGGGGCTGCAGCTAGTTCGCAGCGCAGGTGGCCGTCAGGGTGCGTGTGTTGTGACGAGGAAGTAGACCCATTCTCCCTTGAAATCAGGATGTTTGCTGCGCGCCTCATGGACGGCGTTCTTCAATTCCAGGAGATAGGGCGCAGCACCTTCCTGAAGCGGGCGTGTGTCGCGATCGGGAAACAGGGGGTGAGATGCCGCAAAGGCGACGGCGATCTCCTGCCCGTAGGGCGGCCCGACCGTTATCATCAAGCCGCGGTCGCTGGCGTCTTTTGCGCCCACCCGAAACCCGGACATCGGCGGCACTTTTGCAAGGTCTACATGCGCATTTGGCAACAGATGCAGAACCGATCCGCCTGCGTCGAAATAATCGACATAAACGTAGGCCGGGTAGTCGGGCGCGGTCAGGTCAAAGAACAGCTGATCCCCGCCCGCGTAGTTCAGCACCCTGGCATGCGTATCGTCGCCGACCAGAAGCGGGTTGGTGATCTGGTCGGTGCTCTGCGGCAGACCCACATCCGAGATACCGGCCAGCGCACCACATTGAGGTTGCGGCAGCAGTCGCATTTCATCCTGCAGAACAATATCCTGACCCATTTCCGTTTGCAGCGCGGCAAGCACCGGCGCGCGCATGCTGTCCTCGGGAAGGTGACCACGCAGCTCCAGGCTGGCGGTTTCGGGATCAAAAGAAAGCTGGACACGTGCGCAGGGAATGGCGGACAGCAGCTCCGCCAGCCCGTCCCGAAGCGCTGCACCTGCGGACCCGGGATCTTGAAATTGCTGAAACACGGCAAGGGACTGCGGGTCCACGTCTGAGGCATTCGTCGCCGGAAAGGCAAGACTGGCACGAATTGACGGTGCCGCGGGGGGAGCTGCGGTCATACTGCTGGTGACGTCTTCTGTGGAGGACGTAGTCAACGGGACTGCTGGCGGGTCTGTTTCCGCTAGCGGCCGGGCGGTGGTCTCTTGCGGGGGGATATTGCGCGGATCAGACGCCTGAACCGATAGGATGCTGGTGGACGGCAGCCGCAATGGGGATGTCAGTGGTGTGTTGCGCGCCGCAACCTCTGCGAGGGGTCGCGAGACGCTGGCAGCAACCGGAGCCACGGCGACACCGACGGGTACAGCGGTCTGCAATTGCTCAGTTGCCGGCGCCTGAACCTCATTTGCCTTTGCAGCCGGGCCCTCCACCAAGGCGACTGGCGCGCGTTCCGGAGAGAGGCGCCGGGCGACAGCGGGCACCACATCGGTAGCGTCAATGGGCGCGGCGCTGCCGGATGCGGTCGCGATGCGCTCATTTTCAGCCGGAACGGACTTGGCCGAGGATTGCCGGACTGCGCTGCTCGCTACCGGTTCTGATGTTCCTTCAGCCGGAGGCAAATCCGTGGCGTCGGCATTTGCCTCAGCGGCGTCACTGGTCGGAACAGATTGCGAGGACACTTGAAATTCGCTTTGCGGCCGATCGTGATCCTGAATTTCCTGCGGCCGCAGGCTGACAATCACACATGCCACAAGGCCGATATTCACCAATAGGGAGCCAGTTGCGCCGAGCCCCCATGATGCGGCGCCGACACGGGATCCGATGCGCTCTTCGGCAAAGGTCACGGCGAGGCCCTCTCGCCCGGGGTCACGATGAAAACAATATCGTCAAACCCGATCTCTTCGGCCAGGGATACCAACGGCAAAACGGTCCGCAATTCTGCGTCTTGATGGGCGTTGATCCGCAGGCGGATATCACTGTTCCCCTCATGCCGGTGACGGAGCGCGGTCTCTAGCACGTTGAGAGCCAGAAGAGTGCCATCCAGCGCCAAATCGCCCTCGTCGGAGACAGACAGGGTCACGCCGCCAGCCGGCAGATCCTGGCCGGTCTGAGCCTCGGGCGGGGACACCTCGAACGGGGCCGTTGCATCCATCCGTCCAATCAGCATGAAAAACACCAAAAGGAAAAAGACAACGTCAATCAGCGCGGTAATCGGCTCGCCGATGGTGCCTCGCGCGGGTCGCCGGATCTTCATGGCCTGCCCTCGAGCCGCAACACTCGCAACCTCTGGACATTCGCTTGCGCCGACACATCCAACACAGTCATCAAAGCCTGCGTGCGCGCTGTCCCGGCGGGCAGGATCAGGATCTGGGTCAGGGGGTCATCGGCAAGGGCCTGTGACACTTCCTGCCGCAGCTCATCCGGCGACAGGTCACGCCCACGAAGTCCAATTTGCCCGTTGCTGCCAAGACGGATCATGATCGTGCTGCCGGCGGGGGCGTCTGCTGATCTGACGGCGTCCGGGGTTTGCGGGCTCCTGGCGGGGATCATGTCGAGATTGAGATAGCTCGATGTTACCATGAAGAACACGAGCAAAATCAGAAGCACATCGATCATTGGAACCAGCGAAATGAGACCGGGGGCTGGGGCGGGGCGCGTAAGTTTCATGATGTCCTGGCGTGCCCTGCCCCTTCAGTTTCCCGGGCGGCTTCCTCCGCCAGCATCAGCTGGCCCACCGCGGTTTCGATGCTCTGGGCTGCGCGTTCGATGCGGGCAGAAAACAACCCGGCCGCGATCGCCGCCGGGATTGCGACCAGCAGCCCGGCGGCCGTCGTCAGGAGCGCTTGCCAGATACCGCCGGCGAGGATCGACGCATTGGCAGCCCCCTCAGCGAGTTCCAGCTCCTGAAAGCTCTGGATCATGCCCAGCACGGTACCAAGGAGGCCAAGAAGCGGAGAGACCATCGCGGTGATCTCCAGCAGTCGGATGCGGTGGTGCATTGCAGACAGCTCGGCACTGCCGCGGCGCTCTATCTCAGAGTCCAGCAAAGCCGGGCGCAGACCATCCGACAGGCCATTCATCGCGAAGCCCAGAACGCGATCAGCGGGTGATTGACCGGAGACCAGACCGATCGCATCCTTGCGGTTTGCCTGTTGCCACATCCGGATCGCCTTGGCTCGATCCTCGGCACCGGACAAAACAGGCCAAAGCTCAATCCATTTTACGATGATAACGGTGAGCGAAATCAGGGACAGAACAGCAAGCGCAACCAGGATCGGCCCGCCGGTTCCAACGGTTTCGATGAGTTGGCCCATTGCCTATTTCACCAGCCGAGCCGCTGCCCGCGAGGAGAGATCCAAAATCGCGTAACAATCGATCTCATCTTCATTCTGCGGCTGGCAGGATGTCATGTCATGAAGCAGGATTTCAGAAATATTTGCGCAGGAGAGTTCGGGGATTTCGAACAGCTTGAGGGTCGTGCGCGAAATCGGCAAAGGCGCGGCATCAATGGATAAAAGCCGGTCGATGACCCCTTGTCCGTCGAGAACCGCCAGCGACATTTCAAAACCCGAGAAGCTTTTGCCGGACTCGTTTCGGAACAGGAAAAATGCCCGGCAACCGCCCCCTTCTATTTCTTCTGTCTTGTTCAGTTCGACCCCCAGCCGTCCTTCTGCGGCCAGAACGGGGAGGGCAAAAAAAATGGCAGCGACAATCGCCAGGGAATTCTTGATCAATCTCATTCGTGTTCTCCGATTGTGACAGCGACCGGATCTCATGCCGTGGCCGGACCCCGTCTTGCGCCTCAGACGATGGCCCCAAGAGCCTTTTCGATACGATCCATAACCAACCGTGCTTTGTCGTAGTCCTTGTGTTTCAATAGCCGTGCAGCGACATGCACGGCACGGTCGAGTTTGCTGCGTTTGCTGCCAGGCGCACGGACGATAGACGCGCGCAGTTTCTTGGCGCGATTGACGTCGGCGCCAAGGGTCCGCGTTTTCCGCGACCGGTCAGACCGCTTCATGCTGGCGTCAGCGCTCTCCCGGTCTGCCCCTATGCGGGCAACGGCCTGTTCGATCACCGTGAGCAATGTCTGAGCCTCTTCCAATCGCCCCTCATTGATCTGAGCGAGCGATTTTGACAGGCCGCGTTTCAACTTGCGTTCCAGAGGTCCGGGCGCCCGGGCGATCCTGGGTTTGATGCGCTTGGCGCGCGCCAGCAGAGGCTGAACAAGTTTCGGATCGATGCCGGTCGAGTTCACTTCGTCGAGCGTCGTGACGCCATCATCATTACTTGCTTTTTCCGGCTTCAGACTGTCCAGAAGGTTGCCGCCGTCATCGCGGAACAAGACATTTACCTTGGGTTTGTTCGCCCGTAAAAACCGTTTGAGGCTGGCTATCGCTTTTGCGGGCGCTTGCTCGCAGGTCATTTCCATCTCGTCCGAACGGACCACAAAGGTGCCCCAGGCCATCGGAGGACGCCCGCCACCGGACTTGAGGTGGGGACGCAACTGTTCAGGTTTGTTGCCGGGCTGAATCATCAGCAATGGATCATTCTTGGCGTCCATACAGAAGGCAAAGCTGGTTCTTCGCTTGGCTCCTTCGCGCACCAGGGTGCGGACGTCGCTGCCTTCAATGCGCGTCGGTTTCACGGGTGACCCTCCCCCCAATAGAGCAAAACAATTGACATTGAGAATTCGATAAGGCTGACTTTAGGTCAAGTTATTGTTTTGTTGCTCGGTATTATTCGTTGCGGCATGCGCGTGAATCCGTCACTATTCCGAAAGAACAAAAAACGCTGTGTCGAGGGGGGTTAGGGCAAAATGGATGTGACAATCCTCTTGCAAGCAAAAGGTGAAGGTTCGCCAAGCGGGTCGGATCCTGAGTATGATCCCGAGTTCATTGCGATGGCGCTTGCTTCACAGCCCGGCGAGGAAACAGTGATCGGAGATCAGGTCACTCCTGCGACAGATCCCGACTACCGCGAGGTGCAGGCCAGGGCCCTTTCTGTCCTTGAACGGGCGCATGACCTGCGTGCCTCTGTCTTTCTCGCGGATGCCATCCTTCATTCCGAAGGTGTGACCGGCTTTGCCGAGGTCACCACTCTGATTCGTGGCATGCTGGAGGATTTTTGGGACACCTGTCATCCGATGTTGGACGAAGATGATGGTGACCCCACGATGCGGGTGAATGCGGTTCAGGACCTCTGTGGCCAAGCTGACGGGATGGGGGGGGCCTCTCCCACGTTTCGGTCGTTGCGTCGTGTCGCGCTGACCGACAGTCGTGGGTTTGGCCGATTTTCCATGCGCGATATTGAAATCGCAGAGGGCATTCTGTCGGCGCCGGAGGGCATGGATCATATTCCGGATACCTCCACGATTGGGGCAGCCTTCCAAGACACTGATGATGAAATCCTGGCAAGTCGTTTGGCAGCGTTAGAGACACTTCAGGAGAATATTCGCGCTATTGCCGGTGTTTTCGACGAGAAAATCCCCGGCCAAGGCCCGGATCTGGATGCGCTGCTGAAGCTGCTGCGGCAAATGACGCAAAAAATGCGCTCTTATGGTAGTATGGAGGAACCAGAGGGTGATGCTGAGTCTGGGGATGATGGGGATGGGGGAAGTCCTGAACCATCAGTTTCTGGCGCGCGCGGCGTCGCTCCGGGCGGTGTTGGCAGCATTAACTCGCCAACAGATGTGGCAAATACGATTGACCGCATCATTGCGTATTACAAACGGGAGGAGCCTTCGAGCCCGGTCCCTCTGTTGCTGGAGCGCGCAAAGCGATTGGTTGGAGCGGATTTCCTGACCATAATAAACGATATGGCACCACGCGGTTTGGAAAATGTGAACCTCGTCGGTGGCATCGAAGAAGAAGATTGATTGAAACTTAATTTCCGGGTTGGCGCGACGGAATATCTATCCAGTGCTGTACAAAAAGTGACGAGCGAGGAGGCCTAGATGGCAGACAGTTCACAGAAGTTCATTGCGCGTAATCGCGCGCCGCGAGTTCAGATCGAATATGATGTGGAACTTTACGGTGCCGAGAAAAAGGTTCAATTACCGTTCGTTATGGGTGTCATGAGTGACCTCGTCGGCAAATCCGAAGTGGAACAGCCAGCGATTGCGGACCGTAAATTTCTCGAAATTGATGTCGATAACTTTGATGACCGGATGAAGTCGATGGCGCCTCGGGCGGCCTTCACGGTTCCAAATACGCTGACCGGTGAAGGCAACCTGGCGGTCGATATTACGTTTGAGAGCATGGACGATTTCAAGCCCGCTGCCATCGCTGCAAAAGTAGAACCTTTGCGCGAGCTACTTGAAGCGCGGACACAGCTTTCCAATCTAATGACCTATATGGACGGCAAGACAGGCGCCGAGGATCTTATTTCAAAGATCATTCAAGACCCGAGCCTGCTCAAGACTTTGGCCGCGCAGCCCGCCCCCGGTGGTGCTGACGATGCTGGCGAATAGATTTTAGGGAGGGATAAAAATGGCTGAACAAGACCTTCAGACAGAAGCCGCCGCAGGCGCCTCCGCGTTTGGCTCCAGTGAATTCGCAAACCTGCTGCAAAAGGAGTTTCGCCCGAAATCCGACCAGGCGAAGACCGCAGTGGAATCTGCCGTCAAAACTTTGGCGGAACAGGCGCTGGCGAATACCAGCCTGGTTTCGGACGATGCATTGCGATCGATCGAAAGCATCGTTGCCGAGATTGACAAGAAGCTGACGGAACAGGTCAACCTGATCCTTCACAATGAAGATTTCCAGCAATTGGAAAGCGCCTGGCGCGGGCTGCATTACCTGGTGAACAACACTGAAACCGACGAGCAGCTCAAAATTCGGGTTCTGCCGGTCTCCAAGAAAGAGCTGTCCAAGACGCTCAAGAAGTTCAAGGGCACCTCCTGGGATCAATCCCCGATCTTCAAAAAGATCTATTCCGAGGAATTCAGCCAGCTTGGCGGCGAACCCTACGGCAGTCTCGTCGCCGACTTCCACTTTGATCATTCTCCGCCGGACATTGAGCTTCTGGGTGAAATGTCCAAGATCGCCGCTGCGGCGCATGCTCCGCTGATCACCGGTGCGAAACCGACCCTGTTCCAGATGGATAGCTGGTCGGAACTGTCGAACCCGCGTGACCTGACCAAGATTTTCCAGACGCCGGAATACGCAGCGTGGCGCTCTTTGCGTGACAGCGAAGATGCCAAGTATGTCGGGCTTGCCATGCCGCGCTTCCTGGGCCGGTTGCCATACGGATCACAGACGGATCCGGTTGAAGAATTCGCCTTTGAAGAAGACACCGAGGGCGCGGACAGCAACAAATACGCCTGGGTCAATGCCGCCTATGGCATGGCAACCAACATCACCCGTTCCTTCAAGACCTATGGGTGGTGCTCGCGGATCCGTGGTGTCGAAAGCGGCGGAACGCTGGAGGGGCTGCCTTCGCATACTTTCCCGACAACGGACGGTGGTGTGGATCAGAAATGCCCGACCGAGATCGCAATCGATGACCGTCGCGAAGCGGAGCTGGCCAAGAACGGCATGATGCCGCTGATCCACCGCAAGAACACGGATGTGGCGACATTCATCGGCGCGCAGTCGCTGCACAAGCCTGCGGAATACGACGACCCGGATGCCTCTGCCAATGCCAACCTTGGTGCGCGTCTGCCCTATCTCTTTGCGACCTGCCGCTTCGCTCATTACCTGAAGTGTATGGTTCGCGACAAAGTTGGCTCTTTCAAGAGCCGTCAGGACATGGAGTCCTGGCTCCAGGATTGGATCAACAATTACGTTGATTTCAATGCCGACATCTCATCCGAGTCCGAGAAAGCGCGCAAGCCGCTTGCGTCGGCCGAGGTGGTTGTCGAAGAGGTCGAAGGAAACCCGGGCTATTACAGCTCGAAGTTTTTCCTGCGTCCGCATTACCAACTGGAAGGCCTGTCAGTATCTTTGAGACTGGTTTCCAAACTGCCCTCCGAGAAGGGGGGCTGATTTAAGGTCGCGCATTTTACCTATCACCCAAACTCACTTCGAAACCCAAATCATCTGATCTGAAAGGAATGAACAATGGCTGCGAACATGTTCGTTAATATCTCTGACATCCCTGGCGATGCGACCGAAAAAGGCCACGACAAATGGATCGTGATCCAATCTCTGAGCTGGAACGTCGAGCGCGCCGTCGAGATGACCGATCTGGGGTCCACGCAACGCGGTCACGCGAACTCCAACTTCGGCAAGGTCGAAGTCACGTCCCAGATGGGCATTGCCTCCAATAAACTGGCAACATCGGTTGCAAACGGCACTGTGCGCCCCGAAATCAAACTGCATATGTGCCGGTCCGGCGAAAGCGCCTCTGCCGGTCTGGAAGCCTATTCCATCTGGAAACTGAAGGATGTCGTGATCGACAGCTACTCGATTTCCGGGTCTGAAGACGGCATTCCGGAAGAAACCTGGACCATGGCTTATGCTGCAATTGAGCACGAATATAAGTCCACCGACCAGAAAACGGCGAAATTGAAGACCGAAAACACCTTCAAGTGGAACGTTCAGACCGGTCAGGTCGAATAATCCAACGCTTTGCCGTGTTATCAAAGTCCCGGGCGTTGTGGCGCCCGGGGCCAAAAATATATTCATTCTGACATTTCAGGGGGGAGCGCTTCGTGTCCATGACAGCACAAGAGCATCTGAAAGAGAGCGATCCGGCTGCGGCTTTGACCGCGTTGCAGGACGAAGTTCGGAAAGATCCGTCCAATGCCAAATTGCGGATCTTTCTGTTCCAGCTCCTGTGTGTTCTTGGGGACTGGAAGCGCGCGGTCACCCAGTTGAAACTATCCGCCGACATGGACAGCGCGGCGACGACGATGGCTCAGGCCTACCGCGAAGCCATCATCTGCGAGGTCTATCGCGACAAGGTCTTCAAGGGCGAAAAGGATCCCCTGATCTTCGGTGAGCCGCAAGAGTGGCTCGCGCTGCTGATTCAGGCACAAAAAGCGCAGGCAACCGGCAACATCCAGCAGGCCGCCGACATCCGTGCGCGTGCGTTCGATGCCGCTCCGGCGGTGAGCGGAGAGATCAATGGAACGCGGTTCGACTGGATCGCGGACGCGGACTCGCGCCTGGGCCCGGTACTGGAAGTCATTGTAAACGGGCGTTATTTCTGGATGCCCTTTGCTCAGATCGAGACGCTGGAACTGGAAGAGCCTGCGGACCTGCGGGATTCGGTGTGGATGGCGGGTACGCTGACACCGAAAGAGGGCGGTGCGCTCGCCGTTCTGGTGCCTGCCCGTTACCCGGGATCAGCCGAGGCCGGTGGCAAGGCCGCGCTGGGCCGGGAAACCAATTGGACCGATTTGGGCGCCGATACGTTTTCAGGTCTGGGGCAGCGTGTTCTGGCCACCAACGTCGAAGACGTCGCGTTGATGGATCTGCGTTTGCTGAAGATGGACGGGAGCACGTCTGGCGATGGCTGACAAGACCATCGCCGAGCGCTTGCAGCCGTCGCTTTTGGATCGGCTCACAGATGATGCGCCCAACGAGCGAAAGGAGACGCGTGATACCCGCGTCATTGATCTCGTCCGGCTTCGGGAAATCATCCAGCGCGATTTGTCCTGGCTGCTGAACACGCAGAACGCCACGCATTACATCGATGAAGAGCGATACCCGGCCGTGTCAAAGTCGGTGCTGAATTTCGGGTTGCGGGAAGTGACCGGTGAATTCACCGCCAAGGAGAAGATCCGCGAAATTCGGGATGCGATCCGCGTGGCGATTCAGACCTATGAACCCCGGATCATTGACGGTTCCGTCGATGTGATGCTGGTCGACGGCGATGACACTGCGCAAATGACCATTGCATTGGAAATTCGGGCTGACATGTGGGCGCAGCCCATGCCCCTGGAGCTGTATTTGCGGTCGAAGGTGGATCTGACGACCGGTGAAATTCATATGGATCGGAGGGGCTGACATGGACACCAGGCTCCTTGAACACTATGAAACCGAGCTCAATTACCTCCGCGACATGGGCGCGGAATTTGCGGCGGCCTATCCGAAAATTGCGTCCCGTCTGGGTATGGAGGGGGTCGAGGTCCTCGACCCATACGTCGAACGCCTGCTGGAGGGCGTGGCCTTCCTGTCGGCCCGGGTTCAATTGGAGCTGCAGCTCCAATACCCGAATTTCACCTCAAACCTGCTCGAGATCATCTATCCGCATTATCTTGCCCCGACGCCCTCGATGATGATTGCGCGGATGGAGCCGGATATATCGAATTCCGCCGTAAAAGCAGGATACAAACTGCCCCGAGGGACCGTCATGCGGTCAGGGCTGACCGATGGCCTGCAAACCGCGGTCGAGTTTCACACCGCGTCCGATCTGACATTGTGGCCGGTGGAAATCGCCGAGGCGCAGTATATTGACGGACGCGGGGACCTTGTCGCGGCCGGTGTGGCGCAGGGATACGATGCCCGGGCGGGTATCCGGCTGCGGTTGCGTCGCAAAGATGGTGAGCCGATCCGAGAACTCGACATGGACAGCCTCAGCCTGTTCTTGACGAATGCCGCCGGAAACAGTTGGCCGCTGCTCGAACTGCTCTGTACGCAGGTCACCGGTATCGTTGGCCGCAGCACGGACCGGCGGGATGATTGGCAGCTGCCCTTGCAGGACGCGACGGTGAAACAGAAAGGGTTTTCGCCGGACGAAGCCCTGCTGCCGGTGCCGCGCCGGGTGTTCGATGGGTATCGGTTGCTCCAGGAATACTTCGCGATGCCCGAGCGCTTTCGGTTTGTGGAACTGGACGGACTAAAAGCCGCCATTCGTAAGGCCAAGGGCGCCGATGTCGACCTCTACATTCTGCTGCGTGACGGGATGAAGGGGATTGACACGGTCGTTGCTCCGGAGGTGTTCGAACCCTACGCGGTGCCGGCGGTCAACCTGTTTGAAAAGCGCTGTGACCGGGTGCGCGTGTTGTCCAAGGACACGCAGCATCACGTTATTCCCAACCGAACCGCTGGTCTGGATTTCGAGATTTATGCGCTCCAATCGGTGACCGGGATCAGTGGCGATGGTGAGGATGACGTAATCTTTCGCCCGTTTTATTCGGCAACCGACCTGACAGCCGCCGGAGAGGGCCATTCCGCCTATTACACGCTGAAGCGCCAGATGCGTCAGCGCTCCGAGAAGGAGCGCCTGCGGGGGGTCCGGTCGTCCTATCTTGGTTCAGAAGTCTACCTGACGCTCGTCGATCGCGCCCAGGCCCCCTACAGTGCGGGGCTGGAACAGTTGGCGGTGACCGCCCTGTGCACCAACCGCGACCTGCCGATGCTGCTGGCCACCGGGAATGACGATGTATTCCACCTGCCCGACGGCGGTCCGGTCAAGGCGATTTCGCTACCCGTTTCGCCGACGCGCCCCCATCCGACGCTCGCGCAAGGGGATACGGCCTGGCGGCTGATTTCACATCTGAGCCTCAACTACATGTCCATTGCAGAAAGTGAGAGAGGCCAGTCCGCCGCGGCCCTGAGAGAGTTGATCGGCCTCTATGCACCACTTGGAAACAGAGTGACTGACAAGCAGCTGGAGGGCATCCTGTCGGTCTCCACCCGCCCCATTGTCAGGCGGATGAGCGACGAGGTCCTGTCCACCGCTGTCCGCGGCATCGAGGTCTCGCTCGGCTTTGATGAGAGCTATTTTGAAGGCACGAATATCTATGCGCTGGGAGCCGTTCTGGAACGTTTCTTCCGGGGCTACGCCAGCATAAACTCATTTACGGAAACTGTCCTGAAAACGGAAAAACGCGGGGAAATTGCCCGATGGCGACCAGTGAAAGGTCTGGGTCGCGTTCTGTGACCGGATCTGAAAAATCTCTATTCGACAAGCTCGTCGATGCGCCGGAACAACATCATCTGTTTCAGGCGCTGCGCGTGCTTGAAGCACATTTCTCCGACCACCCCCGTTTGGGGGAAAGCCGCCGCCCCCGGCAGGACGCGCTGCGCCTGGGACAAGAGGCGGAGCTTGCGTTTCCGCCATCCACTATTGCGGATTTCAAATCCGCAACGGCGGATTCTCCCGCCCGTCTGACCAACCGGTTTTTCGGCCTCTTCGGTCCATCGGGACCGCTGCCGCTGCATATGACAGAATATGCCCGTGACCGGCGGCGGAACCACCGCGACCCGACCATGGTCGCCTTCGCCGACATGCTGACGCACCGGATGCTCAGCCTGTTGTATCGCGCCTGGTCGCAGGGGTCTCCGGCGGTGAATTTTGATCGCGGCAATGACCAAATGGCCCGCAAGGTGGCCGCTCTGGTCGGCTACCATGGGGATCATCTGCAGGATCGCGATGAGATGCCCGACCTCGCACGGCTGCACTACGCCGGTCACCTCGGGCAGCAGGCGAGAAATCCCGAAGGTCTGGTCTCGATCATCTCCTCCTTTCTGGGGGTCAAAGTGACCCTGCAGGAGTTTGTGGGCTCATGGCTGGAACTGGAGCCGGATGATCGCTGGCAACTCGGGATGGGGTCTTTGGGCCGGACCACTTCAATTGGCGATAAAGTCTGGACCCGATCCGCAAAATTCCGCCTGCGCATCGGCCCATTGTCATTGAAAGACTACGAGCGGCTCCTGCCCGGCGGGGACAGCCTCAACCGGTTGCGCTCCATTGTCCGGACATATGTCGGCGACTGCCTCGATTGGGATGTGAACCTGGTTCTGGACGGGGACGAGGTGCCACGCGCAAGCCTGGGGGGGACAACGCGGCTGGGACATACCAGTTGGATTGGCACGCGTCGCGACCCGGATGCGGAGCGTGCCGACGCCGAGGATCTATTTCTATATCCGGCGCATACGGCGTCAGGACAAAATAATTCGACAGAGGGAAGGACCTGATATGACTGAGATCAGCCGTGTGGCCTTGTTTGGAAAACTCAACAAACTGGGATATCAGGCCGTCGAAAGTGCGACCGTCTTTTGCAAGATGCGGGGCAACCCATATGTCGAGTTGGTGCATTGGCTGCATCAGCTTCTGGCGCAGCAGGACAGCGACATTCACCGCATCATTGCGCATTACGATCTGGATCAGGGGAAAATCGCAACCGAGCTGACGCGGGCGCTGGATATGCTGCCACGCGGGGCGTCGACGATTTCGGATCTGTCCGATCATCTGATGGACGCCATGGAGCGCGGTTGGGTCTGGGGCTCTCTGCTCTACTCGGCAAATCAGGTTCGGTCGGGGCATCTTCTGCTGGGGATGCTGAAGACACCGGCGCTGCGCAATATTCTGAACAGCATGTCCCCTGAACTGGCGCGCATTGGTCCGGACGATCTGGCCGACCATTTCGCCGAGGCGACCGATGGCTCGCCGGAAGAGCGTTTGACGGCGCAGGATGGATCCAACGTGGGGGGCGGCGCCACTCCGGGCGAGGCCTCCGGCGCGATGAGCCCGGGCCAGATGGGGCAAGGAGAAGCGCTGGAGCAGTTCTGTACGGATCTGACAGCGCAGGCCAAGGCCGGGGAAATCGACCCGATCGTGGGACGCGACGAAGAGATCCGCCAGATAGTGGATATCCTGATGCGGCGGCGCCAGAACAACCCGATCCTCACCGGTGAGGCGGGCGTCGGAAAAACCGCAGTGGTCGAGGGGTTTGCCCTTCGGATCGCCCGGGGTGATGTTCCGCCCGCTTTGCAGGATGTGCGTCTTCTGGTCCTGGATGTGGGTCTTCTGCAGGCCGGAGCCAGCATGAAAGGTGAGTTCGAAAACCGGCTGCGTCAGGTGATCGACGAAGTTCAGGCCAGCCCGACGCCGATTGTCATGTTTGTCGATGAAACCCATACCCTCGTCGGGGCAGGCGGCGCAGCCGGCACCGGCGATGCCGCGAACCTGCTGAAACCGGCCCTAGCGCGGGGAACATTGCGGACCATCGGGGCAACCACCTGGGCGGAATACAAGAAATACATCGAGAAGGACCCGGCCCTGACCCGGCGTTTCCAGGTCGTCAAGGTCGAAGAGCCCTCGGTGCCCAAGGCGATCCTGATGATGCGTGGGATTGCATCGATGCTGGAAAAACACCACCGGGTTCAGGTTCTGGACGAGGGGATCGAGGCCGCAGTCAGCCTGTCCGCCCGTTATATTCCTGCCCGTCAGTTGCCGGACAAATGTGTGAGCCTCCTTGATACCGCCTGCGCCCGCGTCGCGGTGAGCCAGCACGCGGTGCCCGCCGAGGTGGATGACAGCCAACGCCGGATCGAAGCGTTGACCACCGAATTGGAAATCATAGGCCGCGATGAAACCGCAGGATACGACGTCGCGGACCGCCGCGAGGCCGTCACGGTGGCCAAAGATGCCGAAACCGCGCGGCTGGCTGAATTGACCGCCCAATGGGACAAAGAAAAATCCTGTGTCGACGCGATCCTTGACCTGAGGGCGAAGCTCCGGGAAGGGGCGGCCCCCGTCGATGTGCCGATGGCGGATGAAAATGCGCCGGAAAGCCCGCTGTCCGAGGAAGAGCGGGCGCAGCTCATGACGGAGCTGAAAGCCAAGAACGCAGAACTGGAAACGCTGCAGGGAGACCGGCCGCTTATTCTGCCGATTGTCGATCACCAGGCGGTCGCGTCTGTGGTGGGGGATTGGACCGGCATTCCGGTCGGACGCATGGTCAAGGATGAGATCCAGACCATTCTCAATCTGGAGGAACACCTGGCAAAACGCGTGATTGGTCAGGATCATGCGATGAAGATGATCGCCAAGCGCATTCAGACCAGCCGGGCGGGTCTTGATAACCCGAACAAGCCCATCGGTGTCTTCATGCTCGCCGGGACCTCGGGGGTCGGGAAAACCGAAACCGCACTGGCCTTGGCCGAAGTCCTCTACGGTGGTGAGCAGAATGTGATCACCATCAATATGTCCGAGTATCAGGAGGCGCATACGGTCAGCTCGCTGAAAGGCGCGCCTCCGGGGTATGTTGGCTATGGTGAGGGTGGTGTTCTGACCGAGGCGGTTCGGCGCAAACCCTATGCG
This sequence comes from Phaeobacter sp. B1627, assembly GCF_006265095.1. Classification (GTDB taxonomy): domain Bacteria; phylum Pseudomonadota; class Alphaproteobacteria; order Rhodobacterales; family Rhodobacteraceae; genus Epibacterium. The sequence goes on from NZ_VCNK01000020.1 coordinate 156,795, forward strand.
GTCGTGCTGCTCGATGAAGTTGAGAAAGCCCACCCCGATGTGCATGAGATCTTTTTTCAGGTGTTTGACAAAGGCGTCATGGAGGACGGCGAAGGCCGGGTGATCGATTTCAAGAACACGCTGATCCTGCTGACGACCAATGCCGGGTCGGACATGGTGATGGACATGTGTTCTGACCCGGACCTGCTACCGGACCCCGAGGGGCTGGCCAAGGCGCTGCGCGATCCCCTCCTGAAGGTGTTCCCGCCGGCCTTGCTCGGACGCATGGTCACGATACCATACTACCCATTGTCGCCGGGGATGATCGCAGAGATCACGAAGCTGCAACTGGGCCGGATCCAGAAACGGGTCGAAAGCTCCCATGGTGTTCCTTTCGTCTATACCGATGCGGTGGTCGATACGATTGTCGATCGCTGCCAGGAGCTGGAGAGCGGCGGCAGGATGATCGATGCGATTGTCACCAATTCGATGCTGCCGGATATTTCAAATGAGTTCCTGCGCCGCTTGATGGAGGGGCAGGAGGTCAAGACCGTCTCAATCGATGTGGATGGAGGCGAATTCACATATGCCTTTGACTGACACCGTCCAGGGCGGTGAAGGCTATGAATTTTCCGCTGCCAAGGGATGCTCGCGGAGCAGAGGCAGACATTGCGAAGCATCACCGGTGGCGGAAATCCCGCCCCACCCTGTGATGAGATACGGCGATTTATGCGGCCGCATTCCCGGCCAGACGTGGAAACGAACCATGGAGACGTGAACGTGTCAGAAGTGACCACCAATACACCGGCATTTGGGTCCAGGGCCTGGGCGCAGGCCTTGATCGAGCGGCCAAGCGTGACAAATGCTATCCTTGTGGTGATCATTTTCAACGCGGTGACACTCGGCCTGAGTACATCGGATGTCGCACAGGCGCACATCGGCGGATTGCTCGACATCATAGACCGGGCCGTAATTGCGATCTTCATAGTTGAACTCAGCCTCAAGCTATATGCCTATGGCCTGCGGTTCTTTTCCTCTGCCTGGAACGTGTTCGACCTGATTGTGGTGACACTTGGCCTGCTGCCAGACCGGCAGGGGCTGTCGGCTCTGCGCGGATTGCGCGTGATCCGCGCGCTGCGGCTTTTGTCTGTGATTCCGCAAATGCGAGCGGTTGTTCAGGCGTTGCTGGACGCGCTGCCGGGCATGGGCGCTGTGATCGTGATGATTTCGATCGTGTTCTATGTCTTCGCCGTGATGTCGACGCTCATGTATGGTGACGGCTTTCCGCAATGGTTCGGCACATTGGGCAGGTCCTTCTATTCGCTGTTCCAGATCATGACGCTGGAGAGTTGGTCCATGGGGATCGTACGCCCCGTCATGGAGGTGCATCCCTTCGCCTGGGCGTTTTTCGTCCCCTTCATCGTGGTCACGGCATTTTCGGTTCTGAACCTCTTTATCGGTCTTTTGGTGAACACCATGCAATCTGCAGTGGAGGCGGAAACCGAGGCCGAGATTTCCAAGCTCAGAGATCTGGTGAAATCTGAAACCGATGTCGTGGACGCCCATGTGGTGGAGCTACGCGATGAAATCCGGTCCCTGAGAACCGAAATTGCTGCGTTGCGGGAGAAAGACAATGGCTGACAGCTCTCAAAAGTTCATTGCACGCAATCGGGCGCCTCGGGTGCAGATCGAATATGATGTCGAGCTTTATGGCGCCGAAAAAAAGGTGCAGTTGCCGTTCGTAATGGGGGTGATGGCGGATCTGGTGGGGCAATCAAAAACGGCCCAGCCTGCGATTGCGGATCGGAAATTTCTGGACATCGACGTCGATAATTTTGATGAGCGTATGCGGTCTCTCGCTCCGCGCGCGGCGTTTTCGGTTCCGAATACGCTGACGGGCGAAGGAAACCTGTCGGTTGATCTGACATTTGAAAGCATGTCGGATTTCTCGCCCGGAGCGATTGCCTCCAAAGTGGATGCCCTGCGCCCCCTGCTGGACGCGCGTCAACAGCTTGAACAGTTGATGACCTATATGGATGGCAAAGCGGGCGCTGAGGAACTGATCGAGAAAATTCTGGGGTCGCCGGCACTTCTGTCATCGCTCGCGGCGTCTAGCGCATCGGCGGGTGCAGAAACGACCGCGGCCCTGCAGAGCCTGCGGGAGGTTGAAGTACCAGCCGAGGACAGGGGTCCCGACACGGCGGATATTCTGGGGCAGCTTGCGTCACACGCGCCTGAGACCGCGCAGGAGGCTGACCCAACCGCCGGAATTCTGGGTGCGCTGAGCGCGGCTGCGCCTCAATCACCCACCGCCGATGACGATGCCGCGGATGTTCTCTCCGCACTCGCCGCCGTCGAGCCGGATGTGGTTGCGGACCAGAACAGTGGCACGGCCGAAACGCTGGCGCACCTTGCGGCATCCGCTCCGGTGGCAGAGATCGAAGAGGACGAGACAGGCGCCGTGTTGTCGGAGCTCGGCCGTCAGGAGCCTGTGGTCGCGGAGCCGGATCGCGCGGTTGACGATGCGCTTGCGGATCTGGCAGGGCAAATTTCGGCCGAAGAGCCAGACGCCGAAGACATGACATCCGGTATTCTCAGCGGCTTGGCGGCCTCTGCACCTGATCACCCGTCCGAAGAGCAGGATATACAGGGCGATATTCTGGCCAATATCACCCGGCGCGACAATCAGGCAGAGGGAGCAGAACAAGAGGTTCAGGATGTTCTGGCGAGCCTTGATACAGGCGTCGAAGATACCCCCTCGGATCAAGTGGATATCGCGAGCGTACTCTCCGGCGTTGAAGCGGTCGAAGAGACGGCAGAGCCGGAGGATGAAGATCTGACCAGCCTGCTCGCAGACCTCGACACGCCGCAAGACGCTGAAACGGTGAGTGTCGATGACGTTCTGTCCGGTTTGGAAACTCCGGACGACAGCACAGCCGAGGAAGACATCGACCTTGATGCTCTGCTTGGAGATCTCGACACGCCTGACGATGCGGTTGAGACAAGCGCCGACGATGTGCTGGGGAGCCTCGGTGCGGTGGAGGAGGCCGCGGATGAGGAAGAGCTCGACCTGGATGCGCTGCTTGGTGATCTCGACGCGCCTGACGATGTGGTTGAGACAAGTGCTGACGATGTGCTGGGGAGCCTCGGTGCGGTGGACGACGCCGCAGATGAGGAAGAGCTCGACCTGGATGCTCTGCTTGGCAGCTTGGATGCGCCGGAAGATGTTTCAGAACCGGCTATCGCTGATGCAGCCGCTGATGTGACGGAAGGCGCCGCGTCTGCGCCGGAGGATGATCTCGATTTGGACGCTTTGCTTGGTGACGTTGACGCGGACGGAGGAGAGAGCGGTTTCGATGCGCAGCCTGACGACGGAGATTTCGATCTCGACAGCCTGCTGGCCGAAACAGAACAGCAGGATGCGGAAAGCGCCCTCGATCCTGATGCGCTGCTTGGCGGCGAGCCTGAGGCCGACGAACAGGAAGCAAGCCTTGCCGAAGATACCGCAAACACAGTGGCAAATGACACGGGCGACGATGATCTTGATGACCTGTTGGGTGGCCTTGATCTGGGGGAAGCTGACACGGATGACCTCGATGATCTGGATGCGCTGTTTGGGGACCTTGATGCGGAGGTCGATACGGAAGAGGCTGATGATCTCGATGATCTGGATGCGCTTCTTGCCGATCTCGGCGATGATGACGGTTCGGATGATGCAGGACTTGATGCGTTGCTGGGCGATTTGGACGATGGCGATGCGCCGACAGACGACGAGAGCAGCCAACGCAAACCCGAGCTTGCATATGGCACGATTTCAGCAGACAGGCCGGAGCCGCAAAAGCTGACACGCAAGCGCTTCCGCATCGCTATTTTCGGCGATTTCACCGGCCGCGCGGCAAAGGGGCAGCTCGACACCGGGGAGGCCCTGGCGGAGCGCAAACCGATCGTGCTGGATCCGGACACGATTGACGACGTCATCGAGAGCTTTGCGACCGAGCTTGTGCTTCCGATTGGAAAAGAGGGTGCGGGCATTTCCGTAAAGCTGGGCGAGATCGACGATCTGCACCCGGATGAGCTTTATGACAACGTTGCGCTGTTCTCCGAACTGGTCAGTCTGCGCAAGCAGCTTCAGAGCGGGGTCACCAAAGATCATGCCATGAAGACCCTGTCTGGCTGGGCCGAGGCACATGGCACCCCGGCGCGTGCGCCGAAATCGCGGTCTGGCGGCAATGCGGTGCCCGCCGACAAAAGGCTGAGCGACTTCCAAAGCCTGATTGGCGACACAACCAACAGTCTGCGCACGGTTTCCCCGGTCGAAGATATGATGGCGCGGATCGTGGGGCCCCATATCCGTGCCTTGCCGGATCCCAATCTCGGCGCAATGCAGGAGGCGGTCGACCTTGCGCTCTCAGATGCGATGCGGTTGGTCCTGCATCACCCGGAGTTCCAATCGGTAGAGGCGCAGTGGCGCTCGTTGGATCTGATCGCGCGATCAGTCGAAGTCGACGATACTCTGGACGTGATGGTCTATGATGTCTCGGCCGAGGAGCTGGCGGCAGATCTCGCGGCGCAGGAGGACCTGTCCCAAACCGGATTTGTGCGCCTGCTGACCGAAGACCCGATGGACGAGGAAACTGGCCGTGGCGCCTATTCTGCGCTTGTTGGTCTCTATACCTTTGAGGAAACGCCCCCGCATGCCGAATTGCTGGCGCGATTTGCACGCGTTGCAGCGCATGTCGATGCGCCTTTCCTGGCTGCCATTACGCCCGGTTTCTGGGGCACGGAGAAGGCAGAGCGGCCAAAGGTCGTGGCGGAGGCATGGGATACGCTGAGCGGCATGGCAGAAGCGGGCCATCTCGGGCTTTTGACGCCCCGGTTTCTGTTGCGGCGACCCTATGGCGCCCGGTCGGAGCCGATTGATCCCTTCGACTTTGAGGAGTTCACCCAGGCGGAAGGGCTGCGTGGCATGCTGTGGGGGAACCCGGTGGTTCTCGCCGCTATTCTGATGGCGAAGTCCTTCAGGGAGAACGGCCCGTCCCTGCAACTGGGATCTATCATGTCTTTGGGGGATATGCCGTTTCACTATGTGAACGACCGCTTCGGGGATCAGGTTGCTCTGCCTTGTACGGAACGCAATGTGGACCTGGAAAAGATTGCAATTGCCAAAGAACGTGGTTTCATGCCGATTGCGTCTGTCCGCGGCAGGGATGAGATCCGCCTGACCTCCTTCAACTCTTTGCGTGGCGACACCTTGCTGGGACCCTGGACAGGAGAACCAGCGCCTGAACCGTCACCACCGGACCCGCGACCGTCGAAACCTGCGGCGGCGGAAGGTGGCGATACCGGCGACAGCGACGATTTAGACTTCGATTTTGATTTGGACGATGCCAGTGGTGACGACGACGATTTGGACGCGCTGCTTTCTGGATTTGGAGACGACGATACTGATTTGGACGGCGATTTGGATGCCGACCTTGAGGCACTTTTGAATGACCTATGATTTTGTATTCCGAAACTCTTTACCCAGGGCTGAGGCGTGCCTCGCCGGTGCCCGGGACAGAAAGGAGAAGCCATGACCGAAAGCAAAGCCCATGAAAATGACGTCGTTTGGATGTCCGGGTCTTATTCGGTAAAAGGGCTTATGATGCGCCGCGCCATCGTACGCGAAGGATTGAGCAAGCTCACCGAAACGACAATCGAATTCCAGTCCAGAAACTCCGCTGTGTCACTAGATGATCTGGTCGGCCAGACCATGAATCTGCATGTGATAACGGAAAACGGGAAGGAGCAAAAATACTCAGGTCTATGCATTTCAGTTGAGAATTTTGGATTTCGCGACGGATACACTCAGTTCGTTGCAGAAGTCCGGCCGTGGTTCTGGCTTCTGACGCGCACCGAGGATTGCCGGGTCTTTCAGAATATGACGGCACCGGACATCATCAAGCAGGTGCTGAGCGATCACGGGTTTTCAGATTACAAGGACAGCATGTCCGGATCCTACGCCCAGAGGGACTATTGCCTTCAGTACCGCGAAAGCGATTATGCCTTCCTCTGTCGCCTGATGGAGGAGGAGGGGATCTATTTCTTCTTCGACAGCAACAGCAGCCAATCAACTGCGGAAAAGCTCGTCTTTGCGGACGGGCTGAGCGCGCACAAACCGATCAGTGAAAACCCCTCTGCGGAATTCCACATCCGCGATGATGCGGATCGCAGGCGCGGTGAACATGTTGCAGAGCTGAGCAAGATCGAGCAGGTCACCCGCGGCAAGGTCACGCTGAACGATTTCGACTTCACCACCCCGCAGGCGGATCTGAAAGTCAGCGACGCGCAGGCCAAGGGCAAGCATAAATACAAGAATTTCGAAGTTTACGACTATCAGGCGCACTATCGAAAAGACAGTGCGCGGGGCACCGGACTGGCGCGCGCGCGTATGGATGCGGAGGCTCTGACCTATCAGCAATGGCGTGGCGCATCGTCGTTACGAACTCTGGGCGCGGGCTATACGTTCAAGCTCACCAAACACGCTGACACGGACTCCAACAACGATTTTCTGGTGATCGAGGCTACGCATTACCTGAAGGTCGACAGCGAATTCGGGGAACGGGAACGGGGCGTGCGGACTGCGCAGAAACAGGAGGGTATGCGCCGGGATCTGGTGGCGCAGAACCTCGACTTTCCCAAGGAGATGGAAAAGGACAGCTACGCCAACACATTCCGGGTGATCGAGAAATCGGTCCAGTTCCGCGCTCCGAGGGTCACGCCCTGGCCAGAGGTTCCGGGTATCCAGACCGCGACCGTGGTCGGCAACTCGGGCGAGGAAATCCTGACGGACGAACATGGTCGGGTGAAAATCCAGTTCCATTGGGATCGCGAAGGCAAGAAGAACGAGACCTCATCCTGCTTTGTCCGGGTGATGACGCCCTGGTCCGGCAAGGATTGGGGCATGGTCGCCGTGCCACGGATCGGACAGGAAGTCGTGGTGCAGTTCGAAGATGGAAATCCGGACCGTCCGATTGTGACCGGGATGCTCTATAACTCGGAGACCAAACCGCCCTACACATACCCCGACGATCAGACGCAGCTTGGCATCAAGACGAATTCGTCCAAGGGCGGGGGCGGCTACAACGAATTGATGTTTGATGACAAGAAGGACGCTGAGTTGATGCGCATTCAGGCGCAGAAATATCAGCAGACGCTGGTCAAGGACCGAATGTCGATGACCGTGGGTCTGGATGCGATCGATAAAGCTGTCGCTTCGGTGGATGAGAAATCATATGATCTGACCATCAAGCAGCATATGAATGAGACGGTTGTCACCGGCAACCGCACCGAAATCGTCGAGACCGGCGATAAGATCGAGACCGTGAAGAAAGGAAACTTCACAGAAACGATCGAAACCGGCGACAAGACGATGACGATCGAAAAGGGGAGCCTCACCGAAAATATCGATACTGGCGATATGGATCTCACCATTGCCACGGGGAACCTGACCGAGAAGATCAGCCTCGGCAACATCACGACAGAAGCATCCGCTGGCAAGATCGCGATCAAGGCGGGCATGGAAATTACACTGACCGTGGGTGGGTCATCGATTAAAATCGATAACTCAGGTGTTACTATCAGTGGACCGATCATAAAGGTTCAGGCTGATGGGATGCTGGAAGCGAAATCTCCGCTGACGACTGTCAAGGGCGATGGAATGCTGACCCTCAAGGGCGGCGTCACCATGATCAACTAGGCGTATATGACATGGCTGAGATGTTTGAAAATTTGGTGAAACTGCCGAAGGAGCCGGTGGCGAAAATCTTGTCGCGACAACAGGTGTTGTTGAAAACGCGTCTGGAGAGTGAGGTCAGTGCGACCGCGCCTCAGGTGATTTCCGAACTTTACGAGAAAAAGGCGATGATCGATCTGCTGCGGCTCATGGGGATCCTGTTGCCGCCGCGCGAAAGGGTCTGGTGGGCCTGTCTTGCGGCCCGTGATTATATCGGCCCGCGCAGCCCGAAGGACCCCCCGTCCCTTTCCACGTCAGAAGCCTGGGTCGTCGATCCGACAGAAGACAACAGACAGGCCGCTCGGATCACGATTGACCATGCCTATGTGGATGATGATACCGTGAACTGCGCATGGGCGGTGACCTACCATGACGGAACCCTCGGGCCGGGAGATTTGCGCCAATACCCGGCGCCGGCCGGTGCCGCAGAAGCTGCGGCATTCGCCATGAATATGGTGGCCTTGGGGCAATTATCTGATAAGTTTGAAGAACATGGCTATATACTGATCGAGAGGGCGCTGGATATTGCCCGTGGCGGAAATGGCCATATTGGGACTGCGGCTGCAGATGCGGCGGGTATGCCGAAAATCGTTTCGGAAGCAAATTAAGGCTGTCAGGAGAGGCGACAACATGCGCAGACGCGCTCTTGCGGGTGATCAATGTCCTGGCCGTCTCTCTTGCTGCGCAGGTAGGGGAGAGGTGATGCTATGGGAGTGAGGTTGCGATTCCAGTCGTCTGGCACAATGCCTTCGGATGCGACCCCGCTGGAATTGCGCGGGCCAAGTCTGACCATTGGGCGAGGGGCCACAAATGACGTGGTTCTGCCAGATCCGGATCAGTTGCTCTCTCGCAATCATTGCGTCATTGAAGATCACGGCAGCCATGTCTCTGTCGTGGATCTGAGTTCCAACGGCACGTTTTTGAACTATAGCAAAATGCCGCTCGGGCCGACGCCGACGCCGCTTCATGATGGCGATGTTCTGACCGTCGGCGCCTATGAACTGGCAGTGGACATCAGCCAGGACAGCGGTGTGCCGGACCCGCTTGCGGTCGATCCGCTGGCGGCGGATCCGTTGTCGCCGGGGCATGCGGAAAACGCCCCTGATCCGTTTGCCTTGCTGGATGATGCAGGCCCGGGCGGAGATTTCCTCGATGATCTGTTGGGGGAAAACACCACCCCCAAAGGGCCGTCTCAGATGAACCCGGTGGATCCCATCGACGATCTGTTGCCGCCTCTCGGAGAGGAAGAGGATCCCTTCTTTCAGACGCCGGACGACGGGCGCCAGGGACAGGGTGCCAGTTTGCCGTCCCATAATCCCGCAGTTCAGGACGGGTTCAGCCCTCAGCTTGCACCGCAGTCATCTGTGATCCCCGACGATTGGGATGACGAGTTCCTGTCGGGGATCGGCTCCGCCGAAGACGCGCCCAGGCCAGAGATCCAACCCTTTGCCCGGCCGGCTGAGGTTGAGCGTCCTGTACCGACGCCCGCTCCGTTCGAGGCCTCTCCGCCGGTTGCACCCACTGTTCCGGTCGCGTCAGATGATCCCTTTGCCGCGCCGATTGCCGGCGTCGAGGACAGAACAGCCGCGCCTGAACCGCAAGCGGCGCCCCCTGTTGCGGTTGATCCTGAGCCTGCGGTGACAGCCCCCGCCGAGCCGTCGCCAAAGCCCGCAACCTTGCCATCGGATGGCAGCGATGTGCGGGCATTCGTGGATGCTCTGGCTGTTGAGGATCTGGAAATATCCGCAGAAGATCAGACGCCGGTGATGGAACGCATGGGCCGCGTGATGCGTATCTTCATCATTGGATTGCGTGAAATCCTGATGACGCGCACCTCGATCAAATCGGAGTTCCGGATCGAGCAGACGATGATCTCTGCCGGGGGAAATAACCCGCTGAAGTTTTCCATTTCCCCGGAGCAGGCCATCGAGTCCATGATAAAGCCCCGGGCCCGTGGCTATCTGGACGCCGAAACCGCCGCCGAAGAGGCATTGAGAGACATAAAAGCCCATGAAATAGCCATGGTCACCGGGATGGAGGCCGCTCTGAAAGGGGTGCTTGCCAAGCTGGATCCAAAACTGCTGGAAGCGCAGATTGAAAAACGTGGTGGACTTGGTGGCATTTTGCGGAACAAGAAGGCCCAGTATTGGGACGTATACGAAAACCACTACGCTGAGATCTCCGATCAGGCGGAAAACGAATTTCATGATCTGTTCAGCCGGGAATTCGCACGCGCATACAAGGCGCAGATGGACCGATTGAAAGAAGACGCTGACACGTAGGTGTGGGCCGAATAGAGAGGAGAGCCAGGTGTCCTGGGACAGCAAGGTGCTTTGGACCGAGGGGCTGTTTTTGCAGCCGCATCATTTTCAGCAGTCCGACCGCTATATGGAGGCGCAGATTGCGGGCCTTGCGCGGCGCCTGGTGCCCTATGCCTGGGGTTTCACTCGTGTCGAGATTGATTTCGAGGCCCTGAAAATAGGGCAGTTCGCGCTGAAGTCCTGCGAGGGTCTGACGCAGGATGGGGCGGTGTACCGTGTGCCAATGGCCGACAGCCATCCTCCGGCGCTCGAAGTGCCGCAGACGGTGAAGGACTGTATCGTCTACCTCACCGTGCCGCAGCGTCGGCAGGGGGGAACAGAGGTCGATCTGACCGGTGCCGAGAGATCTGCAAGCCGTCTACGCCCGGCAAAACAGGAAGTGACCGATGTGACGTCGGTGGACCGCAAACCGGTACAGTTGGATGTCGGTACGTTGCGGCTGCAATTTGCGCTGGCCGTCGATGATATGGCGGATTTGCTGGCCATTCCGGTCGCCCGCATTATCGAGGTGCGCGCGGACAAGGAAATCGTGCTGGATCAGGCCTTCATGCCGTCGGCGCTGGATATCCGGGCTGCTCCTGCTTTGCGTGACTTTCTGCGGGAACTGGAGGGTTTGCTGGCCCATCGCATGGAGGCGCTGTCGGGACGGTTGTCCGAAGCAGGCGGCGCGCGCGGTGTCGCGGATGTTTCAGATTTCATGTTGTTGGCCGTCGTAAACCGAAGCCTGCCACTGGTGCGGCACTTGCGCGAAATCGAAAACCTGCATCCAGAGCGGCTCTTTGGCATGCTCTCGAGCCTCGCCGGAGAGCTGTCCGCTTTCATGAGCATGGACAAGGTCGTGCCAGAGTTTCCCGCATATACGCATGATAACCTGAGCGCGTGTTTCGGGCCAGTGATCCGGGTCTTGCGCCAGTATCTCAGCTCTGTGCTGGAACAGACCGCGATCCCGATCAAGCTGGAACCCCGCAAATACGGGATCTCGGTCGGGGTGATCGCCGATCGCAAGCTGATAGGAAACTCGGGATTTGTGCTGGCGGTAAAGGCCGATATTCCCGCCGAAGACGTGCGACGCCACTTTGCCGGACAGGCCAAGATCGGTCCGGTCGAGGAAATTCGCCAGCTTGTGAACTCGGCGCTTCCGGGCATCACGCTGCGGCCGCTGCCCGTTGCACCCCGGCAGATCCCGTATCATTCCGGTGTGGTTTATTTTGAGATGGACGCCGACAGCCCCTATTGGGGCAAGATGACAACATCTGGCGGAATTGCCGTTCACGTATCCGGCCAATATCCCGGGCTCAACATGGAGCTGTGGGCCATTCGAAATGCTTGAACGCGGCTGAAGGAGTATGCCAATGGGCGATTTTGACGATCCTTTCGCCGAGCCGGGCGATACCGATAAAACCGTGATCCGTCCCAATCCGGGCGGGCGGCGGTCCGGTCAGGCCCCGGCCCCGGGCGCACCATCGCCGCAGGCGGCGCCCGCCGGTGCGGCATTTGGCGTCCCGTCCTCGGCCTCCCCGGCCACTGCGTCAGGCAGCGCCAAGGCCCCCGCGGTCGCGCTGACCGGGATGAACCAGCTCACGGCCTGTGCCACAGCACTTTTTGCCCTGATCAGCCGCATTCGGAACCGGGCCCAGCATATGGATCCGGACAAGCTGCGCCAAAGTGTGGTCGGCGAGGTGCGCGCCTTTGAAAACCGGGCGCTGCAGGCGGGGATCTCGGCGCAGACGGTCAAAATCGCGCGCTATGCGCTCTGTGCGACACTGGATGATGTGGTTCTGAACACTCCCTGGGGCGGGCAGTCCGCATGGGGCCTGCAGTCGATGGTTGGCACGTTCCACCGCGAGACCGTGGGCGGCGATCGGTTTTATGACCTTCTCGCGCGGCTTGAAAAGGAGCCCGCAGCCAATATCGATATGCTCGAATTCCTCTATATGTGCATGTCGCTGGGCTTCGAAGGTCGCTTGCGGGTGGAGCAGGGCGGGCCGGAAAAACACATGCAGATCCGGGCTGCTCTGGCGCGGATAATCCGGGGCCAACGCGGTCAGGTCGAGTGGGAGCTGTCTCCCCGGTGGAAGGGCGTTGTGCGCCCCTTCCTGGTGCGGTCGGCCTGGCGTCTCGTGTGGATCTCAATCGCCGTCGCGAGTGTTCTGCTCGCAATCCAGTTTGTTGGCCTGAGCTGGGCGCTTTCCAGCGATACCGAGCGGGTGATCGGCAAGATGCAATCGGTCGAAGCCGGGCCGGTTGCCACGCTGGAACGTCGTGCTCCGCCGCCGCCGCCGCCGCCGCCGGTTCCGACCATTGAACAGCAGATCGCAAAGGTTTCGGGCTTTCTGGAGCAAGAAATCAAGGACGGCATCGTAGAGGTCTTTCCGCAGGGCAACACATTGACAATTCGGCTTGCCGGCTCCGGCATGTTCGGGTCAGGGTCCGATCAGCTGCAGGCCAGCTTTGATGACCCGATTGACCGGCTGTCACAGGCGCTGGACGACGAGGCCGGCAAGGTGATCGTGGTGGGCCATTCGGACAATGTCCCGATCCGTTCATCCCGCTTCCCGTCGAACATGGCACTCTCGCTGGCGCGGGCAAAATCAGTGATGGCGCGCATGGCCGACGCAATGAGCGACCCAAGCCGACTGGCTGCCGAAGGGCGGGCAGACAAGGAACCCATTGCAGACAACGCGACGCGCGAAGGCCGCGCGAAAAACCGCAGAATCGAAGTCCTGCTTGTGCAGGAGGTACAAGAATGATCCGTCGTTACATCTTGCCGTTGTTCCGCTCTATTTACACAGCTCTTATTTTGCTGTCGCTGGCCCTTTCGGCGTGCATCTGGTTCTTTGCGCCCTTCATAGGGTCCGATAGCTGGCGGCCCTTTGACAGTATCCTGTCCCGGATCGTCTTCATTGCCATCCTCTGGGTGCTGACGCTGCTGACGCTCTTGTTGATCGCCTTGTTGCGCGCGCGCCGCGACCGCAAGATGACCGATGAAATGGCAGAAGCCGTCGATATGGTCGAAGACGATGTCATTGGCGAAGAACTGCTGGAGCTGAAGGGCAAGTTCAAAACCGCGCTGAGCGAACTGCGAAAGTCAAAGAACGGCCGCAAGCATCTCAATCAGATGCCTTGGTACATCATGATCGGCCCGCCTGGGGCGGGCAAAACCACGGCTATCGTCAACTCCGGCCTGCAGTTTCCGCTTGCGGACAAGCTGGGAAAAGCAGCCATCGGTGGCGTGGGGGGGACGCGCAACTGCGATTGGTGGTTTACCAATCAGGCGGTCCTGATCGATACTGCCGGGCGGTACACCACGCAGGAGAGTGATGCGGAATCCGACAATGCCGCCTGGCTCGGCTTTCTCGGGTTGCTGAAACGCTACCGCAAACGGCAGCCCATCAATGGGGCGATCATCGCAATATCGCTGTCGGATCTGTCCCTGCAGGACGAGATGACCCAGAAGGCGCACGCCACCGCCATTCGGAACCGTCTGGCGGAACTTCGCGAACGGTTGGGCGTGCGGTTCCCGGTCTATGTTGTCTTTACCAAGGCGGATCTGATTGCCGGGTTCCAGGAATTTTATGACGCGCTGGGAAAGGAAGAGCGGGAGCAGGTCTGGGGCTTTACGCTGCCTCTGGTGAAGTCGAAAACCGATGCGGATCCGATCACCCGGTTTGACGAGGAATTTGCCGGGCTGTTGGGGCAACTGAATGCGCAGCTGCTTGAAAAAATGCAGACGGAAACTGATCCCCAGCGGCGCGCATTGGTGGCAGGCTTCCCGTCGCAGGTGGCCTCAGTGCGCGGGGTTGCGCGCGAGTTCCTGAAGGAAGTGTTTCAGGACAACGCTTTTCAGAAACGGCAGATGCTGAGAGGGGTCTATCTTGCGTCCGGAACCCAGGAAGGCACGCCGATTGACCGGCTCATGTTGGGGATGGCGCAAACCTTTGGCATCGGGCGACAGGCCATCGGCTCGGGCAAGGGAACGGGTCGCTCGTATTTTCTGACGCGCTTGTTTGAGGGGGTCATGTTCCTTGAGGCAGGGCTGGTTTCATCAGACGACAAGGTCGAGCGCCGGTATCGCTGGGCGCGGCGCATTGCGGTGGCGGCGACCGTGATCCTGACCCTTGCCATGGGCGGTATCTGGGTGAATTCCTTCCTCGGGAACAAGCAGATGATCGCCGAAGCAAGCGAGAAGGTGGATCAGTATCAGGCTGCGGCGGCTGCCCTGCCTGCGAGCCCTGTCGGGGATACTGATCTCGTTCCGGTCGTGGAGGCATTGAATTTACTGCGCGATCTGCCCGGCAACCCGGTCTTGGCGACGCCAGATCCGGAGCTGTCCCAGACATATGGCCTGTATCAGGGCGAAGTCATCGGCACCCAGGGCGCGCAGACATACCGATCGGCGCTGAACCGTCGGTTCCTGCCGCGCCTTTTGGTGCGTCTCGAAGAGCAGATTTCGGAGAACATGAACAACGTGGATGCGTTGTATGAAACTCTGAAAATCTATCTCATGCTTGGTTTGCAAGGGCCGATGAACCCGGACCTCGTGCGCGAGTTTCTCAACCGCGACTGGGCGAATGTCACCTATTCGGGAGTCGTGCGCCAACAGCTGCGTGCCGATATGAATGATCACCTGACGGCGCTTCTGTCGCAGCCGATGGAAGAAGTCGCGCTGAATGGCGATCTGATCGCTCAGGCGCGGGGTGTTCTCGCGGAAATGCCGATGTCACAGCGGGTGTATTCCGGGATCATCAATTCGCGCACGGCCACCGAGCTGCCGCAATGGCGTCTCACAGATATTGGCGGGCCGGAAATTACCCGCGTGATGGTGCGCAGTTCCGGCAAGCCCATGGCCGAAGGCATCGAAGGCATCTTCACCTACAACGGGTTTAATGATGTCTTCTTGTCCGAAGCGGTGAGCGTGTCCAAGCGCGTCCAGAGCGAGGCTTGGGTTCTGGGGGACAACAGCCCGGAATCGGCGAGCGAAGCGGCCCTACTGTCCCTGAGCCGCGACGTTCTGGACCTGTATTACAACGATTTTATCGGGCGTTACGATGATCTCCTCGGTGATCTCGACGTCATTCCGCTGCAATCTTTGAATCAGGCTGTCGATGTCACGCGGGTCCTGTCCGGGGCGAGTTCCCCTATCGAAAACGTGCTCAAAGCGGTGGCTGAGGAAACCAAACTCACTGAAACAAGATCCCTGGTGGATACGTCTGCGCTGAATGACGGGCTTGGTCAGGTCGCCAATGTGGAAGCGCGTTCGAACCTGTCGATCCAGGGACAAATCCTGCTCGAAGCCCTGATGAAGACAGGGCCCGCCCAAAATGGCCAGCCCCAGCTGCCGCCCGGTGGGTTTGTTGAAAACCGGTTCTCCTGGCTGCATCAACTGGTGGATGGCCCGGAAGGGCAGCCCTCTCAGCTGGATGGGCTGATGGGGCTGTTGCTGACCGTTTATCAGGAACTCAACAAAATGACGATCAGCGGCATTTCCTCCGGCGGCGCCAGTAGTCAGGCCTTGCTGCAGTTTCAGCAGGCCGCCGGTCAGTTCGAAGGGCCGATGCAGCGCTGGGCGAAACAGATCACCGTAGGGTCGTCCGGCATAACGTCAGAGGGGACACGGGCCTCGATAAATGCGGCTTGGCAATCGGATGTCCTGCCGTTTTGTACGCAGGCGCTCTCCAATCGCTATCCCTTCAACCGGTCGGCCCGGGCAGATGTCGCAATGGCGGATTTTGCCCGGCTGTTCTCGCCCGGCGGGCTGATCGATGGGTTCTTCAATCAGCATCTGGCGCAATATGTCGACACGGGATCCAACCCCTGGACCTTCAAGGCAACAGGGGCCGGGGCTGATCTTGGTATCAGCCAGTCCGTTCTGAACCAGATGCAATTCGCAGCTGAAATCCGCGAGGCCTTCTTCGCGTCGGGCACCGCACCTCTGGTGGCGTTTCAGATCACGCCAAAGGCGCTGGACCCCAAGGCCAAGGAGATGATCCTGGAGATCGACGGCACAACCGTGGAGTTCAATCACAAGATGGGGCAACCCACTCCCGTGGCTGTCACCTGGCCCGGATCCGTCGGGTTGGCGCGCATTACGCTCAATCCGAAGCGCCGTGACAGCGAGAATGTTCTGTCGAAGGATGGCCCATGGGCGTGGTTCCGGCTGCTCGACGCGGCCGAAGTGCGCCGCACCAATGCAGTGGACCGGCGGCGACTTAATTTCACCGTCGGTGGGCGTTTGGCTTTATATGAATTGCAGGCAGGATCGGTGGTCAATCCCTTCGCTTTGCCCGCAATGGCCAAATTCTCTTGCCCCAAGTCGATGTGACGATGACCGGGTTCGGAGCTTTCGGGAAGATGCCGACAGTCGGGGATTTCTTCCGACTGTCCCCTCCCGCGGGGTTCGTCGCAATCTGGGATCATTGGGTGCAGACGATCATGGCGGCGGGGCAGGCAACCTATGGCCCTCATTTTGACCACCATTATATGTCGGCACCGATCTGGCGGTTTACTTTGCCTTCGGGTGTCGCCGGGGGGCAAAAGGTGACCGGCGTTATAATGCCCTCCGTCGATCGTGTCGGCAGGCGGTTCCCGCTTACATTGATGAGTGCACTTGCGACGCCGGGCCCTGCCGCTCTTGACCATCTGAGCGATGCCCTGATGTTTGAGAGGCTCGAAGATATAGCGCTGGATTGTCTCGAGGACTCGATGGATCAGAACAGACTCGCGCAGACCTTGGCGCGGGTCAAAGTGCCCGACATGCGCGCTGTTGCCCCTTTGCGCGAAAGCGAGGAATGCATCGTGCTGACCGGAGTGGGTGAGGTTTCGCGCCTGCCGCTTGCGGTTGCCGGTGGATTGCTGGAGCGTCAGGGACGCGATCTTGGTGTCTGGTCTGCGATAGTGGACGGAAATCCACGTATGATGGCGTGCAAGGGGCTCCCGACGGGAGCGCAGGCAATGGGTCTGTTTGACCTCGGTGCAAGTATTTGGAGAGAGGCCCGTCCGCTATGACAGAGATGCGCAATACCCGCTATATTGCTCAAACCCATACGGGTCTGGTTCGCAAGGCAAATGAAGATTCCATATTGGCTCTGCCGGAACATGAAATCTGGTTGGTATCGGACGGTATGGGCGGCCACGACGCAGGCGATTACGCCAGCAGACTGATCGCGGATATGGTCGCGACCATTCCGACGGGTCTTGATCCCGGGACCAAAATGCATGCCTTGCGCGATGCGATCCACGGGGCCCATCGTGCGATCCAGGCCGAAGCACAGAACCGGGGCGGCGCAACCATCGGGGCGACCGTTGTGGCACTCATCGTGAGCCAGGGATATTTCCTGTGTCTTTGGGCTGGGGATAGCCGGATCTACCGGCTGCGGGATGGGCGAATTGAACTCCTGACCTCGGACCATTCGGCCGTTGCGGATTATGTACTGGCCGGAAAGATGAGCTGGGACGAAGCCGACCAACACCCCCAGTCCAACGCAATCACCCGGGCCGTTGGCATCGAAGGCGAGCTTGTCTTGGACAAGGTGCGGGGTGAGACAGCGCCGGGCGACCGGTTTCTTTTGTGTTCAGACGGGCTGACCAAATACGCCACATTCTCCATGCTGGAGGATATTCTCGCATCCACCCCTTTGGAAACACTCGGTGACAGGTTGATTCAGATCGCGTTGACCGGTGGCGGCGCGGATAATATCTCGGCCATCGTCGTGGATGTCATGTGAGGCAAGCCCATGGCCCAGGCTCTGCTCAGGGCTCTGATGTCGTGAGAATGCTACTGTCCAGAGACAGTATACGGCCTGCGTCCCGTGTCGCGCTGGTTCGCAGGGCCTCTGCGAAACTGGCCGCGCTTTCGGCGGTCGGTCGCAACCCCTGAAACAATGGCTCTGCAGAGTGCAATATGATGATCTTGCTCTTGCCGAGCGTGCTGTCGTCCACTTTGAACGCGATACCGCCGGAGGTTGTGGACTCCTCCACACTGAACGCAACCCGGATCGGAAAGACCCCGCCTGCACCGGAGCGCAGCGCGGCCACCGAATGCTCCTGTCGGCTGATATTCGGAAGCAGGTGAAACACATTCCCCGTGACGTCCAGAATTGAGACCGTGAGGAAACCGTCGGTTATGTTGGACGGCAAAACAACATCAATGATCGGGTTCTCGCCGACAAAGAATGTCCCCGAGGGGTTTGCTTCTTTGCTGGTGCCATCCGCGTAGTTCACGCTAACCCCTCCGGACGGCGCTTTGGGCAGGTGCTGCTCCACTATGCAGAGCGCGGGGTTCAAAACGTCCAGATCCAGTTCTACTGGTCGGCCGTTCGCGACGGCGGTCAGGGAGTCGAACAGGCTGATTTGGGTTTCTGTTCCGGCGACCTGACCGGAAACATGAAGCGTCTCATTGGGAGCGTAGCCGGACCCGACGGCCGAACCACGTGTATTCAGGGCACCACAGTCAGCATGAGTGGCGACAATGTCCCGTACAATGGCATCGTCCAGAAGCGGGAGTTCAAACGCGATGTCGACAATCCCGATCAAGGCCCCCGGCATATCGCCGCCAAAGAACCCGTCAAGATCGGCAAGCAGATCAGCATCTGACGTCTTTCCAACCAGATTGGCATCATTGTTTTCGACGGTCAGGCGCCACTCTTCCAGTTCCGCAAGCGGTTCGAGGGTAAACAGAACGTCGCGCAACCAGGTCTCTGAGATCTCGCCGGAGGCGAGAATGAGCTCTGCAGTGTCCACCAGCTCCAGCAAGGCCGCCTGGCCTTCCTCGCTCGGAACGTTTCCTGCGGCGCGAACTGCGCCACCGTCCGTGCGTTCCACAATCAGGCGAAATGGATCAGCCGTTGGATATGACGGTGAAAATATGGAATCGAGCGCCCCGGACATCCATGCGGCGCCGCTTCCCAGTGCCAAGAATACCACAACCAGAAGCGCGATCACCCCTTTGCGCGCGCTTCTGGTTTTGCCCGGAACGGCAGGAGACAGCGGTGGGTTGACGGTGGAGCGCGGCGTGATGATGGTTGCATCGTCCAACGGATCCGCCGGGGCGCCGATCAGCGCATCAAGCGGATCTGACGCGGTGTTGTCGAGGGGAGCAAGCGCCGGTTGCTCATCCGGGGCCTCGAGGAATGCCAGAACCTCTCCCGCCGACTGGAACCGGTCCGCAGGGTCAGGCGCGCACATGCGCTGTATCAGGGTCCGGAAAGGTTCAGGCAGATCGTCGGTATCAAGTGGTTTTTGCTTGTTCTCAACGACTTCCATCGGGTTCGCACCCAAGGAGGGAGATTTTCCCCGGTAGTTGGCAAGCAGGAGCGCGCCCAGCGAATAGATGTCCGAGCGGGCATCTGTCTGACCACTCATCTGCTCGGGCGCCGCGTAGGAATATTTGCCCGCGAATTCATTGCCGACAATGGTTTCCGCGCCCGGATTTGTATCCTTGGCTATACCAAAATCGATGATGACCGCCTGTGACGGGTCTCCGCCGCGTAAAATGATATTGTCAGGGCTGAGATCTCGGTGAACGATTTTCCGTCTATGAGCCGCCTGAAGACCCTGGCTCACGCGCTTGCAGATCGTCAGGAGGTCAGAGACCGGCATCGGACCTTCCTTGAGCTTTTGGTCCAGCCCCGGCCCCTCGATATAATCCATCAACAGATAGATGCGGCCATCGGCGGTTCGGTGGTTCTCGGAATACCGGACGACCGCGTCGTGGCGAATTTCGCGTATATTCTCCTCGCGCGCCATGAGCACTGTGAAGTCCTCATTGCCGGAGAATTCCTGCTTCAAAATTTTCAGAGCGACCAGATTTCCGGAAATTTCGGATTTGGCTCTGTAAACCTCAGAGGTCCCGCCACGACCAAGCAAAGATTCGATACGATACGTATTATTCAACAGATCGCCGGGCAAAAACATGTCCCCGGGCCGGGAGTCGATCATTCCTGTCTCTCCGGCCTGGTCAGGGTCTTCAAAAAATGCATTCGGTCAGCCCAGAGCTTGGAATTCCACGCGCCGGTTTTCGTCGGCCCGTGGGTTTGCGGAATCAAACGGCGCAGTTTCACCCATGCCGATCGCCTGCAGAGAGTCGGCACTGACACCGCAATCCCCGATCAGGTGGCGCCGAACCTCCTGCGCCCGCAACAGCGACAGACGCTCGTTATAGGCGGAAGAACCGGAGCTGTCCGTGTGGCCAATGATCTGAAAAACCGTGTCCTCCATGGCCTTCATGGAGGCACACATATTCGCAAGCTTTGGCTTTTGATCGTCGCGAAGGGTAGCGCTGTCAAAATCAAAGGAAATCTGAACATTGATCTGAGACGCGGCTTCAAGAGGATTGTACTCCTCCGAGGCGGCTGCAATCGTCGCCGTCTCTTCATCTGCAGCAGGCGCCGCGTCATTTGCATTCGGGATGATGACCAGACCACGGGTCTTTTGTTTCTTGAAGGCTTCAGTGATTTCTTCGACAGACAAAGCTTGCGCAAAAACCGCAGCGCCGGAAAAGAGTGTGGCGGTAAAAATCGACAGTGCCAAAGCGCGGAACTGGACCATGAACATGCCCTCCCTGTTATTCCACTTTAGTTGCACAGAGTTTACACTACACCCATCAAGCTGCCAATGGTTGCAAACCTGCCAAACCGGAATTCAATGATAAAATTCACTTTTGTACCTAGTAGGTTGGAAGTAAACCTGAGGTAATCAAGAGGTGCATGGAATAAAAGGAACAACATGAAGGTCATTCACGCCATAATCATCGCCGTCGGCTTGATCCTGGCTGCAGCTCTCTGGTTTGGCCTGTCCTTTTTGTTCAACGAACAGGGCTATGGCAGCGGGGCTGTGGATTCGGAGGCCCGGATCGATATTGAACTGCTGCGTCAGCAACTTGAGGATACACAGATCAAGTTGGAGGATCTGGAAAAAGCTGTAGCTGCGCAATCGGCATCGGCAAATACGGTGGCCCCGGCGTCAAACCTGCAGGACGAAGAAGACTCGCTTCTGCGTCAGACCGGACCGAATGCCATTCTCGATTCCTACGCCCAGGTTGTCCTCATAGCTGATCGGCGCAATGTAAATGACGGTCTGAAAGTGGCCGGAGGCACTTACCTTTCCGACAAACTTGGCCGACCTCGCGAAAATTTGACTGATGAGTGCCAGTCGATGACCAATGAGCGTCTGAAAAACAAGCTGGTGCTGGAGCAGGTCGGCCCGATCCGGGTCAGGATGCTGCTGCCCGCGATCGAGAGCCTCAAGGTGGTGTTTGAAAACATCAGAAAGACGGACCCGGATCTGTATGAGCGGATCAACACAGCCGGGTCTCTCTGCGTTCGGCGTATTCGCGGAACACAGAATTCACTTTCGACCCATAGCTACGGGCTGGCCGTTGATCTGAACATCGACGGTCGTCTCGACACGCTTGGTGACGGCCGGACACAATTGGGTCTGACCATTCTGGCGGATTTCTTCAAGGATGAAGGCTGGGTTTGGGGCGCCGGTTTCGGTCGGGAGGACAGCATGCATTTTGAAATAAGCCGTCGTCAGCTTGACCTGTGGCTGGCTGAGGGAAAACTATAGGCGAGTTCAACTGTCCTCGATGCCGTAGGCCCTGCGAATACTTCTCTGCGTCCCCGGTCCAAAATCACCATCGATCGCACCGGTGTAGAAATCATTGTCCTTAAGCCGCACCTGCAATGCGCGCCGGGTATCGGGGGTGAACATCGTCGGGCGTTCACTCAGAAGGTTCAAAACATCCTGACTTCCGGAGCGCAGGGCGTTGTACAGATATTTTGCCGCGTCCTGAGGTCCCTTGGATGGAATGTGGCCATCATCAATCAGCGCGGCGAAGTTGAATTGTGCCTGCGGGTGACGCAGGTCAGCGGCCCGTTCGAACAACCGCAATGCTTTTCCAGGATCCGCAGGTAGCCCCAGCCCTCCCTGATAGTGCAGAAAGCCCAAGTCATTGATGGCGTCGGCAAAATTCTGGGCAGCGGCGGCCTGGTACAGTTCGAGCGCCTTTTCCGCGTTCTGGGCGACCCCGGTTCCTCGTTCATAGAGCTTTGCGAGCTCGAACTGAGCTTCCGGGGATCCAGCGGCGGCGGCGCGGCTCAGAAAATCCACCGCAGCCTTCGGATCAAACCGTCCCTCGTTTGGATTGAGGCGCATGTAGGCCAGCCCCAACATGGATCGGGTGTCGCCAAGATCCGCAAGCGCCAACAGTTGTTCTTCCTGATCTGGACGCAGGCTGGACCAGGCTTTGGATGCGTCGTCGATATCGAGGCTTTCGCCACCCTGAGCGGGGCCAGCAAGATAGAAGGGAATACCGGTGAGGGAACCGTATGTGTGTGGCTCCTGGAGATTGCCGGTTTGAGCAAGAACGCTATCGCGGATCTGGCGGAACATCAGGCTGATTTCGAGACCGGGCTGGGTCATCTTTTCCATAAGAGACAGAGCAAAGGGGCTGTTGTCGCCGCTTCCGTCAAGGGCAACCTGTCCATCCTTGGCGGCGAAGGCAACAAGGGTTCCGCGATCAGGATTGGCAGCGGCAAGGCCACCGCCGCCACGGGTCGCCTCAACTGAGGGTGCACTTTCAGTCGCCTGGGCTGCGGCCAGATCCAACGTATCTCCCAATGGGTTGTCCCGGCAGCTATCGAGGATCACAATCCGCATTTTACGTGCCCGGTCCACCGCAGACAGGAGATTCTTCAGCGAGGGAGATTGGCTTTGTACGTCCTTGTTTGATGCGACGTTTGCATCCACCGGGATCATGAAGTTCTCGCCCTGAACCTCTATTCCGTGGCCTGCAAAATAGATGAGCGCTAGGTCAGCAACTTCAGACCGAAACGAGAAATCATCAAGGAGTCGCTCCATTTCCGCACCACTCGCATCCACGGAGAGGGTGACATCAAATCCAATTTGTTCAAGGGTTCGGGAAATCGCTTCCGCGTCGTTTTTGGTATTGGTGAGCGGAGGGAGATGGCGGTAATCGGCCATGCCGAACACCAAGGCGATCCGATCGCTTGCGGCCTCCACGGATCGGGTCGTGGCTCCCAGGCAAACGATGCTTGATACCAACATCAGGATGAACGCATGTGAGATCACGTTGTCGAAACGTTGGAACATGGGGTAAAGCCTTGGGCAAATCAGAAATCAATTGTCGCCAATCTAACCCCTTTGGTGACATTTGCGAAGCATCCTTTGCCTTGACTTCACATTTGAGAGAGCCCCCCGTCGTTACCAACAGGGGGCCGAAAAAACTGCGAAGGTCATGACACAGTTGTCGTGAGGCTGAGGACTGAGAATTTAGAAGAGAGTAACATTGTCCACAGCAGCCCGTTTCGGCGCGGGCACTTGGGTTTTTGCAACGGCTGCCTGCTCCTGTTCGCCCAACTTGCGGTCATCGGCGACATGGGTTTGCTGCGCTGCCCCGGAACACGCATGAAAGCGAACCCTGCGGGCGGAGGTGCCCCCGACTGACGAGGAGATCACCGGTATACCTTCATCGCGCAGAAAGCGCTGAACAAAATCGGCATTATTTGCGCCAATGTCGGAGAGGTTGGCCGACATTTTCGCACCGCCGAATACTTTCGCCTTCAAATTGGCGCGTTGCGCCCCTTTTTTCATGACACCGTTGATCAACAATTCCATGGCGTGGACCCCATATCGGGCGCTTACACCGGCAGAACCATTGGAGGAGGCGAGCAGAAAATGGTTCATCCCCCCAACGCCAATTTGCTCATCATAAATACAGGCTGCGATACAGGAGCCCAAAACAGTCGAAAAGACGACTTTCGCATCAGTGGTAACCTTATAGTCACCCTGTAGAACGGTGACCGTACTGGTATTTTGAAAAACAGTCGACAAAGCGGCTTCCTTCCAGGTGTCTGGGCTCAGGTCTTACAGGCTTGCAGTATTGCTCCGGCCATACGGGCCAGAGGCACTTGTTTTTGGGCGGCCCCAATTTCCCAGGCGACCCTGGGCATGCCGTATACAACGGCGGTTTTTTCGTCTTGAGCAAAGGTAGTTGCGCCCGCCTTGCGCAATTCCAGCAAGCTCTTGGCTCCATCTTGCCCCATGCCGGTTAATATTGCTGCAACAACATCCTTTGCAAATGGAACAGCTGACGCAAATAGAGCGTCAACAGATGGGGTGTGCCCGGATACATTCGGCCCTTCTTTCATGCGAATTCGGTATGGCTTACGCGGCGTCACACCCATATGGCGGGGTTGTCCCGCCGCGATATAGACGTGGCCTGTTTGCAGCGTGAGATCATCGTCAGCAGAGACAACTTTGGCCGGGCAAATCCTGTCAAGAAGCGATACAAGTCCCGTTCCGAAACTCCTGCCGGTGTGTTGGACGATAAGTGTCGGCGGACATTGAACTGGAAACCCCACCAAAACATTGCGCAAAGCTTCGACGCCTCCGGTTGATGACCCGATCAGGATGATTTTCTTAAAGTCTTCACGCCCTGCTGATGTCTTGGCCGCTGCCATTGGCGTCGCGTTTTTGCGCGGGGCTTTGATCATCATGTCGAAGTACTGTACGAATTGTCGCGGACTGTCCGACTTCGAAAGCTCAAAGATCCCCGCTCCAACATTGAGCAAAGGAGAGCCCCCCCGGGCCGGCGTTGAATTCGGATTGTCCATCACGGACACCCATCGGACATCCAGAGCTGAAAACAACGCCAGCATCATTTCAAATTCCGGCAACTGGGTGAAGCCATCTTCCACAAATGCAAAGGAAGGCTGCCCCGCCTCGGCCTGATTATAGGCCATCATAAGGTTATTGGCCAAAAGCACCTGAAGGCCGGGGTAGGCTGCCACCATCTGGCTCTGCAGTGCACGTGCGAAGTTTCGATCCGTGGTGACAATCAGTACGCTCAACGAAGACAATGGCTTATCCGCTTTTTTGCCCCGGTGTCCCGGGAAGTTCCTGTTGGACGAGGTAGACAGCCTTTTTGCAACGCCATTCACCTGTCAGTTCACTTATGGTTTTGCCAAAACTCTGGCTGCGCACCCTTTGGTCGCGATCGCAGTCAAACGCAGGTTCCGCACCGTCGCCCGCACAATCAGAGCCCCCTCGGCGTATGCGGGTCTGGCGACCCGGAACCTTTCGCAGCGCGGTTGCACTCGTATGACGCCCAAGAAGCGCTCGCGATCTGTGCAGGATCTTAAGTCTCGAAAGCGAGTTCATCTTTTCCTCCGGTCCCGCGAACCATATGAGGTCGCAAAAAGCATCGCCCTATCTTTTCGGCATCAGGAGTTAATTTGCGCCTTACAAGTCGCACTGGATCGCAAAATCTGTCTTAAGAAATTTTCGAGACACGTGGTTCGGTGTTGCAGGGGCGTGCGATCTTAATCCCAGCCGGGACATCCTCCACCTTCACCACGACCTGAGCGAGTGGAACTTGGGCTCTTCAGACTTAGATGGAAGAGGTGGTTCCGGGGACGAGTTTCGGAAGTCGATCCTCGCCCCGCAAAACGGGACGAGTCAGGCACACCGCCTCACGATTGACCTCTGGCGCTGGTCGTCTCTATGCGACCAGACCTCTTTTCGCATCATTGGTCGCTGATCTTGCTTTCTCAACGTCCAGATTGAGGTTCCGGCCAAATTGGCTAAGCTCGGCGTTGGCGCTTATCGTACCACGAACTCCGCATGCAGAGCCCCCGCCGCTTTGAGGCTTTTCAGGATGTCAATCATATCACGGGGCGCAACTCCAAGCGCGTTCAGGCCGGCCACAACCTCAGAAAGCGACGTTGTTTCACGCACTTCGGCAAGCTGGATCCCGTCGCCTTCCTCAAGAGCGGCACCGGTGCGAGGCACAACCACCGTCTCGCCGTCGGCAAAGGGGTTGGGTTGTGCAACCAACGGACTCTCTTCCACCCGAAGCGTGAGGTTCCCCTGCGCCACGGCGACATGAGATATGCGGACATCACTCCCCATCACAATGGTGCCGGAGCTTTGGTCCACCACCACCCTGGCTTTGCGCTGCGGCTCGACGAGAACATTTTCCATCCGCCCGACCGCATGTGCGGTCGATCTGGCATTGGTACGGGGGATGTCCACTTCTACCGTACCGGAATCCCGCATCACCGCCACATTGCGCCCAAATTCAGTGTTGATGGCCTGTTCGATGCGGCCCGCGGTGGTGAAATCCGGTTCTCGCAGCGCCAATCGCATCGAACTCAGAGACGATAGGTCGAAATCGATTTCTCTTTCCACCCGCGCTCCGGACGGGATGACGCCTGACGTGGGAACACCCTTGGTAACCGTCGCAGCTTCGCCCTCGGCAACGGCGCCGCCGGCAAGTATCGTGCCCTGAGCCACGGCATAAATCTGACCATCTGCCGCGTTGAGCGGTGTCATGATGAGTGTCCCGCCCAAAAGGCTGCTGGAATCACCGATTGCCGATACCGTGGCATCTATGGTCCCCCCTACCCGGGCAAAAGGCGGCAGCGTCGCTGTGACAAAGACAGCTGCCACATTGTTGGGCCGGAATTGCTCGCCACTCACATTCACCCCAAGACGTTCGAGGATGTTGGTCATGATTTCTTCGGTGAACGGCGAATTCCGAAGCCCGTCTCCGGTCCCGTTGAGACCGACCACAAGGCCGTACCCCACGAGATCGTTGCCCCTGACCCCGTCGAACTCGACGAGATCCTTCAGGCGTATTGCGTTGGCCTGGACCAGCGTTGGCAGAAACAGGCATGTGATCAGTATGTGAATAAATCTACGCATTACATGTAGTTCAACAAATTGAGTTGCGAGGAGCGGACTGTGACCGTGTAGAGCGCTTCGAGCTGGAACTGGACTTCCTCGATCCGGCTGGCTGTCTCGGCTGGATCTGCGAGGATCAGATCGTTCAACGTCGTCCCGAGCGACGTCAGAGCGGCAGAGTTCCGGGTTTGAGTTTCCTCGATGCGTGCTTCGATGAACCCAATGTCGGACTGAATGTCCGTGAGCTCGGTCTGCGCAGTCATCAGTTCGGTGCCTGCACGCTCGATCAGATCAGCCGCTTCGACGGGCGACAGGTGACTGAGGTATTCCTGACTCGCCAATGCTCCGATTGCGAAGCTCTTCATCGCCTGTTTGAATGCATCGTCGTCAGCCCGCAATGAAAAGTTGACCTCTTCATTCGCGCCGATGCGAACAGCGCTCATGCTGTTGGTCGAACCATTGTACATGACCGCGTCGAAACCAGCCGGGTCATCAAACCAGTCCTGAACCGCCTGAGCAATGTCGTCGACATCCGTCAATGCGCCGACTTCCGCCACCAGAGCGGTCATCATGGTATCCGCACTTTCCAATGGGACGGCACTCGTGTCGGTGCCGGAAAAGAGACTGCGGCCGGAGAGTTGCCCGTTGAGGTTGCTGATCGTCTCTTTCAGGTATGAGATGGATTGCTGCGATAATTCCTCAGAGGTGGTGGCATTGCTCGTGCTGGACAGGGACAGGATATTTGTGCCTAGGTTGAGGGCGTTATCGTTAATCCGCTCCATGTAGCTCTGCGCCGTTGCTGCAAAGAGCGCGGATTCCTGCGCCGCCACCTGATAACTGTCGAGCTTGGAGATGGACCGCTCCAGGTCTGCAACAAAACCTAGGTCGCCACCCAATTTCTCCGTCAGGTCTGACGCGATGCCCGTGCTCATTTCTTGTGTAAGCGTGTCGAGCTGTTTGTTCAGATCCACCGATCTGGTGCGCAGGAAGAGATACTGCGCCATGTCACCAAAAGACGTCACATTCATAGCTTAGAGCCTCATCAGTTCCTGCATCATTTCATCGATCGCCTGGAGCATCCTGGCGTTCGCACCATATATGGTTTCAAGCATCATCAACGTTTGGAGCTCCGCGTCGGTGTCGACGCCTTGCTCCAGCTCCCGTGACTGCATGTCCGAGTAGATTGCCGACGAGAATGCCTGATCTTGTTCCGCCCAATCGTATTCCTGGGAGAAATTCGTCATCATGTTTGCGGCGATGGCGTAGGCACTGAAATCGCCGGACCCCAGCCCGGGCGAAGCAATTGTATTTGTTGCCTCAAGTGCAGCGCCATAGTTGTTGAGAATAGTGGTGTCGCCTCTTTCACCGATTGTTGCGGCGTTGAGGCCGTCCCGCAGACGCCAGGTCTCGGCGTCACCGGTCATCGAGATCACAGTGTTGATCTGAATCCGGTTGGCTATCCCCACTTCGTCTGCCGTATTATAAAATCCCCCGGTGTCGGTAAAGAGTCCAGGGTCGGTCGCCGCCAGCGTCGGGTCAACGGTCGGGTCCTGAAAGCGCAGAATCAGGTCACCCGCCATTGTGTCGAGATCTTCCTGAGCCTGGACAGCCGCGACGTCGCGGACATAGAATTGCGCTGCGAGACTGCCGCCACCGATTTTGCCATTTATGGAGGTATCTATTGCAATCCCATCGATCTCGAGCCCCGCAAGCTGACCGTTGTCGATGGTCATGTAAGGGGTGACAAGCGCCGTATCGTCAAAGGTGAATTCGGCGGCGGACCCATCAAGAAGTTTCACGCCTGACTGCGTGTAAAGAGCGATCTGATCGTTCTCCCGCTCATAGATCTGAACCGGGATAACTTCGTTGATTGAATCGATGAGGTTGTCGCGCTGGTCCTCAAGACCTGCGGTATCCAGCCCTCGCACGCGGGCAGCAAGGATCTGGCCGTTCATATCGTCCAGATCCTCCAGATCCTGCTCCAGCCCATTGATCAGAGAAGAAATGGAATCCTCGGCCTGGTTGCGCAACGCCGAAAGACCATCTGCGGCTTCCTTGATCGATTCTGCGAGCTCTTCTGCCTGCATGGAGAAATCGTTGAGGCGCGCATCGGAGTTGGGCAGAGAGGTTGCCTCGATCAGCGCCGATTCCATATCGGTCATCCGCTGCGCGATGGAATACCCATCGTTAACGCTGCCAACAAGGTCCGTCACCCGGGCATAAAAATCCGCGGTTACAGATGTGGCGGCATATTCTGCTTCCGCAGAGCGGACACTTTTTTGAATTGCCGGATCGACCATCCGTTTCACCGAGCCGACGTTAACACCACCGGCGGCGCCGTTGGATTGCAATTCAAGCGTGCGGCGATAGTAACCATCCGTCAGGGCGTTTGCGAGGTTGTCGGAAACGACGGAGGTCGATCTGCTGGCCGCTGAGAGGCCGGTCATGGCATTGCTTAAAGCGGACGATAGGGACATCCGATATCACCTTCTGTGATTGACTAAGGCAGGGGATCAGGCGCTGATTCTATCAGCGCTTGATGTTGGTTGTTTCCTGCAGCATTTCATCGACGGTCTGGATGACCTTCGCATTGGAGGAATAGGCGCGCTGCGTCTGAATCATCGACGTCAATTCGCCTGCGACATCAGTCGTTGATTCTTCCTGTCGGTAAGCAGCAACTGTCCCCGTCGGACCGGTTCCACCATCCCAGAGATAGAACGGACCGCTGGCTGATGACGGCAGGTAGGTCTGGTTGCCCATAGAGAGCATGCCGTTTGCGTTTGGCATGTCAGCTACTGGAACCTGGTATACGATCCGGCTGGTGCCATTGTTGTACAGAACATGCACATA
Organism: Phaeobacter sp. B1627; assembly: GCF_006265095.1. Lineage (GTDB taxonomy): Bacteria > Pseudomonadota > Alphaproteobacteria > Rhodobacterales > Rhodobacteraceae > Epibacterium. Next base: position 186,423 of record NZ_VCNK01000020.1, read on the forward strand.
ACCGCCGTCGTCAACTTCCACACCGGAATAGCTTGCCGCTTCAGATCCATCCTTTTCGATCGTGGCAGCGACAAAAGTGTCCGACAGTTGAGTCAGGCCATTGTCTTCCCCTGGTATGCCGATTTCCAGTTCAATTGGACCGCCATCAACATTCACGATGATGGTACCAGCAGTCGCATCATAGGTGCCACCCGTGGTGGTGGCGACGGAGGCAATTGTACCACCGCCTGTACGGCTGTCGTTAAAGGTCACCGTATACTCCCCGATCACCGTCGCGCCCGCATTGGTGGCAGAGTCGGTGATGGTCATTGTCCATTCGTTGGCGTTGCCGGTTGCCTCATACTCGATATTCAGAGATTCGGACTTGCCGAGGTTGTCATAATACTCGGTCGACATGTTATGCGGATCAGCCGTGGAGCCCGCTACGCCGTCCGTGGCAGGAAGGTTCACACCCAGGCGGATCTGGGTGGTGGGGGTACCGCTCAATTGGTTGACGTTGAACTGAATTGGTTCGAGAGCTTCTCTGGTGTCCCGTGCGACGGTTGGGATTGTCTGATCGTCGCTCGCGGCCCACCCCATCAGAACCAAGCCGGAGGAGGTGGTCAGGTACCCTTCGTCGTCGGTTGCAAACGATCCCGTGGTTGTCAAAAGCATTTCAGGTGTGACCCCGGCCTCCACCTCCGCCATGCTGGCCACGGGCAGGAAGCCACGACCGGAAATAGCAAGGTCTGTCGGGTTGCTTGTCGAAATAAGAGAGCTTCGGTCTGCGATCTGTCGTATGTTGGAGACCGATACTCCGCCTGCGGCATATGTTCCGCCGGACTGCGAGACGACCATGGATTCAAATGATGTCTCAACTCGCTTGTAGCCAGTGGTCGAGGCATTTGCAATGTTGTCTGAAATAGCTGCCAGGCGGCTGGCGTTCGCGGTCAACCCGGATACACCGGCATTCAGCGAAGAGGAAATAGTCATTAGATACGCCTTTCTGCTGCATCTTCATTATTCTTCTCAGAATGACTTACCGCGCTTGTACTTAACGTGCGGCTAACAGATAAAATCCTATCTATCTGTTAGCCGTATTTTTCTGTCCGGTTTAGTTTGATTACTTCCGCAAAAGCGTAATTTCGATACGGTTGTTGCGGACTGCCATCGGGTTCGCAGAGGACAGATCGCGATCAGCATGCCCTGTGACGCGCGAGATTCGCTTGGCCTTCAATCCACCGGTTTCGAGCAACTCGCGGGTCGCATTCGCACGGGCCTGAGACAGCGCCCAGACCGGGTTGTTGGCGATCACAACAGGGGTTGATGCAACATGGCCACCAATCGCTGCGTTATTCTCGACAGAGGCCGTCACCCGAGCCACCATACGCAGCAGGTCGCGCAGCAAGGCCGTCGGGCGTTCGGTGCCGTCTTCGAACAGCTTGGCAGCCTCGGTTTCAAAGAGTTCGATGATCAGACCCTCGTCGGTCACCCGTGTCACGATGTGACGTGCCATGTCGATGCTGACCATGCTCTCACCGCCCCGGCCCTTGAGCTCCTCCGCGATCTGACGGAAGCTTGCTTCTTCCTCAGCATCATTCTGCTGATTGTCAGCAACACCAGTGTCGCCCTGCGCCCGGGATGCGTCGGTTGGATTTTCCCTGGTCGCGCCAACGCCGTTTTGCGGCTTCACGTCCTCTGTAAACATTGTGTCGCCCTGAAAGGCGCCGTTTCCGCCGCCGGACACGCGGCTCAGCGGGATGGAGGGAGAAAAATAATCTGCCAGCCCCTTGCGTTGCTTTTCCGTTGTGGCGTTCAGCAGCCACATCAGAAGAAAGAACGCCATCATTGCCGTTACGAAGTCTGCATAGGCCACTTTCCATGCACCGCCGTGGTGACCATCGCCCCCAACAACCTTTTTGCGCTTGATAATAATAGGAGCTTCATTGCTTTGAGCCGTCATGTTCCCACCACCTTTTCTGTTCACCCAAAACCGGGATACAGAGCGGTTCCTTAACCAGGTCTTAACAGATAAAATTGCCTCAAGTATCAGCCGTAAATCACTGGTTTATAAGGCAAAATCGAGGCCATCCTGGCTTTTCAAAGGTGGGTTGAAGGCGCGCTTCGGGCAGCAATGCGACAACATTGTGGCGGGGTGTGAGGCGGGTCAAATTCCCGCCTCTTTTGCCTCCTTCACAGAAGCATGTCGCCGTATGATTCGCGGAGCTTGTTCTTCTGAACCTTGCCGGTTCCACCGAGCGGCAGGGCATCCACGAACACCACGGTGTCCGGGACCTGCCACGAGGCGACCTTGCCATTATAGTGTTTAAGAAGCTCTACCTCAGTGAGGCTATCGTCAGATTTCACAACAATAATGACCGGGCGCTCGTCCCATTTTGGATGTCGGGCAGCGATCACCGCAGCCTGCGCCACCCCGGGGTGGGACATTGCGATGTCTTCAAGCTCGACCGTGGATATCCACTCGCCGCCGGATTTGATGATATCCTTGGCCCGGTCCCGAATGATCATATAACCGTCCGCGTCTATTGTCGCGATGTCACCGGTGTCGAACCAACCGTCTTCTGTCAGGCTCGGCTGTTCCTGACCAAAGTAGGTGTCGATGATCCAATGCCCGCGGACCTGCAGATGGCCATGTGCGGCGCCATCCTCCGCCAGACGCGCCCCCGTATCGTCAACGATGCGCAGCTCTACCCCAAAAGGCGGACGCCCCTGGCCTTCACGGATCGCGCCCTGTTCCGCCGGGCTGAGGACGTCATGCTTCTGCAGCAGTTGGTTCAGGGTGCCGAGCGGGCTCGTCTCTGTCATGCCCCAGGCATGGATCAGGTCCACCCCATAGGTGTCGCGAAAGGTTGGGATCATAACGGTCGGCAGGGCAGACCCCCCGACAACGGTACGCTCCAGACTTGGGATCTTGCTGCCGGTGGTCTTCAGCGCCTGCAGCAGCCCCATCCAGATTGTGGGCACACCCAGGGCAATGGTGACTTTTTCTGCGTCAATGAGCCGGACAAGGCTCTCTCCATCGAGCTTCGGCCCCGGCAACACCAGTTTTGCGCCAACGGCGGCCGCAATATAGGGAACCCCCCAGGCGTTGACGTGGAACATCGGGACAACGGCCATCACGCTGTCACGCGCGGCCAAAGCAAGACCATCAGGCTGGTTGCCGCCCAAAGAGTGCAGGACAGTGGAGCGATGGCTGTAAAGGACGCCTTTGGGGTGTCCCGTCGTGCCAGAGGTGTAGCAAAGGCTCGACGGCGTCGCCTCATCTAGGTCAGGCCAAGTGTAGTCGCCGCTTTCCGCGTCCAAAAGGCTGTCATAGAACAACAGCCCGTCAATCTGTGCCGCCGCCTCGCTCTCCTGCGGACCCATCAATACAATATGGCGCAGCTTTGGCAGGTGTTGACGGAGTTTTGCCACCGTCGGCACAAACGTCGCATCAATGAACAGCACCTCATCCTCGGCGTGGTTCAGGATATAGATCAGCTGCTCGGACTGCAGACGCGGATTGAGAGTATGACAGACATACCCTGCGCCGGCGACGCCGAAATAGATCTCCAGGTGGCGACGGTTGTTCCAGGCAATGGTGCCGCATCGCGTGCCCGGCTCCAATCCCATCCGGTCCAGAGCGGCTGCCAGTTTGCGCGCGTTGTCGGCGACTGTGGCCCAGGTGGAATGAGAAACGTCACCTGTGGTTTCGACTGAGGTCACAACTGTGCCCGCGTGGTATTTGCCCGCATGTTCGATCAGTGAACTGATGGTCAGCGGCTGCGTCATCATCTTGCCCAGCATTGGGGATCCTCCTCTTTTCCCGTTTGAAATATTCTACCCGGTGCCGGTCAGCGTCGGGCGGCCTGTAATCATATCTGCTGCCTTTTCTGCGATCATAATCGTCGGAGCATTCGTATTTCCACCAATGAGACGTGGCATGACCGATGCATCGACCACGCGCAGGTTCCGAAGCCCCCGGACCTTCAGCTCCGGATCCACGACCGCGTCTTCGTCCTGTCCCATACGGCATGTGCCGACCGGATGATAAATGGTATCTGCCCGGGCCCGGATATGCTGTTCCAATGTTGCGTCGTCCGGCTCGCCGTCAAAAAACAGTTCCTTGCGCAAATAGGCCGCCAACGGCTCCTGTGCCATGATCCGCCGCGCCTGCCGAACGCCACGCTGGAGCACCGACAGGTCGTCCGGATCGGACAGGAATTGCGGATCAATCACGGGGGCAGCAAACGGGTTGGCAGTGGCCAGGGGCACGCTGCCTCTGGATTTTGGCCCCAGGACGCAGGTATGGCACCTGACGCCATGCCCCATATGCAGTTTCCGCGCATAATCTTCGACGATGGAAATGACGAAATGGAGCTGGATGTCGGACCGGTCGAGATCCGGGTCCGCCTTCGGCAAAGGCGCGCGAGGCGGCACGCGGTTGCGATTGATTTCTGACCTGCAGCGGACCCTGGTCACCGTGGTCGCCGTCAGCGCCTGATGCATTGTTTTCGGATTTCCGAAAATAGGGCAGGACGTCCCGCCACTTCCATCCACTGCACCCCATTGTCGCCCATTCGTCGTAATCCGCAGCGTGCCCGCGCACATAGAGCATCGCATTGATCGCACTCGATCCGCCCAAAGCCTTGCCGCGCGGCTGATATCCACGGCGGCCATTGAGTCCGGGTTGCGGCACAGTTTCATAGGCCCAATTGTTAATGCGGGGCCTGCCCGGAAGCATAGCGACCGCAGCAGCGGGAACCCGAACCAAAAGTGACTTTCCGCGGCCGCCCGCCTCCAGAAGGCAAACGGTGATAGCCGAATCTTCGCTCAATCGTGCCGCAAGGGTGGCCCCGGCGGATCCAGCCCCAACGATAACATAGTCAGCTTCCACCAAAGTTCCCCCCACGGATATGCCGGTTACAGCCAGGCATTCATCTTTCTGCGATCAGCACGCAGAAAAAATGCTCTGTCCATGTTGACGGTGCGTCAGACCAGCGCAGCGAGCAGAAGTATACATTGGCGAAAATCGAAACGGCGGGACGCCGGGCCTGCGCTTTCCTTCAATAAAACATCATAAATCACACATTGTCATCAGGATCTCCGGACCTGCGTCGCGGGCTTATCCCGGCCTGTGCTGGCGTGCGCGCATAGATTCGATCGGCGTCCGTACAGGATTCGCGTCGGTTCCGCGCAGAATCCGCGCAGATACGCTTGATTGATATTTATGGTGTTTCCGCCGGGACAGTGTCCCCATGTGGCATGCGGAAATCCTGGGTTTCGCAGGTGACATACCGGTTTCGGTTGGGCTGCATCATCTGTTGCGCGACAGACTGCCGGCAAGTTGCCGCAACAGCAGGGGGTGCGTCCCGAAATCTCCCGTTGAGGCGGAAATCAAATGTTAAGGCACTGAAGCTAAGACTTGTGCCATCGAACTGTAATCAATCGCCGTAAACGGGGGTGCGAATCGCAAATATGTCCACCGAAACGCAAAAGCACAATCTGGATTTGCCGAATGCCTTCGCGGATCTAGACCCATTGATTGCCTTTTTGGGAGCCTCCCGAGAGAAGGCGGTTGAGGTGGATTGCAGCACTGTAGCGGTGATGCCATCCCGATGCCTCCAACTGCTCCTCGGAGCTGAACAACAGTGGCGCTCTGAGGGCCTGGGATTCTCGGTCACTAATATCAACGGGGGATGCAGACGATCCCTTACTCTTTTGGGTCTGGAACCCAACCGATTTGAAGACGAGGAAACAGTATGAAAACCAAAGTTTTGGCAATCGATGACTCCCGCACAATCCGGAATCTGCTGGCCGCGACCCTGGAAGAGGCAGGGTTTGACTACCATTGCGCAGTAGACGGCCGCGAAGGTGTCGACATGTATAGTGATGTCGCCCCCGATGTTGTCATCACCGATATCAATATGCCCAATCTGGATGGATTCGGTGTCATTGAAGAGCTGCGGGGAAATGGCATCAATTCAAAAGTGCCCATCCTGGTGCTGACGACAGAGAGCGCTCCCGAAATGAAGGCTCGCGCCAGGGATGCAGGCGCGACAGGGTGGATCACCAAGCCTTTTGATGACCAATCTCTGATCTTCGCTCTTAAGCGCGTTACAGGAGCGGCTGCATAGGATGTCCGGGTCGATTCAAGATACATTCTTTGAGGAGTGCGAAGAGCTCCTTGAAGCGATGGATGAGGGTCTGACCGCTGTCGAAGGAGGCGATCACGATCCGGAAGTGGTCAATGCGATTTTCCGTGCTGTTCACTCCATCAAGGGGGGCGCGGGCGCATTTGGCTTGGATGAGCTTGTGGCATTTGCCCACAAGTTCGAAACGGTATTTGATGAGGTTCGGTCCAATAAACTGCAGCTCGACCCGAAGCTTATTCAGCTTCTCCTGCGCAGTAGTGACCACCTGTCTGACCTTGTCAGCGTTGCGCGAGACGGTGGGTCCACCGACGAAGAGCATCACGGCGTACTGATAGCAGGTCTTGAGGAGTATATTGGCGAGGAAGAAGAGGATCTGACCTTCGAGCCCATGGGTCTCGGGGGGCCTTCCATGCCCCTTCCCATCGCAGACGAATCTGAGAAAACATACCAGATTCGGTTCCATCCGCTGAAAGAAATGTTCGGCACCGGGAATGAGCCGTTTTTCCTGTTCCAGGCTCTGTCGGAGCTCGGCCCCCTCAAGGTGGAGTTGGACGAGTCAGAGCTTCCGGGTTTTGATTCCATGGCGATGGACGAAAGCTATCTTGCCTGGAACATGACACTTACGACAACTGAACCCAAATCCTCGGTCGAAGCGATATTTGAGTTCGTGGAAGGCCTGTGTGAACTCGAAATCTCGTCAGACAAAGACGGTGAGGAAGAGGCCGCGGCTCTGGCTGCACTTAACGCTGCATTCGGTTCCCCCGGCGACAGTACCGAACCCGAGACGCCAGCCCCTTTTGACTCGCCGGCGCCCGCAGAGGCAGCTCCTGTGACATCTCCAGAACCGACAGAAAAAGTCGAGGCTGCAAAGCCAGAGAGCAATAAGTCAGAACAGCGCGGACCCAAGCCGACCCTGCGTGTGGATCTGGAGCGGGTGGACCGGCTGATCAACGCGGTCGGCGAACTCATCATTAACCACTCAATGTTGGCACAACAAATTGCCAATCTGGATGTCGCGGACCTCAGGGATGTCGAAACGGAGCTGGAAGGCTTTAAGAACCTTGCGCGCGATATTCAGGAAGGTGTGATGTCTATCCGTGCGCAGCCTGTAAAGCCGCTGTTTCAACGTATGGCGCGCATCGTGCGCGAGGCTTCTTCAGCGACTCAAAAATCCGCCAAGCTGGTCACCGAAGGTGAGAACACCGAGGTGGACAAAACGGTCATTGAACGTCTGTCTGACCCGCTGACCCATATCCTGAGAAATGCCGTGGATCATGGCGTGGAGAAGCCGGAAGCGCGAGAAGAAGCCGGAAAGAACCGTGTAGGGAATATTCGGCTCTCAGCATCGCATCGCTCGGGTAGCGTGTGTATCGAGATTCGAGACGACGGAGCAGGCGTAAACCGTCCGCGCGTGAAGCAGATCGCCATTGAAAAGGGGCTGATTCCGGAAAACGCGGAACTGACGGATTCAGAAATCGATAACCTGCTGTTTCTCCCAGGCTTCTCAACTGCGAAAGAAGTATCCAATCTTTCCGGCCGTGGTGTCGGAATGGACGTTGTCAAAAACGCCGTCAGCGCCCTTGGTGGGCGGATCAATATTTCGTCGACTCCCGGAAAAGGATCAACCTTTACGATCATTCTGCCTCTGACGCTTGCGGTCATGGATGGCATGGTGGTTTCGGTCGCGGATCAGACAATGGTTGTTCCGATCACTTCGATTATCGAAACCATGCGCGGCAGCGATGAGATGATAAACAGCCTTGGTGCTGACGGAACGCTACTGTCTATCAGGGGGAATTTCGTCCCAATTTGTGATGTGGCAGGCGCCCTTGGCCTTCGCAAACCTGACGGCGACCAGCCACCCGGCGTTTACCTATTGGTCGAAACGGAAACGGGTCAACGCAGTGCCCTAGCTGTCGATGACATCCATGACCAGCGGCAAGTCGTAATCAAAAGCCTCGACGGCGTCTGCGGGAACATTCCCGGCGTCGCGGCAGCAACGATCCTGGGTGACGGCAAAATCGCCATGATCCTGGATCCGGAAAGCATCATAGCGGCCTCCCCTAACTCGGCCACCTTTGATACAGAGCGGAGAATGAGCAATGCAATCGCAAGCTGAAGTTAAAATCGGCGACCAAGAGGTCAAACACGCGCAGCAAAGCGAGTTTGTCAGCTTTACGGTAGCTGGTCAGGCTTTTTGCCTGAAAATCACCCAAATCCGAGAGATACGCAGATGGTCTCCTGTGACAATCCTGCCGCATGCCCCGGTTGATGTTCTGGGTGTAATGAACCTGCGTGGCGCCGTCATTCCGATATACGATTTGTCCGCTCGATTTGGCCTGCAGCAAACGGAGGCAAGTGAACGCAATGTGGTCATTGTGGTGGCCGTTGCTGGAAAACCAGTGGGATTGCTGGCAGAATCCGTATCCGAGATAATCTCGATCAACCCGGAAGACATCCAAGACACGCCGCAGGTTGATAGCCGCCACACAATGGAGTACATTCAAGGTATCATCTCTCACGATGACACAATGGTTCGAATTATCAATTTGGACGCGGTGATTTCCGTTCCGGAGCAAGGCCTGTCGTGAGTATCGCTGGTCGTGTAGAGCCAATGGATGATGGCATCACCTTATCTGATCAAGATTTTGATGCCATTGCGCAATTCGCGCACAAGCATTTCGGCTTGGCGATGTCGCCGAGCAAGAAACCTCTGGTGTCATCACGGCTTTCTCGAAAATTGAGAAAGCAGAATATCAGGGCATTTGGGGATTACCTGAAGCAACTGAATGGACCAAATGCTGAAAGTGAGCGCAGTGAGCTACTGTCGCTGCTTACAACGAATGTCACACAGTTCTTCCGAGAGCCTCACCACTTCGAAACACTTCGAAATGATGTCCTTCCGCCTTTGATTGCGCGTGCGAAAAAAGGAGGGCGGGTTCGAATTTGGTCAGCGGGATGCTCGATTGGACAGGAACCCTACACAATCGCAGCCGTACTGCATTCGATGCTCCCGGATTCTGAAAAATACGACATTAAGATCCTGGGAACAGACATAGACCCGGTTGTGATCAAGACCGCAGAGGAAGCTCAATACCCGATTGAAAACTTCGAGGGAGTGCCCAAAGAATACAAGTTTCAGCTGGAAGCAGGTAGTAAACCCGATTCGGCCCGCGTTCCGAAGAACCTGCGTAGCAAGGTGACCTTTGGAACTCTGAATCTGATCCAACCGTTTCCGTTCAAGGGCAAATTCGACGCCATTTTCTGTCGCAATGTCGCGATATACTTCGACAACCCGACGCAACAGAAAGTTTGGCACGCCTTTCAAAAATCACTCACCTCCGGTGGCTACCTGTTTATAGGTCACTCCGAGCGCATGTCGGGCCCTGCGGCTCAATATATGAAAACAGTTGGCATAACGACTTATGTCAATACTCCTGGCTAAGTCCCACTCACGGTTAGTCAAGACGAGAACACGAGGAAATAGACGATGAGCTTAAAAGACTCTTTACGCGTTATGGTTGTTGATGATATGTCTACGAGCCGAGGTATTCTTACCCAGTGTCTCGACGAACTCGGCATAAAAAACTATCTCGTCGAAAACAACGGACAGTCAGCGTTCCAGAAATTGGCAACAAATCCGGTTCACTTGGTGCTGTCAGATTACAATATGCCGGGTATGGATGGTCTGGGCCTTCTGCAAGCTGTTCGGGGCAACGCCTCTACACAACGCGTTGGTTTTATCCTAGTGACAGGCAAACCAACTCCGGAAGTTATCGAGGTCGGCAAAAAGCTGGGATTGAATAACATTATCCGTAAACCCTTTACGGTTGCTTCAATGCGGCAAGCCATTGAACAAGTGGTGGGGCGTCTTTAAAATGGATACGAGTTCTTCTAAGCCGCTCGATACGGTGTATGCCAATTCGGCGCGTGAAATGCGCCAGCTGCAAAACCAAGTTCAGCAGCTGGAGGATACCGTATTGACGATTGTTGAGCGACGCACCCCACCAACAAGTGCGGAAATTCGAGAACTTCAGGATTTCGATCTCATCTCACAGACCCTTGGCGGGCTGTCCACTTTCTTTGATAAACTAAGAGAACAAGTGGGTACGCAAGACTGCACTGATATCAATCAGGCAACCGAAAGTGTTACCCTGCAAAAATTGCGTGATCGCCTTCGCGAGAAACAAGAGCTGTTTGAACTCTAATCTGTCAAAGACGTTGAGCACGTCCCTACTCTGCTCAATTAAAATACTTAAACAATGGCCATCTCGATCCTGAGATGGCCGTTTGGTGAAGTGGTCCTGCTTATTGGGATAGCTTTTCGACTCAGCTAGGGTCAGGACTCATAGCCA
>NZ_VCNK01000021.1 GCF_006265095.1 Phaeobacter sp. B1627
CCGCAGTGGTGCATACCCCCCCCATAAATTTGCGTGCGCATAAATCTGATTATCCCCGCCGGTTGCAGTCCCGGAGGCCCGAGACTCTCAAAGCCCCCCCACCCCTTTTGCGCGCCGCTCGATCCGCTGTTTCCTGATGACGTGGCAGGCCTTGCACAGCGACTGCAGCGCTGGGATCTGCTTTTGGTCTCAAACCCGCCTTGCACCCGCCTTTGCAACTCGGGCGTGCGCTGGCTGTCGAAGCCACCAAACGGGCGCACGCTTGCCGAGATGTGGGCGGATCTGGACGCGGGCGCAGATCTGTTCTCCAGCTGCCTGAATGCGCCGGTCCCGCATGTCGCGGTCGAAAACCCGGTGATGCACAAACATGCTCGCGTTCGGATCAGGAACTGGATCAAGCCGCAGATCGTGCAGCCGTGGTGGTTCGGAGATCCGGCATTTAAGGCCACAGGCCTTTACCTGCGTAATCTGCCGACGCTTACAGCTACAAACAAACTCACCCCGCCACGCCCCAAGACAGAGGCGCACAAGCGCTGGTCCGCCATCCACCGCGCAACGCCCGGCCCCGATCGCTGGAAGATTCGCAGCAAAACCTTCGCCGGAATGGCCGAAGCCTGGGCAGATCAGTGGGGCGGATGGGCGCAAAAGCAGGAGACAGCGGCATGACCGCAACACAATTCATTGCCGTAGACGCAGCCGCTCTTGAATCTTTGCAAGCTGAATTGCGGGAGATCAAGCGCATTCTACAAGCGTCTCACGTCACACCGCCCGCAAAGTGGATAACCGTCAAGGCATATGCGGAAAAGGTTGGTCGATCAGAGGCAACGGTGCGCCGTTGGGTAAGGCAAGGCCAATTGGAGCGGAACAGGAAACTTGTCCGCAATCCAGATGTTTAACCCAGGCGCTTGGCCAATTCCTCCGCACTTTCATTGTAATAGACGCGCAGTTGCCTCAGATCGGTATGCCCAACCATCCGCGCCAAGGCCAAGACATCGACCCTCAGCAACTGGAGTAAAGACGTAGCTAGAGCGAGTGAGTGGGTCATAAGGGGCGCGCTATCCCATTATTCTGGTTCAGCGTCGATACGCTGACGGCATCCAATCCGCGCAGGGTTGGTCTCCATGAAATGGTCAGGATTTCACAAGGGCAGGAACGCCCTTTGATCGATGGGTGCGGGGAGAGCGACATCTCCCTGCGAGTTGGTTTCAAGGGGTGGCGATACACCCTTTGATCCATGGTTCGGTGCAGGTGGAGAGAGGCCAAGCGTCACATCATATTGATCAAAATTGCCAAAATAGGCACAGCAGCAATGTTGCGAACAAAAAGGCGACTGGATCGAACCGCATGCGCTTACATCCCCCAACGTTTTAAAGCGGCGTCTGCGGCCTCTGGTTCGTCCCGGATGCGTAGGACCGCTTGGCGGGATAGATTGGTCTCACGAGCGATGGCACTGACTGTATGAGCCTTCTTAACCAACATGGATTGGACCACGTTGAAGGTCTGTCGATCAAAGCTGGGTTTCTTGCCTCTATATTTCCGGGGCGCATCGGCTGACGCCTTGGCGTGGGCGATACCTGCCCGACGTGCTTCCTTCTTGGCCGTGGCGTCAGCTTCCGCTAGCCCTCGGCGGTAACAACGTCATCAACCCGCAGTTGCGAAACCTCTTCAAGCCGCAGCCCGTGAAACGCCCCAAACAGTGGTCCCCAAAAATCTACCGTGTTCGAGTCACGGGTCTTGGTGGTGTGCGCCACGATTTTTTTCACTTCGTCACGGCAAAATACATGCCTGCGCTTCTCACGGTTCGCGCTGAACTTGCCCTTTTTCTCGGTCACAGTGTACTTAGACCACCCAGCATCGTCCGCACGGTCGCCTTCGTTCACCGCATAGGCCATCAGCGATTTTAGCAAAGTCAGATTTTGGTTACGGGTCCGCGCTGACGCGCGGGGGAGGTCTTCCCGGTCCGCGATCTTGACCGCATCCCAGAAAGCCAACGGGCGAATGTCCTTCCGAGACGATACCGGCAATTTCACGAAGTCGCGGGCAAAACTGGTCAGGTGTTTCTTGGTCAGATCGGCAAGGGGCACATCGCCGTGATATTCAATGAAACGGCGTACGGCGTATTCGTACTGCCCTCGGGTCTTGTTCTTGATCTTCAATGTGTGGACATAACCCTTGGCCTCACAGAACTTGTCCAGAAGGCCACGCAGGCCCGTGACGGCGTCAGCCGTTGGTTCGATCACTTCGACGGCGGTCAACGTGCCGCGCAGAGCCTTACCCTTCTTTTCATGTAGCCCGATGCGCGCGGCTTCTTGAGCCTCTTCAAACTCTCGGTCGTCAGGGTCGTACTCTTCACCCATGTCGTCCTTGAGCGCATAATCAGCCCCAAGGCCCGCCCTTTGGAACGCGGCGCGGGTTTCGTGCTCGCGCATGGCCACACCAGCTTCCCAGACACCTCCGGCCTTTTGGATAAGCTGTTTCTGGTCTGCCGGAAGCGCTCTTACATTCCGAGCAAGATCACTTTCGAGCCGAACTTGTTCTTTCGGAGAGAGGTCACCGAAAACCTTGGCACGCTCAGAAACCGAGTCCAGCTTCGCCGCCAAGTCGTCTAGCTCAGTGAGCATCGCGCGCGCCAGTTGCTTCGCCTTGTCAGGGTCTTTCGTGTGCATCGACCCGCGCTTGAATTCGGGCAGGCCGTAGGCCTCAACGAGTCGCTTGGGGACGCGCTTATAGTAGTGCCACGTCTTCCCAATAAGCCTTGCGCCTTCAATTTTCTCCACTGGCCAAACCCCTTTTGTGCAAACTTTGTGCAAAGTCTGTGCAAAAGCCCCCGAACTCCAGACCTTCGAAAAGACCTGATTTTCAAGATTTTCTTGTAATTCAAGGGGATGCCAAAGGCAAGTTCTTGGTGCGGTCGAGAAGACTCGAACTTCCACGGGTGTTACCCCACAGCGACCTCAACGCTGCGCGTCTACCAATTCCGCCACGACCGCACTGTCTATGACTTGGTGAGGGGGCGTATAGACCAGCCCACCAACGATGTGAAGAGGCAAAACGCACAAACTTGATGTTTTCCGACCAAAGGCAATCAGGCAGCCCAACAGGTTTCGATGGAGTGCCCAAGCCATTGGAAGAGCGACATTATTGCCCTGACCCAGGAGGGGCTACTCGAGCGGAGCAGCAGCGACATTGGTGAGACGGAACTCTCCGGACATCTGATCGTAATAGGCCGGAAACTGATCGTGGTTGACCTTGGACGCCAGCGTTTGCACATCCCGGCGCACCTCTTTTGCCAAGGTATGAAGGGTCATATCAGGGCGCTGGAGAAGCGGGATCAGGGCACGGGTAAATACCGAATTCGGATCCTGATCAGCATCGGACAACCGATCCAGCGCCGTTTGGCCTGCACCCGCAGAATAAAGGATAAACGACCCTTCCGGCGGCTCCATCCGTACCAGCCCCCGGGTCCCCCCGACGGATCGCTGCCCGTCCCGTGGAAACGGGTTGTTGCGGCAGGCATCCAGAATCATCACTGTCGACCGTGCCCCCTGGCGCTGAAAGATCTGCAACACGCGATCGGCGGCAATGCTCTCTCCTGTCAGAAAACTCTCATCGCCAAAATTCACGACCGGAACATCCGAAGGCAGCAGGTAGTTTCGGCCATCCACCTCCACTCCGTGGCCCGCGAAATAAAAGATGACCTCCTCACCCGGTTCGATCTGGTTCGCAAAACTCGACACGGCGCTGTTGATCTCGCGCCGGTCAGAATCATAGAGCGTGGTCACCTCGAAGCCGATTCCCATGAGAGTATTACTGACTGCCTGCGCGTCATTTCGGGCTTTGTGCAGGTTGTCGAGATTGTCATAACTGTCGACACCGACAATCAACGCACGACGGCGCACCGTGGGCAGAAGTGCGCTCTGCGGCTGCGCCGGCGCAGGAGCGGCGAAGACACCGGCCTGGCTCTGCGTTGTTGCCGCGGGCTGTTGCAAGGCAACGACCTGCCCCTGTTGTGGAAGCTGCTGAGGAACCATGCCAGCGGTCGCGCCCGCTGCCGCTTGAGGTCGATAGGCCTGCGGCGCCATTTGTGGCGCGGCATAGGCCATCTGTTGCTGGCCCTGCTGAACCACCTGTTGCTGGCCCTGCGGCACATAGGCCTGCGGCTGTCCGGTCTGAGCGTAGACAATGCCTTGCTGAGGGACGAAGCCCTGCTGCGTCGGCACTGCGACCACACCATTCGGGACCCCATATTGGGTCGCACCGCCGAGCGGTTGCTGTCCGGCGTATTGCAACATCTGCTGTTGCTGAACCTGTTGCTGCTGTTGCAATTGCTGTTGCTGCACCGCGAGGCGCTCTTGCATGTAGATCCGCAGCAGGCCACGGGTGCCGTCCGGGTGCCCCATCGCCTGCTGTGTGGCGAGCGGCCCGCTGGCGATGGCGCGCTGGTAGGATGACGTCAGAAAGTCGAATTCGAGGTCATTCAGCGCGCCGGTCGATGGATAGCCGATGTAGGCCTGATACTGCGAGATTGCGGTTTTCGACTTGCGGCCCAACTGGCCATCCACGGTGCCCGCATTAAATCCAAAGTAATTCAGAGAACTCTGGATCTGCCGACCCTGATCGGTCGATGGCAGTCGCGGGCGGGTGCGCTGCTTGTTCTTGTTGACTTCATTCATGAAGACGCCGCCGATTATGCCGCCGACAAGCGCCGCGCCGAGGTCCCCTGCAACTGCGGCTCCGGCCGAGCTGGTGAAAACCGATGCGACCAAAGCCGCCTTGATGAAATTTGATGCCATTGAATTAAACCCCGCACTGCAACTATGTGAATAATTGGGAATCAAGAAATAGTATGATGGACAGCCGTAAAATCGCGAGTCATCCATTCGGAAAAATAGCATAAATCATGACAGAAAGTAGCCCTATGGTGGAATGGATCACCTCAGACGCCCCGGTGCCCTATGCCGAAGCCACCGCTTTCATGGAGGCCCGCGCCGAAGCCATCGCCCGTGGTGATGCCAGCGAATGCATCTGGTTGCTTGAGCATCCGCCGCTTTATACGGCCGGCACGTCGGCGCGGATTGCTGATCTGACAGACCCGGATCGCTTTCCGGTGCATACGACCAAACGCGGCGGGCAATATACCTATCACGGCCCCGGCCAGCGGGTGGTCTATGTGATGCTTGATGTCGCCCGACGCGGCAAGGACGTACGCTGTTTTGTCCGTCAGCTGGAACGCTGGGTGATCCTCGCGCTTGAAGAATTCAACGTCACCGGCCATATCCGCGATGGCCGCGTCGGTGTCTGGGTCGAACGGCCGGACAAGCCGCGCACCGCGGGGGGCGCGCTCTCCGAGGACAAGATCGCCGCGATTGGCATTCGCCTGCGAAAATGGGTGAGCTTTCATGGCATTTCGATCAACGTCGAACCCGACCTGAGCCATTTCGGCGGCATCGTTCCCTGCGGCATCACCGAACACGGGGTGACAAGTCTCGTTGATCTGGGCCTTCCGGTGACCCTGGCCGACGTGGATGTCGCCCTGAAACGCACCTTCGATGTCGCCTTTGCGTCAGAGGCATCGCCGACCTGCACGGCGAAGTAGCCTGTCCTGCGGGGATGCAGGACAGTGAGCCCGTATGTGACGCCTGATGTTGCGCTTGGCATGCCGGGCCCGCAGCGATTGCGCGCAGATCCGGCCTTGAGCGTTCTTTACAGAGCCGCGCGGATTTTATCCGCGTGGGCGGCAATCGCAGCCATATCCCCCATCTGACCCGGCGCACGCAGCGCGACACCATCGTGGCGGGGCAGAATATGGAAGTGTAGATGAAACACCTCCTGCCCCCCGGCGGCTTCATTGAACTGCTGAATGGTGAGACCGTCCGCTGCAAAGGCCGCTTTCGCAGCCACGGACAGCTTTTTCACCGTGCGGATCACCGCCTCAAGCTGAGCCGGCGAGGCGTCCAGCACATTGCGGCACGGGGTCGTGGGGATCACCAGAAGATGCCCGTCCGACCGCGGCATAATGTCCATGAACGCCAGCGTGTCGCTGTCTTCATATACGCGCGTCGCGGGGATTTCTCCGCGCAGGATCTTGGCAAATACATTGTCGGGATCATAGGCCTGCATTGTCGCGGTTCTCCGTTTTTTCGGTTTCCTGCCCGAGCTTTTGCAGGCCCGCCACCCCCGGTCAAGCCACGACCGCCTCCCCCCGTGTCCAGCCCGCCCGAAGCCGCTGCACACGTAAATCTGGCGAAAAACCCAAGTACCCGCGACAATTATTCTTTATCCATATCGAACTCGACCATTGAAGGGTAAGGATTGCCACTCTAAAACCGAACCGAGATCAGGACCGCCGGGAATCCCCCGTGCGGCCACTGAAGAGTATAACAGGAGGCACCCAAATGGCAGACGCAGCCATTCAAGGTCACGGCCACGAAGACGAGCGGAGTTTCTTTACCCGCTGGTTCATGAGCACGAACCACAAGGATATCGGTATCCTTTACCTGATCGTTTCGGCGCTCACGGGCTTCATTTCCGTCGCATTCACCGTCTACATGCGACTGGAGCTGATGGATCCCGGCGTTCAATACATGTGTCAGGAAGGCTTCATGGCCGACCCCTGCACCCCGAACGGCCATCTCTGGAACGTCCTGATCACCGGACACGGTATCCTGATGATGTTCTTCGTCGTCATCCCGGCGCTGTTCGGTGGTTTCGGCAACTACTTCATGCCGCTGCAGATCGGCGCGCCGGACATGGCGTTCCCGCGGATGAACAACCTGTCGTTCTGGATGTATGTTGCAGGCACGGCCCTTGCGGTCTGCTCCGTGTTCTCTCCTGGGGGCAACGGTCAGCTCGGCTCCGGCGTGGGGTGGGTTCTGTACCCGCCACTCTCGGTCAAGGAAGGCGGATACTCGATGGATCTGGCGATCTTTGCCGTCCACGTTTCCGGCGCATCCTCGATCCTCGGCGCCATCAACATGATCACCACCTTCCTGAACATGCGCGCCCCGGGCATGACCCTGTTCAAGGTGCCGCTGTTCAGCTGGTCCATCTTCGTGACATCCTGGCTGATCCTGCTGTCGCTGCCGGTTCTGGCTGGCGCCATCACCATGCTGCTGATGGACCGCAACTTCGGTTTCACCTTCTTTGACCCCGCAGGCGGCGGCGATCCGATCCTCTACCAGCATATCCTGTGGTTCTTCGGGCACCCCGAAGTCTACATCGTGATCCTGCCTGGCTTTGGGATCATCTCCCATGTGATCGCAACCTTTTCACGCAAACCCGTGTTCGGCTACCTGCCGATGGTCTGGGCGATCATCGCCATCGGCGTCCTGGGCTTCGTCGTCTGGGCGCACCACATGTATACCGTCGGCATGTCCCTGAACCAACAGGCCTACTTCATGCTGGCCACCATGGTCATTGCGGTCCCCACAGGGGTCAAGGTCTTCTCATGGATTGCCACCATGTGGGGCGGCTCCATCGAGTTCAAAGCTCCGATGATGTTCGCCTTCGGCTTCCTGTTCCTGTTCACCGTCGGCGGTGTCACAGGTGTGGTGCTGTCGCAGGCTGCCGTCGACCGGGCCTATCACGACACCTACTACGTGGTTGCGCACTTCCACTATGTGATGTCGCTCGGCGCCGTATTTGCCATCTTCTCCGGCGTCTACTTCTACTTCGGGAAAATGACCGGCCGTCAGTACTCCGAGCTGGGCGCCCAGATCCATTTCTGGATGTTCTTCATCGGCGCAAACATCACCTTCTTCCCGCAGCACTTCCTCGGTCGTCAGGGCATGCCGCGCCGCTACATCGACTACCCCGAGGGTTTTGCCTATTGGAACAAGATCTCGTCCTACGGCGCGTTCCTGTCCTTTGCATCCTTCGTGTTCTTCTTCGGTGTGGTGATCTATTCGATGCTGCGCGGCGCGCGTATCACCCAGAACAACTACTGGAACGAATACGCCGATACGCTGGAGTGGACCCTGCCCTCTCCACCACCAGAGCACACCTTTGAAATCCTGCCCAAGCAGGAAGACTGGGACAAAGGCCACGCACACTAAGCACGGCCTGACCACGCTGAAAACGCCCCGGAGCCCTGTCGCTCCGGGGCGTTTTTATGTGTCGCGACGTGGGTTTCGGGCATCTGACTTCGCGCACTGTCCTGCCTCGACATCCCGCAGGCAAAGACTAAACTCCACCCATGCCCTACGATTGGACCCGCCCCCCCAGTGACTGCGACGGCGAACTGCATCTCTGGCCCCATCAGTCGCTCCCGCCCACAGGCTATGTGCGCTTTCTGGCGGCAACCGCCGTGTTGATCACGCTGCCGCTGCTGCCGCTGATCGGAAGCCCGCTGTTCTGGGGGTTGATCCCCTTCCTCACCCTGGCCCTCTTCGGGCTCAAATTCGCGCTGGATCAGAACCGCCGCAACGCTCAGTTGCTGGAAATTCTGAAACTGACGCCCGAAAACGCGGAACTCACCCGCCGCGACGGCCGCGGCCAGGAACTGCATTGGCGCTGCAACCGCCATTGGGCAAAGGTCACCCTGCACGCCGAGACAGGTCCGGTGCCGAATTACGTCACGCTTCGCGGCACCGGGCGGGAGGTCGAAATCGGCGCATTCCTCTCAGAAGACGAACGCAAGGCCCTCTACAAGGATCTGCTGCGCGCCCTCCCCCAGTCCAGCTGATTCGAATCAAAACACCCCGACCTCATGACGAGCCCGGGGTGCATTTCATCTTTTAATAAATACCTGCGCCGCAGGCCGGGCGCTTCTGCGCCCCGATCATACTGCCGGCAAAAGCCGTCCGGTCCCGCAGAGATCAGCAGCCTCCGGCGGCACAAAGCTGATCCTTGACCATCGGTCCGACTTTGCCGAAATCCATTTGGCCGGTGTATTTTGCTTTCAAGGCCCCCATCACCTTGCCCATGTCCCGTATCGACTCGGCACCGGTCTCATCCACGGCGACCTTGACCGCATTGGTGACCTCATCCTCAGACAACTGCTTGGGCAAAAACTCCTCGATTATACCGATTTCCGCCATTTCCCGCTCTGCCAGATCCAGCCGCCCGCCCTCTTCATAGGCCCGCGCGCTTTCCTGACGTTGCTTGGTCATCTTGCTCAGGATGGCCAGGATATCGTCATCTGTGATGCCAGCCTCTTCGCCTTCACCCCGGGCCGCGATTTCGCGATCCTTGATGGCCGCATTGATCAGGCGCAGTGTACAGAGGCGCGCAGTCGCCTTGTCCTTCATTGCCTGCTTGAGGGCCTGATTGACCCGGTCTCGCGTATCCATGTGCTCTCTTCGTTCGTTTGGAACAAGAAGGTGCAGTATTAATCAAATCCAAGCTGGTTTTCAAGCGCCCCTCTCGCCGCCCCCAGCTTCCGGCGCTCGGCTCCCACACAGACGCTCCGGCGGGTGACCGCAACCGTTCCCCCAGCTGGCCCGTTCTGTGCTTGACCCCGGACGGTGCGGCCCCTATTGATGCGCGAATTTTGCCCGCATGGAGATCCGAGTCATGGTCGATACCGTTTCGCCGAAGCCAACCGCCTGCCTGGCCCTCGCGGATGGCACAGTGTTCTACGGACATGGATTTGGAGCGA
This sequence comes from Phaeobacter sp. B1627, assembly GCF_006265095.1. Classification (GTDB taxonomy): domain Bacteria; phylum Pseudomonadota; class Alphaproteobacteria; order Rhodobacterales; family Rhodobacteraceae; genus Epibacterium. The sequence continues at coordinate 9,599 of NZ_VCNK01000021.1, forward strand.
CCGGCCGATGCGTGGCCGAGCTGTGCTTCAACACCGCCATGACCGGCTATCAGGAAATCATGACCGACCCGTCATATGCCGGTCAGATCGTCACGTTCACCTTCCCGCATATCGGCAACACCGGCGTCACCCCCGAGGATGACGAGACCGCAGACCCGGTCGCGGCCGGCATGGTCGTGAAATGGGACCCGACGCTGGCCTCCAACTGGCGGGCCACCGAAGAGTTGCAATCCTGGCTCACCCGCACCGGGCGGATTGCCATCGGTGGCATCGACACCCGGCGTCTGACCCGCGCGATCCGGCAGCAGGGCGCACCGCATGTCGCACTGCAGCACAATCCCGACGGGATCTTTGATGTGGAGGCCCTGGTGGCAGAAGCCCGCGCCTGGCCGGGCCTCGAAGGCATGGACCTGGCAAAGGACGTGACCTGTGCCCAAAGCTATCGCTGGGATGAAATGCGGTGGGCCTGGCCCGACGGCTATACCCGGCAGAACGCGGCCAAGCACAAGGTCGTCGCCATCGACTATGGCGCAAAACGCAACATCCTGCGCTGTCTGGCATCCGCGGGTTGCGACGTCACCGTTCTGCCTGCCTCCGCCTCTGCCGAGGAGGTGCTGGCCCATGCTCCCGACGGGATCTTCCTGTCAAACGGACCCGGTGACCCGGCCGCGACAGGCACCTATGCCGTGCCCATGATCAAGGAAATTCTCGACCAGACCGACCTGCCGGTCTTCGGGATCTGCCTTGGCCACCAGATTCTGGCGCTGGCCCTCGGCGCAAAGACCATCAAAATGAATCACGGCCACCATGGCGCCAACCATCCGGTCAAGGAAAACGGCACCGGTAAGGTGGAGATCACTTCGATGAACCACGGTTTCGCGGTGGATGCGCAATCCCTGCCCGAGGGTGTAGAGGAGACCCATGTCTCGCTCTTTGACGGGTCCAACTGCGGCATCCGCATGGTGGGGCGTCCGGTCTATTCCGTACAGCATCACCCCGAAGCCAGCCCCGGCCCTCAGGACAGCTTTTATCTGTTCGAGCGTTTTGCCGAAGCCATGGCCGCCCGCAAAGCCTGATATCCCTGCCCGGCGCCCCTCGCGCCGGGCGCCTCATGCGTTGCTACCGCGATTGAAGCCGCGCGTGAAACCACGCCGGAATCGACCCAATCACGCTGCTTTAACTTTGCTCTTTTTTCCCGGCCTGATAGCCATGTCGGATGCGCAGAGACCCGGTAGATCTTCACAGACGCAGTCGTGTCCTTTTTCGCCGCCCCGCCCATGCGCCGCCGGGGCGCATTCCGCGCGATTCGGCTGCTGTCGTGGACCTCAATCACGACCACCTGAACAACGTCGCCCGCCTCAAAGCGCTGCGCCCGGCCCCGACACGCATCGCCGCCGCCCACACGCCGGATCCGGAGCTTCTGGCCCTGCGCCCGGCCAGCTTTTGGCTGCGCCATCAAGCCGTGCCACTGGACAAACTGGGCCGGACGGTCCTGCTGCTGATGGCCGATCCCTCCAAGGCGCCATCGCTGCTGCGGGATCTGTCAGGACGCTTTGACGATGCCATCCCGGTTCCCACGCCCGCAGCCGCGATCGAGCGCAGCCTGACACAACATTTCAGCGCCCCCCTGACGCAGGCCGCCGCACAGAGCGTGCCAACCGCGCTGAGCTGCCGCAGCTTTGACGCGCAGCGCGCGCGGGCCCCTGCGATATGTGCGGCAGCGCTCATTTTTCTCTGCACAGTGCTCGCACCGGGTCTGACCCTTTCTGTATTTGCGGCGCTGGCGCTGCTCTCGCTCCTGCTGTTCACCGGCCTGCGTATGACCGGGCTGACGGCGTCCCTGCGCGCCGGACCCGTCAGTCCGCCCCGGGACAGCCTGCACCACGATACGCCGCTGATTTCGGTGATGGTGCCCCTCTACCGGGAGGCGGAAATCGGGCGCCACCTGCTGCGCCGCCTCTGTCGACTGACCTACCCCCGCGACCGGATGGAAGTCCTGCTGGTGCTCGAAGCGGATGACGATGTGACCCGGGCCGCGGTCAAATGCGCCGATCTTCCGGAGTGGTTCCGCGTTGTCGAAGTCCCCAGAGATGGCCCCCTGACCACAAAGCCCCGCGCCATGAACTATGCGCTGAACTTCTGCCATGGCGATATCATCGGGATTTGGGATGCCGAGGATGCGCCGGAGGCCAATCAGCTTGATATTGTCGCCAGCACCTTTGAGGCGGCCCCGCCGGAGGTTGCCTGCCTGCAGGGGATCCTCGATTTTTATAATCCCTCCCGCAACTGGATTTCCCGCTGCTTCACGCTGGAGTACGCAGGCTGGTTCCGGGTCGTGCTGCAGGGGATAGCGGGCCTGCGGCTGGTGGTGCCCCTCGGCGGCACCACAGTGTTCATCCGTCGCAGCGCTCTGGAATATCTGGGCGCCTGGGACGCCCACAACGTCACCGAAGATGCGGATCTGGGGGTCCGCCTGGCGCGGGCAGGCTATCGCACCGAGATGCTGCCGACAGCCACCTACGAAGAAGCCAACAGCCACGTCCTGCCCTGGATCAAGCAACGCTCGCGCTGGCTCAAGGGGTTCATGATGACCTATCTGGTTCACATGCGCGCGCCACGGCGCTTGCTCAGGGACCTCGGGTGGCGCCGGTTTCTCGGGTTTCAGGCGTTTTTCGTGGGCACTCTCGGTCAGTTCCTGCTCGCCCCCGTTCTGTGGAGCTTCTGGCTCATCACGCTGGGATTGCCGCATCCAAGCAGTACGGTGCTCCCGCAGGCGTTCCTGGTTGCAGCGGCCGCAAGCCTTGTTGTCTTTGAAATCCTCAACATCTGCATCTGGATCTGCGGCGCCCGCGCCTCGGGCAGGCCGCTGCTCGCACTCTGGGCGCCGCTGATGCCGCTGTATTTCCTGATGGGCTGCCTCGCCGCCTACAAAGCCCTGTGGGAGGTCTTTGCCGCGCCCTTCTTCTGGGACAAGACCTCACACGGCGACCACGGCGGCACCTCGCATGGCTGAGGGCCCTTGCAATCAGATCATCTATGCGGGCAGATCACGTGCTGCGGGCACCCGCATCCTGCTTCAGACGCGTGGTGAAGGCGACCGAGATATGATCCTTCAGCGCCTGGCCTGCCGCCTCCTCATCGCGCCGGGCAATGGCTGACACGATGGCCTTGTGCTCGGCCTGTGCAATGCGCCCCCGCCCCTCTGCCGCCAGCGAGGTGGTCGCCATCAGCGCCATCGAGCGATGCACAAGGTCGAGTTGCTGCACCAGATAGCGATTGTGGGAGGCCAGGTGAATTTGCTGATGGAACCGGCGGTTTGCCTTTGCCAACTCGACCGGCTGATCCACCAGCGCGTCATCCGCCGCGACCATATCGCGCAGGACCTGTATTTCCTCTTTGGTCGCGTGCCGGGCCGCCAGCGCCGCCGCCAGCCCCTCCAGCTCGCGCCGCACCATATAGAGCTCGGCCATCTGATTGTGATCCAGCGAGGCCACGATCAACGACCGGCCATCGCGTTCCAGCAGGCTCTGGGTTTCCAGGCGCTGAAGCGCTTCGCGAATGGGGGTGCGGGACACCCCGAACCGCTCTGCCAGATCGCTTTCGACCAGACGGTCCCCCGGCCGGAAGACGCCGACGTCGATGGCATCCAGGATCAGCCCGTAGGCATCTGTTTGTGTGCTGCTCTTCATCTGGCGCATCGGTGCAGTGCTCTCCCTTGCCTCGCATCTGTCTACGCCCTGCCCCGGCCCCGATCAAGCCTGGCGCCACCGCAGCCGCTTTCGACCATTGCAAATTCCCCCGCCGCCGCCTAGGTCTCGCAGCATGGTCAAACAGTCATTCTCTCATGTCGAACACTGGGTGTTCGATCTCGACAACACGCTCTACCCCCCGGCGGCGCGCCTCTTCGATCAGATCGAAGAGAAGATGATCACCTATATGGTGCAGTCCCTGGGACTGGACCGCGGTGCCGCCGACCAGCTGCGCGGCGATTACTGGCGCAACCACGGAACCACGCTGGCGGGACTGATGGCCGATCACGACATAGATCCCGATCCATTCCTGGTTGCCGTTCACGACATCTCCCTGACGCATCTTGAGCCGGATCAGGCCCTGGCCGCCCACATCGGAGCGCTTCCGGGGCGCAAGATTGTCTATACCAATGGCTCCGCCCCCTATGCGGAGCGGGTTCTGGCGGCTCGTGGGCTCTCGGGTCTGTTCGACGGGATTTTCGGGGTGGAACACGCAGGCTATCGCCCGAAACCGGAACGCGGCGCCTTTGAACGTGTCTTTGCGCAGGCCGAAGTGGACACCGCGCGGGCCGCAATGTTCGAAGATGACCCGCGCAATCTGAACGCGCCGCATGAGATGGGTATGCGCACGGTGCATGTGGCGCCCGAGCCCGTTGCCGGGGACCACATCCATCACCATACCGTGGATCTGACGGGCTTCCTCGGTCAGTTGCGGTAGCCCGCCGCCGCGACGATTGGCGGCAGGTCCCTGCCCCTGTCATCCCCATGGCACCGCTTGTCATACCCCCATCCCCCGCCCTATGTCTCAGATACAAACAGCAGATGAGGCCCGGGCGATGAACGAAACCTGTGACATCCTGATTTCGGGCGGCGGCATCGCCGGGCTGACGGCGGCCGCGACATTTGCGGCGAGTGGGTTTTCGGTCATCTGCGTCGATCCTGCCGCCCCCGTCACCACCCGCGACGACACCGGCGCCGACCTGCGCAGCACGGCTTTTCTGCAGCCTGCAAAATCGCTTCTGGAGGATGCGGGCCTCTGGACCCGGCTTGCGCCTCATGCGGCACCGCTACAGATCATGCGGATCATCGATGCGGGCGGAGAGCTCCCGGAGCCGCGCGTCGTGCGGGAATTCAACGCGACCGAGATCTCGGAGCTGCCGTTCGGCTGGAACCTGCCGAACTGGCTCCTGCGGCGCGAAATGCTGGCGCGGATCGACGCATTGGCCAATGCAGATTTCCGGCCCGGCGTTGGCACCACCTCGCTGTTCACCCGCACCGGCGAGGCCAGGGTGACGCTCAGCGACGGCGCCCGGGTGCGGTGCAAACTGGTGCTGGCCTGCGACGGGCGCAATTCACCGATGCGGCAGGCGGCCGGGATCAACGTCCGCACCACAGGCTACGGGCAAAAGGCGCTGGCCTTCTCCGTCACGCATGATCACCCGCACGAAAACGTATCGACTGAGATTCACCGCTCCGGGGGGCCATTCACCCTTGTGCCCCTGCCCGATCATGACGGCCGGCCCTCTTCCGCGATTGTCTGGATGGAAACCGGCGCCAATACAGATCGGCTGGCCGCATTGGACGAGGCTGCATTTGAAACGGAGATGAACATCCGCTCCTGCGGCGTTCTCGGCGGGCTGCGGTTGGCCTCCCGTCGCAGTCTCTGGCCGATCATCAGTCAGCGCGCCGACCGGCTGACCGGAGAGCGCATTGCCCTGATGGCGGAAGCCGCGCATGTGGTGCCCCCGATCGGGGCGCAGGGGCTGAACATGTCGCTGGCGGATCTGCGGACGCTTCTGGATCTGGCGCTGGACAGCCCGGACAGCCTGGGCGATCAGTCGATGCTCGACGCCTATGACAAAGCACGCCACAATGACATCAAGCTGCGCGTCAGTGGTATTGATCTGCTCAACCGGGCCTCGATGATCGAGGCGCGCCCCCTGCGCGACCTGCGGGCCACGGGCCTGAATGCGCTCTATTCCCTGCCGCAGGTGCGGCGGATGTTGATGCAGATGGGCCTTGGCGTGCGCTGAGGCCAAATAGGCTTGCCGCGACAGACAAGCCCGCAGGTCCACCGAGCGACAGGCCCGTCCGCGTCAGAGCACCTGATCGACGACAGTCTTCAGTCGCGACAGGGTCGCATCCACATCATAGAGCTTGTCCAGCCCGAACAGACCGAGGCGGAAGGTCATGAAGCCTGCAGGCTCATCCACCGCAAGGGGCACCCCGGCCGCGATCTGCATGCCATGGGCCGCGAAGGCCTTGCCGTTCTGGATCTCGGGAACCGTCGTGTAGCTGACCACGACGCCGGGGGCGCCAAACCCTTCGGCGGCAACCGAGGTCACGCCCTTTTTCGCCAGCATGTCGCGCACGCCATTGCCGAGTTTCCATTGCGCCTCCCGCAGCCGGTTGAGGCCATAGTCGCGCGTCTCGACCATGGTGTCGCGGAACGCGCGCAATGCATCCGTCGGCATGGTCGCGTGATATGCATGGCCGCCGTCCTCATAGGCCAGCATGATCGCGCGCCATTTCTTCAGATCAATGGCAAAACTGTCCGAAGTCGTTTCCTCCAGCCGCGCCAGCGCGCGGGGTGAAAACATCACCAACCCGGCCGAAGGGGCCGCGCTCCAGCCCTTTTGCGGCGCCGAGATCAGAAGATCGACACCGGTGGCCTTCATGTCCACCCAGGCACAGCCTGACGCGATGCAATCCAGAACCATCAAGGCGCCGACCTCATGCGCGGCCTCTGCCATCGCGGCCACATAGTCATCCGGCAGGATGACCCCGGCCGATGTTTCCACATGCGGCGCAAAAACGATGCCGGGCTTTTGCTCGCGGATTGCGGCAACCACCTCTGCGATCGGCGCAGGCGCAAACGGTGATGTGCTGGCGTTGCCGGTCTGGCGTGCCTTCATCACCGTGGCAGAGCGGGTGAACTCGCCCGCCTCAAAGATCTGGCTCCACCGGTAGGAAAACCACCCATTGCGGACCACCAGCACATCCTGGCCCCGCGCGAACTGGCGCGCGACGGCCTCCATCGCGAAGGTCCCGCCCCCCGGCACGATCGCGACCGCGTCGGCCTGGTAGACCTCTTTGAGGATCGCATTGATGTCGGTCATCACCTGCTGGAAGGCTTTGGACATATGGTTCAGCGACCGGTCGGTGAAAACCACCGAAAATTCGTCCAATCCCTCGGGGTCGACTGTATCCAACAGGGCCATGGTTCTCTCCTCGCTGTGTTCGCTATCGGGCCGGGGCGCAGCGCCCCGAAACTATGTCAGTCATGGCAGAGGCCGCAGCCCGGCTCAAGCGTCATGGCAGCATCGGGGCAGCATCGGGGCAGCGCCAGCACGGGCCTCAGGGCGGGCCTCAGGCGCACGTCACGGCCCGCTCTCCTGCCCCGTCGCGCCGGGATCACGCCCTAGCCCAGTGGCCCCGGTCGACGCTCTTCGGACAACAACACATTGGCATCCACATTTCCGACGCCCGGCAGGGTCATGATACGCCGCCGCAGCACCCGCTCAAAATCGGCGATGTCCCGGGCCACCACCCGCAGGCGATAATCATAGAGCCCCAACACATGTTCCACCGTCTGCACCTCGGGAATGGCGGACACGGCCCGTTCGAAATCATCGAGGCTGACCCGCCCTTTGGTGGCCAGCTTGACCCCGAGAAAAACCGTCACAGCAAATCCGAGCTTTTCCGTATCGAGATCCAGCACCCGATGAGAGAGGATACCCGCCTCCTCCAGCCGCCGGATCCGGCGCCAGGTCGCGGGCTGCGACAATCCCAATTCCCGGCCCAATGCACCGGCCGAGCGCGTGGCGTCTTCGGACAGCGCCCGCAGCAGCGCAAGGTCGATCTGGTCCAGCCCGGTCACAGCGGCAACCCGGTGCTGGTCTTGATCCGCGCCACATGCATCAGCGCCTCGATGTCGGCAATATTCGGCAATTGCAGGATACGCTCGCGGTAGATCGCCTGATAATGCGGCATGTCCCGCGCAATCACGCTCAGACGCACATCCACCTGGCCCAGAAAGGTCTGGATTTCGAGAACTTCCGGAATCTTGCGCGCCGCCGGAATAAACTCGTCAAAGGCGCGCGGGTTGGTCTTGTCCAGCGTCACCCGAAGCGACACTTCCACCCCGTAGCCCAGAGCAGCCCAGTCGATCACCGCACGGGTTCCCTTCAGCACAGAGGTCTCACGCAGCTTCTCCAGCCGCCGCGACAGACGCGAGGCCGTCAGCCCAAGGCGATCCGCCAGATCGGGCAGCGATTGGCCCGGGTCGTCCTGCAGGTTGCGCAATATGCGCCTGTCAACATCATCAAGCATGAATTTCATCATATTCACCAAATTCACGAATAGCTATCGCGATTTTCCGAAATATTCCATCCGGGAAGCTCTCGCCTCCATCGCAGACGTAGCTATGATCAGCCTCAGATCTTCATCAAAAGGATGTACTGCGATGCGTGTGTACTATGACCGGGACTGCGACGTTAACCTCATCAAGGAAAAGAAAGTAGCCATTCTGGGCTACGGCTCTCAGGGCCACGCGCATGCGCTGAACCTGCGCGATTCGGGCGCCAAGAACCTTGTGGTCGCCCTGCGCGAAGGCTCCGCCTCCGCCAAGAAAGCCGAAGCCGAAGGCCTCCAGGTCATGGGCATCGCCGAAGCCGCAGCCTGGTGTGACGTGATCATGTTCACCATGCCCGACGAGCTGCAGGCAGATACCTACAAGAAATACGTCCACGACAACATCAAACCCGGTGCGGCGATTGCATTTGCCCACGGTCTGAACGTGCATTTCGGCCTGATCGAGCCGAAAGAAGGCGTCGATGTCATCATGATGGCCCCCAAAGGCCCCGGCCACACCGTGCGCGGCGAATACACCAAAGGCGGCGGCGTGCCCTGCCTGGTCGCGGTCCACAACGACGCATCCGGCTCGGCGCTGGAAACCGCGCTGTCCTATTGCTCGGCCATCGGTGGCGGCCGCTCCGGTGTGATCGAGACCAACTTCCGCGAAGAATGCGAAACCGATCTCTTCGGTGAGCAGGCGGTTCTGTGTGGTGGCCTTGTCGAGCTGATCCGCTGTGGCTTTGAAACCCTGGTCGAGGCCGGCTATGCGCCGGAAATGGCCTATTTCGAGTGCCTCCACGAAGTGAAGCTGATCGTGGACCTGATCTATGAAGGCGGCATCGCCAACATGGACTACTCGATCTCCAACACAGCCGAATACGGTCAGTATGTCACCGGCCCGCGCATCCTCAAGTATGAAGAAACCAAAGCGCGCATGAAGGAGGTCCTGGCGGACATCCAGCAAGGTAAATTCGTGCGTGACTTCATGCTGGAAAACGCCGTCGGCCAGCCCACCATCAAGGCGTCCCGCCGTGCCAATGACGAGCACATGATCGAAGCCACCGGCGCCAAACTGCGCGAAATGATGCCTTGGATCTCTGCCGGCAAAATGGTCGACAAGTCAAAGAACTAAAGGCCGCTGGGGGACATCTCCAGACCGGACCTTCTACTGGGCGCCCCGGAATTTCCGGGGCGCTTTTTTCGTTTTGAAGAGAAATTTCTTCCTGCACTGAACCGGATTGCATTGACCTTTCGCGGCAACCACGGCCTTTTACACGCATTCGGCCTCAACCGCGCCCGCCGCGCCAAAGGACTATAAAATGCCAGATATTTCAGCGCGCTACTGGGTCATGGTTGCGGCCCTCGGGATCACCTGGGGCGGCACTTTCATGATGGTCGAACTGGCCCTGCAAGGGATCACCCCGTTCTGGCTCGCGGCCGGTCGCATCGGGTTTGCCGCGCTATTGCTGACGGCAGTCTGGGCCGGGCGCGGCTTTCGCCTGTTTGCAGACAGATCCAATTGGCCCGTTGTCATCTTTGTAGGGATCCTGAGCTCCACCCTGCCGTTCATCCTGATCAGCTGGGGCCTCCAACATGTGAATTCCGGTTTCGCCGGTGTCAGCATGGCCGCAATCCCTCTGATGGTGCTGCCGCTGGCGCATTTTTTTGCCGCGGAGCCTTTGACGCTGCGGCGGTTGATCGGCGTGATCGTCGGTTTTGCCGGCGTCGCTCTGCTGATCGGCGGGCAGGCATTTCAGACCGTGAACGCGGCGCAGGAATGGGCCGGACGCCTCGCCTGCCTCGGCGCCGCAGCCTGCTACGCGATCTCCTCGATTTCCGTACGGCGTCTGCCGGATGTTGACCCGGTCGGGCTTGCCACGGTGCTCCTGTTGATCGGGTCGCTCGGGATCATCCCGGCCGCCTGGCTGGTCGAGGGTCCACCGCCCGAAATCTCCTCTGTGACCTGGCTCTGGCTTGCGATACTAGGCCTGATACCCACAGCCGGCGCGAACCTCCTGCGGGTCCTTGTGATCAGGGGCGCAGGCCCGACCTTCATGAGCCTGACGAATTACCTAGTGCCTGTTTGCGCCGTGCTGCTGGGGGCCCTGATCCTCAACGAACCCCTCCCCGGGGCGCTACTTTGGTCACTGGGATTGATTCTCACCGGTGTCGCACTCAGTCAGTATGGCGCATTGCGCCGTCTGTTCGGACTGACCTGAACTGGCCCAACAGAACAAGCAACGTCGGTGGGGCTCCCGCCCGTCTCGGCTGCATGAAACATGCACCCTCCCCCGTTGGGCCGGGCGCCGCTGACGCGGCGCGGCACCGTCCGCCCATTCACCTTTTCAAAATACCTCGGGGGTGAGGTGCAAAGCACCGAGGGGGCGGCGCCCCCGGCTCGCCCGGACCGCAGGACCGGGCGCGCTTCCATCAGAAACGCAGCCACAGGTGTTCAGGCCGTCGCGCCCTTCACTGCCGCAACCACATCGGCGACCGCCCGCGCCAATACATCTGGGTCTTCACTCTCTGCCATGACACGGATCAACGGCTCGGTTCCCGATTTACGGATCAGCAACCTCCCCCGGCCCTCAAGATCGGCCTCTGCCCGGGAAATCGCGCGCTGTACCATCGCATCCTCCAGAGGAGCCTGCCCGGCCTCGAAACGGACATTCTGCAACAACTGCGGCACGGGCTCGAACTGGCGCGCCAACTCCGAGGCCTTTTTGCCGCGACGCACCATTTCTGCCAGAAAATGCAGCCCCGCCATCAAACCGTCGCCGGTGGTGGCATAGTCGCTCATCACGATATGGCCGGACTGCTCACCGCCGAGATTGAAGCCACCCTCCCGCATACGCTCCACCACATACCGGTCGCCGACCGCAGTCCGCTCCAACGTCAGGCCCCTGCTCTGCAAGAACCGCTCCAGCCCGAGGTTGGACATGACCGTCGCAACCAAGGCGCCTCCCGTCAGGCGGCCATCCTCCGACCAGGTCGAGGCCAGCAGCGCCATCAGTTGATCCCCATCCGCCACGGTGCCCGTCTCATCGATCACGATGACCCGGTCCGCATCTCCGTCCAGACAGATCCCCACATGGGCCCCATGCGCCACCACGGTCTCGGCGGCCACTGCGGGCTGTGTAGATCCGCAGCCCCGGTTGATATTCTTGCCATCCGGCGACACACCCACCGGGATCACTTCGGCGCCAAGCTCCCAAAGGATCTCGGGCGCGGCCCGGTGAGCGGCGCCGTTGGCGCAATCGATGACCACCTTCAGCCCATCCAGACGCATATCTCTCGGCAGGGAGCCCTTCACCCGCTCCCCATAGCGAAACCGGGCATCGTCAATCCGTTTGGCGCGCCCGATGTTATCCGCCTGCGCCGGCTCCACGCCGCTCTCGATCAGCGCTTCCAGCTCCAGCTCGGCCTCATCCGACAGCTTGAAACCATCCGGGCCGAAGAACTTGATACCATTGTCTTCGGCGGGATTGTGGCTGGCGGAAATCATCACTCCCAGATCTGCCCGCATCGAGCGGGTCATCAACCCGACGGCCGGCGTCGGCACTGGCCCCAGCAGCAGCACATTCATACCGGTCGAGGTCAACCCGGCCGTCAGCGCGCTCTCGAACATATAGCCGGACAGCCGTGTATCCTTGCCGATCACCACCCGATGCGCCGTATTGGTTTCCCGCCGAAAATAGCGCCCGACAGCCGCGCCAATGCGCAGGGCCATATCAGCGGTCATCGGATGCAGGTTTGCCTTGCCCCGTACACCATCAGTTCCAAAGAGTTTGCGCATGCCACTGCTCCTCTGCCCGGCCGGTTCGCCAGGCGCCCCGAAGCGTGCCGCGATCTTGCCGATGTCTTGTTATCGCGTAGCCTGCCACAGACGCAGCGCCTGCGCCGTTTCCGCCACATCATGTACGCGTAGCATTTGCACACCTTGGGCAAACCCCGCAAGCCCCACCGCAATAGAGCCCGGCGCACGTCGATCTGCCTGCGGCTCCTTGCCGATGGATCCGATAAACCCCTTGCGCGACACGCCCAGCAAGATCGGGCAACCGATGCCGTGAAACAGGCTGAGGTTCCGCAGGAGCGCGATGTTATGCGCCTGGCTCTTGCCAAATCCGATCCCCGGATCAATCATGATCTGCTCACGCAGAACCCCGGTGGCCTCCAGCTGATCAACCTGGGCCGACAGCGCGTCATAGACATCCAGCACAACATTTTCATAACTGGGGCTGTTCTGCATGGTCTTTGGATCGCCCTGTGCATGCATCACACAGACAGGCACAGCGGCCTGCGCTGCCAGCGGCGCCAGAGCGGCATCAAAGGTAAATCCGGAGACGTCATTGACCAGCGATGCCCCCGCATCCAGCGCCTCCATCGCCACGGTCGCCTTGCGGGTATCGATGGAAATCGGCGCGGCGCTGACTTCGCGTATCGCGGCAATCACGGGCGCCGTTCGGGCGATCTCTTCCATTTCCTCGACTTCATCCGCACCGGGGCGGGTGCTCTCGCCGCCCACGTCGATGATCGACGCGCCGTCTTCCAACATCCGCAGGGCCGCCGCCTGTGCCACTGCCAGGTCATCATGGCGCCCCCCGTCGGAAAAGCTGTCCGGCGTGACGTTCAGGATCCCCATGATCTGCGGCTGGGTCATGTCGAGACCCGCAATCGCAGCGCGGCGGCTCATCAGACGCAGCCGAATATCATCCGGCACCAGCCCGGCCGGGGCGATGCGTGGCGGCGCGCCGCGATCCAGAATTTCAACCTCGGTAAACCAAAGCGCACTGCCTGCCAGATGAATGGCACCTTCAGGGCGCGCATCTCCGTGACGAACCAACGGGCGGAAATAACTCACAGGGTCTGATGCTCCTCAGCATGGGCACGCAAGGGAACCCCGGGATCCTCCGGCAGTTCGGCCCCAATCACGATCATCTCATCCGCTTCGAACGTCGAGGCAAACCAAGCGGCAAGCGCCACCGCATTCGACGGCGGTTCGGTCGGGCCCTCCACGGCGTCCAGCACGATCTTGGACGGAGCCCAGACACAAATCTGCCCGTTCTTCATCGCCCAGTCCAGCTCTGTCCGGGTGGAAACCACGACGCAGCGGTCATCTTTGGCCGCCAAACGCCAGGCATTTTGTTCAATTGCCAGCATGTCGATCCGGCGCTGGGTCCATTTATGACCCGTGCATGGCACCGCCAGCTCATGCGCCCCGACACAGAGGATCAACGGCCGCTCGCCGCCTGCCATCTGGTCGATCCAGCCCGACAGATGGGCACTGTCGATGGCGGTGTTGGACAGAAACATCAGACGCGGATGCGGTTTGTGATCCTCGCCCACCTCAGGGCTGATGTCGCTGGCCGATCGCACGATCTCAACCCCGAGCGCCCCCGGCCCCCGATCCAGCTTTTCAATCCGGACAAACGCCCGCACCGCCTGTGGTTCCAGCAAGATACGCTCCGCCACCCGGTCCGCAAGCGTCTCCAGCAAGGCCAGCCGCTCGCGCGCCAGCTCATGGGCGATTGCCTCGGTGACTTTGTCATAGGAGAGAATGCGGTCGACATCATCGTCCAGATCCACCGGAAGCGGTGCGATCTCCACGACCACGTTGAAGCAGACCCGCTGCGTATGGCCCCGTTCCTGCTGGAATGCGCCGATTTCAACGTCGACGATATGATCGCGCAGGGAGATCCGGTCCAGCGGACCGGGGCGCGCAGTCGCAGCGGACCGTTCAGACGGATGCGCAAACGCGAGATGGATATCGGAACTCATGAGCGTGGCCTTTGGCTGGCTTGGGATCGCAGGGCGACACTGTGTCAGAAGCCACAGCAATATGCCCTTTGGACCCAACTATCAGGCTCAGAGCCGCCGTGCCAGCGACAGAAAGCGGCGCGCGCCTGTCGCTGAGCCACCATTCGGGACGTTTCAGTTCGACGCAGTGCGGTAGCGTTCGTCCCGATAAAACAGATGCACACCAATGCGCGCGGTGTTTGTAAAGCTGCGCGACCAGCGCGGTTTCACGGCGGTTGTGTGATAATATGTCGCGCCCTGCGTCAGCTTCGGGTTCACACCGTCAAGGATCAGCCGCGCCACTTTGGCGACCCGCTCAAAGGCGTTCGGCTCACGGATGACCTCTTCGTGGCCATCGCAGGTATAGGTGAACTGACACTGATAGCGTCGGCCGGTGCCCTGATTGATCACGCCGCAGACGGTATCGGGAAACTGCGCGCTCTTGACCCGGTTCAGGATCACTTCGGCCACCGCGAACTGGCCTTTGACCGTCTCGCCGCGCGCCTCGAAATACAGCGCTTCGGCCAGGCACTCAAACTCGCTGCCGCCGCTTGCTTCGGGACGGCTGTCAAGAAACGCACGGGTAAATTTCACTTTGGTCACAGCCTTGGTCCGGCTGTTGCGTTTGCCGCCAAGGAAACGCTGCATGCGCTCCTTTGGTGCGGCCTGAAGCGTCGACTGCTCTTGCTTGAACAGCGCATCCAGCCCGACGTCGGCAAAGGCTGCGCCACCACCAAGTGTTGCCGCAACAAATGCGGCGCACAAAAGAATTCGTTTCATTCAGGTCACCCCCGGTCCAACAGCTCGCGATGGCATTCCATGCGCAAGCGACGGCCCGAGGTAACGGAATTGTATCAGCACGTCCAGCCAACCGAACGTATAGCAGCTATGCCCGATCGTTCACCGCGCGGGGGTCATACCGTTGTTTTACCGGAAGAAGACTGAAATCCTTAAACTTTTAGGACTTCGGCGCAATTCGGCCAGTCTTATCCGCGATGGCGAGTTGTGCCGCAGCCAGCCGTGCGACGGGCACACGATATGGCGAACACGAAACATAATCGAACCCTGCCGCGCGACAAAATGCAATCGATTCGGGGTTGCCGCCGTGTTCACCACAGATCGAAAGCGTAATTCCCGGGCGTGTCTTGCGTCCGCGCTGCGCCCCGAGCTGCAACAGCTCGCCGACTCCGTCAACATCCAGCACGTGAAACGGGTCTTCGGGGAACACGCCCTGCTGCACATAATCCGACATGAAACGCCCCGCATCATCGCGGGACAGGCCGTAGGTCATCTGCGTCAGATCATTGGTGCCAAAGCTCATGAAGGCCGTGTGGACCGCGATCTCATCGGCGCGCAGCGCCGCCCGCGGCGTTTCCACCATCACCCCGAGGCGGTAGGTGAAATCACGCCCCTGCTCGGCCTTCACCGCTGCGGCGACCGCATCGACACGTGTCTTGACCAGCTCCACCTCGCGTTTCGCCGACACCAGCGGGATCATGATCTCCGGCACCACCGGATCGCCATCCTGCGAGGCTTCCAGCGTGGCCTCGAAGATCGCACGGGCCTGCATGTCGTAAATTTCCGGAACCGTCACCCCGAGCCGCACCCCACGCAGCCCCAGCATCGGGTTGTATTCGCCCATTTCCTCCACCCGCCGGGTCACATCGCGGACCGGCAGACCGAGGGCTTCGGACAATTCCCGCTGGCCTGTCGTCGTCGTCGGAAGAAACTCATGCAGCGGCGGATCGAACAGCCGGATACAGACCGGCAGGCCTTCCATGATCCGAAACAGCTCGCGAAAGTCATCGCGCTGCATCGGCAACAGCCGCGCCAGAACCGCCGCCCGGCCAGAGGAGGTCTCCGCAAAGATCATCTCCCGCATGACGGTCAGACGTCCGGGATCAAAGAACATATGTTCCGTCCGGCAGAGCCCGATACCCTGGGCATTGAAGTTCCGGGCCGTCTGCGCATCTGCCGGCGTATCCGCATTGGCGCGAATTCCGATGTCGCGCGCTTCATCGGCCCATCCCATCAACGTCTGGAACGCATCATCCTGCGCCGCTTCCATCATGGCGGGCTCGCCTGCGAGGATCTGCCCCGAGGTGCCGTCGATGGTCACCGTGTCGCCGCTTCTGAACACCCGCCCGTCCCGCGCAGTCAGCTGGTTGCGCCGGCTGTCAAACCGCAGCGAAGACGCTCCGACAATGCACGGCAGGCCAAGCCCGCGCCCGATGACCGCCGCATGGCTGGTCATTCCGCCCTTTTCCGTCAGCACCGCCGCCGCCGCATGCATGCCCCGCACATCCTCGGGCGAGGTCTCGCGCCGCGCAAGAATGCAGGGTTCGCCCCGCGATTTGCTGGCCTGCGCATCGGCGGCGGTAAAAACCAACCGGCCGGTTGCGGCCCCGGGGCTGGCTGCAATCCCGGTGCCGATCACATCCCGGCGGGCACCCGGCTCCACCTGACGGTGCAGCAGTTCATTCATTGAATGCGCATCGACCCGCATCACCGCCTCGTCGATGCTGATGATCCCGTCCTGCGCCAGTCGCACCGCAATCCGCAGCGCAGCCCGCGCCGACCGCGCAACCGGCACCCCATCAAGGATATGCACCTGACCGCTCTCGATGACGAATTCAGCCTGCATTTCCTCCCGCAGGCGCAGGCGCATCAATGCCGCATGGGCCTTCAGTTCCTGAAACGCCTCCGGTGCCAGATCTTCCAACGAGGGGCCGCGGTCGTCCTGCTCCAGGTAGAGCGCCGCCGCATCATTGCCCAGCGCGTCGCGGCCCTGGCTCTGGCTCAGGTAGCGACCGGTCACCTGCGGCATTCCGGTCTGCGAACTCACCAGTTGCAGCACGCCCGAACCGCATTCCCCCTGCCCCAGACCCGGCACCATCTCCTGAACCACAAGGCCAAGACCGGCATCCTCCGGCGCCCCTTTGGCCGCCCGCAACAACCGCGCCGATGTACCTTCCCAGGCCCGTGCCATGGATCGCAGAACCGCCGCAAGCTGCTCTCCCGGATCCTGCGGAAAGGGCTCTTCCGCCTCGGCCTCATAGGCCTGCAGCATCTCGCTCAGGGCATTGGGGCCACCGTCCTCGACATCCTCGAACACGTCCGGATCCAACCGCGCCACATGCACCGCATAGGATTTCACGAACCGCAGATAGAGCGCCGTCGCCGCCTCCCGGCCCAGCGACTGGCTCAGATCGACGTAACGGGCGTCGTTCATGCCGATGTTCAAAACCGCGCCAGGGCCGCCCCAGTCGGGATCCTCAGAGGAGGGACGCACGCACAAAAGCGCCTCCGGTTTCAGGTCCGCCAGGATCGCCCGGACATCCACCATATAGCCTTCGGCAATCTCGTGAACCGCATCAAAAGACAGCGCAACGGTCTGCGGCACCGGCAGATCCAGCCGCACCAGCCGTTGCAGGCACTTTGCCCGCCCGCCATGCGTATGAGTCGCGACTGGCGCAACCGGCGTGATCAGCACTGCCTTTGGCGTGTCGTTCATACCCTCGATCCCCGTTCATTTCTGCGCCGCAGCATATTGTGGCCGTCATGAGCATAAGCATGGCAACCGCCCCCGCAAGGGGCATGATGTCCCACGGGCAGACAAAAGGCCCCCGCCTAGGATGGCGGAGGCCCCGGGTCATCTCTCGCAGAGAGGCTGAAATCAGCCCTCGATCCGGCTCAGATCCGCGACCTGGCCACAGACTTTTCGGATCTGGCTCAGCAGGTTCAACCGGTTGCGCCGCACCACCTGATTGTCAGAATTGACCTGCACCGCTTCGAAAAACGCATCAACCGGTGCCCGCAGCGCCGCCATGCCGCTCATTGCGGCCGCGAAATCTTCGGCCTCGATGGCCGAAGAGATCGCCCCCTCGCCCGCTGCAAGCGCCTCGAACAGCGCCAGCTCCGCCTCATCCTCGATAAATTTCCTGTCCGCACCATAGGAATATTCGACACCATCCTTCTCCTCTGCCTGAGACAGGATGTTGTTGGCCCGCCGAAAGCCCTGCAGCAGGTTGCCGCCGTCCTCTGACGTCATGAAATCCTGCAACGCCCGCGCCCGTTTCACCAACAACGTCAGATCATCACTTCCCGCCATGGCGATACAGGCATCAATCACGTCATGGCGAATACCCTGATCCCGCAGGAAGACCTTCAGCCGGTCATGAAAGAAAGACAGGAGACTTGGTAATACAATATCGCTTTTCGAAATCCTGAGCTCCACGCCACCTTCTTCGTTAAGCATGACGAACTCAGAGGTAAGGCCTAAGCTTCTTTCAATATCCTGTAAATCATAAATGAACAAACGTTCTTCAGCAGTCTTGTCCAAGGCAACCTCGGCTAGGGTGTCTCCAAGTACGACTGCTACGCGATTGCGCCGAACGTTGCTCTCCATCAAAGCAACATATGATTTTTCCAATAGCCCCATGAGCGAGTAAGCAATACGGTTTTCCAGCACCAGCCGGATCACCCCGAGCGCAGCCCGACGCAGCGCATAGGGATCCTTCGATCCCGTCGGCTTTTCGTCAATGGCCCAAAACCCGGTGAGTGTGTCGATCTTGTCTGCCAGCGCCACCGCCACAGACACCGGGTCTGTGGGAACATCATCCGAGGGACCCAGCGGCGAGTAATGCGCCTCACAGGCCTCTGCGACCTCTTCGGGCAGGCCCGCCGCCGTGGCATAGTAGCGCCCCATCAACCCCTGGAGTTCCGGGAACTCATAGACCATTTCCGACGACAGATCCGCCTTGGCGACCCGTGCGGCCTGCGCGGCCAGATCCGCATCGGCGCCCACAGCCGGCGCGATTTCACGTGCGAGCACCGCGATCCGGTCGATCCGCGCCGCCTGCGTGCCCAGCTTGTTGTGGAAGGTCACATTGCCGAGGCTCTGCAGCCAGCCCTCCATGCCCACCTCGGACCTGGCAATGCGCAAGTCATTCTCCCAAAAGAACTTCGCATCCGCCAGACGCGCCGACAGGACTTTCTGATTGCCTGCCAGAATGGTGGCGCCGCTGTCGGCCGTCTCGCGATTGGCGACAGTGATGAATTTCTCAATCCGGCCCGAACGCGGGTTTCTCACCGAAAAGAACTTCTGATGCTCTTTCATCGAGGTCTGCAGCACCTCCGGCGGCAGATCGAGGAATTCCTCATCGATCGATCCCATCAGCACCACCGGCCATTCCACCAGACCGGCGACCTCCGCCAGAAGCCCCTTGTCCTCCACGACCTCCAGCCCCGAGGCAAAGGCCTGATTGGTGGCATCCTGCCAGATCGCGGCCTGCCGCTCGGTGGGATCAAGCACCACGAAGGCGCGCTTCAGCTTGGTGGTATAGTCCTCAAAGCCGCTCACCGTGAACCGCGCGGGCGCCATGAACCGATGCCCTGCGGTGCTGTCACCTGCCGGGATACCGTCGATATCCAGCGGTACCACCTCGCTGCCATCCTCCCGCGTGATCACACAGAGGATCGACTGCAGGGGCCGCACCCAGCGCAGGGCACCCGCCCCCCAGCGCATCGATTTGGGCCAGGGGAAATTGCGGATGAGGTCATCCAGCACCTCGGCGATGATCTCGGCCGCCGGGCGTCCCGGTTTTTCGATCAAGGCGAAATAGACCGCACCTTTCGGCGTCTCCCGCTCTTCCAGCTGGTCCCGGCTCAACCCCGCGCCCCGCAGGAACCCCTCGATGGCCTTGTCCGGCGCGCCGACCTTCGGGCCCTTGCGCTCTTCGCGCAGGGTCGGAGAGTGGTCCAGCAGACCTTCGATGGCCAGCGTCAGGCGGCGCGGCGTCGACAATGCGTGGGCGCCTGCATAGGTCAGGCCTGCGTCGACGAGACCGTTGGTCATCCGCGTCTTCAGATCCTCGGCAGCACGCGCCTGCATGCGGGCCGGGATTTCCTCGGAGAAAAGTTCGATCAGAAGATCAGCCATCAGTTGTCCTCAAGGGTTCGGTTTTGCCGCACAGCGGCCGAATACAGGGCAGAGATCATTGGCTGACCTCCGGGCGTTGCGGGCATTCCTCGCCGACGATGGTGCCGTCATAGGCCTTTTCGCCACAGTTGTTCAATTCGTGCCACACGTAGCCATGACCGTCGCGGGTGATGGCCACGATCCGGTCGACGCCAAAGTCGATGTTCTTTTCCGAGATGAAGGCCGTGGCCTGCCCGTCCTGCAACGCCTGGCCGATCGCGGTGGCATCAAAACATCCGAACCAGCCCGGCGCATTGCGCGGGTCCTGCGCGTCGGACAGCTGATAGAGCTGCGCCACGGCCTCCGGCGTCAGCGGCGTGGTGAAACAGGCCCGGTAGCGGATCGGCGAGCTGGCCGCGTCAATCGCCTGAAAGTCGTCATAGGCGATGGGCACGGGCACATCCGACCCGATCGGCAGCAGCACCACATCCTGTCCCGGTCTGGCGACGACCTCGTCATAATAGCCGTAGACCTGCAGGTAATACATCGCAATACCGGCCACCAGGCCCGACAGCACCAGGATGACGGAGAGGATTTTTCCGGTCATATTCAGATCCAGTCCAGATTTACGCGCTTGGCCGGATACTCCGCCGCGCGCTGTGCCAGGGCCTCAAACCGGGAGCGCTTTCCCGGAAACAGGCCTGGGTGGGTTTCCACAAGAAAAGGGCCAGTCCGGTCCGGAATGCGCCGGTCCAGCAGGACCTCCATCAGATCCAGCTCCGCCCCTTCAATATCCATTTTCACCAGCGCCACACGCCGCCCCTCGTCCAGCCGCGCCTGCAGCCAGGCCGGAAAATCGATCACCTCGACCTCGATACCCTCACCTTCGGCATCGACCGTGCGCGCATCCGGCATGATCGAGCTGCTCTCGGATTGCTTGGCGGGATCCTGCGCGAAACGCGCCGTACGATAGAGCGTGAGGGTCGCGGCCTCGGCCCCGACGGCCGCATTGACACAGGTCACATTGTCAAAATGCGCGGTGGCCTCGACCAGACGTTCAAAGGCCCAGGGATCCGGTTCAAACGCCACCACATCGGCACCGCTTTCGGCAAGCAGCGTCGTCACACGGCCCACGTTCGCGCCACAGTCCAGCACCAGATCCCCGGGCCGCAGGGTCGCCACGACGCCCTGCAGAAAGCCCACGGACTCCGCCCGCCGCGTTTCCTTCTCCAGCCGCCCCCGTACCCGCTGCAGACGGTTCCGCAACCGCGTAATGGTGGCTTCTGCGCTGTGGTCGTCTTCGTCCATGCCCGGTTCCGTTTCCTATCGGCTGGCAATCCCGCGCTCAGGCGGGTTCGGCCACGTGGCCACCTGCATCCGTCAGCACAAAGGCATCGGCGCATTGCTTGGCCAGCGCCCGCACCCGGCCGATATAGGCCTGTCGCTCGGTGACGGAAATCACCCCGCGCGCATCCAGCAGGTTGAAGATGTGGCTGGCCTTGATGCACTGATCATAGGCGGGATGCGCCATAATGATCCGCTTGCCCGTTTTCGGGTCCAAAGGCTCCTGCGCGAGAATCGCGGCGCATTCGGCCTCGGCTTCCTCGAAATGGCGCAACAGGACCTCCGTATTGGCCACATCAAAGTTCCAACGCGCATATTCTTCTTCGGTCTGGCGAAAGATATCGCCATAGGTCAGCGGGCTGGGCGACTGCGGATCGTTGAACGGCATGTCCATGACATGGTCGACTCCCAGCACATACATCGCCAGACGCTCCAGACCATAGGTCAGCTCGCCCGAGACCGGGTGACAGTCATGGCCGCCGACCTGTTGGAAATAGGTGAACTGGCTGACTTCCATCCCGTCGCACCAGACTTCCCAACCAAGGCCCCAGGCCCCCAGCGTCGGGCTTTCCCAGTCGTCTTCGACAAAGCGGATGTCATGCAGCTCCATATCCACGCCGATCGCCTGCAGCGACCCCAGATACAGCTCCTGCAGGTCCGGCGGGCTGGGTTTGATCACCACCTGAAACTGGTAGTAATGCTGCAGCCGGTTCGGGTTCTCGCCATATCGCCCGTCGGTGGGACGGCGCGAGGGCTGTACATAGGCCGCCGCCCAGGCCCGCGTTCCCAGCGACCTGAGGGTGGTTGCGGGATGGAACGTGCCGGCGCCCACTTCCATATCGTAGGGCTGCAGCACAGCGCAGCCCCTTGAGGACCAATAGGTCTGCAAACGCAGGATGATCTCCTGGAACGAACGCGGGGCGGTGGTCTCGGTCATCTCAAATCCCTTCGGGAGCCACGGATCACCCGCCTGTCCCGGCCATCGTCAGCCGGTTCGGGCGGTGGAATGTACGACCGCCTTCCTATGCAAGCCCCCCGGCGGGGTCAACGCCCCCGTGACCCAAGTGACACGGACGAGGCCCGAAGCACCCCCTGAGACAAGAGAAGCATTTACACTGCACACGCCATTGTGCAGTTCAGCACCGTTCCCTTTGCGGTCACAGAGTGGTTACCTGCGCGGCGAACAAAATCCGTTTCTTCGTACAGAGGTTTAGAAATGAAGAACCTAATTACCTCGGTGTTTCTGGCATTGACTGTTTTTTTCGCGGCGCTGCCGGGTCTGTCCCGGGCGCAACAATCCGACCCTGCCGGTGTCTGGATCCAGGTTGCGGCACGCCCCTCCCTGCTTGAGGCGCAAGACGAAGCCCGCGCCCTGTCCGCCCGGCTGCCTGATGTCGCAGGCTATGCGCTGGGGGGCGGCTGGTACGGCATTGTCATCGGGCCCTATACCCGCCCCGACGCGGAACAGGTGCTGCGCGTCTACCGGGCGGAAGGTCAGATCCCGCGCGACAGCTTCATCACCTTTTCCAGCAATCTGAACACCCGGTTCTACCCGGTCGGCCCCGAGGCAGCCTCCCCCAGCGCGCCGCCCGTGCCGGTGCAATCCGACACCACCGCGCAAACCGCAGCGGCAGCCGCAGGGGCAACCGCCGGCGCCCAGACCGAAACCGCTCCGGTGTCCACCCTGCCCGACGAGACCCCCGCCGAGGCCCGCCGCAGCGAGCAGGCCCTGTCCCGAGACGCGCGCATGGACCTGCAGGTAGCACTGAAGGCTGCGGGGTTCTATACCTCCGCCATCGACGGCGCCTTTGGGCGCGGCACCCGCGGCTCCATGGCCGATTGGCAAACCGCACGTGGCTATGAAGCGACCGGCGTTCTGACCACGCTGCAGCGTCAGGCCCTGATGGATGAATACAATGCGCCGCTGATCTCGGTCGGCATGGCAACCTATACCGACACGCGGGCGGGCATCAGTGTCGATCTGCCCCAAAAGGAGGTCGCCTTCAGCCGCTACGAGCCGCCGTTTGCGCATTTTGACGCCACTGGCGATCTCGGCGTGCAGGTGCTGCTGATCTCGCAGCCCGGGGACCGCCGGACGCTCTATGGTCTCTATGACATCATGCAGACGCTGGAGATTGTGCCCCTCGACGGCGACCGCGAGCGCAGTGGCGACCGCTTCACCCTCGAAGGCCGCAACAGCCGGATCGTTTCCTATACCGAGGCGCGGCTCGACAATGGCGAAATCAAGGGCTTCAGCCTGATCTGGCCCGCCGGCGACGAGGCGCGCCGCAGCCGGGTGCTGGCGGCGATGCAGGCGAGCTTTGCCCGTCTGGACGGGGTGCTGGATCCGACCGCCGGAGGCGATGAGGCACAATCCATCGATCTGGTGTCCGGCCTTGAGATCCGCAAACCGCGCCTGTCGCGTTCGGGCTTTTTCGTCACCAGCACCGGTGTGGTGGTGACCACCGCGGATGCGGTGCTGGACTGCGGGCAGGTGACAATCGACCGCGACGTGACAGCGGAGGTTCTGCTCGCGGATGAGGCCGCCGGGATTGCGGTCCTGAAGCCCTCGGTTGCGCTCTCGCCCATGGCAACGGCGCCGCTGGCGGCCACCGCCCCGCGTCTGCGCAGTGCTTTGGCTGTGTCGGGCTATTCCTACGGCGGCGTGCTCGGCGCGCCGAGCCTGACCTGGGGCAGCCTCGATGACCTCAAGGGCCTGCAGGGAGAGGCCCATCTCGCGCGGTTGGAGCTCACGGCACAGCCGGGCGACGCGGGCGGGCCTCTTCTGGACAAGCAGGGCACCGTGCACGGCATGCTGCTGCCGCTGCAGTCCTCGGGTCCGGTCCTGCCCGAGGGCGTGCGCTTCGCGCTGAAGGGCGAATTGATCCGCATGGCGCTGGACAAGGCCGGTGTCGGCCTGCCCACGACCGGAACCGCCACCTCTGGCGACTTGCCGATTTCGGTTCTGCAGAAAGAGGCCACGGGCCTCACTACATTGGTCAGCTGCTGGGAGTGACCCGCACAGAGGCCAATGCGGATATGACAAAAGCCGGGCAAGTTGCCCGGCTTTTTCGTCATGGATCGTCTTCGTCATGGATCGTCGCGTCTTCGGCGCGGTCAGGATCAGAGGCACCGCCGGCCTGCAGCCTTCAGTAGGGCAGCACCTGCCCGTTCCAGCTGTGAAAACACCCGGTCGTCTCGATCGACAGGCTGTCGAATTCCTGCATCAGCCCCGCCGCGCTTTCTTCGACCGAAATCTCGCCCGCCTCACCGCCCATGTCGGTGCGCACCCAGCCCGGATGATAGATGCCCACCGCTATGCCCTCGGGCTGCAGGTCGGCGGCAAGGTTGCGCCCGAGATTGAGCACCGCCGCCTTGGAGGCCCGATAGGCATAGGACCCGCCCGGCGCCCGCGCATGGCTGGCCATCTGAGAGGAAATGATCGCGATCTTTGGCGCGGCAGACAGGCGCAGGTTCGGCAACATCGCCTGCACCGTCAGAAAGACACCAGAGACATTCACCGACAGCGTCTTCGTCCAGACCTCGGCCGAATATTCCTCCAGACCCATGGATTTATCCAGATAGACCCCGGCGTTGCAGATCAAAAGATCCACCGCATCGCCCTTGATCTGTGCCGCAAACCGCGCCTGCTGGCCAGGATCGCTGACATCCAGCCGCGTGCCCGAGGAATGATCACGCGAGGTCCCGGTCACCCGGTCTCCGCGCGCCGCCAGCCGTGTCTTCAGCTCGCGCCCAATGCCGCGGCTGCTGCCTGTCACCACCACATGCATCGGCGGTCTCCTTTTTGTTATGTCTTGCTCTGCCCGTCTTCTCAGTACTCAGTTCATCTTTCGGTTCGGCGCAAAGGGCAGCGGCAGGACCGGCACCCCGTCCTCAATCAGCGCCTTTGCGTCCTCAAGCTTGGCCTCGCCGTGGATCGACCGCGCCGGAGCATCGCCCAGATACATGTCCCGCGCCTGTTTCGCGAAATCCGTACCGACGTAATCCGAATTGGCCTCCACCTGTTTTTTCAAGGCCGCGATTGCCCTCTCCAGTTCAGAGGCAGGCGCGCTCAGCGCTGTCGTGGTCTCTTTCGGCGTTGCGGCATCCGCCAGGGTTGCGGCCGTCTCCCCCGTCTCGGTGGGCGCAGCCTCGTCTGCAGTTCCGTCCGCAGCCCCGGCCTCGATCCGGGCTGCGGTCCGCGCCGGTCGCACCCGGGGGGCCATCAGCGCCTTTGCCACCTCGGAGGAGCCGCATTGCGTACAGACCACCATCCCCGCGCCCAACAGCTTGTCATAGGCATCGGCGGACTGAAACCAGCTCTCGAACCCGTGGCCTTCGGCACATTTCAGAGAATAGCGTATCATGTCGTATCCCGTCTTCAGAGCGGATCATTAAATACGCCCGGGCCGTGTTTGCAAGGGCCGGCAGCCTGGCGCCCGCCCCCTTCCCACATCCGGACCCGATTTGTGGCCCATCCCGCCCGCCTGGCGCGCATCGCTACAGGTCCTGCGGCCGAAAAACCTTCAGCAGCGCCGCAAGCTCCGGCTCGGCGACATGTTTGGACGCCTGGCCAGGCGACATCCATTCCCGCTCCCGCATTCTTCTTTCCGGATAGCGGTCGGCAAGGGTGCGGACCCGCAACGGAAAGACCTCCACGCGGCACATCAGCGATTTCTCGCCCGGCCGGATCTTATGGTAGCTGAAATGACCGATACTGCTGTCCGAGACCCGCCCCTGCGCGCCCGCCTCTTCCCAGGCCTCCTGCGCGGCCGCCTCCGCGTCGGTCTTGCCGACCATTGGCCAGCCTTTCGGGATGACCCAGCGCCCCGTCCGCCGGGACGTCACCAACAGCACCTTGATCCGGCCCTTTCGCGACAGCCGGAAACAAAGCGCGCCCACTTGATGATAGAGCCGGACCGCGTCTTTCCCCTGACCGCAGCCGTCCACCACATTGGTCAAAGGTCCCTGGCCCGCTGGCGGCGGAACCGGGCACGCGGGGGGCGCGGCTCTGTCAGAGTGCTCCATACTGTCCTGTCGCCTTGCCTGCATCCCAAACCCGCCAAACACACCAGACCTCTCGCATTCAAGCCCCCCTCGGACCCAGTACATCTCGGCATCGCGGACATCACACAACCGAGTGTGTTCCGAAACGGTAAACAATTCTTTTACCATCTTCGCGCGAAAGGCATGTGTGGATAGCTCCTGCATAGCAAGTCCTTTTTGATCTGATTTGTGCATTTGTCAGAATCAGTCATGTGTCCGGTCTGTTTGCGCGGCGTTGACCGCTGGCCCTCCCTCTCACCGATGCAAGCATCGCCTGCCGGGCAGTGGATGGGTTCCGCAAACCAAGTTCCTATCAGCTTTACGGGCTATTATGCCCGCGCCATTCGGCGGAGTTTCTTGGCCTTGGCGCCAGACTCATGCACCCTCAACTCGCGGGTCTTGCTAACTCGATGTTCCTTTCGCCTCAGGCTAAAGCGCGTGGGCCGTAGGGTTCGTTGCGGGTGAGCACCGCCCAGACGATCCGGGCCGTCGTGTTGGCCATGGCAACAGGGGCGACGCGCGCAGGTTTGCGTTCGAGCAAAGACGTCAGCCATTTACGGGCACGTTCGGGGTGTGACCTCGTTTGCCGGACCAATGAAGTCATGCCGACGACGAGCAACGATCGTAAATACTGGTCGCCCATCTTGGTTATCCGTCCTAACTTCTCCGTGCCGCCGCTGGACTTGTTCGCCGGCGTCAGGCCCAGCCAGGCAGCGAACTCCCGACCATTGCGGAACTGATGCCCATCACCGATGCTGGCGATGATCGCAGAGGCCGTCACCGCGCCAACGCCAGGGATCGTACGCAGAAGACGAACGCGCGCCCGATGCAGCGACAGCAGGGACTGCTGCTCGACTGTCTTGATCGCAACAAAGCGCATGGTCGGACGGGTCACGGCTTTGCAGATAGCCTCAGCATCAATTGCGTCTGACTTGCCGCGTTTGACGTATGGCTTCACATACATCGGGGGGATCAGCCGAACCTCGTGACCAAGAGCAGTCAATTCACGGGCCCAATGATGTGCACTGCTGCAGGTTTCCATGCCGATCAAGCAGGGCTCCAACTTGGAAAAAAAGACAGAAACTGCGCCCTCCGCAAGGGCGTGTCGAAAACGACTTCCTCGGTGGCTGGGATCCCATGAACTCGGAAAACGTTCTTGGCCAACCTCTCATTGATTGCTTTGCAATCAACTGCCGGTCAGTGGATCAACGCCGATTGTGGTAACTTGCATGAAGTGGCTCCTCCCATAAGCAGATTTTGACACCTGCAGTATGGCGCATTGCGACGCCAGTTGGAGCAGGAGCCATCCACCCCATCAGTTGTCGTACAGGCCTTCGATTGGCCAATCCCCGAATATTCGGGACCCGGCGCCTTGCTGGCCGGGCTGGATCGCGACAGCGTGGGTGGTTTCGCTCAGCTCAGCAGGCGATGGTGCAACCGCTCCACCAACTGTTCATGCGGTGTATCGGCCTCCAGTGCCAGTCGGCGCAGCGCAAAATGCACATGCGCCATCTCCTGATAATAGCCGGAATAGATGTAATTGATCCCGCCTCCGGCGACGGCACCCAGAACCGGCACCATCTGCGCCGCCAGTTTCGGGCCCAGCGCCGCCGCGAGGCGCGGCGCGACAGCGGCGATCAGATGCGAGACCCCGGCCCCCGACAGCCCCAGCCGCAGGGTCAGGAACCCGGTGTCCGCGCCATCGTCATGGGCCATCGGACCTGCGGCGGCAAAAACCTCGACCGCGTCGAAGCGGACGCTCTGCGTCGAGGGGTTGAACCCGTAGCCCACGGCCACCCCCTGAATGCTGCGCAGCAGAAACGTGGTGGTCGCCGGCAGTTCGATCAACGCGCCCGGCAAACCAGCCGCCCCGCCGACCATCCCCATGGTCGTACTGATCAGGCGGTTGGTCCGGGGCGGCTGATCCTGCACCACCCGGCGGCTCTGCGCAGCCCCGCGCACCGCCAGATGCAGCGCCCGCTGCACCGTAGCCTCGACGCCGCTGCGCACTGGGTCAGGCAGGCTGCGCATCAGATCATCGGTCCGCCCGCCCAGCGCGTTGAGCATCCGCATACCGAAATGCCCGGCCGCCCGGTAGCGCGCGGCGATCGCATCCAGCTCCGCCTCTATCTCCGCAGCGCTCAGGCTGCGGGCTCTCTGATCCAGTAGCTCGCCCATGTCCTGGCTCCCCTCTCCTGTCTCCGCGGTTCCTACCGAGATCAGCAGCCGCCCCGTGAAATTCAAGGTCAGACCGGTCAGAAGCCTTCCGCCTGTTCCCCCTGTGCCGCACCGGTCCACCGGCGGACCTGGCCCTGCACCTGCGCCCAGGCCCCGGGACGCAGCTCCAGCCCCAACACCCGGTCAGGGTTGGTCGGCGGCGGCATCTCGACGCCCTCGAGCCGGGAAAACCCGAACCGGCGATAGTATGGCGCATCGCCCACCAGGATCACCCGGTCCCAATGGCTATGCTCCGCCCGCCACAGGCTGTCGCGGATCAATGAGGCCCCGATGCCTTCGCCCTGCCGCGTCGGGTGCACCGCCACCGGGCCAAGCAGAAGCGCGTCGGCCTCGCCCACATGCACCGGCCAGAACCGGATCGCCCCGGCCAGAATATGATCGCCATCCCGCGCCACCTGGCTGAGGGCCCGCACCGGCGGCACATCATCGCGCAACCGGTAGGAGGACAAGGCCGTCCGCCCCGGCGCAAAACACAGGTCGTAGAGGGCTTCGACCTCCCAGGAGTCCTCAGGCATCTCGGGCGCGATGGTGATCACGTGGTACAGGCTCCGTTTCTTGCGCCGTCATTTGCGCCGCCACGCCACAAGGCAAGGATAACGCGGGGGTGGATTTCGCCCTAGCACGCGCGTAAGTCTGGGGCAAACATTAGGAGTCATGTGATGTTCTACCGCCCAGAGGATGGCCACGGCCTGCCGCACAACCCGTTCAACGCAGTCGTCACCCCGCGCCCGATCGGCTGGATCTCCACCCGTTCGCCAGAGGGGGTCAACAACCTCGCGCCCTACTCGTTTTTCAACGCGGTCGCCTATGTGCCGCCGCAGGTGATGTTTGCCTCGACCTCGGCCAAGGCCGACCAGGACGGCACCAAGGATTCCATGGCCAATATCCGCGAGACCGGCGTCTTCTGCGTCAATATCGTGGAATACGCCATGCGCGATGCGATGAACAAATCCTCTGCCGCTCTCGACAAGGACGTGGATGAGTTCGCCCACGCAGGTCTGCAGGCCGTCCCATGCGAGACGATTGACTGCGCCCGCGTCGCAGGCGTTCCGGCGGCGCTGGAATGCCGGCTGACGCAGATTGTCGACCTGCCGGGCGAGGCCAACAAGGTCGCCTTTGGCGAGGTGGTCGGCGTGCATCTGCGGGACGATTGCCTGGTCGACGGCATCTTCGACGTGACCCGCTATCAGCCATTGTCGCGCCTCGGCTATCGTGATTATGCCAAGGTCAGCGACCTGTTCTCCCTCTCCCGTCCCGACGACTGAAGCGGTTCCGATGCCCCTGCCAGACCCTCGCCTGCGCCACCCGATCACCCTGCCGGACGGCACGCCCCACAGGGGAACCGTCCTGCTGTCGCGCGTGGTCGAAAACCCGAACTTCACCGTCGGTGACTTCACCTATGCAAGCGACTTCGATCCCCCTCGCGACTGGGGCAGCCATCTGGCACCCTATCTCTTTGCCGGCGCCCGCGAGAGGCTGACGATCGGCCGGTTCTGCCAGATCGCCCATGGTGTGAAATTCATCACCGCCTCGGCCAACCACGCTCAGGACGGGCTGAGCTGCTATCCTTTCCCGGTGTTCGACCCCACACAGATGGCCGGGTTTCAACCTGACACCCGTGACACGGTCATCGGCCATGACGTCTGGATCGGCTATGGCGCACTGATCCTGCCCGGCGCGCGGATCGGCGACGGGGCCATCATCGGCGCAGGCGCCGTGGTGCGCGGCACGGTGCCGCCCTATGCGATCATGACCGGAAACCCCGCCATGGTGGCCCGGCACCGATTCCCGAAACCGCAGATCGCCCGCCTTCTGGCGCTCAAATGGTGGGATTGGCCGACCGAGCTGATCATCCGCGCCGAACCTGCCATCACCTCTGGCGATCTCGATATGCTGGAAGCGCTCGCGCCGGACTGAGCGGCCTCTTTTCAAGAAAAAAGCCGCGGTCCCGACCAGGGACCGCGACCGTTTGATAACAGCCGGGACGAGAGGGCGCCCCTCAGGACTGGCCCGTCAGGACCGACCCGTCAGTGCCCGCCGAGAATTCCGGTTCTGACCGAATAGTCCACCGCCAGCCCGTATTCCGGATCATCGTCACTATCCACCACCAGATGGCCCGCCTTCGACAGGAGCTGGTGGCAATCGCGGCTCAGATGACGCAGCTGCAGGGTCTTGCCTGCCGCCTGGTATTTCACCGCCACGGTCTCGATCGCCTGCAACGCGGACTGGTCCACCACCCGGGATGCCGCGAAATCGACGATGACCACGCTGGGGTCTCCGTCCACATCGAACAGCTCGATGAACCCGTCGGTCGAGCCGAAGAACAGCGGCCCCTGGATCTCATAGACCTTGGCGCCTTCTTCGCTGATGCTATCGCGGGTGATGGCGTGGATACGGCGGGCGTTGTTCCAGGCATAGGCCAGCGCCGAGACGATCACCCCGACAACAACAGCCACGGCCAGATCGCTCATCACCGTGACCACGGTCACCAGGACAATGACAAAGGCATCCGTCAGCGGCACTTTAGTCATGATCTTGAAGCTGTTCCACGCGAATGTGCCGATCACCACCATGAACATCACCCCGACCAGGGCCGCCAGCGGGATCTGCTCGATCAGTGGCGAAGCGGCGACGATGAAGAACAGCAGAAACAGCGCCGCCGCGATGCCCGCGATCCGGGTCCGGCCCCCGGAATTCACATTGATCATCGACTGGCCGATCATCGCACAACCGCCCATGCCGCCAAAGAAACCGGTCACCACATTGGAGACCCCCTGCGCAATGCACTCCTGGCTGGCACCGCCGCGCTTGCCGGTGATCTCGCCCACCAGGTTCAGGGTCAGCAGGCTTTCGATCAGGCCGATGGCCGCAAGGATCACCGCATAGGGCAGAATGATTTCAAACGTCGCCCAGTTGAGCGGCACCATCGGAATATGAAAAAGCGGCAATCCCCCCTCGATGGAGGCCAGATCACCGACCCGGGGCACATCCAGTCCGAAGATGATCACAATGGCCGCCGTGATGCCGATGCCCGCCAGCGGTGCCGGTACGATCTTGGTCAGGCGCGGCATCACCCAGATGATCGCCATGGTCAATCCAACCAGCCCCAACATGGTCGCAAGCTGCAGCCCCGAAAGCCACTCACCGCCGCCTGCGCCGTGGCCCGTGCTCTCGACGGTGCCGGGCACTTTGAACTGGGTCAACTGGGCGAGAAAGATCACGATGGCCAACCCGTTCACAAAGCCCAGCATCACCGGATGCGGCACCAGACGGATGAACTTGCCCCAGTGCATCGCCCCCGCAATCAGCTGCAGGATCCCCATCAGCACGACGGTGGCAAACAGATATTCCACCCCGTGCTGCGCCACCAAGGCCACCATGACGACGGCCAATGCGCCGGTTGCGCCGGAAATCATCCCCGGCCGCCCGCCGATCAGGGCCGTGATCAACCCGACCAGAAACGCCGCATAGAGCCCCACCAGCGGATGCACCCCGGCGACAAAGGCAAAGGCCACCGCCTCCGGCACCAGCGCCAGAGCCACAGTCAGACCAGACAGCAACTCTGTCCTGACACGGCCAACGGTGAAGCCTTCATCCTGCATGATGGAGAGGTTCGGAGGAGATATATTCTTGGCCAATAGGCCCATTACGCCGCGTGTCATGAAATCAAACCTGTGATCGTCGGAAAGGGGAGGTGTTGAGCGCCTGTTAGCGCCAAAGCGCCTGCGATACAAGGGAAGGCAGATAGAGGCAACGCAGACACGAAGCGAGACCGCAGGCCCTGTCGGCCAGCCCCCGCCCCAGCCCCAGCCCCCGGTCAGGGGCAATGGCTTATATGTCAATAGTGCTGACCCAATGTTTCGCGTGCGAAACAATAGGTCAGAAGTGCTGTCTGCCACGAACCGTTTGTTAACTTTTCACCGCCCCTGTCACCGCCCAGATCGCCGCTCAGATCGCCGCCTGGCCACCGCACAGATCCCCCCCAAATCGCCACCCGGATCGACGCCTGGCCGACGCCTGGCCTGAAGGGCCAGCCCACAAATGCCCGCGCCCTGTGCAGCTGCCGCTTGCCAAACGGCCCTGCCACCGGTCATAGCTCAAGAAACAGCGGCAGGAGAGATCCCATGACACAAGACACATTGATCGCCGTTATCGGCGGATCCGGCATCTATGATATCGACGGACTGGACGACGCCAGCTGGACCAGCGTCACCAGCCCCTGGGGGGCTCCGTCCGATCAGATCCTCACCGGGCGTCTGAACGGGGTGAAGATGGCGTTTCTGCCCCGCCACGGACGCGGCCATGTGCACAGCCCCACCGACGTGCCCTACCGCGCCAATATCGATGCACTGAAACGCCTCGGGGCGACCGATGTTATCTCGGTCTCCGCCTGCGGGTCATTCCGCGAAGCTATGGCGCCAGGCGATTTTGTGATCGTCGATCAGTTCATTGACCGGACATTCGCACGCGACAAGAGCTTCTTTTCATCGGGCTGTGTGGCGCATGTCTCCGTCGCCCATCCCACCTGCCCGCGACTGGGCGATGCATGCGAGGCGGCGGCCAGAGCGGCAGGCATCAACGTCCATCGCGGCGGCACCTATCTGGCGATGGAAGGGCCGCAGTTCTCCTCTGTGGCGGAGTCGAAGATCTACCGTGAGGTCTGGGGCTGCGATGTGATCGGCATGACCAATATGCCCGAGGCCAAGCTCGCCCGCGAGGCCGAGCTGTGCTACGCCTCCATTGCCATGGTCACCGACTACGACAGCTGGCATCCCGACCATGGGGCCGTCGACATCGCTGAGATCATCGCAACCCTGCACGGCAATTCCGACAAGGCGCGCAGCCTGGTCAAGGGCCTGCCTGCGCGTCTCGGGGCGGAGCGGACAGCCTGCCCGCATGGCTGCGACCGGGCGCTGGACAATGCGATCATGACCGCCCCCGACAAGCGCGACCCGGAGCTTCTGGCAAAGCTTGATGCCGTTGCGGGCCGGGTTCTGGGCTGACGCAGCGCCGTGACGCCTGGCTGCCGCAGAATCTGCCTCGCAGCGATCCGGCACTGCGCAAATAGACGAAATCGCCGTAAATCCGGCCAATTTGGTAACCTCAAACGGCGTTGCCGCTTGCATGACGGCTGTGCTTGGGTCAAACCGCGATGGTCTGAAACGCTTGGGACCGTCAAGTATTCGGACGCGCAGTGATCACGGAAGCCAAGTCAGGGACCGCACCCCCATGAGCAAATCGAAAACCGTCAAGGATTACATCCGCACCATCGTCGATTTCCCCCACGAAGGGATCATGTTCCGCGATGTCACCACCCTGTTTGCCGATCCACGCGGCTTCCGCATGGCCGTGGACCAGATGCTGCATCCCTATGCAGGCGAGCGGATTGACAAGGTCGTGGGTCTCGAGGCCCGCGGCTTTATTCTGGGCGGGGCCATTGCGCATCAGCTCGGCACCGGGTTTGTGCCGGTCCGCAAGAAGGGCAAACTGCCCGGGGCCACCATCAGCCAGTCGTACAAGCTCGAATACGGAGAGGCGGTGGTCGAGTTGCACAAGGACGCAATTCAGCCCGGCGAGAAGATCCTCGTGGTGGATGACCTGCTGGCCACCGGCGGCACCGCCGGTGCGGGTATCACACTGATCGAGAAACTCGGCGGCGAGATCATCTCCTGTGCCTTCATCATCGACCTGCCGGAACTGGGCGGGCGCAAACATCTCGAAGATATGGGCATGGACGTGCACGTCCTGTGCGAGTTCGACGGGCTCTGAGCTCGCCTGACTGTCGTGGGGCGCGGACCTGTCGTGACGCAGGATCCTATGGCGCGGCTGTTTCGCTCGCACGCAGGATAGCCCGCAGAGGTCAGCTCCCAGAGGTCAGAGCCAGAGCAGGCACGACCGCACCGGGGTTCATGATCCCATGCGGATCGAGCGCCTGTTTGATCGCCTGCATGGCCGCGACTTTCGCCGGATCGCCGTAGTGCCGCAGATCTTCGACCTTCATCCGGCCGATGCCGTGTTCGGCGCTGATCGAACCGTCATACTCGGCCACCAGATCATGGATGATCCGTTTCACCTCGCCCCGCAGCGGATCATAGTCGGTGCGGTTTTTCCCCGGGCCGGGGAAGACGTTGTAATGGAGGTTGCCATCGCCGAGATGGCCAAAGCAGTTGATCCGCAGGTCTGGGTCCAGCTGCGCAATCGCGGCACGGCCCGCCGGGATGAAGTCGGGAATGCGGGAAATCGGCACCGAGATATCATGGCTGGAGACCGAGCCGATGCGGCGGTTGGCTTCGGGAATATGCTCGCGCAGCGACCAGAGCGCGCCCCGTTGCGCCTCGGATTGGGCAATCACACCATCATCGGACAGACCGGCCTCCAGCGCTTCGGCAAAAAGATCCGCCAATGCGTCCTCGGCGTTTTGTCCCCGGCCGAGGCCAAGGTCGATCAGCACGCACCATTCGGGGCGGGTCTCAAAGGGCTGGCGCAGCTCGGGCAGGGTTTCGGCCAGAAACTCCAGCCCCTGCCGATGAATGAGCTCGAAGGCGCTGACCCCTTCGGCCACAGCATCGCGCGCCATGGACAACAGCCGTATCGCGGCGCGGGGATCGGTGACCGTGAACACTGCGGTGCCGGGGCTGGCCGGGACCGGCGACAGTTTGAGCGCCGCTGCGGTGATCACGCCGAGCGTCCCCTCGGCCCCCACCAAAAGGTTGCGCAGATCATAGCCGGTGTTGTCCTTGCGCAGGCGCGTCAGCCCGTTCCAGATCTGGCCCGTCGGCAGCACCGCCTCCAGTCCGAGACACAGGTCACGGGCATTGCCGTAGCGCAGCACGTTCACACCGCCGGCGTTGGTCGAGAGGTTGCCACCGATCCGGGCAGAGCCCTCGGCGGCGAGCGAGAGCGGAAACAGCCGCCCCGCCTGCTGCGCGGCGCTCTGGACCTCTGCGAGAACCGCGCCCGCCTCGGCCACGATGACGTTTTCTTCGGCGTAGACGGCGCGGATGGCCCGCATCCGCTCCAGCGACAACAGGATCGGCGCAGGCCCCTCCGGCATCACCTGACCGCCCACCAGCCCCGTGCCGCCGCCATAGGGCACCACGCCGACGCGGGCCGAGTGCGCGGCCTGGATCACTGCGGCCACTTCGTCCAGGGACCGGGGCAAGGCGACGGCCGCAGCCTGGCCGTGATAGCGTCCGCGCGGCTCCTCGAGATAGCGGGGATCCGGTCTGCGCAGGGTATCCGCAGGCAAGCGAGCGGACAGCATGTCGAGAAAGGCGAGGTCAGCGGCATTGAGGGTCATAGCCCCTGCATCCCCAATCTGCGGGGCGATGGCAAGCCTACAATTCGCCCCTTTGTCAGTGTCGGCCTCTGTGTCGGCGCTATTCACCCGCCCGCAGATAGGCCGGCTCCAGCACATAGACCGTCGGCCGGTCCGGCAGGCTGCGCAAAGAGACCACCAGCTCTGATGTGCCCGGGCGTTCGACGGCGAAGGTTTCGCCGATTTGGGACAGAAACCGATCCAGCGTGTAGTCGCCGAACCAATGCATCGGGATCACCACCGAGGAGCGCAGTCGGGACAGGACCTGCAGCATGTCCGGCAGTGGCAGGGTTGAGCCGCCGTCCACCGCCGCCATCACCACGTCGAGCCGCCCGAGGGCTGCGAATTGTTCGGGTGTGGGCACATGATGCAGATGGCCGAGATGACCGATACACAGCCCCGCCACTTCGAATACGAATATGGAATTGCCAAAGGTCTCCACCCCGCCGCCGGAGCGGATATCGGTGGACACGTTCCGGATCAGCATTTCGTCCAGATCGAGGTGATGCGCGATGCCTTCGCCAAACGCGCCCCAGCCCTCCAGCACGTGGGGAATGGCGGGATCGGGAAACTCGGTCCAGTGGGTGGCATGGGCGTGGTTCATGGTGACCACATCCGGTATGATCGGCGCCGATCCGATGAACCCCGTGAAGTCGGTGACCGCATTCAGCCCCCCTGCGGTCTGGATCAGAAAAGACGCATGGGCGATGTAGTGCAGCCGGACGGAATAGGCATCGGGCAGTGGCTCGCGCCAGCTGGCCCTGTGCAGATACTGCAGCCCCGGGGCGGTCTCGGCGACGGCGATGCAATGGCTCGGTCGGCGTTCCTGCGCGACAGCGACAGAGGCCCCCATCGAGGCCGCAACTGCAAAGCCCCCCATGACAACCGCGGAAATGAATCGTGAAATAATGCCCATGATCTGAGGATAGACCGCATGGGACGAAGGTCACGAAAAATTTCTGGAGTACTGCAGTGCAGCCGCGCAGCGGTGGTTCAGGCCTGGCCCGCCAATGTCTTGCCCCGGCGGTCATTGCGCAGCGACGAATAGAGCACATGCGTGCGCCAGCGGCCGTTGATCTGCAGATAGGACTGGGCGACCCCTTCGTATTTGAACCCGGACCGTTCCAGCAATCCGCGCGAGGCGGCGTTTTCGGGCAGGCAGGCGGCCTCGATCCGGCTGAGGTCAAGCCGGGTGAAGGCGTGATGCACCACGGCGCCGATGGCCTCGCGCATATAGCCCTGCCGGGAAAAGGGCGTCCCCGTCCAGTAGCCGATGGTGCCCGCCATGGCAGGCCCGCGCCGGATGTTGTCCAGCGTGATGGCCCCGATCAGTTGCTCGTCCGCGCGCCGGATCAGGAACAGCGGCAGGGCCGAGCCCTGGCTGATCGATCGTTTGGCCCAATAGACGCGGTTGGTGAAGGACTTGCGGGTGAGATGATCCGGTGACCACGCAGGCTCCCAGGGGACAAGATGCTGCAGGCTCTTTTGGCGCAGGGACGCCCAATGCCGGAAATCCGAATGCACCGGCGGACGCAGCGTCAGCCGCTCTGTTTCCAGCTTCAGCGTCCGGCGGGACAACAACATCAGGCAGCGCGCCTCCGGGCGATCTCCTCCAGACCGGGGGCCGCAGCCACCGGACCGTAGAGCGCCAGCGCAGCCGGCGCCTCGCAGCCGATCCGCCCCGCCATGGCGCGCACGTCTGCGGTGGTCACCGCGTCGATCTTGGCGACCGTTGCTTCGAGGCTGGGAACCTCGTCCCAGATCTGCACCAGCCGGGCCAGACGTTCGGCGCGGTTGGAGGGGCTTTCCAGCCCCATAAGCATGCCCGCCTTCATCTGCGCCCTTGCGCGTTCGACCTCGGCGTCGGACATGTCCTGCGCAGCCCGCTTCAGCTCATCCACCGTGATCCCGAGCAGATCGCCGACCTGGTCCCCGGAGGTGCCCGCGTAGACGGTCATCATGCCGGTATCCTCATAGGCGCCGGCCTGCGAGAAAATCGTGTAGCACAACCCGCGTTTCTCGCGCACTTCCTGAAACAGCCGCGACGACATGCCCCCGCCCAATGCGGCGGCGTAGATCTGCGCCGTGTAGATGTCATCGGCGCGGTAGCTGGGGCTTTCGAAGGCCAGCGCCACATGCGCCTGCTCCAGCGCCTTGTCGCGCCGCACCTCGCCGCCGACGAAGCGGGCGGTCTCCAAAAGGTTCTGTTTCTGCGGCTCCAGGTCCCCAAACAGGGCCTCGGCGGCCTTCACCAACCGGTCGTGGTCAACCGCGCCCGCAGCCGAGAGGATCATCTGGCCGGGGCCGTAATGTTCGCTGACAAAGCGGCGCAGGTCTTCCTTGGAAAAGCTGCGCACCTTCTCGGCGGGGCCGAGGATGGTGCGGCCGATGGCCTGATCGCGGTAGCTCTCTTCCTGCAGCCAGTCAAAGATGATGTCATCGGGCGTGTCGAGCGACTGGCCGATTTCCTGCAGGATGACACCGCGCTCGATCTCGATCTCGCGCTCGTCAAAGACCGAGTTCAGCACGATGTCGGACATGACGTCGAGCGCCAGATCCACGTCATCCTTCAGCACCCGAGCATAATAGGCCGTGACCTCGCGGCTGGTGTAGGCGTTGATATAGCCGCCCACATCCTCGATCGCCTCGGCGATTTGCAGCGCGCTGCGCGTCCTGGTCCCCTTGAAGGCCATGTGTTCGAGGAAATGGGCGATGCCATTCTGTTCCAGCCGCTCGTGGCGCCCGCCGGCCGAAACCCAGATACCGAGAGAGGCAGACTGCAGCCCCGGCATATGTTCAGTGACGATGCGGAACCCGTTTGGCAGGCGGTCTTGTTTGACGGTCAATGGACGCTGTGCTTTCTGATATGATCTTCGATTGCGCCCAGATCATTGGCGATCCGGGTCACCCGTTCCGGCCTTTCATACAGATCTGCCATGCGGGGGGGAAGAGGCGGATGCACACCACAGGCATCTTCCACCGCGGCCGGGAACTTGGCCGGATGCGCTGTCGCCAGGGTGACCATCGGCACCGCCCCCTGCAGATGCTCCTGCGCCACCTTCACCCCCACGGCGCCATGCGGGCAGAGCAGCTCTCCTGAGGCGGCGAGTTCTGATTTGATGGTCGCGGATGTCTCTGCCTCGGAGGCGCGGCCGGAGGTGTAGATTTCGTTCAGCGCCTGCATGGCCCCCTGGCTGATATTGAAGCCGCCGCCGGTCTTCAGGTCCTCCATCAGCTGCGCAACGGCGCTACCGTCCTGATCGTAGGCATAAAACAGCGCCCGTTCAAAATTGGACGAGACCTGAATATCCATCGACGGAGAGATCGACGGGATGGTCTCGCCCTTGAAATACCCCTCGCCCGAGAGACAGCGGTGGAGAATGTCGTTCTGGTTGGTGGCCACCACCAGCTGCCGGATCGGCAGGCCCATCCGGCGCGCGATGAAGCCTGCGAAGATGTCACCGAAGTTGCCGGTCGGCACGGTGAAGGAGACCTCGCGATGCGGCCCGCCAAGCGCCACGGCAGCGGTGAAATAATAGACCACCTGAGCCAGGACCCGCGCAAAGTTGATCGAATTCACCCCGGCCAGATGCACCGAATCACGAAAGTCGAAATCGTTGAACATGTCTTTTACGGCGGCCTGACAATCGTCAAAATCCCCGTCGACCGCGAGCGCGTGCACATTGGCCTCGACCGGGGTGGTCATCTGGCGCCGCTGCACCTCGGAGACCCGGCCGTGCGGATACATGATGAAGACATTGACCGCATCCAGCCCCCGAAAGGCCTCGATGGCGGCCGACCCGGTATCGCCGGAGGTGGCGCCGACGATGGTCACACTGTCGCCGCGCCGCTTCAGTGCAGTTTGAAACAGCTGGCCGATCAGCTGCATTGCGAAATCCTTGAACGCCAGGGTCGGACCGTGGAACAGCTCCAGCAGGAAGTGGTTGCTGTCCAGCTGCTTGAGCGGCGCCAGGGCGGCATGGCCGAAATCGGCATAGGCGCGGGCGATGATGCCTTTGAATTCCTCTTGCGAGAACGAGCCCGACACATAGGGCCACATCACCCGAAACGCGACCTCTTCATAGGGCAGACCGGCGAAACCGGCGATCTCGTCATGGCTCAGCGTCGGGATCTCGGATGGCACATAGAGGCCGCCATCGCGGGCAAGCCCGGTCAGCATGGCTTCCTCGAAGGAGAGTTCCGGCGCTTGGCCGCGGGTGGAGATATATTTCATGGCGTCAGATCCTGTCAGGTTTTGGCGCGC
Organism: Phaeobacter sp. B1627; assembly: GCF_006265095.1. Taxonomy (GTDB): domain Bacteria; phylum Pseudomonadota; class Alphaproteobacteria; order Rhodobacterales; family Rhodobacteraceae; genus Epibacterium. The sequence goes on from NZ_VCNK01000021.1 coordinate 49,630, forward strand.
GTACGCAAAAGAAAAGTGGCCGTCATGGTGACCCAGATCAGGGCCAGAGAGAACCAGGTGATGGCATATTGCAGGTGATCATTCGGAATGCCCTGGGTCGAGACCGGCAGCACCCGCGGCGCGGCCTCCTCCCCGGGTGCCCGGCGCAGGACGACCAGCAGCGGTTCGGTGTTCAGAACCTCTGCCATGTGGGGAACGTCACGGGCGTACCAGATATTGGTATCCAGCTCCGGCGCGGGCGTGTAGCCGTCGACTTCATCCGGCCAGTGCAGGTTGCCGATAAGGTCAGCCCGCCCCAGAGGCCGAGGTGCATCCCGGTCGCGACTTTTGACAAAGCCCCGGTCAACCATGATGCGTCGGCCCGTCTGCGTGACAAAGGCGGCGATGATCCGATATCCGGCTCCCAGGTCCTTGACCGAGGTCAGCACATGGATTTCCGCCGGGTCATACTCTCCGTCCACAAGAACCGGCATATATTTGTCCGCCACCGGATCCGGGGTCAGGGGCAGCGGGCGCGGGTCGGCCGCGATGCGGTGCTCAATGGTCGCGAGGATGTCGCGTTTCCACGCCAGGCGCTGCAACTGCCAGACGCCAAGAGACAGCAGTATCGCCGCCCCCAGCCCCCCTATCAGGCAGAGAAAGATCACCCGTCCCATTGGTCGCTCCTGATCCGCTTGCCCCGCCTGCCCTGCCCGTCACGGGCTGGATCGAGGCAGGTCATGAACAAAGGCGCGCAGGGTCATCCCCGCGCGCCTCGTTAAATACGTCCTGAGTGCGGAAAGGAAAACCGCAATCATGTACCCGGTACACTGTCATCCGCCATTCAAGTCCGTGAGGCACAGAGCCCGCCCCGGCAGAGCCTGACCAGACAGAGCCCCTGGTTTACAGGCCGGAGGTGCCCCAGATGTAGACGGCCACAAACAGGAACAGCCAAACCACGTCCACGAAGTGCCAGTACCAGGCTGCCATCTCGAAACCGGCGTGCTGTTTCGGGGTGAAGTCGCCCTTCATCGCCCGGATCAGACAGACCGTCAGGAAGATGGTGCCGAGAACCACATGGAAGCCGTGGAAGCCCGTCGCCATGAAGAAGTTGGAGTAGAACTCGTCGCCGCCGAACTCCCAGCCCTCGTGCAGGATCAGCTCGGCATATTCATAGCCCTGCAGAATGGTGAAGAAGACCCCCAGCACGATCCCGATGGCAAGACCATTGATCAGCCCCTTGCGGTCGTTGTCATGCACCAGGGCATGGTGGGCCCAGGTCACGGCGCAGCCCGACAGCAAAAGCACCAGCGTGTTGATCAGCGGCAGGTGGAACGGATCCACCGCGTGAATCGTCGGCGCCACGTATTCGGTGCCGACATAGGCCTCCATCGGATAGATGGCGTGTTTGAAGAAGGACCAGAACCAGGCGAAAAAGAACATCACCTCGGACATGACGAACAGGATGAACCCGTAGCGCAGGCCGATCAGAACGACCGGTGTATGGTCGCCCGCCTTGTTCTCGGCCACGGTCTCGGACCACCAGCAGAAGGCGGAGTAGAGAACGGCAACCAGCCCGGCCCAGAAGATCCAGGAGCTCATCTCATGCATCCAGCGCACCGCGCCGAAGAGCATGACAAAGGCGCCGACAGCGCTTAGCAGCGGCCAGATCGACGGCGGCAGAATGTGAAAGTCGTGATTTTTAGCATGCGCCATTTAAGTGTCCCTCACCAAAGCGGCCTTAGTTCAGTTCTGTTTCTGCCCCGGACGTCTGTCCGGTGTCGAGGGCGGCCAAGCCCTCTGGCAGATCGATCTCGTGAAATGTGTACGACAACGTGATCGTATGCACATATTTTGCCTCCGGGTCCTCGACGATCTCGGGGTCCACGAAGAAGGTCACGGGCATCATCACCCGCTCCCCCGGTTGCAGCACCTGCTCGTTAAAGCAGAAACACTGTATCTTTTCAAAGTAATAACCCGCCGAATAGGGCGCAACATTATAGGAGGCCTGCCCCGCAATGGCCCGGTCCGTCGGGTTATATGCCTCGTAGAAGGCGAGACCGGTTTCGCCGATCTTCAGTTCCATGATCCGTTCAACAGGTTTGAACTCCCATGGCATGCCGCGATCCTTGGAGGCGTCAAACCGGACCTTGATGGTCTGGCCCAGCACCGTGTCAGAAGCACCTTCGGCAACCTGAGTGACCCCGCCAAACCCGGTGACGCGGCAAAACCAGTTGTAAAACGGCACCGAGGCCCAGGCGAGCGCGCCCATGACCACGACGACGCTCACCAGTTGAACCACCGTTTTCTGGGGCCCGCTCATGGCCATCAGTTTTGCTCTCCGCTGTCTATTTCGGGCCAGGCGAAATTGCTGGATGTGACCTTGACCATCGTCAGCGACAGCACGAGGACAACAAACGCCCCCAGCAGCAGGCCAACACCGAGGTTGCGCCCTTTGCGGCGTGAATGGAGTTCATGTTCCTTGCGCAGGCTCATCAGTTACCAGCCTCCCAGGCCATAGGGTTTCAACAGCGCCTCGGCGAGAATCGCGCCAAAGTGCAGAAAGAGATAGAGCAGAGAAAGCTTGAAGAAAGACCGCTCCACCCTGAAGTTGTCGGCTTCGCAGTGGTCCTCGTTGCGGCGCCAGATCTGCACGGCGCCTTTCAGGAACAGCAGGTTCAGCACCAGGGCCACTGCCAGATAGATCGGCCCGCCGACGCCGGTGAACGCCGTCGCGATCGCGAAAATCGCCAGGATCACCGTATAGGCCAGGATGTGCTTGCGGGTAGAGCGGCGCCCATGGGTCACCGTCAGCATCGGCACATCCGCCATGTCATAGTCGTTGCGCATGAACAGAGCCAGGGCCCAGAAATGCGGCGGTGTCCACAGGAAGGTCAGGGCGAACATCAGCCAGGGCTCGATGGACATCGACCCGGTGGCGGCGATCCAGCCGATCACCGGCGGGAAGGCCCCCGCCGCACCACCGATCACGATGTTCTGCGGCGTCGCCCGCTTGAGCCACATGGTGTAGATCACCACGTAGAAGAAGATGGTGAAGGCGAGGAAGGCTCCGGCGAAGATATTGGTCGCCAGCGCCAGCATGATGACGGACAGGCCCGACAGCGCCAGACCGAGGCTCAGCGCCTCGCCCTTGTCGACCTTGCCGGCGGGAATCGGCCGCGCCTTGGTACGTTTCATCACCTGATCGATGTCGGCATCCCACCACATGTTCAGCGCGCCGGAGGCACCGCCACCGATTGCGATGAACAGGATGGCCGAGAAACCGATGACCGGATGCACGGCCACGGGGGCCGCGAGCAAGCCGACAAATGCGGTAAAGACCACAAGCGACATCACCCGCGGTTTCAGCAACGCGAAGTAGTCGCCAAACGAGGCGTCGTCTTCGCGGATCATGCTTGCGTTGAGGCTGGCGTCGCTCATGTTTCAGGCTCTTCTTTCGTCAGGGACGGCCGCGCATGCCGCGCGGCCAGTCTCAAAGGGGCAGTCAGGATCGGATCGGCCCCGGCCCTCCCCCTCGGGGTCAGGCAACAGGGCCACGGCTGTCTCAGTTGGAGGCAACCTTGAAGGGGCGCGGCGTGCCTGCGTATTCTTCGATCGCACCGTTCAGCCAGGCCTCATAGGCCTCTTCGCTCACCACTTTGACCGTGATCGGCATATAGGCGTGGTCCTGGCCACAGAGTTCGGAGCACTGGCCGAAGTAGACGCCTTCCTGGGTGGGTTTGAACCAGAGTTCGGCCAGACGACCCGGCACGGCGTCCTGTTTGACGCCGAATGCAGGCAGCGCCCAGGAGTGGATCACATCCGCACCGGTGACCTGCATCACGATGGTCTTGTTGACGGGCACAACCACGGAGGTGTCGGTGGCGAGCAGGAATTCGTCAGGTGCGTAGCCCGCTTCGGCCAGTTTCGCGACCATGATATCGCTGCGCACGAAGGGGATGGCGCCGGCGGCCTCCTCTTCGTCGGTAATCGTCGCGCTGTGGCCGATGGCATAGCTGTCGAAGGCAAAGTCGTGATCGACATATTCGTAGCCCCAGTACCACTGGTAGCCGGTCACCTTGATGGTCACATCCGCCTCGGGGATTTCCTGCTGACGGAACAGTTCCGGCAGGGAGAACGATCCGATGAAGATCAGGATGATGATCGGCACCACGGTCCAGGCGATTTCAATCGGCGTGTGGTGGGTGAAGCTCGACGCCTCCGGGTTGGCGCGACGGTTGAAGCGGAGGATGGCATACAGCAACAGCCCCGCAACAAACACGCAGATCACCGTGATGATGATCAACAGCATGTGGTCAAGTTTGTGAATACCTTCGGCCAGTTCGGAGCCCGCCGGCTGGAACCCGAGGTGGCCGTCGGTCGGCTTCCCAATGGTTTCCAGTCCTTCTTGCGCCATTGCTGGAAGGCTCGTGAGAGCGGCGAAAAAGCCCGAAAGCGTCAAAGCATTCTTCATGTCGTTTCCTGATCGCTTGATCGTTGCATGTGTCGGTGTCCGGAATCGATTGTGAATAATCGTACCGTAGCCGTTGTCTTTGGTGCCGTTAAAAATCATATTCTTGAGAGGTTATAAAGAGGGTTGCTCGCGTCATAGCGTCGCTTTCTTGAGATAGAACAAAAAAATCGAGGCCCATTTGATGGATACCACCGCGTTTCGACCCTTTGAGACCACCCTTCCGGAGGATGAAGCCCTGCCGGTACTGCGTGCGGCCCTGCAAGGCGCCGACGACGGAGAGATTTTTGCGGAACGGACAAAATCCGAGGCTCTGGTCTTTGATGACGGACGTCTGCGCACGGCCAGCTATGACGCCGCCGAAGGATTTGGCCTGCGTGCGGTGCGCGGCGAGGTGGCCGGATATGCCCATTCGACCACCATGTCGGTCTCGGCCTTGAAGCGTGCCGCCGAGACTGCGCGGCTCGCGGTCGGCCACGGAGGCGGCACAATGGCCCCTGCCCCGCAGGCCACCAACCAGCGACTTTATAGTGACACTGATCCGATTGCGGCACAGGCTTTTCCGGTCAAGGTCGACACCCTGCGCGAGATTGACGCCTTTGCCCGGGGCCTTGATTCTCGTGTGGTGCAGGTTTCGGCCTCCCTGGCGGCCTCCATTCAGGAAGTTGAAATCCTGCGCGCCGATGGCGTGCGCGTCCGCGACGTGCGCCCGATGACCCGCGTCAATGTCTCCGTCATTGTCGAAGATGGCGGACGCCGTGAAAGCGGCAGCGCCGGCGGCGGCGGCCGTGTGGGTCTCGACGGTCTGATTGCGCCACAGGACTGGCAGGCCAAAGCGCGCGAAGCGCTGCGCATTGCGCTGGTGAACCTGGAGGCCGAGCCGGCCCCGGCCGGAGAGCTGGACGTGGTTCTCGGCCCCGGCTGGCCCGGCATCCTGCTGCATGAGGCGATCGGTCACGGGCTCGAAGGCGACTTCAACCGCAAGGGCTCCTCTGCCTTTGCCGGTCTCATGGGGCAGCGCATTGCCGCGCCCGGTGTCACTGTGCTGGACGACGGCACCATCCCGGACCGGCGCGGGTCGATCTCTGTCGACGATGAGGGCACCGCGAGCCAGAAGACCACATTGATCGAAGACGGTATTCTCGTAGGCTTCATGCAGGATCGCCAGAACGCCCGCCTGATGGGAGTGGAGCCCACCGGCAACGGGCGACGGCAGAGCTTTGCCCATGCGCCGATGCCTCGCATGACCAATACATATATGTTGGCCGGGCAGTCCGCGCCCGAGGATCTGATCAAGGATATAAAGGACGGCATTTGGGCCGTCGGGTTCGGCGGTGGCCAGGTGGATATCACCAACGGCAAATTCGTCTTCTCCTGCACCGAGGCCTACAGGGTGAAGAACGGCAAGGTCGGTGCACCGGTCAAAGGCGCCACTCTGATCGGGGATGGTGCCACCGCCTTGCAGAAGATTCGCGGCCTCGGCAATGATATGGCGCTTGATCCCGGCATGGGGAACTGCGGCAAACAGGGGCAATGGGTGCCGGTCGGTGTCGGCCAGCCCAGCGTCCTGATGGGCGGCCTGACCGTGGGCGGATCTGCGACCTGACACGTCAGCCGCCGCCAGGCCGCCCCTCGGCCAGGAATATGCACTGGCTTGCCCCTCGAGCGGTCAGCCGTGCTGTCAGACGAATTTGCGGAGGCGACATGATCTGTGGCCTCCGCATCGTTTTGCGCGCATGCCGATTTACGATCGCTTTACGAAGATGACGATTTGCGGCTGAAAATGGGGTGAGAATGTCCCGAATTTACCATGTCCCTCATAGGCCGCCGACTGGGACCACGGCAGCTACGGCCCGTTATTTGATTTAAAATCAATGCCCTAAGAAAAAATAGTGAAAAATCTCGATAAACTGTTCCGATATTCACCACCTGTTAACCCCTGAAGTCGTAAACCTTGTCTTGCAACAAGGCGAGGCTAGGGCATGACCGAAGAAGCACATTCTTCCACTCACCCCCCACTCCCACCCACCACGGAAGATCAGCGGTTTTCCTGGCTTCGCCTGTTGCGCTCCCGTGGTATCGGGACAGTGACCTTCTATCGGCTTCTGTCCGAGTACGGATCAGCACAGAATGTGCTGGACATGCTGCCCGAAGTGGCGGCGGCTGCAGGTGTCAAAGGGTATGAAATATGCCCGACCAACAGAATAGACACCGAGTTCTCAACTGCAAAAGCCGCCAATGCGCGGCTTTTGTGTTTTGGGGATCCCGAGTACCCGGACTATCTGAGCAACATCCCAAACCCACCGCCGGCGCTTTGGGCGATTGGCGATCCAACTCTGGCGACCCGGCCGGCCGTCGCCATTGTCGGGGCGCGCAATGCATCCTCGCTTGGGCGGCGCATGGCCTACTCCCTTGCCCGCGACCTTGGTGCGGCCGGATTCTCCGTCGTCTCGGGACTGGCGCGCGGGATCGACGCGAGCGCTCATGACGGCTCTCTTGCCAGCGGCACCATCGCGGTGCAGGGCGGCGGCGTCGACGTGATCTATCCGACCGAGAATACCCGCCTGGCAGAGGCCATCGCCGCTCAGGGCCTGCGCCTGTCGGAACAACCCATGGGTCTGCAACCCCAGGCCCGCCATTTTCCGCCCCGCAACCGCATCATCGCGGGCATCGGCATGGCCACGATTGTCGTTGAGGCCGCCGTCAAATCCGGCAGCCTGATTACCGCCCGCGATGCGCTCGATCTGGGGCGCGATGTCATGGCTGTGCCCGGCCACCCGTTCGACGCCCGCGCCAGCGGAGGAAATGTGCTGATCCGCGATGGCGCGGTGTTGGTCCGAAACGCGCAGGATGTGATCGAAGCTCTGCCGGACCTCATGCCCCCCCCGGCGCCGCGACCGCCACGGCGCCTGCAAGACCTGCCCCCCCCTCCACCGGAACGGCGCAGCCTGCGACAGACGGCCGCCCTTCACCAGCAGATCCTCGACCGGCTGGCGGCCGCTCCGACGCCTGAACCCCAGCTGATCGAAGACCTCAATACCCCGGCACGCAACGTGCGGACCGTGCTGATGGACCTTGAATTATCTGGCGAAATTGACCGGGGTCCGGGTGGAGTCATCCTGAAAAAACGCTGATTTCATTTTGTGCGAAACAGATGCCAAACACGCCTGACCGGACAGTGTTTTCTTCGTATGGATTGACATTCTCCCCTTGCGCGACACATTTTGCCCGGCCATAGAGCCGATTGAACCCGTATCGACCCGTATCGAAAGGTGCCCCAATTTATGCCAGTCGTCGTCGTTGAATCACCGGCCAAAGCTAAAACGATCAACAAATACCTGGGCTCCGACTACGTAGTGCTGGCTTCCTATGGTCACGTTCGCGACCTGCCGGCCAAGAACGGATCTGTCGCCCCGGATGACGATTTCGCAATGACCTGGGAAATCGGCAACGACAGCAAGAAACATGTTCGGGCCATCGCGGACGCGCTGAAAGACGACAATTCCCTGATCCTCGCGACCGACCCCGATCGCGAGGGAGAGGCCATTTCCTGGCACTTGCAGGAAGCGCTGACCAAGCGCCGTTCGATCAAGAAGGACACCGAGGTCAAGCGCGTGACCTTCAACGCGATCACCAAAGATGCGGTGACCGAGGCGATGAAAAATCCGCGCCAGGTCGATATGCCGCTGGTCGAAGCCTATCTGGCGCGGCGTGCACTCGACTATCTCGTCGGGTTCAACCTGTCGCCCGTGCTGTGGCGCAAACTGCCCGGCGCCCGCTCGGCCGGCCGTGTTCAATCCGTCTGCCTGCGGCTCATCGTCGAGCGCGAGATGGAGATCGAAGCCTTCAACCCGCAGGAATACTGGTCCGTGCGTGCCAATGTGGCGACCCCCCGCGGCCAGTCGTTCGAGGCCCGTTTGACCGTTCTGGGCGGCGAGAAGCTGGAGAAATTCAGCCTCGGCAACGCCACATCGGCCGAGCTGGCGGTCCAGGCCGTCACCAGCCGCAAGCTGTCGGTCCTGTCGGTGGAAGCGAAACCGGCAGCGCGCAACCCATCGGCGCCCTTCATGACCTCGACCCTGCAGCAAGAGGCCAGCCGGAAGTTCGGCATGGGCGCACGGCAATGTATGAATACCGCGCAGCGCCTCTACGAGGCCGGGCTGATCACCTATATGCGGACCGATGGCATCGACATGGCGCCCGAGGCCGTGCAGGCCGCCCGCGCCGAGATCGAGACCCGCTACGGCAAGGATTATGTGCCGGCCCAGCCGCGCATCTACAAGAACAAGGCCAAGAACGCGCAGGAAGCGCACGAATGTATCCGCCCGACGGATATGAGCCGCGACGCCCGGAGCCTGAAGGTCACGGAAGACGATCAGCGCAAACTGTATGATCTGATCTGGAAGCGGACCCTCTCGTGCCAGATGGCCGGCGCCCGACTGGAGCGCACGACGGTCGACATCGGCTCTGCCGACCAGCAGGTGGTGCTGCGGGCAACCGGTCAGGTTGTACTGTTCGATGGCTTCATGCGGGTCTACGAAGAGGGCCGCGACGATGTTGTTGACGAGGACGACAAGCGCCTGCCGCAGATCATGCAGGGCGAGGCCCTGAAATTTGCAGGGAGCCTCGCGGCACAGGCCGAAAAATCCGGGCGCGAGGGCGCACGGCTGTCCGACGACGGCGCGACACTGGCGCTGCAGCACCACACGCAGCCACCGCCGCGCTACACCGAGGCGACGCTGGTCAAACGGATGGAAGAGTTGGGGATCGGGCGGCCATCGACCTATGCCAGCGTCATAACCACCATCCAGGATCGCGAATACGTTCGCAAAGACAAGAACCGCCTGTTCCCCGAGGACAAGGGCCGGATCGTGACCATCTTCCTGCTGAATTTTTTCAAGCGCTACGTTGAATATGATTTCACCGCCGCCCTGGAAAACCAGCTTGATGACGTGAGCGCGGGCGGCAAGGATTACAAGGAACTGCTCGACAGTTTCTGGCGCGATTTTTCCGCCGCGATCTCCGAGACTTCGGACCTGCGGATTTCCGAAGTTCTGGATGTGCTGGATGATGCATTGGCTCCGCAGCTCTATCCACCACGCGAAGACGGCGGCGACCCGCGCCTCTGTCCGAAATGCGGCGCGGGCCAGCTGCACCTGAAGTCCTCCCGCACAGGCGGCTTTGTCGGCTGCGGCAACTATCCCGAATGCAACTATACCCGCCCGATTTCAGGCGAGGGCGCCGAGGGCTATGAGCGGATACTGGGCGAGGACGACGGCGACGAAATCCACCTGAAGTCCGGACGGTTCGGCCCCTATGTGCAGCGCGGCGAAGCGACACCCGAGAACAAGAAGCCGCCGCGGTCCTCGCTGCCGAAGCAAAACAAGGACTACCTGCCCGGCTGGGGACCCAATGATATCACGCTGGAGCAGGCCGTCACCCTTCTGACCCTGCCGCGCGAAATCGGACAGCACCCGGACGGGGGCATGGTGGCCGCGAACCTCGGCCGTTTCGGCCCCTACATCATGCACCAGCGCCCCGATGAGGAAAAACCGGTCTATGCCAACCTCAAGGAAACGCTGGACGTGTTTGAAATCGGCATGAACCGTGCGGTCGAAATGCTGGCGCAGAAACGCGCCAATCCCGGCAGAGGCCGCTCCTCTGCGGCGGCGACGCCCCTGAAAGAGCTGGGCGAGCACCCCTCCGAAGGGGGCCCGGTGAATGTGCTCGACGGGCGCTACGGACCTTATGTCAAATGGGGCAAGGTCAATGCCACCTTGCCCAAGGACGTGGACGCCAAGGATGTGACCATGGAAATGGCCGTGGCTCTGATCACGGAAAAGACCGGCAAGACCAGCAAGAAGAAGGCGCCCGCCAAGAAGAAGGCCGCTCCAAAGAAAGCTGCGGCCAAGAAGACCGCCCCAAAGACGACCGCGCCAAAGAAAACCGCGAAGAAGGCCGCAACCGGGGAGTAACGACCTCCGGTCTGCAACTGAGGACGACCGGGTGGGCGCGATCACGGCGCGCCATCCGCGCACTTCTTCTGGCTGGTCCCAAGGCTGGCAATGCGGCCCCGCAGACACACATCCGGCGATCTGGCGCGCGGGATGTGTGGTCGGCCTCGGTAGAAATACCTATCCCGTTCCGTATTCGTTGACTCGACACCGCTGCTGAGGCGATTAGCTTGAGGCAGAGGAAATGGAAGGGAGAGTTCCATGAAAAAAGTTTACGGCTCTGCCGCGGAGGCACTGGATGGTGTGCTGTTCGATGGCATGACAATCGCTGCGGGGGGCTTTGGCCTCTGTGGCATTCCCGAGATTTTGCTGGAGGCGATCAAACAGGCCGGCACGCAGAACCTAACGTTTGCATCCAACAATGCAGGCGTCGATGATTTCGGCATCGGCATCCTGCTTCAGACCAAACAGGTCAAGAAGATGATGTCTTCGTATGTTGGTGAAAACGCAGAGTTCATGCGCCAGTATCTGTCGGGGGAGCTGGAGCTGGAGTTCAACCCACAGGGCACATTGGCCGAGCGCATGCGGGCCGGTGGCGCGGGCATCCCCGGGTTCTACACCCGGACCGGCGTCGGAACCCAGATCGCCGAGGGCAAGGAACACAAGGACTTCAACGGTCAGACCTATATCCTTGAGGAAGGTATTTTTGCCGATCTTGCCATCGTCAAGGCCTGGAAAGCCGACGAGACCGGCAACCTGATCTTCCGCAAGACCGCACGCAATTTCAACGCGCCCGCCGCAACCTGTGGCAAGATCTGTGTCGCCGAGGTGGAGGAGATCGTGCCCGCAGGGAGCCTTGACCCCGACGGCATTCACCTGCCCGGCATATACGTGCATCGCCTGATCCAGGGCGAGCATGAGAAGCGCATCGAACAGCGCACCGTACGCCAGAAAGAGGAGGCCTGATCCATGGCTTGGGACCGCAATCAAATGGCGGCACGCGCCGCACAGGAACTGCAGGACGGCTGGTACGTGAACCTCGGCATCGGCATTCCGACGCTGGTGTCGAACTATATTCCCGAGGGGATGACGGTCACGCTGCAGTCAGAGAACGGCATGCTGGGCATGGGGCCTTTCCCGTTCGAGGGCGAGGAGGATCCGGACCTGATCAATGCGGGCAAACAGACGATCACCGAGCTGCCGCATACGGCCTATTTCGACAGCGCGACGTCCTTTGCCATGATCCGGGGTGGCAAGATCGCCATGGCCATCCTGGGCGCGATGGAAGTTGCTGAGAATGGCGACCTGGCAAACTGGATGATCCCGGGCAAGCTGGTCAAGGGGATGGGCGGTGCCATGGATCTGGTGGCCGGTGTTGGTCGCGTGGTTGTCGTCATGGATCACGCCAACAAACACGGCCAGTCCAAAGTCCTGAAAGAATGCACTTTGCCCCTGACCGGGACCGGTGTGGTGGATCGCATCATCACCAACCTCGGCGTGCTTGACGTCGTTGAGGGAGGCCTGAGGATCGTTGAGACCGCCGAGGGCGTCACCCAAGACGAGCTGCGCGCCGCGACTGAAGCGACCATTGTGGACTAAACGGCCTCCTTCGATTTTCGAAGGAGGTGGGCGGGGGCGCGGCGGGCGAGACGAAGTCTTGTCCCACTCCGGTTCCATTCCGCCTTCCCCGTCACTTCATCAGCTGAAAGACGCAGCCGTCCGATATCATGATCGGCGGCGTGGCACACAGGTTACGGGCAAGGCTGTAGGCTGCAAGGACCTTGGGGACGTAATCGCGGGTCTCCGCGAAGGGCGGCACGCCTGCATGGTCCCGTACCGCTCCGGCCCCGGCGTTATATCCGGCCAGCACCAGCATGGGGTCCCCTGAAAACTCACTCATCAACCAGTCGAGGAACCGAACGCCCCCGAGGATATTCTGCTGCGGGTCAAATGCATCGACAACACCAAACCGATCCGCTGTCGCAGGCATCAGCTGCATCAGCCCCTTGGCCCCTGCTCCGCTCATTGCATGCGCCCGCCCGCCCGACTCCACGGCCATCACCGCCAGAGCCAAAGCCGGGGACACTTCGGTTCCGATCGTGGAGGTCAACAAGGCCACCCCATGCGCACCGATCATATCCTGCAGATCCTGAAGCCGCGGCACTGGCACCTCCGCACGCTGGTCCAGCACCGCCAGCCCCTCCGCCAGACGCCCGGGCGATGCCCCTGCGAGGTCTCCGCCGACTGCCTCCCAGAACCAGTCATACCGGGCAACCGCAGCTGACGGCACAGGTGAGCCGTCCGGCGCCCCGACACGATCTGCCGGCTCAGGCGCGGCCGGGTCGATCTGGACCGTGATCCTCCGTTTCGTACCGGGATCCGGCGGCCGGATTCGCTTGGCCTCGAACTCGGGAAACACCGCAGGCCCGGCTGCGTCCTGCGCGAAGCCGGGACCGACCATCATGAGGCCTAAAAATGCGACCGCCGCCGGTTTCATCGTCTCGCTGCTCATCCCGGAATCTGATTTATCCGGAATCCTGGGGGAAATCGTCGCGGAAATCCAGCCGGAGCGCCAGAAATTGGACGGTTTCGCCACATTTGCTCCTTATTCAGCTCTGCAAAAGGCGGCAAAATCAGCGCCTCTTGCAATATTTTCATTCCTGCTCAACACCTTACAGAATTCACTAATATTTTTTTAATCTCAAAGGCAGACGTCCGGGTTTCGGCCCAATTGCTGCCATGCTGCTCCCGGATAACAGGGACATCCAAAGCGGAACGTCATCAGGCAGGTGAGAGAGCGGATGACACAAAAGTTCCGGCGCGGATACCAACATTCTATCGATCCTCAGGAGGGACGTTCCATGATCAAATTCTTCAAAAACTTCCGCAAAGACGACTCCGGTGCCGTAACCGTTGACTGGGTTGTTCTGACCGCCGCCGTCGCCGTTCTGGCAGGTATTGTTTACACCTCCATCGAAAACGGTGCGTCTGACCTGACCGAAAGCACCGGCAACTTCCTGTCCGACCTGGATCCAGGTGCAGAAGAAGCAGCAGAAACACCCCCGGCATAAGCCCCGCGGACAAGTCAGGTTCGAGGATCGTGTGATCCTGGCATGAGCATTTCGGGCTGCAATTTGATTGTAGCCCGAAATCATCCCGGAGGCATCGACGGTGAGGTGTACTCGTGAAGACACTCAAGACATTTCTAGCCTCTGATGACGGGGCGATTTCCGTCGACTGGGTTGTATTGGCGGCCGCTGCTGTTGTTCTCGCGGCCCTGATTTCATCCGCAATGCAGGATGGGGCCCTGGGTCTGGCCAACGCATTGGCGGGATTTATGTCGAATTGGACGTTCTGAACGCTCCTCGGCCACGGTCAGCACCGGATAGCCCATACGAGGCCGCTGTGCGCGCCTCTAAAGTCCTTCGCATTATCGGGCACATACGAGCGACCGATCCGCCCTCGGCAGCGTCTTGGCACAGTTAACCCTGGCATAGTGAATGGAGCCCATCCATTCCGCCAAATATCGCAGATCACAGTTTCGCCCATCACAGAAAGGGACCCCCATGAGAGCCGTTTTTGGACTTGTCCTCATCGTTGGCGTCGCCCTTGCGGGGGGGGCTGTGATGATGGCAAAAAACTACATCGAAGCGCATCAGGCCGCCCTCGCCCGGGAACGCGCCAAGGGTCAGCAGACCATGCCGACGATCGATGTCTATGTGACGACCAAGCAATTGAACTACGGTCGCCGATTGACCAAAGAGGACGTCCGCGCCGTCAAATGGCCGAAAAATGCGGTGCCAGACGGAATTTTCACGTCCACGGATGAGCTGTTTCCGTCCCAGCACCCGAATGACGCAAGATACGTTCTTCGTACGATGGAAAAAGGCGAGCCGCTGATGGCCGTCAAGATCACCGAACCCGGACAGGACGCGGGCATCACCTCCCGCCTGGAGCGCGGCATGCGGGCCTTTGCAATTCGCGTCGACGTGGCAAGCGGCGTGTCTGGTTTCCTGCGTCCCGGCGATCACGTGGACGTCTATTGGAGCGGCCGCCCGCCGTCCGCTCGCGGAGAAGACCGGCGTGGTGATGTCACCCGCCTGATCCAGTCCAATATCGAACTGATCGCCGTTGACCAGATCGCCGCCGCAGACCTGAGTGGCGCCATGATCGCGCGGACCGTCACCGTCACCGTCCGCCCCGAGCAGGTCGCGGCCCTCGCCCAGGCGCAGGTCACCGGTCGCCTGTCGCTGTCCCTTGTCGGCGCAGAGGACGATACCGTGGCGGCCATGGTCGAAGTCGATCAACGCAAATTGCTCGGCCTCGGAGAAATAGAAGCGCCTCAGCGGGTGGTGGAAGAAAAAGTCTGCACCATCCGGACCCGCCGCGGCGCCGAGGTTGTGAACATTCCCATTCCCTGCAGCAACTGACAGACGTCAAGATAATTCAATCGTTTACAGCAAGCTCCGCAGCTCGGATAGGGCATGCGGAGCTTGGCCGTTTCAGCACAGTTCACAGCCAAGACCCTATCAGCTTCACCCTCGAAGCCATTGATTCTTGCAATGAAAGGCGAAGTAGCGCAGATTGGCTACAAAATTGGGGCACCAAGACCCCGCATATCGAGGCGTGATCGGAAAGGCAGGTCACATGTCAATTGGACGTTTTTTTGCGGCAGCCCTCACCGGGCTGACCCTTTTAGGTGCATTCCCCCCTGATGCGGCCATGGCGCAGGGGATCAAAGTGGTGAAAAAGGGAACCAACTCCATTCTCGACGTGCCGATGAACCGGGCCGTTGTGGTGGAGGCCGATGTGCCCTTTGCGGAATTGAGCATCGCCAACCCCGGCATCGCGGATATCTCTTCGCTGTCGGACAGGACGATCTACGTGCTCGGCAAATCTCCGGGGATGACCACATTGACCCTGCTGGATGCGTCGGGGCGGCTGATCACCAACGTGGATGTCCGCGTTGCGGCCGATGTCACAGAGTTCAAGCAGCGCCTGCAACAAATCCTGCCGAACGAAAAAATCGAAGTGCGCACGGCCAATGACGGCATTGTGCTGTCCGGCAACGTCTCGAGTTCCCAACGTCTGCAGCGTGCATTGGACCTGGCCGAACGCTATGCACCGGACCGGGTCAGCAACCTGATGACGGTGGGCGGCGTGCAGCAGGTGATGCTGAAGGTCCGCTTTGCCGAAATGCAGCGCTCGGTCAGCAAGTCCCTCGGCTCTTCGGTCGCCTTGGGCGGCTCCGATGTGGCGGCGGAAACCGGCACCTGGCTGCTGGGCGACAATGGTCTGGGCAATGCAATTCAGACGCAGGAAGATACCATCGGCGCGTTGTTCTTCGGCTTTGATATCGGATCTGTCGAATTCGGGGTGCTGCTGGAAGCGCTGGAGCAGAAGGGGCTGGTGCGGACCCTCGCGGAGCCGAACCTTTCGGCGCTCTCCGGACAAGAGGCAAACTTTCTCGCCGGGGGGGAATACCCGATCCCGGTTGCGCAGGAAGAAGGGGCCATCTCGATCGAGTTCAAACCGTTCGGGATCGAGCTGAACTTTATCCCGCGGGTGGTGGACGGCGATCTGATCAATCTCGAACTGAAGGCGGCAGTCTCGGCCATCGACACCACCAATTCCGTCACGCTCAACGGCTTTTCAATCAACGCGTTCTCGCGCCGTGAAACCTCCACCACGGTCGAATTGCGCGACGGAGAGAGCTTTGCCATTGCCGGTCTGATCGAAGACCAATTCCTTGATAACGCGGCACAGGTTCCATGGCTGGGCGATGTTCCGGTTCTGGGCGCCCTGTTTCGCAGCGCCGATTTTGAGCGCAACCAGAGCGAGTTGGTGATCATCGTTTCGGCGCATCTGGTGACACCGACCCGGGGCGAGGCGTTCTCCCTCCCAACCGACCGCATCAGGCCGCCGAGCGAAAAGAACCTCTTTCTCTTTGGCCGGACAGAACGCGTCCAGCAAGGTGCAGCAGGCGAAGTCGCGCGACAGGACTTTGACGGCTCTTACGGCTATCTCCTCGACTAACGGATCAAGAATGGCGGCGCAGATGTTGAAATTCACAGCAATTTTCGGACTGATCCTGACCACGGGAGCCTGCGCCTACAAAGAGGCCGGAGAACCGCTGGACGGCAGATACTTTGGCGCGGCGACAACAAATAACACAGCCGTTTTGTCAGGGGATCGCAGCTATCGGGTGCAACTGGCAAACCGGTTTGCGAATGACGTGCCGACCACCATCAACTTTGACTTTGACAGCGCCCGCCTTGATGGTGCCGCCCGTCAGGTCCTGAGCACGCAGGCGAATTGGATCCGCCAGTTTCCCGAGGTCCGGTTTCGGGTCTACGGCCATACCGATGCCGTGGGCAGCCAGGGATACAACAAGTCGCTGGGGTTGAGACGGGCGCGCGCGGCCGTCAATTACCTTGTTTCGCAAGGCATCAGCCGTCAACGGCTGGAAGCGGTTGCGTCTTTTGGCGAAACCCAGCCTCTGGTGCTGACCGATGCGCCCGAACGCAGAAACCGCCGCACCGTCACCGAGGTCAGCGGCTTTGTGGCCGCGCGCGTCAATGAACTGGACGGCAAATACGCCGCAGTGATCTACCGCGACTACGTCCAGAGCGCAGTCGTGCAAACGACCCTGACGAACGAAGGATCCCTCGGCGAATAGGCGCGTCCCGAGCTCTCCCGCGTCCCCAATGAGGCCAGCAAACTCGCAGCCCGGCAGTCGCCTGCTGATGATACGACTTGTTAGGGACGATTGATTTTTCCCACATTCGGTTTTTTTTAGCCCTACTCTTGCCCATATTGAGGACGACACTTGTCCTGAAGGGTGCCCTCTGTCGTTTGACGGGGCACAGGTCTGCCAACGGCTATGGCCGGGACCGAACAATGTGGGGATACTGGCGATGACGAGCGGGAATTCGCAACCGGATGCAGCGCCTATCGCGGCCTGTACCATCAGTCGCGATGTGCAAAACTTTGATCTTCTGATCGAGGACATGGAAACGGTCATGGGAGAAGCCTGGGGCGACCTTGGCTTTACCGAGGCGCTTGCGTTCTTTTACCAGCCTGAAGCTGAAACCGTCGAATTCGTCGCCATTGCCATTGATTCTCAGGACGAAGAGCATCTGCCGCTGATGGGGGAGATCATCACCCAGGCGAAATCCCGGGGCATCAAGGTCATTCTGGTGGCAGAAGACGTCACCCCGGCGGCGCTTCACAAACTGCTGCGTCAGGGGGCTGATGAATTCATCCCCTACCCCCTGCCCGAGCAGGAGCTTGCCGCAGCCGTCGAACGCCTGCGCCGACCTGCTGAGCCCGTGGCCCCAGCCGCAGCCCCCGCCCGCGCCCACAAACTCCATGCCGACAGCCAGCGCGAAGGGGCTGTTATCGTGGCACAGGGGCTTGCCGGAGGCACCGGGTCGTCGACATTTGCCGTCAATCTGGCCTGGGAACTGGCCGAATTGACCGCGTCCGACCGCCCCAGCGTCTGCCTGCTGGACCTCGATCTTCAGACCGGCTCGGTTTCCACCTACCTCGACATGCCGCGACGCGACGCCGTGATGGAGATGCTGAGCGAGACCGAGGCCATGGACGAGGACATCTTTGGCCAATCCCTGATTTCATATCGTGACAAGCTGCAGGTGCTGACCTCGCCTGCGGATATGGTGCCGCTGGAATTCATCACCCCCGAGGACATCCTGCGGGTGGTGGAGATGGCACGCAGCCATTTCGATTTCGTCGTCATAGACATGCCACATACGTTGGTTCAATGGACCGAGACGGTGATGACCCTTGCCCATGTGTATTTTGCCCTGATCGAGCTGGACATGCGCTCGGCTCAGAACGCCTTGCGGGTCAAACGGGCGCTGCAGGCCGAGGATCTTCCCTTTGACAAGCTGCGGTTCATCCTGAACCGGGCACCGAAGTTCACCGACCTGAATGGCAAAGCCCGGGTCAAGCGATTGGCAGAAAGCCTTGGTATTTCCCTCGACGTCCAGCTGCCGGACGGTGGGAAAAGCGTTCTGCAAAGTTGCGATCACGGACAGCCGCTGGCCCTGTCTGCACCCAAAAATCCCCTGCGCAAGGAAATCGCCAAACTGGCGCGAAGCCTGCATGAGCTGGGAAATTCGGATGCAGAGGCGGCTTGAAGGACGGCGTGACACCCTGGGGTTCAAACAATGTTTTCTAGATACAAAAAAGCATCTCCCGCACCGAAAACGGCGCAACCGCGCCCGGATGCCCCCCCTGCGGCACCGGCCGTCGCAGAAGGTGTGAAAACCGTTCTGAGACGCCCCACAGGCCGCAAGGCCGCAGAGGCCGCGCCGCCGGACCGGGAGCGCAAACGCAAGGAACGCATGAGCGAGATCAAGGTCGAGCTGCATCGCGAATTGCTTGAGAATCTGAACCTCGCGGCCCTTGAGACGGCGACAGAGGCCGATTTGCGCAATGAGATCGCCTCTATTTCCAGCGAGGTATTGCAAGACAAGAACATCGTGCTGAACCGTGAGGACCGGCAGCAGCTCAACAAGGAGCTCTATGACGAAGTGACCGGCCTCGGTCCGCTTGAGACATTGCTGAAAGACGATAGCGTCTCGGATATTCTGGTGAACGGGCCGCATCAGATCTTTGTGGAGCGCGCAGGCAAGCTCGAAGTCTCCGACATCACCTTCAAGGACGAACGCCACCTGATGCGGATCATCGACAAGATCGTGTCGGCGGTGGGCCGCCGCGTCGATGAATCCAACCCCTATGTGGATGCCCGTCTGGCCGATGGTTCACGCTTCAACGCGATGGTGCCGCCGGTCGCGGTGGACGGATCCCTCGTTTCGATCCGAAAGTTCAAAAAAGACAAGTTGGGCATCGACGATCTGGTGAATTTCGGGGCTTTCACAGAAGAAATGGCGGCATATCTGCAAGCCGCCGTCTCCACGAGATTGAATGTGATCGTGTCCGGCGGCACCGGTTCCGGCAAGACGACCACCCTCAACGCCCTGTCGAGCTTCATCGATAATGCCGAGCGTATCCTCACCATCGAGGACACCGCCGAACTGCAGCTTCAGCAAACCCACGTGGGTCGGATGGAAAGCCGCCCGCCGAATGTGGAGGGCAAGGGCGAAGTCTCCCCCCGGGATTGCCTCAAGAACGCTCTGCGGATGCGCCCCGACAGGATCATCGTCGGTGAGACCCGCGGCAGCGAGGTCATCGACATGCTGCAGGCGATGAACACCGGCCACGATGGGTCCATGACCACCATCCACGCCAACTCGGCCCGCGACGGCATATCGCGACTGGAAAACATGATCGCCATGGCCGGCATTGAAATGCCGATCAAAGCCGTGCGCAGTCAGATCGCATCGGCGGTCAATCTGATCGTGCAGGCCTCGCGCCTGCAGGACGGATCTCGCCGGATGACCTCGATTTCGGAGATCACCGGCATGGAAGGGGATGTCATCTCCATGCAGGAAATCTTTCGCTTTCAGCGCATGGGATTGACCCCTGACAACAAAATCATCGGGCATTTCACCGCGACGGGTGTCCGCAGCCACTATGCAGAGCGGTTCCGCCTTTGGGGCTACGATTTGCCGCCCTCGATCTATGAACCCACAGTGATGGAGCACCGCTGATGCAAATCGGAATGGAACCGGTCATCTACGGGCTGATCTTCATCGGCGTTCTGGTGCTGGTCGAAGGTATTTATCTCGTGACCTTCGGCAAATCGATCAGCCTCAACAGTCGCGTCAACCGCCGCCTCGACATGCTGGAAAAGGGGGCCAACCGCGAACAGGTGCTGGATCAGCTCCGCAAGGAGATGCAGCAACACCTGAGCTCGCGGTCGATCCCGCTCTATTCGCTGCTTGCGGAACGGGCGCAAAAAGCCGCCATTGCCTTTTCTCCGCGACAGTTGATCATGATCATGATCGGCCTTGCCGGGATCGCCTATGTCGGTCTCAGCGTCGGCACTCAGGCGGAACCACCCGTGCGCGCGCTGGCCTCCGTCATCATCGGTGTCGGCGCCGTCTTCTTCTGGGTCAATTCCAAGGCCAAGAAGCGTCTGGCGATGCTTGAGGAGCAATTGCCGGACGGGGTTGAGCTGATGGTGCGCAGCCTGCGCGTCGGACATCCCTTCACCTCGGCCATCCAGATCGTCGCAAAAGAGGTCGAAGACCCGCTGGCCACCGAATTTGGCATCATCGCCGATGAATGCGCCTATGGTCGGGATGTGGGCGAGGCGCTGAAGGATATGGCGGAGCGGCTGGATATTCAGGATCTGCGGTTCCTGGCGGTGGCGGTGACCATCCAACAGCAATCGGGTGGTAACCTGGCCGAGGTTCTCGCCGGTCTCGCCAAGGTCATCCGGTCCCGGTTCCGCCTGTTCCGCAGAGTGAAGGCCATCACCGCCGAAGCGCAATGGTCGGGAAAGTTTCTGTCCGGTTTCCCCGTCTTTTGCCTCGGCTCGACGCTGATCAATGATCCGACCTACTACGACGGGGTGATGGATCACCCTTGGTTCATTCCCGCCTGCTTCATCGTCGGCGGCATGCTGACGGCCAATCTTTTTGTGATGCGCATGCTCACCAATATCCAGGTCTGAGGGGGCTGCCATGAACCCGGTCACATTCGTACAAGACGTTCTGGTCACACAATTCGGCGAGTTCGGACCGCTGCTGGCACTGGGATTCGTCGGGATCGTGCTGGTGGCCGTTGCCGTGGGCCTGATGCTCAATCAGCCCGAGGACCCGCTGAAAAAGCTGCAGCGCAGCCTGAATGAAACGCAATCTGCACAGCCCAGGAAAGAACGGCTGCGTCAGGCCAACCGCAACGAACAATTGCAGAAATTCGCCAACTTCCTGGAGCCACAGAACGCGGAAGAGCTCTCGGCGATGGAGCTGAAGCTGCGTCAGGCGGGATACCAGTCCAAGGACGCGGTGCGCCTGTTCCACTTCGCCCAATTCGCGCTGGGGCTGGTGGGGCTCGGCCTCGGGCTGGTCTTTGTCTATGTGATGAATGCGGATGTGGAATACACCACGCAGGATGTGGCATTGCGTGTGATCGGTCCCGGCGGCGCCTGCTATTTCCTACCGAGGTACTGGATCACCCGCCGGATCGAAGAACGCAAACAGGCGATCACCCGCGCCTTCCCGGACGCGCTGGACATGATGCTGGTCTGTGTGGAGGCGGGACAGTCGATGGATCAGGCCATCGTCCGCGTGGCCCGCGAGCTGAGGGCATCTTACCCGGAACTGGCCGAAGAATTCGAAGTTGTCGCCTATGAAATGAAGGCGGGCAAGGACAAGGACAAGGTCATGCGCGACATGGGCACACGGTGCGGCGTGCAGGACGTGTCTTCCTTCGTCACCGTCATGATCCAGTCGGCGACCTTTGGGACGTCCATTGCCGAGGCGCTACGGGTCTATGCCAGTGAAATGCGGGACAAACGCGTGATGCGCGCAGAAGAAGCCGCAAACAAGTTGCCAACCAAAATGACCCTTGCCACAATGGGGCTGACCGTGCCTCCGCTGCTGATCATTCTGGTTGGCCCCTCGGCACAAGGCATCTCCAACTTGGGAAAATAGAGCAGAGCCTCATGACGTTCAGGACCAGGCGCCCCCCCCTTTTCCGCCTTGTCCCACCCGCGGTCGCCGCCTGCGCATGTGCGTTGGTGGCGGCTTGCGTGATGGGGCCGGGCAACGGGGCATTCAATGGCAAGGCCAGCGGCCCATGGGCCCCCGGCGTCGATACCCGTGCGCAGGCCGTCAACGGGCTGGATGTGGGTCATCGGTTGATGGCGGCCGGGCAATATGAGCTGGCCATCGATGCATTCAACCGGGCCGCCCTCGACGAAGGGCTGACGCCCGAGATCCTGTCCAGTCTCGGCTCGGCCAACCTGGGCCTCGGTCGGCTGGGTCAGGCAGAGAGCCTCCTGCGGCGCGCGGTCAAGGGCGCACCGGACTGGCCGGAAGCGCTGAATAATCTGGGAATTGTCCTGCTGGAGCGCGGCAAGACCGCAGAAGCCGAGCAGATCCTGCGCCGGGCCTATGCGCTGGACAATGGCGAAAGTGACGCAATACGCGATAATTTGCGTCTGGCCCTCGAAAATCTTGACAATCCGGGCCATAGTGAGGCCAACGGCAGTGAATATAAATTGGTGCGCCGGGGCGGTGGAGTATACCGCATTCAAACGACACCATAACGCCAGAGGCAGAGCAGAAAAGGACGCAGAATTATGCGCCAAATGTTTCTTTTGTCCGCAGGTCTGATCGGGGCACTGACACTTGCCTCCTGCAGCAAGGAAATCGACAAAGAAGCTGTCGAACGCGCCTTGCAGGACGTCAACGTCATCGATGAGAGCAATCTCAACAACGTCATCCTCAACAGCTCCGATCCCAATGAGGCAGTCAGCTATTTTCAGCGCAGCGTTGCGAAAAACCCCGACCGGATTGATTTCAACCGCGGTTTGGCGGGCTCTCTGGTGCGGGCGAAGCGCTATACCGAGGCCGTCTCCGCCTGGCAACGTGTTGTCGCGCTGCCGGAGTCTGGCGACGCCGACCGGGTGGACCTCGCGGATGCCTTGATCCGGACCAATGACTGGGCGCAGGCCAAGACTGTCCTGACCTCGGTGCCGCCCACCCATGAAACCTACAAACGATACCGCCTCGAAGCGATGGTTGCCGACTCCGAGAAGAACTGGAAAGCGGCCGACAGCTTTTATGAGACGGCCATTGGCCTGACCACCACGCCGGCGGGTGTGTTCAACAACTGGGGCTATTCCAAGCTGACGCGGGGCGATTATACCGAAGCCGAGCGCCTTTTTGGCGAAGCCCTCCGTCAGGACCCGAACCTGTTCACCGCCAAGAACAACCTTGTTCTGGCCCGAGGCGCACAGCGCAACTATAGCCTGCCCGTCATTGCCATGACCCAGACCGAGCGGGCGCAGCTGTTGCATACGATGGCGCTCTCTGCGGTCAAACAGGGTGATGTCAGCACCGGGGAAGGCCTGTTGCGCGACGCGATCGACACCCACCCGCAGCACTTTGATGCCGCCGCCCGGGCGCTTGAAGCGCTGGAAAAAGGCTGAGCGGGGCCGGAGGGGATGCATTTTCCTGCGCAGGCTGCAATCTGGTTTCTGCCCCTGGTCCTGCCCCTGTGTTTTCTGGTGGCTCTGACGGACCTGCGGGCCATGCGCATTCCCAATTGGATGGTCGACACGCTGGGCGGGCTCTATGTGGTGCTTGGGGCTCTGGTGATGCCGACCTGGGCCGACTATGGCTGGCATCTTTTACATCTGCCCATCGGCATCGCCATCGGGTTCTTGTTCTACACCGCCGGGCTCGTCGGGGCCGGAGACGCCAAATTTGCAGGAGCAGCAGCCCCTTATGTCGCTTTTGCAGATCTGTCGCAGGTGGTGATCATCTTTACCGCGACCTTGCTGGCCGGGGTTTTCGCCCACCGGGTCGCCCGCCACACCCCCCTGCGCCGTCTTGCGCCGCAGTGGAAAAGCTGGGACGCGGGCAGCAAGTTTCCAATGGGCCTGTGCCTTGGCGCGACGCTTGCGATCTATCTTTGCCTCGCGGCCATTTACGGCCCCTGATCCGGCAACCTGGCCGTGCCCTGCGGGTATGTTCAGGCTCCACTTTGGGTCCATTCCGGCCGCGATGGCCCGGAAACAGCCGACAATCAACCAAGCTATTCGCGGAAATGCTACAGCTCCGCCGCGGTCTTGCCACAGTATTGCATAGTCTCTGACCAAACGGCGACCAACGGCGTCCCGCACCCGCCATCCTGAAAGAGGCCCCGTCAGATATGAACATGCAGACCACCTCCGTGATCGCGCCCCCTGTTCCCAAAGGCATGGCCGAGATGCGCCTGCCCTTGGTGATGATGCGGGACATTCTGTTGAAAACCATGTTCCGCAAGACGCTGGACACCGTCACCGACTTGTCGGAGGCCATCTGCCTGCCCGCTTCGGTCACTCAGGAATTGGTCGATATTGCCCGCGACCAGAAACTGCTAGAGGCCACCGGCACGCTCAATGCCAATTCCGGCAACGAGATGGCCTATCAATTGACCGACGCGGGCAAGGCGCGCGCTCTGGATGCGCTCTCGCAATCGGAATACTTCGGCGCCATGCCGGTGCCGCTTGATGTATATCGCGAGCAGGTCAAACGTCAGTCGATCCGAAACATCATGGTGACCCGTCAGCAACTGACCGCTGCCATGGGGCACCTGATCCTGCCCGACAGCCTGCTTGACCATCTCGGCCCCGCTGTCAGCGCCGGCCGTTCCATTCTCATGTACGGGCCCCCGGGCAATGGGAAATCCTCCATCTCCAATGGCATTCGGGATGCTTTGGGCGACCGGGTCTATGTGCCGCGCGCGATCGAATATGCCGGTCAGGTCATCACCGTATACGATCCCGTCGTGCACAGCGCGGTGGCAACGGAGGCACCAGATCCGAACGCGCTGCGCAAACACCGCCGGTTTGACGAGCGCTACGTCTGCTGCGAGCGGCCCACTGTGGTCACCGGCGGCGAGCTGTCCCTGTCGATGCTGGACCTGGTCTATAATCCGACCGCCCGGACCTATCAGGCGCCGCTGCAACTCAAATCCACCGGCGGGATTTTCATCGTCGATGACCTTGGCCGTCAGGCGGAGTCGCCCCAGGCCCTTGTCAACCGCTGGATCGTTCCCCTCGAGGAGGGGCGCGATATCCTCTCGCTGCAATCGGGCGAAAAATTCGAAGTCCCCTTCGACACGCTGGTGATCTTTTCCACCAATTTCCACCCGAATGAGATTTTCGACCAGGCGGCGTTGCGCCGGATCTTTTTCAAGATCAAGATTGACGGCCCCAATCAGGAGAATTTCCTCAAGATCTTTGCCTTGGTCGCGCGCAAGAAGGGTATCCCCCTTGACGAGGCCGCCCTGGTGCATCTGCTGAAGACCAAATACCCCACGATTGACAACGCCTATGCCAACTACCAGCCGGTGTTTCTGATCGATCAGATGATTGCCATCTGCGAATTCGAAGGCCTGCCCTATCAAATGTCTCCGGATCTGATCGACCGGGCCTGGGCCAACATGTTCGTCAGGGATGAGACGATTGTGAAGTAAGCGAGACAAGGCCGATGCGGCGACCGGGGTCGAATTTCTTTTGGTCGCATCGACAGTTTGGACTAAATGGGGAACATGGAATGCCTGCCCCCTCAGATCCTGCGCTGGTTCTCGGACCGTGGATGGTCCCCTCATCCGCATCAGATGGAGATGCTGGCGCGCCGCAATGCGCCCGCAACCCTGCTGATCGCGCCGACAGGCGGCGGCAAAACGATGGCCGGTTTCCTGCCCACTCTGGCGGAGCTGGCGGAGGGCACGCATGAGGGGCTGCATACGCTCTATATCTCGCCGCTAAAGGCGCTGGCCGCCGACATAAAACGCAACCTCACGCAACCGGTCACCGAGATGGGACTGCCGATCCGGATTGAGGACCGCACCGGGGACACCTCTGCCGCGCGCAAGCGCCGCCAACGGGCGGATCCTCCGCATATCCTGCTGACCACACCTGAAAGCCTCGCGCTGCTGATCTCCTACGATAATTCGGACCATATCTTTCGGGGCCTGCAACGCGTGATCGTGGATGAGGTACACGCCTTGGCCGAAAGCAAACGCGGCGATCAACTGATGCTGGCGCTGAGCCGTCTGCAAGCGATCTGCCCGGGGCTGCGCCGGGTCGGCCTCTCGGCGACGGTCGATGATCCGGACGCATTGGCCCGGCGTCTCGCCCGCCACCCAGATCCCTGTGAAATCCTACAGGCGGACCCCGGTCCCGCGCCGGACATCACTATGCTGGAGACATCCGCGGCTCCGCCCTGGGCCGGGGGGGGCGCAGCCTATGCGATCCCCGCTGTGCTGGATCAGCTGCGCCGCCACAGGACGACATTGATCTTTCACAACACCCGTGCCCAGGCCGAGATCTTTTTCCACAACCTGTGGCTCGCCAATGACGACGCGCTGCCGATCGCCATTCACCACGGATCACTCGACCGCACCCAACGAGAGCGCGTGGAGGCGGCGATGGTGCGCGGAGACCTGCGCGCGGTGGTCTGTACCGGCTCGCTCGACCTGGGGATCGATTGGGGCGATGTCGATCTGGTGATACAGATCGGCGCGCCGAAGAACGTCAAACGCCTGGTGCAGCGGATCGGTCGCGCGAACCACCGCTACAATGCGCCCTCCAAAGCGCTGCTGGTTCCTGCGAACAGGTTCGAGGTCATCGAATGCCTCGCCGCGCTAGAGGCCGCCCGGCAAGGCGAGCTGGACGGCGCCCCCCTGCCGCCCGGCCCTCGTGATGTGCTGTGTCAGCACATCCTGATCACCGCCTGCGCCGGGCCGTTTTCTTCCGACGCGCTCTATGGCGAAGTCACCACGGTCGGCGCATATTCCGATCTGCCCCGGTGCGAATTCGATGCCTGTCTGGAGTTCTGTGCGACCGGCGGCTACGCGCTGCGGGTCTATGATCAGTGGCAACGGCTGGTGCAGCGACCGGACGGGCGCTGGCAATTGCGCGATCCCCGAGCGACCCTGCGAATTCGCATGAATCTCGGGACCATTCAGGACACGGATACCTTGAAAGTCCGCCTGAAACGCAGTCGCGGAGGCAAACCACTTGGCGAGATCGAAGAAGGCTTCGCCGCCACGCTCAGCCCCGGTGACACCTTCCTGATTGCAGGGCAGATCGTGCGTTTCGAAGGCCTCCGCGAGATGACCGTCGAAGTCACCCGCAACGCTGCGCGCAAACCAAAGGTCGCCACGTTCAACGGCACCAAATTTGCCACCTCCACCCAGCTCTCGGCGCGTATTCTCGCCCTCCTCAATCAACAGGGCTGGCCTGACCTGCCCCAACACACCGCCGATTGGCTGACCCTCCAGACGCAGGTTTCACAAATGCCACGTCCCGGCCGGCTCCTGGTGGAGAGCTTTCCCCACGACGGGCGGGAACACACCTGCGTCTACGGCTTTGCAGGCCGAAACGCCCAGCAAACGCTGGGGTTGCTCCTGACCAAACGCATGGAGGACCTGAACCTCGCGCCCCTCGGCTTTGTGGCGACGGATTATGCCACGCTGATCTGGGGGATGGAGCCCACCACCGACCCAAAGGCGCTTTTGTCGCTCATCACATTGCGCAGAGGGCTGGACGGATGGCTGGCGGAAAATGCCGTCATGAAACGGACATTTCGCACCGTCGCGACGATTGCTGGTCTGATCGAACGCAACACCCCCGGGCAACGCAAATCCGGGCGACAAGCCAGCTTCTCCTCCGATATCCTCTACGACACCTTGCGCAAATACGACCCCGACCATCTCCTGCTGCGGATCACCCGCGAAGAGGCCCAGCGTGGACTGGTGGATTTTGCCCGCATTGAAGAGATGATGGCGCGTGTCGGCGACCGCGTGGACCATTGCCAGCTTGCCAGGATCTCCCCCCTGGCCGCCCCTCTCCTGCTGGAAGTCGGCAAAGTTCCGATCAAAGGCGCCGGTGTCGAAAGGCTGATGGCGCGAGAAGCCGAGAAGCTGATGCAGACGTCCGGCCTTGCATCGCTGACCCAATGAGGGCAACAGCTCAAGACATGCTCCCCCATGGACCCACCACCGGATTTGACTTCACCCTCAGCGGCGCGCGTCTTTGCGCGCTTGGCGCCGGTGCCCTCTGGTGGCCCGCTCAGCGAACGCTCGTTGTCTCCGATCTGCACCTCGGGAAAAGCGACCGCGTGTCCCGCCGTACGGGTGTCTTCCTGCCGCCCTACGAAACACGGGACACTCTCGACCGCCTGCAAGCGCTGATCAACGATCTCAACCCGCAATCTGTCATCTGTCTGGGCGACACATTCGATGACGATACGGCGGCCCGAAACCTGCCTCAGGCGGACAGGACGAAGCTGCAGGGCATGATGCAGGGCCGGCGATGGATATGGGTCGAGGGCAATCACGACCCCTCCCCCCCAGCGCTCGCAGGGGAGGCGCTGGCCGAATTCAACACCCCGCCCCTGACATTCCGTCATGTCGCGGCGCAGGGCACGACGGGGGAAATCAGTGGCCATTACCACCCCAAGGCAAGCCTGCGCGGCCAGTCCCGGCCGGCCTTCCTGCTGGACCGAAACCGCCTGATCCTGCCGGCCTTCGGCACCTACACCGGCGGCCTGCGATGCACGGATCCGGCCTTGACCTCTGTGATGGAACACAACGCTCTGGCGATTCTGACCGGACCGGTGCCGCTGCCTCGCCCTGTGAACGGATAAAGGACGGAACCCGCAAAGGGCCCGCTATTTCATCTTTTCCGAAATACCTCCGCCGGAGGCCGCGCCGCCGCGGCGGCACATTCCCGTCAGGCCGTCAGGCCCTCCGGCTCTGGCAGATTATTGGCACGACAACAGGCCGTCACGGTATTCGCCAGCAGACACGCAATGGTCATCGGCCCAACCCCGCCCGGAACCGGCGTAAGGGCGCCCGCACGCGCTGCGGCGCTCTCATAGTGAACGTCGCCAACAAGTCGCGTCTTCCCCTCGCCCTTCTCCGGTGCATCCACCCGGTTGATGCCCACATCGATGACAGTGGCGCCCTCCTTGATCCAGTCGCCCGGCACCATCTCCGGGCGCCCGACGGCAGCCACCACGATATCGGCCCGGCGTACTACCTCCGGCAGGTCCTTGGTGCGACTGTGCGCGATGGTCACAGTGCAGCTATCCCCCAGCAGCAATTGCGCCATCGGCTTGCCGACAATATTCGACCGTCCGATCACCACAGCGTCCATTCCGGACAAGGATCCGTGATAGTCACGCAGCATCATCAGGCAGCCAAGCGGCGTACACGGCACCATCGACTTCTGCCCGGTGCCCAACAGGCCCACATTGGAGATGTGGAAACCATCCACATCTTTCGCCGGAGAGATCGTGTTGATCACCAAATCCTCGTCCAGGTGTTTGGGTAACGGCAGTTGCACCAGAATGCCGTGCACCGAAGGATCCGCGTTCAGCGCCTCGATCAATGCCAGCAAATCCGCTTCTGACGTGTCATCGGCCAGCCGGTGCTCAATGGAGTTCATCCCGACTTCGACAGTCTGTTTGCCTTTGGAACGCACATATACCTGCGAGGCCGGGTCCTCACCGACAAGAACCACCGCCAGGCCGGGGATGATGTCATGTTCCTCTTTCAGCCGCGCCACATGTTCGGCCACCTGGCCCCGAACCCTGGCCGCAAAGGCCTTGCCGTCAATAATATCTGCTGCCATCACTTCGTTCCTTTTGAAGGTGCCAGCCCCCGGTGGGGACCAACTCAATTCTCGGGGAGATCCCGCATGTTACGGGTCTCACGGCACATCGGCCCCGCTATGATCTTTGCGCCAAACTGCTCCGGCAAGGCCGCGACCAAGACCCCGACATGACCCCCGACCAGATCCAAGACCAGATCCAAGACCGGGGCCCGCGATGCAGATTGCCTATTTTCCGCTCTAGAACAAGCCTTCGATCTGACCTTCATCATTCAGATGTATGGTTTCCGATGCAGGTCTGCGCGGCAGGCCAGGCATGGTCATGATTTCACCGCAGACCGCCACCACAAACCCCGCCCCGGCCGAAAGACGCACCTCGCGCACCGGCACGGAATGCCCGACAGGTGCGCCGCGCCGCTCGGGATCGGTGGAGAAGGAATACTGGGTTTTCGCCATGCAGACCGGCAGATGGCCATATCCGGCAGCCTCCCATTCCTTGAGCTGGTTGCGGATTTTTGCGTCGGCCAGAACCTCATCCGCCCGGTAAATGCGCTTGGCAATCGTTTCGATCTTCTCAAACAACGGCATGTCATCCGGATAGATCGGTCCGAAATTCGCCGTTCCGCCGTCAACCAGTGCCACCACTTTTTCAGCCAGCTGCGCCGCGCCTTCCGACCCGAGTTCCCAGTGGCGGGACAGAACCGCATCGACCCCATGGGTCGCGACATAGTCTCTGACCGCATCGATTTCGGCCTCGGTGTCGGTCACGAAGTGATTGATGGCCACGATGGTCGGAACCCCGAAGGATTTGACGTTTTCAATATGGCGCCCAAGGTTGGCGCATCCGCTTTGAACCGCGGCCACATTTTCTGCGCCGAGATCCGCCTTGGCAACGCCCCCATTCATTTTCATCGCCCGGACGGTGGCGACGATCACAACCGCCGCAGGCGCCAGACCCGCCTTGCGGCATTTGATATTCATGAACTTTTCGGCCCCGAGATCCGCGCCAAAGCCCGCTTCGGTGACCACATAATCCGCAAGCTTCAACGCGGTCCTTGTTGCAATCACGGAGTTGCAGCCATGGGCGATATTGGCAAACGGGCCACCGTGCACAAAGGCGGGATTGTTTTCCAACGTCTGTACCAGATTGGGCTGCATGGCATCCTTGAGCAGCACAGTCATGGCACCTTCGGCCTTGAGATCACGGCAGTAAACGGCCGTCTTGTCGCGGCGATAGGCCACGATTATGTCGCCGAGGCGCTTCTCAAGATCTTTCAGATCGTTCGCCAGACACAAGATCGCCATGACCTCAGAGGCGACGGTGATGTCAAAGCCCGTTTCCCGTGGGAACCCATTGGAGACCCCACCAAGCGAGGCGGTGATCTGACGCAGGGCGCGATCATTCATATCGACCACACGCCGCCATGTCACACGCCGCGTATCAATCTCCAGCTCATTGCCCCAATAGATGTGGTTGTCGATCATCGCAGACAACAAGGAATGCGCCGAGGTGATGGCATGGAAATCGCCGGTGAAATGGAGGTTCATCTCCTCCATCGGCACCACTTGCGCCATGCCGCCACCTGCAGCGCCGCCTTTCATCCCGAAGTTCGGCCCGAGGGAGGCTTCGCGGATACAAATCATCGCGCTCTTGCCGATCCGGTTGAGGCCGTCCCCCAAGCCCACGGTCGTCGTGGTCTTGCCTTCCCCCGCGGGCGTCGGATTGATCGCGGTCACCAGGATCAGCTGACCGTCCTTTTTGCCCTGAACGGATGTGATGAACTCCTGGCTGACCTTGGCCTTGTCGTGGCCATAGGGCAGAAGGTCCTCATGGGTCATCCCCAATTTGGCACCGATCTCCTGGATCGGACGCTTCTTCGCTTCGCGGGCGATTTCAATGTCACTCTTGTAGCTCATGGGTCTGGCTCCTAAGTGGCGGGTTGGCAGGATCCGGCGACGGGTCACCAGAGGCTGTTCTAGGCATATCTGCAGATCGGGCAGGCGCGCCATTGTTTTCCGACATAAAAGTGCCGCGAAACGGCGCCAGAAATGCTCAATACTGCGCAGCGCCCATCACAAAGAGAAGAATATTCGCCTGCGGTCTATCCCTCTTCGCGCCAGCCGCGCTGGCTGGGCACAAAGAGCCGCAACCTGTCCCCGAGGTTCATCCGGCCGGGACATTCAACCCAGGCCGTGATGCCGCGTCGGTTTTCGGCAGCCCTCTTGAACTTGGGTCCGAAACCGCTGTGATCCTTCTCGATTTCACGCCCCGGAAGCACGCAGGGGCGGTTCTCCATATCGATGGTGAGTGTCACCCCGTCCGGTCCCTGCAGCCGCGACGAGGGCGGCACAAAGGTAAAGTCGGGGATCCCACGGATCACAATCGATGCCCCGAGGTGGCGTGGATCGATATGGTCCAGCCCCATCTCATCGGCAATCAACGCCAACTCTTCTTCCGACAGAATCGTGAGCTGCCGGACATTTCGGATTTCCGTGCCGTTCTGGTAGAGGTTTTTGACCCGCACACAGGAGGCACGCTCGCAGCCCTCGTGGCGCTCGCCCGTAATTCCGTGAAACCCGAGATCGAGGGCATCGCGCCGCTCGGCCTGAATGCTGCCGCCTGCAGGCACCATTCCCAGCCAGGTGATCTCAGCGCCGAAACGCGACTCGCGTAGAACAGACATGCGGCATTCCCTATATGGTTGCGGCTCTATCAGCCAGCTGGTGGCACCATAGTATCCATGCACGAGGATGCAAACGCACAGGCTGCCAAAGCGATGAAACTTTGGCGATGCTTTGCAAATGCTGTGCGATCAATGTCTGCTGGCCGTGCAACCCTGCGGGCCGCGCCGGGGCTGTCTGAGATCAGAATCATGCCGGAAACGAACAAGGGCACCCGTCAGGATGCCCTTGTATCAAAGTTTTGCTGTATCAAAATATTGGGGTCTGGATCAGGCCGTAGGCTCTGGCTCCGGCTCCATCCCCTCTTCTGGTGGGGCTTTCTTGGATTTGGCCTTCGGGATCGCCGTCACCGACGTGGCGCCAGTGTCGGCATCATCATCCGCGTCATCATCGGATTGCGGCGGCTCGCCGTTCATCACGCGCTTGATCTCTTCACCGGTCAGTGTTTCATATTCCAGCAGCCCCTCGGCCAGCCTTTCCCACTCGACCTTGTTGTCCTGCAGGATCTGGAAGGCGCGTTGGTAGCCCTCTTCGATGAAGCGTTTCACTTCCTGTTCGATCAGCTCTTTGGTGTTCGCAGAGACAGAGAAGCCACCGGTATTTCCCGAATAGCCCTCATGCGCCTCGGCATAGTCGATATTGCCGACCTTGTCCGACATGCCCCAGCGCAGAACCATGGCCCGCGCAAGCTGGCTGGCCTGCTGAATATCACCGGCGGGACCGTTGGACACATGGCCTTCGCCATATTTCATGATTTCGGCCGCCTTGCCCGCCATGGTCATGGCCAGCTTTTGCTCACACTCGTCCTTGTGCCAGTTGAGGCGATCCATTTCGGGCAGCGAAACCACCATGCCCAAAGCGCCGCCGCGGGGAATGATCGTGGCCTTGTAGACCGGGTCACATTCCGGCAGGCGCAAACCGACAACCGCGTGGCCCGCCTCGTGATAGGCGGTTTTCTCTTTTTGATCCGCCGTCAGCACCATGGAGCGGCGCTCGGCCCCCATCATGACCTTGTCCTTGGCGTTTTCAAAATCTTCCATGGTGACGAACCGACGACCGACGCGGGCGGCCATCAGTGCAGCCTCATTGACAAGGTTTGCCAGATCGGCACCGGAAAAGCCCGGCGTCCCGCGTGCGATGATGCGCAGATCGACATCGGCCCCAAGCGGCGTTTTGCGGGCATGGACGCCGAGGATCTTTTCGCGGCCTTTGATGTCCGGATTGCCGACCGTGACGTTGCGGTCAAAGCGGCCTGGACGCAGCAAGGCCGGGTCCAGCACGTCCTTGCGGTTGGTCGCCGCCAGGATGATCACGCCCTCATTGGCCTCAAAGCCATCCATTTCGACCAACAGCTGGTTGAGCGTCTGTTCCCGTTCATCGTTGCCGCCGCCATAGCCGGCGCCACGATGACGGCCAACGGCGTCAATTTCGTCGATAAAGACGATACATGGCGCGTTCTTTTTTGCCTGCTCGAACATGTCGCGCACCCGCGAGGCACCGACGCCGACAAACATCTCGACAAAATCGGAACCGGAGATGGTGAAGAACGGCACCCCGGCCTCGCCCGCAATCGCACGGGCCAGAAGGGTTTTACCGGTCCCCGGAGGGCCCACCAGCAAGGCGCCCTTCGGGATCTTGCCACCGAGGCGCGAGAACTTCTGCGGGTTGCGCAGGAATTCCACGATCTCTTCCAGCTCTTCCTTGGCCTCATCTATGCCCGCCACGTCGTCGAACGTCACCCGGCCGTGCTTTTCGGTCAGCATCTTCGCCTTGGACTTGCCAAAGCCCATCGCGCCACCTTTGCCGCCGCCCTGCATCCGGTTCATGAAGTAGATCCAGACACCGATCAAAAGCAGGAAGGGCAGCAGAGTGAGCAGGAAGGACTGGAACGTCGACTGCTGCTGTTTCTCCGCCCGCACCGGGATGTTGTTGTCGATCAGCATCTGGGTGACTTCGGCGTCGCCTGGCTTGATCGTGGTGTAGCTCTGACCGTCTGACGTGGTGAAGCGGACCTGCTCCCCGTCAAGTGTGACCCGGCTGACCTGACCGTCATCGACGGCAGATACGAATTCCGAATAGGTCCTTTCGCGGCTCTGTAATGTGCTGCCGGATCCGCTGAACAAGTTGAACAGGGTCACGACAAGCAGAAACAGAACAACCCAAAAGGCGATATTACGTGCGTTGCCCAAAATGGCTCTCCCAAGAATTCCAAGGACGTCACGGCACTAGCACGCGACGACCGTCAGTTGTACCTAAAATAAGGATGATTTGGTGAGGTTCAATGCGATAAAGTTCCGGACGCCCATGTCGCGGGCGACCTGATCGCCGCAACCGACCAGTCAGAGGTGGCCTGAAGCACCGGAACAGAGCGCAATTCATCCCCGGACCACACCCCCGGCAACGGCAAAATGACCTCGCGCGGGACGCCGTACTGGCGCCAATCGGTCAGTTGCCGGATGCCGTCTTCACCGACCGGTCGAATCTCGATTGCCGCTGCACCCTCCCGAGCCTGCCGGGTGGCGTGGATGCGCCAGGTCTCGTCCCAGATCACCTCCGCCTGGCCTGAGGCGGGAAAGACCCGCCGCAGATCGCGCACCGCCTGAAGCTCCCGGCAGACCCAGAATCCGCTGCCCCTGCGCAGGATCCGGCAGCCCTGAATCGTTGTGCTGCGCCCCGCCTGCATCGCGCGCATCGCATCCTGAAGAGCCATGCGGCGCGGCGGATATACCGCGCCCGAAACATAGGCCAGCGCCCGCACCACAAGGCGACGCGCCAGATCTTCCGGCAGCTGCTCAAAGCCTGCGGCATCAATCATAACAGCACCGTAGCGCAGGCAGGCGATGTCCGTGGCGGCGGCCTGCGTTGCTTGTGACAGGGCTGCCTCTGCCATGCGCATGTTCTCCGCCACCGCCGCCAGGGCCTCGGCGGTCACGCCCAGAGGCTCCAACGCCCGGAAGGCATCCCGGATTCGCACCCGTTCGAATCGCCTGTCCTGATTGCTGGGATCGTCACTCCAGCTGATATCTCGCGACAGAAGAAAATCACGCAGATCCCGGCGACGCAGCCCCAGCATCGGACGCAGGATCTCCACCCCGTCGCGGTGGTGGCGAACCGGCATGCCCGACAGGCCGGTCACCCCCGAAGCGCGCCTGAGACGCATCAGCACGGTTTCGGCCTGATCGTCGGCAGTGTGGCCAACCGCCACCTGAGCAATGCCACGGGATTTGGCCCAGTCCCCCAGGAGACGATACCGCGCCGCCCGCGCGGCCCCTTGCAGGTTCCCCTGATCGGCCGGATTTTGCCATGTCAGAATATCGTGGGACAGCCCGAGGCCTGCGGCATGGGTTGCAACCGCCTCTGCCTCGCCGCGTGATTCGGCTCGCAATCCGTGATCGACGGTCGCAACATGAAGCTGTGTCTCGGTGCCCGCGACCAGATCGGCGAGCAAATACATCAGCGCCAGAGAATCACTCCCGCCCGAAACAGCGACCCCCAGCGACGGCGGCAGTGGCACGCCGATTTGCCGGAGGATTTCCGTTGTCAGCGCCTCTGCTGAGGGGGTCAGGAACACGCCAGTCTGGCCCGCTCCTGCTCTGCACTGGTCACCATCGGGTCAGCAGGAAAACGAACGGCCACTTCCGCCAATGTGATACAGGCCTGATCCACCTGTCCGAGACGGCCAAGCGCCGCGCCAAGTTCAAACAGAGCCTCCGGCGCGATGGCCCCGGTGGTGTCGCCGGTGAAGGCGGCCAGATAGGCGCGCGCGGCTTCCCGCGTGTCACCGAGACCGTCCAGAGCCTTGCCCCGTCCGAGGTCCACTTTGGCGGTCAGTGGGCTACCGGGGTAGGCGGATTTGAAGACCTCAAGCTTGGCGGCGGCCGACTGAAAGGCCTGCGCTTCCAGATCAGCCATGGCCGTCTGAAAATCGGCCTCTTCTCCGACGGCGAGTTCCCCTGCGATGACGGTTTGGGGCCCGGACGGATCCGGCGCCTGGCCGAGCCCGGTCGCGCCCGCCGCTTCCTCAGCGCCGCCGAGCGTGGTCGTCTCACCCAATTGCGACAGGTCGCCGCCCTCCAGCTCGACCAGGCGGAATTCCAGATCCCCGATCCGATTGGTGCCATCATCCACCACACGCTGCACACGGTGCTGCAGCTGTTCGGTCTGTGCGGTCAGGCGCTGCAGCTCCTCCTCGATGGCGGTAACGCGCTCCAGCACCGAGGACCCCGCAAGCGACGTCGACGGCGCTCCGGTGGTCGACAGCTCCCGGTTCAGACGCTGAATTTCCACATGCAGAACGGTTAGTTCCTGGCGGATGTCCGCCAATGTCTGATCCCGCTCCTGTGCGAAGGACGGCAAGGCACTGGCCGCGAGCAAAGCCGTGGAAACCAGTGCCGTGGAAAGAAGGATTCGCCGAAAACCAGACATCACGATCAGCCCACCACTGCGCCACCCGCCAGAACCGTCACGGCCCGGCGGTTCTGGGAATAACAACTCTCTTCAGAGCAGATTTCGATCGGGCGTTCCTTGCCAAAGGACACGACCTGAATGCGGTCGGCGGCCACCCCTTGGGAGATCAGATATTCGCGCGCGGAATTGGCGCGGCGTGCGCCAAGTGCAAGGTTGTATTCCCGTGTGCCCTGCTCGTCGGCATGGCCTTCGATGGTGACAACGTAATCGGGGTTTGCATTCAGCCACCGCGCCTGCCCGGCAAGAATGGTCTGTGCCGTCGGAGATATGCTGGACTGATCCACAAGGAACAACACCCGGTCCCCGATGGCCTCGCGGAAATAGGCAGGGCTCGTCGGATCGCCCGCACTGCCCGGCGTGATCTGCCCCGCGCCACCGCTGCCGGAGGACGCATCGTCCCAACGGGCATCGGAACAGGCCGCCAGGGCCAGGCCCGCAACCAGAATAACTGCTGTTTTAAGTCTGCTCATTTGAAATCGCCTCGTGTCATCGGACATTTCTTGCCAGTGTGTTACCATATTATGCATGTCTGCGCCACGGGCATCCGTCGCCGGCCCCGTCAGGCGCTCTGTCACTTCTGCAGCGGGGACCAGGATGGATCCGACGCGCCGTCCGGTGTCTTGACCGGTTTCAGGTTTCGCCCTGACACGTCGACAGAATAAAGCCGCGCCTGCCCTGCCGCGCCCTGGGTTTCGCGCGTGAACATGATCACGCGACCGTTTGGCGACCATGTCGGCCCTTCGTCCAGAAACGATGCGGTCAACAGCCGCTCCTCGCTGCCATCGGTGCGCATGACACCGATATGGAACCGGCCCGCGTTCTGCTTGGTGAAGGCAATATAGTCCCCTCGCGGCGACCAGACCGGCGTGCCATAGCGCCCCTGCCCGAAGCTGATCCGCTTTGCCTCGCCGCCGGTGGCGGCCATGATATAGAGCTGCGACGCCCCGGAGCGGTCGCTTTCAAACACGATCTGGCTGCCATCCGGCGAGAAGGAAGGCGCGGTCTCGATAGAGGGGGCGCTGGTCAGGCGTTGGGTGGCACCGCTGTTGATATTCATCGAATAGAGGTCGGAATTGCCACCTTCGGATTGCGAATAGACGACCGTCTGACCGTCGGGCGCAAAGCGCGGGGCGAAGCTCATTATACCGTTGCCCGCGGACAGGATCCGGCGCTGCACCTTGCCAACGTCCAACACATGGATCTGCGGAAAACCGCTTTCATAGCTGGTATAGAGCACCCGATCCCCCGTCGGCGAGAACCGGGGCGCCAGGACGATATCGTTGGAGCTGGTCAGATACTGCACATTGGCACCGTCATAATCCATGATCGCCAAACGCTTTTTGCGGTCGTTCTTCGGTCCCGTCTCCGACACGAACACCACGCGGCTGTCGAAATATCCGCCCTCCCCCGTCAGGCGCGAATAGATCGTGTCCGCAACTTTGTGGGCAATCCGACGCCAGCCTTCGGCCGTGCCCGACAATTGCAGACCGGAACCGAGCTCCTGTCCGGCAAACACATCATAGGCCCGGAACCGCACGCTGATCCGGTCGCCAGACACATTCACGGCACCGGTGATCAGCGCCTGCGCGTTGATGGCCTTCCAGTCGGTGAAATTCACCGCCGCGTCGAAATCCGAATAGGACGAGATATAGGCGACCTTCGGGATCTCGCGAAACAGCCCTGACCCCACCAGATCCGAGGCAATGACCCGCGCGATATCAGCCGCATACTGCGAGGCGGCCGGGGTATCCGCAATGAAATCAGGCGTCGCAAAAGGCAGCGGTTCGATCACGCCATCGGTGATTTCGATCCGCAACGGCCCGTCCTGTGCCTGTGCCTGCCCCGGAGCCCCGGCAATCGGCAACAGCATCGAAAGGCCAAGGAATAGTGTCGCCAAAGCGTTTCTCATTTGATCCGCATCCTTTCGGGATTGAATGTCATCTCAATATCACGCCACTGGCCGTATTTGTCAGTGGGAAGATCAAAACCTTTCGCCCCGCAGCGCATAATTGCGCGCCGGGCCGCCTCATAGGCCTGCGTTGCCGCCCCCTGCGACCCGCCGGAGCTGGACAGCATCCGTATCGAACCACTGTCGGGCACGCCCTCGCGGGACAGCGACATCGCGACGACCACCGTTGTCCGCAGCGCTTCGCTCGACAGGGAGCCGACGTTCCAGCACTGTGAGACTGCAATCCGCAGCGCATCCCGTTCTCCTTCGGTCATCGGCGGGCCGGAGGGGTCGTCAGCCTGAACCTCCCCCGCGCCGGACAGCGCCTGTGCCAGCGCCTCATCCACGGCTGAACTCTCAACCTCGGGTGTTGGTTCCGCTGCCGGTTCGGTTTTCTCATCACTCTGGGCCGACTGTGGCTCTGACGCCGCAGGTGTCTCAGGTGCCACAGGCCGCTGCGGCGCCGCGCTGGCGGGACGGCTTTTGGGGCGCGACGTAGCGAGAGGCGCCGTCGGCTCCGCGTTCTCGGCCTCCGCTTCGGTCACGATCCGGTCACTCGCCGCTTCGGGGGCGGTTGCATCCTGCACCGGTTGCGGGGCCTCGCCGCCGTCATCGGGGGCAATCGCTTCGCGCGCAATCTCATCCACCTGGGTGTCCGGCTCCGGTGGCTTCACCGGTTCCGGCGCAACCCGGTCGGTCGGGCGAGCGGCTTCGGGTTCTGCGGTTTGCGGCAAATCGCGTACCGGCTCCGGAACCGCAGGCGCATCCGGCACAAGGCTTGGGACCTCTGGTGTGGGCTCCGGCGCGGGCGGCTCCGGCTCGGCCTCCTCCACCGGCGTTTCAATGGGGCGTGGCTGGTCGGCCGGCGCAACCGGGGCAGGCTCCGGGCGGTCCGGGATCGACGGGGTACTTTCGGCCACCGAGGGGACATTCGGGGCAACCGGTGCAACCGGCACCTCTGCCACCACCGGCGCGGCGCGCTGTTCGCTCAGCCGGGCAAATTCCTCGGCCGAGATGATCGAGACATCCTGACTTTGAAACGGCAGAGGGTCAGAGTGGAACCACCCTCCCGCAAGCGCCCAGGCAACGAGTAGCCCGTGCCCCGCAACAGAGATCTTTGTGCCTGTTTGCACATCGGCCCCCGACTTATTCGCCCTGAGGCGCAGGTCGCCCGTCGAGCGTGGGCCCGCCGGTGTCCGTCACCAGCCCCACATTGCCAAAGCCACCGGCATTGAGCGCGCCCATGATCTGCATCACGTCACTATAGGCAATGGCCCCGTCAGCCCGCAGATAGACCCGCTCCGAGGTTCGTTCCGCTGCAATCGCCCGCAACCGCGCGACAAGATCATCCCGCGCCACGGGCGTTGTCTGGATCTGGATCTCGCCGCTGGCGGTCATGGTCACGGTCAGCGGCTCTTCCTCCTCACCCGGCAAAGCCCCGGCTGCGGTCTTTGGCAACTCCACCGGCACGCCCACGGTCATAAGCGGCGCGGCCACCATGAAGATGATCAACAAAACCAGCATCACATCGACAAAGGGGGTGACGTTGATTTCGGCCATCGGACGCG
Source organism: Phaeobacter sp. B1627 (assembly GCF_006265095.1). GTDB lineage: Bacteria > Pseudomonadota > Alphaproteobacteria > Rhodobacterales > Rhodobacteraceae > Epibacterium. The sequence continues at coordinate 89,969 of NZ_VCNK01000021.1, forward strand.
AGCGCGACCGCCGCCGTCCGCGTCGCCGCCCCCCCGCATCAGACTGTTGTACAGCAGCCCCCATGGCTCAGCCGTCCAACTGACGTGAAAATATGGTGGCAAACTCGTCGGCGAAGGCCTCGTATCCGCCGATGATGCGATCGGCATCTGCGGACAGTTTGTTGTAGAAGATCACCGCCGGAATAGCGGCGAGCAGGCCCAGCCCCGTGGCCATCAGCGCCTCGGCGATGCCCGGCGCCACAACCGCAAGGTTGGTATTTTGCTGCTCTGCGATTTCGATAAAGGCGTTCATGATGCCCCAGACCGTGCCGAAGAGCCCGATGAACGGGGCGGTGGAGCCGATGGTCGCCAGGATCTGCAACCCGCTCTGCAGGCTTTCGCTTTCCTTGGAAATCGCCACATCCATGGACCGGTCGATCCGCGCCTGCGCGCCGGGGATCAAGGCGCCATCCGTGCGATGGCTGCGACGCCACTCCGTCATGCCCGAGGCAAAGATACGCTGGCAATGCCCGGAAGGGTCCTGCCCGATGTCGTCGAACAGCTCATCCAACGGGTTGCCGGACCAGAAGGACCGCTCGAACACCTGCGCCTCGCGTCTGGCGGAGCGGTAGGTGAAGAGCTTCTGCAGAAAAATCGACCAGGACCAGATCGACGCCCCGATCAGCAGGATCATCACGAATTTGACCGTCAGCGTCGCGCGCGCAAACAGTCCCCACATGGAGAAATCAATCTCCTGCGCCAATGCCAGAGTTTCTGCTTCCATCTGCCTGCTCTATCGCCAGTTGCCGCGTCGTTTGATGCGCGCGGCCCAATTGTCGCCGACGTTAGCGGAAAACCCGCAGCATTGCCAAGGAAACAGCGCGAGGCGCCCCTGTTTATCGGAGCGATGCGCGAACTTCTGCCGGAAGCCGCAGGGGCTTGCCGCTGTGCATATCCATGCAGACAGCCGTGACAACGGCGCGAAACAGCTCTTGCTCCGCCCGGTGCACGACCTGCGCCATCGTGAGGCGCGCAGAGGTGACTGAAGTGATCTCGGTCTCTACGACCAGCTCATCCTCGAACCGCGCCGGTGATCTGTAGTCGGCCTCAATGCGGGTCACCACCCAGACGACCCCATTGTCCCGCATCGCATTCTGATCCACGCCCATGCTGCGCACGAAATCGCTTCTGGCCCGCTCGATATAGCGCAGGAAATTGGCGTGGTAGACGATCCCGCCCATGTCGGTGTCTTCGTAGTAGACCGTGACCGCAAACCGATGTGTCACACCGCGTGCTCCTCGGTCGGCAGGGCCTGCAGTCGCGCATAAAGACGCAGCGCATGACTGGCATTATCTGCAGCGACCGGCATCACCCGATCATAAGCCGCGGCAATCACCCCGGCAATCTCGGGCCGCAGAATGGTGTTGCCTCCGCCCGGCAGCACCGCCAACGGGGACGCATCGGAAAAGGCGTGATTTCCCCAGAGGAGCACGGCTTGCACCGCCTGCGTCAAGGCAAGCGTTTCCGCCGGGATCCTGGCCATTTCCCCTTGCATGCGCAGGAAGACAAAGGCCGCCTGGATGCCGCCGCCGTCGTCAAAGCGAAACGCGCGATACTGGCTGGCCCCCTCTCCGGAGAGGCGCCGCACCAGAGTGGGCAACTCGGGTATCATCCGATCCAGGTCAGGCACATCCAGCAGCTCTTCCCAGTCGCGAAAGAAGAAGAACATGAGGTTGGCCCCCAATTCAGGATCCGTCTCCACCATCTGATGGCCCGCGAGCGTCACCACGGCCTCCACTGCGCCTTTCAGTGTTGCGAGTGTCTCGTCCTGCACGCCGAAAACGATCGGTGCAATCGGCCGTCCCCAACGCGCGAAGACATAGCTTCCGTCTTCGCGGGTGAACAACCGAGTTATGTCTTCAGGTGTCATCAATGCGGTCATGAAACGGGGTCCGGATTTCTGCGCTGTGCTCTTGCCCGGATCTATGGCGCAAGAGAAGATCGATCAAGGGGAACTCCGCGGCGCATGGGTCCCTTCCCTTTGGTCACCCTCAGTCCTGGTACCGTCTGGCGCGCCTATTCCGCCTGCCTTGGGACGAGGCCAGCCCGGCAGGGCCAGCACGGGCCTGTCGCAAAGGGCCTGTCACAAAGGGCCTGTCGCAATGCCCCCCTCATAACAGGCCTCTCACAACGGCCAGAGACAGGAGGGATGCGCCCTGCCCCTTGTCGCGCCCTGCGATCACGCCGGTTGTTTCAGAACACATCACCGCGATCAGGAAAACAGATCATTTGCGGATTTTGGCGGCGCCAGTCCGAGATGAGCCCAGGCCTTCTGCGCCAGCATCCGGCCCCGGGGGGTACGCTGGATCAAACCCTGTTGCAGCAGATACGGCTCGATCACCTCCTCCAGCGCATCCCGGCTCTCGCTCAGGGCGGCTGACATGGTCTCAATTCCCACTGGCCCGCCCCCGTAATTTTCAGCGACCAGACGCAGATACCGCCGGTCGGCACCGTCCAGACCCAATTGGTCCACCCCCAACCGGGTCAGCGCATTATCCGCCAACTCGCGGGTAATCGTTCCATCGCCCTCGACAACCGCAAAGTCCACCACGCGGCGCAGGAGCCGCCCGGCGATCCTGGGGGTGCCGCGCGCGCGCCGCGCGATCTCCCGGGCGCCCTCATCATCCGCCGGTGCGCCCAATTTCCGGGCATTGCGGCTGACGATTTCAAACAGCTCGTCGATGGTATAGAACTGGAGCCGGGTCGGAATGCCAAACCGGTCCCGCAGCGGCGTTGTCAGCAACCCCATTCGCGTTGTCGCCCCCACCAACGTGAAGGGCTGCAGCTCGATCCGCACGGTCCGCGCGGCCGGCCCCTCGCCAATGACCAGATCGAGTTCAAAGTCTTCGAGCGCCGGATAAAGCACCTCCTCAACCGCGGGATTCAGGCGATGTATCTCATCTATGAACAGCACATCCCGCGATTCGAGATTGGTCAGGATCGCAGCAAGATCCCCCGCCTTTGCCAGCACCGGACCAGAGGTCATACGAAAATTCACCCCCAGTTCCCGGGCAATGATCTGGGCAAGCGTGGTTTTCCCCAAGCCCGGAGGGCCATGAAACAGGGTATGGTCCATCGCCTCATTCCTGCGACGGGCACTTTCGATAAAGATCCGCAAATTGGCACGCGCTTCGGCCTGTCCAATGAATTCCGACAACCCCTGCGGGCGCAGGGCCCGGTCATTGTCGCCTGGCAAAGGGTCAGGCCGCAGGGTCGGGTCCGCGTCAATCATGTCCACCCACCCGGCTGCACCTGCACGGCTCGGCGCACATCAGAACTGCGCGGCAGCCGGACAGGCGGATCTGCGTGCGGCATGTGGTTTCAGTTATATTCATGCCCTAGCCCTTTGGCGCCAGCAGCCGCAGGGCTGCCCGGATCAAATCCGCCTCGTTTGCTTCTGGCGCACCGGCAGCCGCTTCGGCAACCGCTGCGGCCGCGTCAGAGGGCCCATATCCGAGATTGCCCAGCGCAGAAAGAGCTCCGGCCGAGGCTGCGGCCGCGCCCGAAGGCGCCTTGGGTGCAGGTTTGCGCGCGGCTTTTTTTGCGCCGCCCCCCTCCGTTGGCTCGATGACCTCCGCCAGTTCGGGTCCGTCCAGCGCCTGACCAACGGTCGCGCCCATCGCCATGACACCCGGCGCCTTGTCCTTCAGGTCGAGCACAATGCGCTGCGCCGTCTTCGGCCCCACGCCCTTGGCAGCCTTGACCGTCGCCCAGTCGCCCAATGCGATGGCGCGGCTGACCCCGTCCGGCCCCAACGTCCCGAGAATGGCGAGCGAGACCTTTGCACCAACCCCCTGTACCGACGTCAGCAAACGGTGCCATTCCTTTTCGACCAGCGACGTGAACCCATAAAGCTGCATCAGATCTTCGCGCACCAGCAATTCGGTGTAGAGCTGCACAGCCTCTCCCACCGCAGGCAGGCTTGCCATTGTGCGGTCAGAGCAATGGACAATGTAGCCGACGCCGCGAACATCGATCATGATATGGTCAAGCGCTCTGTAATCGAGCCGCCCGCTCAACTTCCCGATCATCTGGCCACCTCTTTCAGTTGTCGCTGTTTCGTGCCACCGTAATAGGCGTGACAGATGGCAATCGCCAGCGCATCCGCCGCGTCCGGGCCTTTGGGCGCGCAGCCGGGCAGTTGCAGCTTGACCATATGCAGCACCTGCTCCTTTTCCGCATGCCCGACGCCCACCACCGTTTTCTTGACCCGATTGGGCGCATATTCGCCGACCGGAAGCCCGGCCTTTGCCAACGTCAGCAACGCCACGCCGCGGGCCTGGCCGAGCTTCAATGTCCCTGCTCCGTCCTTGTTGACGAAGGTTTGTTCGATCGCGGCCTGATCCGGCGCATAGGCAATGATGATTTCGCTGACCTGATTGTGCAGGGACAGCAGCCGCTCTCCCAGATCATCGCCGTCAGAGCGGCACACGCCATTGGCGACATGGCTCAGCCGTGCCCCATTTGATTCGATCACTCCCCATCCAAGGGACCTGAGCCCCGGATCAATGCCCAGTATTCGCATCCGCCCGCCCGATCTTCGCCAGTAGATTTCTTTATTATGGTCGCGGCCTAGCACAAAACGCGAACACAGCCAAATGCTTTCCCGTGCCTACTCAAAGGAGCGAGGCAGGTCTCCGGCAATCCGATGAGCAGAATCTGGACATCTTTCCCCACCCCCATGACCGAATACGACCCCCGGAAGACCAGCGGCGACAGTTTTTCAGCGTTTGGCCTGCTCGCGAAAAAGCCGTTATCAATATGCCCAAAAGTTATGCAATCCCTGCATGGGACATATGCGAAAATCATGCTTGTGAGGGGGCGCAGCGGCCAATATGTGCCGCCCATCGCACTGATGCGACATCACTGAAACCTGATCAAAGAGAACGTGGATATGGCTGCATTTGACACCACCCGCACCGCCCAAGGCACCTCCGGCCTGATCGGCCGCATCGGCGCTCTTGGACATTCAATTATAGCGGCAATCCTTGCATGGAATGACGTGCGCATGACCCGCAAGGTCCTGTCCGCGCTGACCGACCGGGAACTGTCCGATATCGGGCTGACCCGTGGCGATCTGGACTCCATCGGAGCGGATTCCTCGCTGATCTGAGGCCGCCCGACAGGCCGCCCCGACAGGCCCCGCCGACCAGACGCAGATCTCGTGCCATCTGGGCCGCAGGTTGCATTCTGGAAGGCTGCGTGGTCGGCCCCTGACATCCGAATGACAAAGCGCGTCGCTGGGCTGATCCGGCGGCGCGCTTTTCGTCTCGGAGGTGCGGATATGGTCTAGCGAAAGAGCGGAACCAACTTTTCGGCGATTGACGCAGAGAGAGGGTCGCTCTGCATGATCAATGCGCCGCCCTGCTCCAATGGGGTTCCCTTGCGCAGCTCGGCCACCCTGAAATTATAGCTGTCAAACCCGATAGAGGCCATCAGGAGCCCCTTGAACATCAGCACAGCGGCCACAAACAAGACGAGAGATCGCAGCGCGATGCGGGATTGAACCACCTTTCGCGGCTCAACCACGATCAAACCATCGGAGCGCATTCTGGCCACGTAACTCTGGCCAGATTTCACGTGTTTTCGGTCCAACCGACGAAGTCGATTTCGAAATTCTGCGTGTTGTTCATTCATTGTGGAACCCCGACCTGGCCCCCACCAGCGGATCGTTCGAAGTTAGGAAGGAATTATGGCGAAAGGAAGGCAGATGCTTAAAAGTCGATTAAACTGCCTGGTACTCAGGCTCCACGACGGAGAGTCAGCGTCGTCCACTCACCAATCTCGTCGCGTTTGACCAGATTGATGCCATTCTGTGCATAAACCGCGATCACATCATCCGCCTGCTCATTCAGGATACCGGACAGAATCGCATATCCCCCCTCGCGCAAATGCGCGGCCATATCGGGGCTGAGGGCGACCAGCGGCCCCTTCAGGATATTGGCAAAGATCAGATCATAGGGCGCAACGTCGTGCAGAAGGGGCGCGTCAAACCCAGCGGCCTCAAGGCAGGTCACTGCCCCTTTCATGCCGTTGGCCTCCATATTTGCCTCGGCCACATCCACGGCCACCTGATCGATGTCGCTGGCCAGAATGTCAGCCCCCTGCCACACACGGGCGGCGGCCATCGCAAGCACCGCAGTGCCACAGCCAATGTCCGCAACTTTCGTCGCGGCAAAGCCGTCCGACAACAGCCGGTCCAGCGCCCGCAGGCAGCCCAAGGTGGTTCCGTGGTGTCCTGTTCCGAATGCCATCGCCGCCTCGATCAACAGCGGGATTTTGTCTTCGGGACGCTTGTCGGCATCATGGCTGCCGTACACGAAGAACCGGCCCGCCTCCACCGGTGCCAATTCGCGGCGCACATGAGCAACCCAGTCCGTCTCCGGCAACTCGGACACGGCGAAGGGTTTCGCGCCGTGCAGCGTCGCCAGAAGCGCCAGCCCGGCCTGATCTGGTGCTTCGGTGAAATATCCGCCGACTTCCCATAGGCCCGACCCGTCTTCGACCTCGAAGACCCCGACCCCGGTTGGCTCTGGCGTCAGACGTTCCATCGCCTCGCCCAATGCCTCGGCCTCGGATTTTCCGGTCAGCGTGGTCAGCGCGGTAAAGGTGGGCATAGGGCAAACTCCGAAGAAGGTCAGGGCCGCGCGTCGGCGCGACAGGTGTCACCTCTGCGCCTACGCGACGCTTCGGTACAGGGTCAAGGGGCGACCCGTGCAGCGGGATTATTCAGCCGGTGCCGTCACGGCGAAACGCGCGAAGATCGTCTCGTTTCCCGGCTCCGGATGACGCGGGATCATCAACGACAACGCGAGAGAGACCAGCGCCATGGCAGCCGCGAGCGCAAAGACGGCAGCCGGGGACAGGACCCACAACAAGCCCAGAAGGATCGGCAGGAACACGGCAGCGATGTGGTTGATCGTAAACGCGACGGCTGCGGTCGGGGCAATATCGGCGGGGTCGGCGATTTTCTGGAAGTAGGTCTTGAGCGCGAGCGCAAGCGCGAACAGGATATGATCGATGACATAGAGCGTCGCCGCGAGCACGACCCCCCATCCGAACCAGTAAATGCCGCCATAAAGCGCAAAGACGACCGTCAAGCCGACGTATTCGCAAATCAGCGTCCGACGCTCGCCAAACCGCGCGACAAGACGCCCCAGCAAAGGCGCCACAACCATGTTTATCAGAAGGTTGATCAGGTAGAGGCTGGTGAGGTGGTGCACTTCGAAGCCGAATTTCTCCACCATCATGAAGCCTGCGAAGACCACGAAAATCTGTCGGCGGGCCCCTGACATGAACTGCAGTGCGTAAAACAGCCAATAGCGTTTGCGCAGAACCATTTTCTTGTTCTGCGGTGTCGGCCCGTCAAACTGCGGGATCGCCAGCAGGCAAAACACGCCGACCACGGCAGTAAAACCACCCGCCAGCATATACACAACATTGTAGGACAGATTGAGCGGCTCCCACAGCACCACGATAATGCCGTAGACCACCAGGGTCGCCGCTGATCCGGCCGCCACCAGCCACCCCAGCATCTGGGGGGCGCGCGCCTTGGTCAGCCACTGCAATTGCAGCGATTGGGCGACGGTTTCGAAATAATGAAAGCCCACAGAGCTGAGCACAGTGATCATCAGGATGCCCTGCAGGGTCGGAAACCAGGCTGTGAGTGCCGTTGCCACTCCGAGCAGCACAAGCGACAACAGCCCAAGCACCTGCTCTCGGATGAAGATGATCAGAAAGATGACCAGAAACGCCAGAAAGCCGGGAATTTCGCGAACAGTATGCAGCAATCCGATGTCTGCGCCATCAAAGTTGGCCACCTCGATCACAAAATTGTTCAGCAGCGCCGACCATGTGTTGAAGGCGATGGGCATGGCGATCGCCATGAGAAAAAGAAGCGTCACAGGGCGGCGCCAGAACGGAAGGCTGCGGGCCTGATCAAGGGTCAATGGCGAAGTCATAGCGTGGCTTTAGAACGCTTTTCCCGACATGACCAGTCGAGAATTGTACCAGACCAGGTGCTCAGGCGGATCGAAGCTGCGCCCGGCTCGCACATCCCCTCCGCTCGGTCAGCTATGCCGCGGCCTCTTTGGGGTCAGAAGAAGTTTTGCGGGTCGATGTCCACGTTCAGACGCAAATCGCCCTTGAGGCGGAACGGCGCGATCCAGCGGGTTATGGCCTCTTGCAGCGGCACGCCCTTGTCCGCCTTGACGAGCAACCTGACCCGATGCCGCCCGCGGATGCGCGCAATCGGCGCCGGAGCCGGGCCGAACAGCTGTGCGCCCGCCTGTCGCAACGGGCCGTCGTTGCGGGCCAGCGCATTCCCGAGGTCAAACACCTGCGCCAGATCGCTGCCGGACAGGATGACCCCAGCCATCCGCCCGTAGGGAGGGACCCCTGCGGCCCGTCTCTGCTCTGCTTCGGCCCGCCAGAAACTCTCTTCATCGCCGGACACGATGGCACGGATGACGGGGTGTTCCGGTTGAAAGCTCTGCAGCAGAGCCTCGCCACGGCGCTCCGCCCGCCCGGCCCGCCCGGCAACCTGCCGCATCAGCTGAAATGTCCGCTCCGCCGCGCGCAGGTCAGACCCCTGCAGCCCCAGATCTGCATCAATCACCCCAACCAATGTCAACAATGGGAAGTTATGCCCCTTGGCCACCAATTGGGTTCCCAGAATAATGTCGGCCTCGCCCTTGGCGATTTCCTCGATCCGCTGCTTGAGCGCCCGGGCCGTGCCAAAGAGATCCGAACTCAGAACCGCGATCCGGGCCTCGGGAAACAGCGCTGCGGCCTCTTCGGCCAACCGTTCGATACCGGGTCCGACCGGCGCCATCTTGCCCTCGACCTTGCAGGACGGGCATTCCGTCGGCACCGGTTTGGTTTCCCCGCATTGGTGGCACATCAGCCGTTTCAGGAACCGGTGCTCGACCATACGGGCATCACAGTTGTCGCAGGCCACCTGAGCGCCGCAGGCCCGGCAGATCGTCACAGGGGCGAACCCGCGACGGTTGAGGAACAACAGGGATTGCTCTGCGCGCTCGATCCGCGCGGCCATCGCCTGTTTCAGGCTGGGCGAGATCCACGTGGATGGCAAAAGCTCCTCGCTTCGCATGTCGACCACACGCATGTCCGGCAAGATCGCGGGACCGTACCGGGAATTCAGATCGAGACGCGTGTATTTCCCCGCCTCTGCATTGGCCCAGGTTTCCAGCGACGGCGTCGCCGAAGCGAGCACAACCTGCGCATCGCACAAAGACGCGCGCCAGACCGAAAGATCGCGCGCATTATAGAGCACCCCCTCTTCTTGCTTGTAGGAGGTGTCGTGTTCCTCATCGACGATGATCAGGCCAAGATCCCGGAACGGCAGATAGAGCGAGGACCGGGCCCCGATCACCAGCTGCGCCGCCCCCTGCCCCACCATCCGCCAGACCCGGCGGCGCTCTGTCATGGTGACACCGGAGTGCCACTCTGCAGGGACGGCACCGAACCGGGCTTCCACACGTTTCAGGAACTCGGCCGTCAGGGCAATCTCCGGCAACAGGACCAGCGCCTGTCGGCCCTTTCGCAGGCAGGCCGCAACTGCTTCGAGATAGACTTCGGTCTTGCCGGATCCCGTAACCCCCTTCAGCAAGGTTGTTCCGTATTGGCCCGAGTTCACCCCCGCCTCAAGCACCTCTGCTGCCCGCGCCTGATCCTCCGACAGGGTCTTGCCCGGCCGCTCCGGGTCCATCGGCGCAAACGGCAGGTCCCGCGGTGCCTCCTCCTCCCGGATGGCACCCTGTTTCACCAGCCCTTTGACAACCGAGGCGGTGACCCCCGCCAGACCGGACAGCTCCGCAGCGGTAAAGGCCGCGCCGTCATATTCATCCATCACGTCCAGCACTTTTGCACGTGCGTCCGTCATCCGGTCCGGGTCCCGGTCGCCCCGACGCAGGACCTTGCGCATCGACGGCGGATCCGCGAGCCCCGGCGCCCGCGTCGCCAGTCGCAGCATCATCGACAATGGGGTCAGCGTGTAGGATGCGGCGCGCTCCAGAAAACGCCGCATTTCGCCCCGCATCGCCGCCAGATCCAGCACCCGGATCACCGACCGGAGCTTGGCGGCATCAAAATCCCCAGCGCCCGGCCCCCACACGACGCCCAGCACCTTGCGCGGACCAAGCGGCACCTCGACAAAGGCCCCGAGGAAACAGCCGCCTTCCGGCGCGCGATAGTCCAGAAGCCGGTCCAGCGGCTGAGCAGTGAGAACCCCAACCCGCGCGCCGGGAGGAAAAAACTCTGGGTTTGGGCTGTCATCCGTCATTCGTGCGTAGACCCGTTGCTTTGGTTGTCCTAGAGTGAGCGCGCTGCAATGTTTCCGCTAACATGCAATCGGACGCGCCCAGAACCGCTTCTTTGTCATTCGCACTTTTCGCGAGACATCCTATCAGGTAAAGCCAAGGCGCACTGAGGCCAAGCCATCCAGAGGACCAAAGCCCATGAAATTCTTCGTAGACACCGCTGAAATCGACGCCATCGCCGAGCTGAACGATCTCGGCATGGTCGACGGCGTCACCACCAACCCCTCCCTGATCAAGAAATCCGGCCGTGACATCATTGAAGTCACCAAGGAGATCTGTGATCTGGTCGAAGGGCCGGTTTCCGCCGAAGTGACAGCGGTTGACGCTGAAACAATGATTGCGGAAGGCCGCAAGCTGCTGGAAATCGCAGAGAACATCACCGTCAAAGTCCCGCTGACCTGGGATGGGCTGAAAGCCTGCAAGACCCTGTCCGACGACGGGCACAAGGTCAACGTGACGCTGTGTTTTTCCGCTAATCAAGCGTTGCTGGCGGCAAAGGCAGGCGCGACATTCATCTCGCCCTTCATCGGGCGCCTTGACGACATCAACATGGACGGCATGGAACTGATCGAAGACATCCGTACCGTCTATGACAACTACGGGTTTGAAACCGAGATCCTCGCGGCCTCCATTCGCACCGTGAATCACATTCTCGACAGTGCCCGGATCGGCGCCGATGTGATCACTGCGCCTCCGGCGGTTATCAAATCGATGATCAGCCACCCGCTGACCGACAAGGGGCTCGATGCATTCCTGGCCGACATCAAGGCCGCAGACATCAAGATCCTGTAATCGTCAGGTCACTGAACCGGGCAATGTTCGGACAATATGGTTTCGGACAATATGAGAGAGGCGTCACCACAGGGTGGCGCCTTTTTCATGCCTCGCTCAGAGGATAGCGGCCTCACCGGGTGACGTCTTGCCCGAGGTGTGATTTTTCGAATTTTAGGCGCGCCTTGGTGATTTCCCATGTTATACTGCGCAAAACCCGATCAGAGGTTGGTGACGAGCATGAGCAGTATGAACGCCGGACTGGATGACAGTCTGCGTAAGAAAATTATTGAAAAGCCCGGTATGGTCCTGGACGATCCCAACGTCATGCGTGCGTTGGTGGCCGCCAATGAACGTGCCATGGGGGCCAATATCGTCGATTTGCGCGGCATCGCGATGGACCGGCTGGAAACCCGGCTGGATCGGCTGGAGGACACGCATCGGTCCGTGATCGCGGCGGCCTACGAAAACCTCGCCGGCGCAAACCAGATCCAACGCGCCGTGCTGCGCCTGCTTGATCCGGAAAGCTTTGCCACCTTCATGGAGGTCTTGCGCGGCGATCTGCAGGATATTCTGCGCGTCGACGGGATGGCGCTGATACTGGAGACCACCCAGCAAGAAGCCGGTGCCGCCGTGGAACGGGTCGGAGATCTGCTGAAATTTACCGAAGCCGGTTTTATCGAGAGCTATGTCTCCGCCAAACGGTCCTATGGCAGCGACCGGCCGGTCATTCTGCGCCAGATCGGGGCCGGGCTGCCCCGGATCTACGGCGAGCGCGCGGCCAATCTGCGATCAGAGGCCTGCCTCAGGCTGGACCTTGGCCCCGGTCGCCTTCCCGGTCTTTTGGTCTTCGGCGCCGACGATCCAGACCAATTCACCCCCCAGCACGGCATCGATCTGCTGGCCTTCTTTGGCGGCGTTTTCGAGCGGTGCATGCGCCGCTGGCTCGCGTGACTGCGGGCGATCCGGCACTGATTTCACCTGCGGCGCGGGACGCGTTGCAGACCTGGCTGCTCGGCCTCAGTGCATTGGAGGGGGCCGCCGACAACACCCTCACGGCCTATCGGGGCGATGTGACCGAGTTTTTGATGTTCATGAGCCTGCATTTCGGAGAGCCGCAGGGATTGGGCGCGCTCCGGCACATCACGACGGGCGATATGCGGGCCTGGATGGCCGGGGCTCGTGCATCGGGGACCGGCGCTCGCTCGCTGGCGCGCAAGTTATCGGCGGTCAAGAAATTCTACGGCTGGCTTGCCCTGCGCGAAGGGTTTGAAGCCACCGCCGTGCTGTCGATCCGCGCCCCGAAATTTCAAAAGAAACTCCCCCGCCCCCTCGATACGGATGCCGCACGGTCGATGATCGAAACCGTCGAGTTACAATCTCAGCAAGACTGGGTTGCCGCGCGGGATGGGGCAGTGGTGACGCTTCTTTACGGCTGTGGCCTGCGCATTTCAGAGGCGCTCGCCCTGACCGGGCGCGACGTGCCGCTGCCCGCAACATTGCGCATACGGGGCAAGGGCGACAAGGACCGGGTAGTGCCGGTCATCGAAGCCGCACGCAAAGCGGTTGATCGCTACATCCATCTTTGCCCCCACCCGATGGAGCCGGATGCCCCTCTGTTTCGCGGCGTTCGTGGCGGCCGCCTGCAGGCCCGGATCATTCAGGGGGTCGTGGCCGATGCCCGGCGTCAGCTGGGGCTGCCTGCCTCGGCCACGCCTCATGCAATGCGCCACAGCTTTGCCACCCACCTGCTTGAGGCCGGGGGGGACCTGCGTGCGATTCAGGAACTTTTGGGGCATGCCTCCCTGTCGACGACACAGGCCTATACAGCCGTTGACAGTGCACATTTGATGGAGGTCTACAATCGCGCCCACCCCAAGGCCTGAGAGCGCGAGATTTGACGCCCCTCGCTGACCGCGCCGGACTACAGCGCGCCGGGCGAAGGGCACGCCGGACCGTTTCGAACCCAGGCCACATCGAACGCCACGTCGGGCAGAGATCTGTGCCGCCTTCAGCCCGTCTTCGGCCGGAACAGTCGCAGTGGCCGCCCGGCCAAAGACAGGAACCCTCCGGCCACCAGACACCCCAGAACAGTCGGAAGGTGATAGATCCACCACATCTGCGGATTGTTCAGGACCAGGCCCGAGGCCCCGCCCCTCGCGGCTTCGACACCGATCAACAGGACGAAGGCCAGACCGATCTGGGTCCATAATCCGAACCGGGAATGGGCGCCCGTCATCAGGGCGGTAAAACCGATCATCGCCACAGCGATACAGATGCCGATCCAGGACAGACGTTCGTGCAGCTCCTCAACCAGCTGGCCTTCGGAATATCGCCCCTCGGCGATCAGCTCCGCGCGGGCGGACATCAACGTGGAGGTCGGCAAGGCCCTCAGACTGTCCTGATCCTGCGTCTCCAGATTGCCGTAGCGGGATATATCTACGGTGAGGTCATCGAACCACGTGGCCGACAGCTCTTCTGACGCGGCATCAAACCGCGCCACCATCCCGTCCACCATCACCACATAGATCGCATCGTCTTTCTGGACCATATAGGCCTCGGCGGCGGTATAGGTCAGGGGCCGCGCCGGGGCGCGCCGGTCGGATATATACACGTCCCGCAGTGTCCCGTTCGGTTCGATCGTGCCGAAATAGACCACAACCCCATCCATCGGATGCAGGAACGTGCCCTCCTTGAGCAATTTGGCGGCAAGATCCTGTTCCAACTCGGCCTCGCGTTCCTCAAAAGCCTGCAGGGAGGCCGGACGCAGGACGGTGGTAATGGTCCCGATCATGGCCGCAGCCAGAACCGCGAACAGAAGAACGGGACGCGCCAGACGAAACGGGCTGGCACCGGTCGCCTGCATGACGACCAGCTCGCTTTCGCGTCGCAGGCGGTTGGTGACATAGACGACGGCGGCAAAGATCGCCATCGGCATCACCGTGCGCAGCAAGGTCGGCAGGGTCAAAGCCGTCAGCTCAAAAAACACCCAAGGCGAATGCCCGCCGCCGAGAAGTGTCGAAAACAGGCTGATCGAGCGCGAGATCCAGAACACGCCCGCCAGTACCAATGTGAAAAAGCTCCACATCACAATCAGCTGGCGCAGGACATATCCATCGTATCGTGCAATCATCGGCTTTCAAGATCCCAGAAAGTTCTGTCCGGAGCGGGTGGCGCCATAGGCGTCCAACACAACGGGCTGTGCAAGTGTATTCTCAAGCGACCCACCAGACAACTCACCCAATACAGAGCCGACAGGTGCGCTTCCGGGTTGCGGCTGGTGCAGAAATTCGTCATCACAGTCAAATGTCAATTGAACTCCGCGCCCTGTCCGTACACCTGTTGACTGCAACTGGTGCCGTGTTTGCCATGCTGGCCATGCTGGCAGCCGTCGAAGCCAAATGGGATCTCATGTTCCTGTGGCTGGTCGTGGCATTTGCCGTCGATGGTATCGATGGTCCACTTGCGCGTCACTACGATGTAAAGCGGAATGCCCCGCAGTTTGACGGGGTTCTGCTGGATCTGATCATCGACTACCTGACCTATGTCTTCATCCCGGCCTTTGCCCTCTTCACATCAGGCCTGATGTCGGGCTGGACCGGTTGGGCCGCGATTATCGTGATCACCTTTACCAGCGCGATGTATTTTGCCGACACGCGGATGAAAACCAAAGACAACTCGTTCTCAGGCTTTCCGGGCTGCTGGAACATGCTGGTTCTGGTGATTTTTGCACTGGAACCCAACCATTGGTTCAGCCTCGTCCTGGTGACGTTGCTTTCGGCGACGATGTTTGTGCCGCTGAAGTTCATTCACCCCGTACGGACACAAAGATGGCGCACCGTATCGCTGCCGGTTGCCTTGCTGTGGACCGCGCTTGCGGGCTGGACCGCCTGGGTGGATTTCTCACCCAGCCCAGTGGTCCATACGGCGCTGTTGATCACCTCCCTTTATCTGCTGTTTGTGGGGGTGGCGCAGCAGCTCATTCCGGCCAAGTCCTGACGCTCTTGATCCTGGGAATTTTTCGGCGTTTCGGTCTGGTTCCCTAACATTTTCCGTAAAAACGCGCAGTTTTATTGTTTTTTGGTGCTTGAGACGGTCAAAATTCGCCGAATTAAGTAAAACGTTAAACAAATCATCGGAATATCTCTGGATACGTATACCGTATTCATGTTGAGGAGTGACATCGATGTCGACGCCACGCAATGACCCGGAAGAGATCGCCAATCTGCCCTCGGTGGCAGCCCGCTACAAGGCTGCCAGCAATACAGCTTCCTCCCAGCAACTGGCGCGTGCCATGGCGCAGCTGCAAAAATCTGCTGCCGGTGCTGTGTTTCCGCGCGAGGTCAGGCCCAATGACCAACCGGCCCCGAAGCCGTCCCTGCCCAAAGCTGCAAAGACCCGCGAGAGTGCCGAACTTGCGGTCATGACACGGCGCGGGCACTTTGGCGCATCCGAGCGCGAAGCCAGTCGCCGCTATGCCGGTGCAAAGGCTATCATCTAATTCGGCCCACCGGGCGTTGCTCTGTGCAGCCGTTAAAGCTCTGTGCGGTCGTTAAAAATTTTTGAAAAGACGACCGACTTTGGAATCGACGGGCCTCGCTGCTTCTGCCTGCCGGTTGACCGACCGAACGAAGCTGCCCGGATCGTCCGACAGTTTTTTTCATCAGGCGTTCCGACCCTGAAGCACCGGCTGATTTCACCCGAAGTGTCTGCTGGCACTCTGCAAATACCGTCTGCCTCCCAGATCAATATCGCCACTCAGGCCGCGATCTCGCGCGGCACCGGAGGCGCGCGTCGGTGCACCGCAGGCTGAGCGCCGAGCACTGCCGCCATAGAACTTCAAATTTTATCGAAGACCAGTTTTCAACTGCAATCTCTGCTATCCTAAACGCTATATTTACCTGAACACGCGTTCAGCGATCCTTCAGGTGTCAGCCGAGTGATCAGCCAAGTGATCAGCAGATCACAAGCCGATCCAGTGCCCGACACAGATGTGAAAAGGGGTTTGATATGATTGTAGCCATGCGCGCATACGCCAATGCGCCGTCCAGCATAGCGAATGTGGCGGTTCTCACGCAGTCCGACACCGTTGTGTCATCTGCTGCGGCCAGTGGCGCCACTGGCGCGGAATTTGCCAATAGCCGACTTGGAAATTTCCTGAGCGACGATCCGGCGCCCAAAGACCGTGACCTTGACACGCTGATGAGCGGTGACACGCTTGGACTTTATGACAAAGGCCCGGACGCCCCGACCAGAGAACCGGCGTCGCGCTCCGATGTGCCGGTCGCACCCGCGCCCGAAAACGTGGAACCGATCAGTTTGCCGCCAACCGAAAGCCTGCTGAACAGCCAGATGCAACAAGCTGAGGCTGCACGACAGGAGATCGTATTCAAAGGCGCGACCTCAGGCAGCTATGCGCAGCAGATGTACACCAACACTCAGGATGTCCTGTCACGTATCGCAGCCTGATCTCCACCAGGCCGCGGCCCCCGCTCCCTGCCCCGTTCCCTGAGGCAAGCGCAATGAGCAGAGATTTAGCGAAAACAGCCCGGAGATCAAACTCCGGGCTGTTTCACGATTCACCGCTTCGGCGGGTTAGCCATCCAATGCGCTGCTGCACCGTCCGCAGGTGCCCGGATGGGCATGCGTTCCGACGTCCGGCAGGATCTTCCAGCAGCGCTGGCACTTCTCCCCCTCCGCCTTTTCAAACACCACGGACACGCCTTCCACTTCCGGCAGACGATAGGCTTCGGACGGGCTTGGGTCCCCGGTGAGCTGTATATCAGAGGTGATGCAGACATCCGCAAAGGGCACTGACTTCAATGCGCTCAGGACTTCCGCCTCGCGGACATGGACCACAGGGGCGGCTTCGAGAGAGGCGCCGATGACCTTGTCGGTCCGCTGAACCTCCAATGCGGCCGTAACAACACGGCGCGCCTGACGCACTTTGGCCCATTTCGCCGCGAGCGGCTCGTTGATCCAGTCGCGGGGCGTATCGGGCATATCAATCAAATGCACCGAGCTGTCCTCCCCCGGGAAACGCTCCAGCCAGACCTCTTCCATCGTAAAGACGAGGATAGGAGCCAGCCATGTCGTCAGGCGGTGAAACAGCACGTCCAGCACCGTCCGCGCGGCGCGGGCCTCCAGCGTATCGCCATCACAATACAGCGCGTCCTTGCGGATATCGAAATAGAAGGCCGACAGGTCCACCGTGGCGAAGTTAAAGATCGCCTGCCACACACCGTTGAAATCGAACGATTTATATCCTGCCCTCACTGTGTGATCGAGTTCGGCGAGACGGTGAAGGACCCATTGTTCCAGCTCAGGCATATCGGCCGGAGCAACGCGCTGATCCTCGCTGAATTCCCCCAAGGACCCCAGCATGAACCGCATTGTGTTGCGCAACCGGCGGTAGCTGTCGGCCGTCCCCTTCAGGATTTCCGCACCGATGCGCTGGTCCGCGGTGTAGTCGGCCTGGGCCACCCAGAGACGCAGAATATCGGCGCCATATTGTTTGATCACCGCGTCTGGAACGATGGTATTGCCGAGCGATTTGGACATCTTCATGCCCTTTTCGTCCAGCGTGAACCCGTGGGTCACCACATTCCGATAGGGAGCGCGGCCCTTGGTGCCGCAGGCCTGCAGCAGGGAGGAATGGAACCAGCCACGGTGCTGGTCGGTGCCTTCCATATAGACATCGGCGATGCCGTCCTCTGTGCCATCCGCCCGGTCCCGCAGCACAAACGCATGGGTGGAGCCGGAATCGAACCAGACGTCCAGCACATCGAACACCTGCTCATAGTCGTCAGGATCCGCGATGCCCGCAAGGATCTGGCTCTTGAACCCATCCTCGTACCAGACATCGGCGCCTTTTTCCTCAAACGCGGCCTTGATACGCGCGTTGAGGTCGCTGTCGCGCAACAGGTAATCGGCATCCGTCGGCAGCGCACCTTTTTTGGTAAAGCAGGTCAGCGGCACGCCCCAGGCCCGCTGCCGGGACAGCACCCAGTCCGGGCGGGATTCAATCATCGAGTAGAGACGGTTGCGGCCGGTCTGTGGCGTCCATGTCACCAGTTCGTCGATTGACCGCAAGGCGCGTTCGCGGATGGTGTCGCCATATGCGCCCATCCCGTCGTCCAGCTTGCGGTCGACACCCGCAAACCACTGCGGCGTATTGCGATAGATGATCGGCGCCTTGGAGCGCCAGGAATGCGGGTAGCTGTGTTTGATCTTGCCACGCGCCAGAAGACCGCCGACCGCGACCAGCTTGTTGATAACGGCCGCGTTGGCATCGCCCTCACCGCCCTTGCGGTTGAGGATGTATTTCCCACCAAAGAACGGCAGATCGGCGCGGAAGCCGCCATCGTCCATCACGTTGTAGGTGATGACCTGTTCGAGCATACCGAGGTCGCGGTAGAGTTCGAATTCCTCCATCCCGTGGCTCGGCGCACAGTGGACGAAACCGGTGCCTTCGGTGTCCGTCACGAAATCAGCGGCGCGGAAGTCGCGGATGTCGTCCCATTCGCCATTGCCACCTTCGGCACCGGCCAACGGATGGGCAAGGCCGAGACCGGCCAGCTCATCAGCCGTGACATCCGCAATGCGGCTGTACTGGTCTTCGGACAGGCGCGCACGTTTGAACACATCCGCCGCGAGATTATCCGCCAACAGATATTTATCGCCAACGCTGACCCAGCATTCATCTGGTGTGCCGGTGACCTCATAGAGGCCGTAAGAGATCGCCTCGCCATAAACCACTGCCTTGTTGGACGGAATCGTCCACGGCGTGGTCGTCCAGATCACAACATATGCGCCCGCCAGCTTGTCATCTGCGGGTTCAACCACCTTGAACTTCACCCAGATCGTGAAGCTCTCCTTGTCGTGGTATTCAACTTCTGCCTCAGCCAGGGCGGTCTTTTCAACCGGGGACCACATCACCGGCTTGGAGCCCTGATAGAGTGTTCCGTTCATCAGGAACTTCATGAACTCATCCGCGATCACCGCCTCGGCGTGATAGTCCATGGTGATATAGGGATCGGGCCAGTTTCCTGTGATCCCGAGACGTTTGAACTCCTCGCGCTGAATGTCGATCCAGCCTTCGGCGAATTTGCGACACTCCTGACGGAATTCGATGACCGGGACATCATCCTTGTTCTTGCCCTTCTTGCGGTACTGCTCTTCGATCTTCCACTCGATCGGCAGACCGTGGCAATCCCAGCCCGGAACATAGCGCGCATCATGGCCCATCATCTGATGCGACCGCACGATCATATCCTTGATCGTCTTGTTCAGCGCATGCCCGATGTGCAGGTGACCGTTGGCATAGGGCGGTCCGTCATGCAGGGTGAACGGCGTGCGTCCTTCCTTGGCGCGAAGCCGGTCGTAGACACCGATTTGCTCCCAACGTTCCAGCCATGCGGGTTCGCGTTTGGGAAGACCTGCGCGCATAGGGAAATCGGTTTTGGGCAGGTTCAATGTGTCTTTGTATTCGGGGTATTCGGGCGTGTCTTGGGTCGTTTCGGCGCACATATCAGTGGCGTCCTTTTCCATCAACGGGTCGAGAGAGGGGATATTCGGTTCGGTGCGATCACTCAAGCACCTTTGCCCGGCGTCTCGTTCTATGTCAGAGCGCCGGGGTCGTAATTCGAATTATGATGGCCACGCGTCGTGTTGCAGTCGGGGTCATGCCGCCGCTTATAGAACGATGTTCTGCGAGGGTAAAGCACCACAAAGCACCGATGCGGCGCGCAGGGAACGATGAAACGCCCGGCGCGGCGCGGGCGCAGTTCTAGGCTCCGCTTGCCGTCTTCTGACCGAAAACGCCGGTCAAGGCCCGTTGCACGACCCGGCGCGTCGATGGTTTCTGCAGCGCCTGAAACTCCATCGGCCGGCAGACCTCCATCGCGGCAAGCCCCACCCGTGCGGTCAGCGCCCCATTGACCAGACCTTCGCCAAAGCGCCGCGACAGTTTCGACAGGATCGACCCGCCGAGCAGGGGTTCCAGCAGATCATCCCCCACGGCAACGGCGCCGGTTGCCACCAAATGCGACAGCACCGCCCGTGTCAGCCGCCATGAGCTGAACACCCCGGAGCGACCGCCATAGATCTCGGCGATACGGCGGATCATCCGGAGGCTTGCAACCAGCGCGGTGATCACATCGGCCAGGGCCAGAGGCACCAGCGCGGTGACGCCTGCCACCTGGCGTGCGGCGGCCTCGATCTCGGCCACGGCACGCGCATCAAGGGGTTTCATCAGCTCCGCCTCCGCAAGGTCGATCAGCGCGTCGGCATCGAAGATATCTGCTTGTCGCTCGCTCAGGGTGCGGCGCGCCCACTCCAGATCGGAGCGTCCGGCATAAAACCGGTGCAGGGCCGAAAGCTGCCTTTGCGCCTGCTTCAACTCTGCGCTGCGGGCCTCGGCACAGGCCTGCCGCAGCCCGTCCACCCGGCGCAACCGCCCAAGAGCTGCCAGTTCCTTCAGGCAGAAGACCAGCGCCGCCAGTGCCAGCGCGACCATGGCGATCGAGACGATCAGCCCCAAAACCGGCACTCGGTCAAGCAGGCTCGTTGCGTAATCCCAGGCCGCAACAGAGACAATCGTGGTGACCAAACCCGCCAAAAGGCTCCAGACCCAGCGCGACCATCCGGACCTCTGTCGCCCGGCCATGGCCTCGACCCTGGTCTGCAGGCCCGTCTGCTCCCCGACCTCTGGTACGGGTGGCGCATCACTGACGTTCGGCCCCGCCTGCTCCTCGGGCTCAAGTTCGAAAACAACCGGTTTCTCGCTCATCTGTGGGGCTCCGTCTGTTCATTCATCCCTGCACGATGCCAATGATATTCCACGTCCGGCAGGCCTTCGTCGGTTGTCAGGCCATCACTGCGCCCGGCCTCGACAAACCCCTCGCGAAGGTAGAACCGCATCGCGCCTGTATTGGCCTGAAACGTCCACAGCCGCAGGTGCGCCGTCTCTGCCTTGGCCTGATCCAACAGCGCTTTGCCGAGGCCCCGACCGCAGACATCTGGATCGACATATAGCGCACAAACCTCGTCGCCATCGCGGGCGAGAAATCCCTGACGCAGGTTGCTGTCCAGCCGCTCCGCGACCGTCACCCAGCCGCGCGCGATCATCCTGTCGCAAAAGGCAATGGCCTCTGCGGCGGAATGGGTTTTCGGCATCCAGGGTGTCTCCTGCTCGAACCGGTGCAGGATCGATCCGAGCTGGCCTGCATCCAACAGGGTCGCCGGGCGCAGACGATGGGTCAAAGGCGATCTCCGAACAAGAATTCAGCAGCCCGATCCAGCCGGATATGAGGTGGCCCATCCCCGGATTTCAATGTCAGCGGCTGCGGCGCAAAACGCATGGCGGCATAGCTGCCGTCGAGCCACCGCTCTGCACCCTGACGGGCGGGCGTCAATACATGGCTGGGATCCTCCGGCAAACGTCCCGGGAACAATGCGGCAGCGCGGCCCGTCTCCTCCAATATGCCGCGCACGCAGGGCAGCTCCGCCCCGTCATGCATCCGCAGCTCTTCGGTCGTCGCCCGCAAAGACGCCAGTGACAGGGCCGCCGTTTCAGCCCCGGCGAACCGCGCGCGGTCCCGGGCCTCCTGCGTCAACGCCTCGATCAGCGCGGTCAGCCGGGGGTGCTGCAGATGATGCAGATGGTCGGCTTTGGTGGCGGCGAACAGGATCTTTTCCACCCGCTTCCCCCGGAGGATCTGGCTCAGGACGCCGTTTGTGCCGGGGCGGAATGCTGCGAGGATATCAGCCATGGAGCGGCGCAGGTCCTCCATCGCGCGGGGGCCTGCATGCAACGCGCCGAGCGCGTCCACCAACACCACCTGGCGATCAATCCGCGCGAAATGATCGCGAAAAAAGGGGCGGACCACCTGCGCTTTGTAGGCGTCGAAACGGCGTGCCATTTCACGGGCGAGACTGCCTCTGGGTGCGCTGGTTTCCGGCAACGGCGCAAAGGTCAGCACCGGCGACCCCGCCAAATCACCGGGCAGGAGGAAGCGCCCGGGCGTGCAATCGGAATATCCGGCCGCGCGCGCCGCCTGCAGATATGCCGCAAAGGCCGCGGCAAGAGCCTGTGCCCGGGGTTCATCGTGGCGGGCCTCGGGTTCGGCGGTCTGCAGAGCGGCGCGAAAGGCTTTTGCCTCTTCCCGCGGCTCAATGCGGGCCAGAACATCGCGGGACCAGCTGGTATAATCCCTGTCCAAAAGCGCGAGATCCAGCAGCCATTCACCGGGATAGTCGATAATATCGAGATGCAGCACCCGAGGCCCCGTCAGCCCGCCAAACAGACCCGAAGGACGGATGCGCAGGCTCAGCCGAAGTTCCGATATCGAGCGCGTGCTCTCCGGCCAGTGCGGCTCCGGCCCCGTCACCGCCCCGAGGTGGTTTTCAAAATCGAACCGCGGCACGGTGTCATCTGGCTGCGGCTGCAGATAGGCCGCTTCAATCCGGCCATCGCGCTCGGCAGAGAGTTGCGCCATGCGGCCCCGTTGCATGAGGTTGGCGACAAGAGAGGTAATGAAGACCGTCTTTCCCGCCCGCGCCAGCCCGGTGACCCCAAGCCGAATGGTGGGTTCCGCAAAGGGGCTGACGACCACGCCACCCAGCGTTTCCGCGCCGCGCAAAACACCTTCGGCCACATCCGCAGCCAGTCCTGTCACCCCTGATCCTCGCGCCACCCGATGCCCCGCCGCTTGTTGTGTCGTACCTTTTGTCTGAGTGCATTGGCCGAGGCCTGCCCGGTTCAACATAGGCATCCTGCCGACCCGTTGCCAGTGCCGCTGCGGTGCAGATCTGCGGCGGGGGCTTGTCAGGCCGGGTTTCGCAGGCTACCCCGCGCGTCATGCCGCGTATTGCTCTTAAAGTCGAATACCATGGAAAGCCCTTTGCCGGATGGCAGAGGCAAAAAGATCAACCCTCTGTTCAGGGTGCGATCGAGGCCGCGCTGGCGCGGCTGGAACCGGGTCCCCATACCATTGCCGCCGCCGGACGCACAGACACCGGTGTTCATGGGCTGGGTCAAGTGGCCCACTGCGACCTGGTCAAGGATTGGGACCCACAGCGCCTGAGCGGCGCGCTGAACTACCATCTGAAACCCGCGCCTGTGGCCATTGTCGATGCGGCGCGTGTCGCGGGGGACTGGCACGCCCGGTTCAGCGCGATCGAACGCCAATACCTGTTTCGCATCCTGATGCGCCGCGCCCCTGCGACACATGACGCAGGCCAGGTCTGGCAGATCAATCACGAACTTGACGTCGCCGCCATGCAGGAGGGCGCCAATCACCTGCTGGGCAATCATGACTTCACCACCTTCCGCTCCTCCATCTGCCAGGCCGCAAGCCCGGTCAAAACGCTGGATGAACTGCGGATCGAGCGCGTCGAAGGGCTTTCGGGCCCCGAGATCCACTTTCATGTGCGCGCCCGCAGTTTTCTGCACAATCAGGTGCGCAGCTTTGTCGGCACACTGGAGCGGGTCGGCTCCGGGGCCTGGACGCCGGAGGATGTCCGGGACGCGCTGGCCGCCAGAGATCGGGCCGCCTGTGGTCCGGTCTGCCCCGGGCACGGCCTCTATCTGGCCCGTGTGGGATACCCGGATCCGGTTTTTGCAAGCGACCTGACCTGAGGCCTAGCGCGCGGGAAACAACGACAACGTCTGGAGCGCGGTCCCCACCGTGCCAACCGTGTCGAACAAGACCGCCTGCGACATGCCGATGCCGGTGGAATGCCAGTGCGAGATTGCCTCGGAGGCATGCCATCCCGGCACCGGCGCGCGGTGGATCTGCAGGGTGAGATCGGTATTCATGAACCCCATTTCGGTCGAGAGCAGGTTCCAGGAGATGCCGTTGCCACAATCCGCAAGCGCGCAAATGCTCTGTACCGGTGACGTCTTTTCTCCCTCGACCAGATCCGGCGTCCGCAGCCATATTGTCTTTGGGCCCGGTCCATAGCCGTAGCCCGGAGCGTAGCGTGTTTCCAGCAAGCGGGCAAAATTCGGCAGATCATGACGGCCGCCGCCGATCGCAAAGGGCCCGGGCGTTGCCTCTTCGAGCTTTGGTGCAGCCACCTCGGGACTTGGCACCGGGCCGATATCACGCTGAGCCAGGTGCATCGTGGTCGCCTGTGCCAGCAGCACATCCGCCAGATCATGCAGGGTCACCCGCGTGGCCGCGAGAGAGCGGGTATGACGGGTGGTTTCCGCGGCGACACGGATGCCCTCCATCGGGACCGGACGCAGGATGTCCATGGTCAGCCGGGTCAGCATCTTTTCGGCACCGACCTCAACTTCGGCGGCACGCGCCATAAGGCCCGCGACAGGCCCCGCGTGGCAGTGATCCGGAGACCATGGGCCTCTGGCCGGATCATTGCCGACAAAGACGCCATCAGCCCGCTGGCGGAAAAACGGCCGGGGCGAGGGGCTCATACCTTCTCCTGTGTGTAGCGTCTGAGTTCCGCCCGCGCGACCTGGCGCCGGTGGACCGCATCGGGTCCGTCCGCCAACCTCAGTGTCCGCACATGGGTCCAGGCCCGCGCCAAAGGCGTCTCCTGACTGATCCCCGCGCCACCATGCATCTGCACCGCCTCGTCGATGACCTTGAGGGCGACACGCGGGGCGACCACCTTGATCTGGCTGATCCAGGGCGCAGCAGCCCGGGCATCGCCCTGATCCATATACCAGGCGGCCTTCAGGCACAGAAGCCGGGCCATTTCGATCTCCATGCGACATTCCGCGATAATGTCGTAGTTCGCTCCGAGCTGCGCCAATGGTTTGCCAAAGGCCTCCCGGTCCAGCGACCGGCGACACATCAGCTCCAGCGCCGCTTCGGCCTGCCCGATGGCACGCATGCAGTGATGAATGCGTCCCGGACCGAGCCGCCCCTGCGCGATTTCAAATCCCCGGCCTTCGCCCAGCAGCAGGTTCTCGGCGGGCACCCTCACATCGGAAAATCGCAGATGCATATGGCCATGTGGCGCATCATCATGCCCGTAGACCTGCATCGGGCGTAGAATTTCGATGCCCATGCTCTCAGCGGGAACCACGATCATCGAGTGGCGCTGATGCTTGGGCATGTCGTCGCCTCCGGTGCGGACCATGGTGATATATACCCGGCACCGCGGATCCCCTGCCCCCGAGATCCACCATTTTTCGCCGTTCAGCACATAGTCCTCGCCGTCACGGACACAGGACATGGCGACATTGGTTGCATCCGAACTGGCCACATCCGGCTCTGTCATCAGATAGGCCGAGCGGATCTCTCCCGCCAGAAGCGGCTTCAGCCACCGCTCTTTCATGGCCTCGGTCCCGTAGCGTTCAAAGACCTCCATGTTGCCCGTATCCGGCGCCGAACAGTTGAAAACCTCTGCCCCCAGCGGCGTTTTGCCCATTTCTTCGGCGAAGCAGGCGTATTCAACGGTGCTCAGACCAATCCCGCGTTCCGAGTCCGTCAACCAGAAGTTCCACAGCCCCTCCGAGCGGGCCCGCGCCTTCAAACCCTCGAGAATTTCGGCCTGCCGGGGCGTATAGGCCCATCGGTCACCCTTGCCGATTTCGCCATGATACTCCTCCTCCACTGGCATAATTTCGTCCCGAACCATCGCGGCCACCCTGTCAAGCAGCCTGCGCACCTCCGGCCTCAGCCCCAAATTCATATCCATGCCCGTCCTCCTCTTTCGCGGCGCAGCATGGCTTGGCAACGCGCGCGATGTCCAGCACAGTGACGACACGTAACACCCGAAGAAAACGGAGCAGAAGATGGCATTGCTGATCGAGATCGGACATGGCGGCTGGTACAGCGAAGAAGAATTGGCCGCAGAGCTGCAAAAGCTGGACCCGGCGGCGGACATCCGCACGGCCAAAGACCCCGGTGATCTGACCGACGTCACGATGATGGCGGTATCCACGCTGAAATCTGACCTGCCGTCGCGACTGCCCAATCTGCAACTGGTGCAAAAACTCGGGGCCGGGGTGGAAACCATTGTCGGCCACGCCGCGCTTGCACCGCATGTGCGGGTCGCCCGGCTGAAACCGCAGGAGCCCGCGCGCGAGATTGCACAGTATTGTCTTGCCTATGTTTTGCGCGGGACCCGCAACATGAAATATCATGATGCCGCCCAGGCGCGTGCGATCTGGGATCCCGTTGCGCCACGCCGCCCCGAAGATATTGCCGTCGGGATCCTCGGGCTTGGCCATATCGGTGGCCTCACCGCCAAGCTCATGCGCGACATGGGGTTCGACACCTTCGGCTGGAGCCGCTCACAAAAGGCCCTCGACGGCGTGACCTGCCTGACCGGAGAGCATGGCCTCACCGGTCTGCTGTCCTCCTGCGACTATGTCTGCGCCATCCTGCCATCGACGGCAGACACCCGCGATTTGCTGAATGGCGAACGGCTGGCCGCGATGAAAGAGGGCGCGACCCTCATCAACGCCGGGCGCGGCGATCTGATTGACGAAGATGCCCTGGTTTCCGCCCTGTATCAGCGCCGCCCGGGCCATGCGGTTCTTGACGTGCTGCGCAAGGAACCCCTGCCCCAGACCAACCCGCTGTGGAAACACCCCTGCGTGACCATAACGCCCCATGTGTCGGGCTGGCACCTTGGCGATGCGCTCGGAGATGTGGTCGAGAATTTGCGCCGTCTCAGCGAAGGCACGGCCCTCCTGCACGAGGTCGACCGCGCGCGCGGGTACTGAAACGCGCCGGATCCACGGGGCGTGCCCGACGGTCGCGCCCATGGCCTTAGCCGAGATGACGGCCGAAGAAATCCAATGTGCGCGACCAGGCGAGCGCAGCTGCGGTTTCGTCATAGCGGGGAGTTGTGTCATTGTGGAAGCCGTGGTTCACCTCGGGGTAGAAGTGAACCGAGAACGCCTTTTGATTGGCCCGCAGCGCCTCTGAATACGCAGGCCACCCCGCATTGATCCGCTCGTCCAGACCAGCGTAGTGGATCATCAAGGGGGCGCGGATCGCCGTAACATCGTCGGCCTCTGGTTGGCGGCCATAAAATGGCACCGCGGCACCAAGCTCCGGGTAAGCCACCGCCAAAGCATTGCAGACGCCACCGCCATAACAGAAACCGACCGCCCCGACCTTGCCGCTAGAGTCCGGATGGTCGCGCAGGTATTCAAAGGCGGCGAAGAAATCGTTCATCAACTTGACCGGATCAAGCCTCCGCTGCATCTCGCGCCCCTCCTCATCGGTGCCGGGGTACCCGCCAAGCGGCGTCAACCCGTCGGGACCCAAGGCCAGGTAACCTGCCTTTGCAGCACGCCGGACCACATCCTCGATATAGGGGTTGAGGCCTCGGTTTTCATGAACCACCAGAACCGCCGGCAATGGGCCGGTGGCCCCCGCAGGCCGTGCCATCAGCCCCGTGATGCTCCCGTGCCCGTCCGGGCTATCATATTGGACAATCGCGGTTTCTATGCTCGCATCATCCGGTGCGACCTGCTGGGCCAGCGCATAATCCGGCTTCAACTGATCGAGCAACATCGCCCCGGTCACCCCCGCCGCCGCATAGCGGCCCGCCTGGGTCATGAACTCGCGCTTGGAAATTTTGCCATGCACATAGCCGTCAAAGATCTCGAGGATACGCGGATCGAAATCCTTGGCCGTTCTCCGCTGCGGCTCTGGTTTCTTGCTCATGGCACTCCCTCCCTGCTGTGGACATGTCACGACATAGCCCGGGCCCACCCGCAGGCAACGGCCATCACGCTTGCACCACAGCGGCAGGGGTCTCCACCAAGGGAGACCCCTGCCATATCTGTCGCGCCCCGCATGGGGCGCGGCCGTGTCGGACCGCTTATTCTGCCGCTTCCGCGTAGTCTTCCATCGGCGGACAGGTACAGATCAGATGACGGTCGCCATAGACGTTGTCGACGCGATTAACCGGTGGCCAGTATTTATCGACCCGAAACGCGCCCGGTGGGAAACACCCCTGCTCCCGCGTGTAGGGGCGGTCCCAGTCTTTCACCAGATCCTCCATCGTGTGCGGCGCGTTCTTCAGGGGATTATTCGCGCGCTCCATCGCACCTGTCTCAATGGATTTGATCTCGGACCGGATCGACAACATCGCCTCGATGAACCGGTCCAGCTCCGCTTTGGTTTCTGACTCCGTCGGCTCAACCATCAACGTCCCGGCGACCGGCCAAGACATTGTCGGCGCATGAAAACCACTATCCATCAACCGCTTGGCAACGTCATCGACACTCACATCGGCGCTGTCGGCAAAGGGGCGCGTATCCAGAATACACTCATGCGCCACCCGCCCCGTCGGCCCCTTGTACAGAACATCGAACGCCCCCTCGAGCCGCTTGGCGATGTAATTGGCATTCAGGATTGCCACCTTGGTGGCCTGCGTCAGCCCCGCCCCGCCCATCATCAGGCAATAGGCCCAGGAAATCGTCAGGATCGACGCCGAACCCAGCGGCGCGGCCGACACGGGGCCCTCGGCACCACCCGTTTCCGGGTGCCCCGGCAGATGCGCAACAAGATGGGCTTTGACACCGATCGGCCCCATGCCCGGGCCGCCGCCGCCATGGGGAATGGCAAAGGTCTTGTGAAGGTTGAGATGGCTCACATCCCCGCCCAGATCCCCGGGACGGCTCAAGCCGACCATCGCGTTCATATTGGCCCCGTCAATGTAGACCTGGCCACCGAACTCATGGGTAATCCGGCAGACTTCATGAACGGTTTCCTCAAACACCCCATGGGTCGAAGGGTAGGTGATCATGCATCCGGCAAGCTGCGGGCCATGTTTGGCGGCCTTCTCGCGGAAATCCGCAAGGTCGATATCGCCCTTGTCGTCGGATTTCACCGGCACCACTTTCCACCCGACCATCTGAGCAGACGCCGGGTTGGTACCATGCGCCGACATCGGTATGAGACAGATGTTCCGATGCCCCTCCCCCTGCGCGCGGTGATAGGCAGCGATGGTCAGCAGCCCCGCATATTCGCCCTGGGCGCCTGAATTCGGCTGCATGGAAATCGCGTCATAGCCGGTGATGGTGCAGAGCTTTGCAGACAGATCCGAGACCATCTCGGCATAGCCCGCCTGTTGATCCGCCGGCGCAAATGGATGGATCGTTGAGAACTCAGGCCAGCTGAGCGGCATCATTTCAGCGGCGGCATT
This sequence comes from Phaeobacter sp. B1627, assembly GCF_006265095.1. Classification (GTDB taxonomy): domain Bacteria; phylum Pseudomonadota; class Alphaproteobacteria; order Rhodobacterales; family Rhodobacteraceae; genus Epibacterium. The sequence goes on from NZ_VCNK01000021.1 coordinate 119,260, forward strand.
CAGTTTCATCGTACAGGACCCGAGCGGGATCATCGCACGATCCAGAGCCAGATCGCGGTCCGCAAGACGCCGCATGTAGCGCATCATCTCGGTTTCGGCGCGGTTCATGTGGAAAATCGGGTGCCGCAGGTAGTCAGTCGTTCGCTGCATCCGGTCCGGCACCCGGTAATGCGGAGAGAAATCATCGTCGAGACGGCGAATGCCAAAGGCGCGCCAGACCGCTTCGATGGTCTCGGGGCGGGTGGTCTCATCAACCGAAATCCCGACGCGCGTTTCGCCCACGCGGCGGAGGTTGATTCCCTCATCGACGGCAGATTTCATCACCGCCGCCTGCAGCGGGCCGACATCGACGGTGATCGTGTCGAAAAACGCCTGTGGGTCGACTTTGAAACCGGCCTCCTCCAGACCGGTCGCCAGACGCACGGCCTTGCGGTGGATGCGCTGCGCAATCGCCTGCAGCCCTTTTGGTCCGTGGAAAACCGCATACATGGAGGCCATGACCGCCAGCAACGCCTGCGCCGTACACACATTCGATGTCGCTTTTTCGCGGCGAATATGCTGTTCGCGGGTCTGCAGCGACAACCGGTAGGCCTTGTTGCCGTGGCTGTCGATGGATACGCCGACGATCCGCCCGGGCATCGCGCGTTTGTAGGCATCGCGCGTCGCCATATAGGCTGCATGTGGCCCGCCTGCCCCGACCGGAACCCCAAAGCGCTGGGTCGAGCCGACAGCGATATCCGCGCCCATCTCCCCCGGCTCTTTCAGCAAAGTCAGCGCCAACGGGTCCGCGGCCACCACGGCAATGGCTTTGTGCGCATGCAACGCTTCGATTTCCGGCGTAAAGTCCCGCACGTGACCATAGGTGCCCGGATATTGGAAGAGCGCGCCAAAAACGCTCTCGGGATCCAACTTGTCCGGGTTGCCGACGATCACCTCGATCCCCAGCGGCGCGGCGCGGGTCTTCACCACCGCAATGTTTTGCGGATGACAATCCCGGTCGACAAAAAACGCCTTCGCCTTTGATTTGGACACGCGCTGCGCCATCGTCATCGCCTCGGCGCAGGCTGTGGCCTCGTCCAGCAACGACGCATTTGCAACCTCCAGCCCGGTCAGATCAGAAATCATGGTCTGAAAGTTCAGCAGGGCTTCCAGCCGCCCCTGAGATATCTCTGGCTGGTAGGGCGTATAGGCGGTGTACCACGCCGGGTTTTCGAGGATGTTGCGCTGGATTGCCGGCGGCGTCACCGTACCATGGTATCCCTGCCCGATCAGCGAGGTCATGACCTTGTTCTTTTGGGCGACTTCGCGCATGTGGAAGAGCAGCTCGCGCTCGGACATGGGGCGACCGAAATCGAGCGGCTCTGCCTGGCGGATCGATTGCGGCACGGTGTCGTCAATCAACGCATCAAGATCCGCAGCCCCCACAACCTGCAGCATATCGGCCATTTCTTGCGGCGAGGGTCCTATGTGGCGACGATTGGCAAAGTCGTAGGGCAGGTAATCTGTTGGTTCGAAGGGCATCTTTTGCCTCCTTCAGGTCTGTCGGACTTGGGATAATCGAGACACAACAATGGGTCCGGGCGCGCCCGGTCCGGTCTCGCTCGCAAACGCGAGGCCCGCCCTCAACAGCTGACGGGCCCGATACGTCAACCGATAAAGCTCTTGTAACCCGCTTCATCCATGTAGTCGTCCATCGGGGACATGTCGGCGACCTTGAGCTTGAAGAACCACGCCTCGCCCTCCGGATCGTCGTTGACCTTGGAGGGTTCATCGACAATGGCGTCGTTGACCTCGACCACCTCGCCATCGAGCGGCGCCAGAATGTCGGAAGCCGCCTTCACGGATTCGATCACGACAATCTCGTCGTCTTTGGTGACCTCGCCGCCCACCTCAGGCAGCTCGACAAAGACCACATCGCCGAGTTGTTCGGCGGCATGGGCCGTGATGCCAACGGTCACAATATCGCCGTCAACCAGCAGCCATTCGTGTTCTTCGGTATATTTCATGGGGTATTTTCCTGTGTTGGACCAAATCGGTGACGACGGTCAGCGTTTGAAGTTGGCCGCCACAAAAGGCAGCGTTGCAATCGTGACGGGCATGCGCTTGCCGCGCAGCTCGCCGAAAATTTGGGTGTAGGGGGTGGCATAGTCGCGGTTGACGTAGCCCATGGCGACCGGGCCACCGACCGTGGGACCGAAACCGCCAGAGGTGATCCGCCCGATTGGCGCGCCGCCCTCGGCGGAGGCGAATAATTCAACACCTTCGCGCATCGGTGCCCGGCCATCGGGGCGCAGGCCGACACGTTTGCGGGGCGCCGCGCCATTCAGATCAGCAAAGACCTTGGCCGCCCCCGGAAAACCACCTTCGCGCGCGCCGCCCGGTCGACGCACCTTCTGGATGGCCCAGCCCAGCGCCGCTTCCAGCGGGCGGGTGTCCGCGTCGATATCGTGCCCATAAAGGCAGAGACCGCCCTCCAGCCGCAGCGAATCCCTGGCCCCGAGGCCAATCGGTTCCACCTCGGGATGCTCCAATAGCGCGGAGGCAAAGGATGCGGTCACCGCCTCGGGAATGGAAATCTCATATCCGTCTTCCCCCGTGTAGCCCGACCGCGAGATCCAGAGTTCTGCGCCATTGTATGAAAACGTCGCGACATCCATGAAACGCATGGCCGCGACGCCGGGCACCAGGGCCTCCAGGGCGGCTTCTGCCCGCGGCCCCTGCAGCGCGATCAGGGCGCGATCGACCACCTGTTCAACCGTGATCGCCGGTTCCAGTGCCGCCTTGATCCGGGCAATGTCAGCGTCCTTGCAGGCGGCGTTCACAACAACAAAAAGATGATCGCCCCGGTTCGCGAACATCAGGTCATCCTCAATGCCACCCGCATCATTGGTGAACACCCCATAGCGCTGTCGCCCCTCCGGCAAGCCCAGGACATCCATCGGGATCAGACGCTCAAAGGCCTCTGCCACCGCGCTGTAACTGTCGCCCCGCAGGATCACCTGTCCCATGTGGCTGACGTCGAACAGCCCTGCTTTTTGACGGGTGTGGAGGTGCTCTTTCATGATCCCCATCGGATATTGGACGGGCATCAAGTAACCGGCAAAGGGCACCATCTTTGCCCCAAGCCCCCGGTGCAATTCAGTCAGGGGGGTGATCTTCAGATCCGACATATCGGCCTGCTTTCTGCGTTTGCAGCCGGTGCGGTCAAGTCACAACATGTCAACACAGCGATCGGCATCCGGCATCCAAGATTTTGCGCAGACCAAGCCTGCACGCTTTGATGCCCCCTCTGTCCCTTGCGCCTGAGATCGTTATCCCTTCGGCGTCCCGGCGGAACCGGGCTCTCTCCAGAGTCGTTACCAGCACACGGTCCCTGTGGCCTGAGAGTTTCCGGGGCGGTTGCTCCTTCGGCACCGGCGGCGGCTGCACTGCGCCACTCTCGGTTCTCCCATGTGCTGAGCCGGAAGCTACCAGCGCCCCCGAAACGGTGCAAGACGGAATTCGCGCCAAAAGAGTCGCAAATGGTGCAAAAGCTGCGTTGGCGGCAATTGTATCAAGGCCGCCCAAGAATTGTGCGGGTGGATTGCCGGCGCGCAGCCGCCCTGCCATAGCTTTGCACATGAAGATAGCGATCAACGGATTCGGCCGCATCGGCCGTACGATTTTGCGGCAGATCCTGAGCGCCCCCGGTGGCTCGGGGATTGACGTCGCCTGCATCAATGACATCGCAGATCCACAGATGTGCGCCTATCTTTTCCAGTATGACAGCACCTTTGGCCCCTACCCCGGTACGGTCGCTTTGGACGCAGGCGCGCTCTGCGTGGGCACGCACCGTATCCCCCTGCATCAACAGGCCAATGTGACCGCACTGGATCTGTCGGGTGTCGATGTGCTGCTGGAGTGCACAGGCATCGCGCGCTCCACCGATCTGGCGGAGCGGGGGTTGAGCGCCGGCGCGGCAAAGGTGCTGATTTCCGGCCCCTCACCAGCGGCAGAGGCCACGGTGGTCTATGGCGTCAACACCGGCGATATTGCAGGCGCGAAAATCGTCTCAAACGGCTCTTGCACCACCAACGCGGTTGCCGCGCTCGTGCAGCTGGTCGATCAGGTGGCGGGGATAGAGACCGGCCATATGACCACGATCCATTGCTATACCAATTCGCAGCCGATGGTGGATGCGCCAAGGGGCGATTTCGCCCGGTCTCGCGGCGGCGCCCAGTCGATGGTGCCAACAACAACCTCCGCCATGCATCTCATCGATGTGGTCTTGCCGCATCTGGCGGGACGCATCTCCGGCGCAGCCGTGCGGGTGCCCACGGCCAGTGTCTCGGCGGTGGATCTGGTGGTTCGGCTCGGCGGCGTCCGGGACGAAACGGAAGTGATGAACGCCCTCCGGTCCGCCGCTCTGGCCTCCCCCGTGCTCGGCTGGACCGAACAGCCGCTCGTGTCCTCAGATTTGCGGGGACGACCGGAATCGCTGGTGATTGCCGCTCCGGAGACCCGCATGATCGAAGGCCAGCAATTGCGCATTTTCGGCTGGTACGACAATGAATGGGGATTTTCCGCCCGTATGCTGGATGTCGCGAGGGAGATGTCGCGGCCGCGCTAGTCGGCGACATCTCGCCGCCTTGGCGACGCAATTCAACCGGAATGCACAGCAAAGGCCCAAGACGGTTTTCTCCCCCCAGCCAAATGTGTAGCGTCATGCTTGCGTTTCGGGGATGTGTTTGCCTTTTTCAACGCTCAATACGATTACTCGCTGCCGGAGCAACAATGACCAGCCTTCCCCCCCTGCGACCGATCGCGCGCCCGATCACATGCACATCCCTGCATCGGGTTCGTTCCTTTGCCGTCGTGGCGGCGCTGGCGACAGGTTTGCTCTGTGGGTTTCCCGCCGCGCAGGCTCTTGAGACGACCCTGACCGCGCCAAAGGCTTCTCCGGAGCTGACCACAAACCTTGAAGGGGCCAGTGCGGCGCTGGGGATGGGGCAAACCGCCGAGGTGCAGGAAGTCCTCGCCGCAGCCCTGTCGGACTACCGCACGCTGGTTCAGGTCCTCTACGATGGCGGGTATTTTGCGCCCGTGGTCAATATCCGCATCGATGGAAGGGAAGCCGCCGAGATAGACCTGCTGACACCGCCACGTCAGATCAACGCCGTTGCGATCACGGTCGATCCCGGGCCTGCGTTCACCTTTGGTCAGGCCGAAGTCAGCCCGCTGCCCCAAAGCGAGCCTGCGGCCCTCCCGGCGGACTTCAAGCCGGGGCAACCCGCCAGCACGGGCACGATACAGGCTGCGGCAACGGCTGCACTGACCGCCTGGGACAGGGCCGGACATCCCAAGGTGGAGCTGGCCGCACAGGACATCACGGCCAATGCTGTGAAACAGCGGCTCGATGCGGCATTGCACATCGCCCCCGGCCCTCGTCTGCGGCTTGGCAAGATGCAGATCAAAGGCGACTCCGATGTCCGTCAGGACGCCATCAGACGGATCGCCGGATTTGAAAGCGGCAAGGTCTATCATCCGGATCTGGTATCGAAATCGGCCACCCGCCTGCGCCGCACCGGCGCTTTTTCCAGCGTCACCCTGCGGCAGGCGGAAACGCCCAACCCCGATGGCACGCTGGATTTTGTCGCCGAGGTCGAGGACTTGCCCAAGCGCCGTTTCACGTTTGGCATCGAGTTCTCCACCTCTGAGGCCGTGGAAATCAGCTCCAGCTGGATGCACCGAAATCTCTTTGGTGCGGCCGAACGGTTGAAAATCGACCTCTCTCTGAGTGGATTGGGCAGCAGTGATCTGGACGGCAGCGTTTCGGCGCGGCTCGACCAGCCTGCGGCCCTGGGCACGGGCGAAACCCTGTTTTACCTTGGCGCCCTTGAGCAGCTGAAAGAGGAACATTACACCGCCACCAGCCTGACCGGTGAAATCGGCGTGCGGCGCACCGTGTCCGAGACCACTTTTGTCGAAGGCGCCCTTGGCCTGCGTCTGATCAAGGCCGATGACGCCTATGGTGCCGATCGCGAGTTCAAATATCTGTCCGGGCGGCTGCGCGCCGAAAAGGACAAGCGCGACAACAAGACCGACCCGACCGGGGGCTACTATCTGGACGGGGAAATCGTACCATTCGTCGGCCTCGATGGCCGCGACGCCGGCCTGCAGGTGAATATCGATGCCAGAGGGTACAAGTCGCTCGGCGACACCGGGCGCATCGTCCTGGCCGGACGCCTGCAGCTCGGCTCTGTGATTGGCCCGAATAGCCGCGACGTCTCGCCTACATTGCTGTATTTCTCCGGTGGCGCCGGGTCCGTGCGCGGTCAGGAATTTCAGTCCCTCGGCATCGATGTGGGGGGACAATCTGCGGGCGGACGCGGATACCTTGCGCTGTCAGGGGAAATTCGCGGTCGGATTACCGATGCCATTTCGCTGGTCGGCTTCTACGATGTGGGCTTTGTCGATGAGAGCAGTTTTGTCAGCGGTGACAGCGACTATCATGCGGGGGCCGGGATCGGCCTTCGCTATGACGTGACCGGAATAGGCCCGATCCGGTTTGACGTTGCCCTGCCCGTTTCCGGCGATGACGAAGATGGGCTGCAGTTTTACATCGGTATAGGACAGGCATTTTGACCTATTCACCCCGCACCCTCGGACGTCTCCTCCGCTTGTTTCTCTGCCTCGCAGCAGCGGCCATCCTGCTCCCGCGCGCCACCCTCGCCCAGTCCGATATGGCTCAGTCCGCTCTCGCACAGCCAGATGCATCCGAAACGGGGGGCTTGCTGGTGTCCTTCCTTGAGGACACCCTGTCGGACGAGAGCCGCCAGATCAGCGTTCAGGGTCTGGAAGGCGCGTTTTCCTCGCAGGCCAGAATTGCCCGCCTGACCGTCTCCGATGAGGATGGAGTCTGGCTGACGGTGGAGGGGGCCGAACTGGACTGGAACCGCCTGGCGCTGGTCCGCGGGCGTTTCTCGGTGAACCGGCTGGCGGCCGAACGGATCACCATAGAGCGCAGCCCCAAACCGGTGCCGACCGATCCCGACCTGCCAACCCCGGAAGCGACCCCCTTCGCGCTGCCTGAATTGCCCGTGTCACTGGAAATCGCTGACCTCTCTGTCGGCGAGATCATCCTCGGCGAGCGATTGACCGGTCAGCAGGCAACGCTCTCGGTCGCGGGGGCCATGTCGCTGGCCGATGGCGCGCTGGAGACCGACCTGCGTGTGGTCCGGCTGGACCGTGCGGGCGATGTGCTGACACTTGAGATTTCCTTTGCCAACGCATCGCAACATCTGGGGCTGGATGTCGTGCTGAATGAAGCCGCGGGCGGGCTTGTGTCCTCGGCACTGGATCTGCCCGGCCGCCCGGATCTCAGCCTTGCAATCACGGGTGATGGCCCGCTTTCCGATTTTGTCGCCAAGATCGGCTTTGCGACCGATGGCAGCGACCGGATCAGCGGCACCGTCGCGCTTGAGGGGGTCGGTGATATCGCGGATGGCGCCCCGGCGGGGATCGCTTTCGCCGCTGATCTTGGCGGCAATATTGACCCGCTGCTCCGCCCGGATTTCCGCCCCTTTTTCGGCCCGGGCATTCGGGCGACATTGAACGGGCGCACCCTGGCCGGCGGTGGGCTGGAGGTGGAGACACTGGCAGTCGACACCCGGGCTCTGCGTCTTGACGGGGCGCTGACGCTGAATGGAAACGTTCTGGACACCGCCAACCTGACGGCAGAAATCGCTCCGCCAGAGGGCCAGAGCGCCGTCATCCTGCCCGTTCCGGGCGCGGATACCACGGTCGCGGCCATCACATTGACATTGCAAAAGACCGAGGGGACCGAATGGAATATCAACGGCGCGATAGACCAGCTACGCACCCCTGACGTTACGCTCGACCGTGCGGTGATAAACGCAGCCGGTCGCCTCGACCAGAGTGTGGGCTTCGCGGTTGACGGTGCGCTTGACGCGCAGCTCGGCGGGCTGGTGCTGTCCGATCCTGCGCTGTCCACAGCGCTGGGGACGGAACTCACCCTGAGCACGCGCCTCACCACCGACGAGGGCGCAGATTTCAGGCTCAGGGACCTCGATGTTCAGGGTGCCGGCTATGGGGCGCGGGGCGAAATCCGCTTTGCCGGTGTCGAAAACGATCTGAAAATCGCCGCTGATCTGACCCTGGTTGCCGAACAGCTTGACCGGTTCTCTGACCTCGCGGGGCAAACACTGTCCGGTGCGGCCCAGGCCGAGGTGACAGGACATATCCAACCGCTGAGCGGTGCCTTTGGTGTCGATCTGTCGCTGACGGGCCAGGATCTTGGGGCCGGGATTGAACAGCTCACCCCCCTGCTGGCCGGAGAAAGCCGCCTGGCGCTGGTGGCCGCCCGGGACACCTCTGGCCTGCGGATAGACAAATTCGACCTGGACGCGGCCGAAGTCAGCGCGACCGGCCATGGCACGCTGAACAGTGGCGAGGGGATCCTGCGGCTGGATGCGCAACTGGACCGGGTGGATCGTTTCCTTCCAAACCTCTCCGGACCTGCGCGGCTGACGGCAGAATTTGACCGCAGCGGCGACCGGTTGGACGGCACCGTCAAATTGCGGGGGCCAAGCGAGATTGCGATGGATCTCGATGGCGGTCTGACCCTCGCAGGCGAGGCCGAGTTCGGCTTTGAGGCCTTTGTCGGCAGTCCCGAAGCTCTGGTGGCGCAGCTGGAAGGGGCCCCTTTGACCGCCAAGGGCATAGCCACCCGGCGGGGTGGCGACTGGTCCGGCCAGGCTGACGTGACGGCCGCCGGCGGGGCGACGGCGCGCGTCACCGGCGGCTACAGCGAGGCCACGAGCAACGTTGAACTCTCCCTCTCCGCGCTCATTGCGCACCTTGATCACTTTGTTCCCGACCTGTCGGGTCAGGCCACCACAACCCTCTCCGCGACACGCACAGACGGATCCTGGCAGGGTGAGGGCAGGCTGACCGGCCCGGGCGACAGCAGCGCGCGGTTCGACGGCTCTTTCGCCGAAGCATCAGGCGATGTGGATCTGGATCTGACGGCGAATGTCGGCGATGTGCGCGCCTTCACCCAAACGCTCGGCGGTACGGCATCGGCGGACATCGCCGCCACCCGGCGCAGCGGCGCATGGACCGCAGGCGGCAGCGTGACCGGCCCGGCCGGGACCTCGGCGAACATCACCGGCAGCTTCAACGAGGCAGACGGGGCCGCCAAGGTGACGTTTGATGCGCTCGTGCAGCAGCTGCAGCAGATCGTCCCGGGGCTCGATGGTGTCCTGAGCGCCAAGGGTCAAGCCAGCCGCGCCAATGGCCTCTGGACGCTGGACACGACCGCAGACGGCCCGCTCGGCATAGACTCGCGGATTTCCGGCACCTGGGATGAAGGCACATCCCTTGCCGATATCACCGCCAGAGGGGCCCTGCGGCTCGAAGGGGCAAACGCGTTCCTGAAACCGAACCTTTTGAAAGGGCTGGCCAGTTTTGACCTTGCGCTGCGCGGCCCGGCGGCGTTGCAGTCGGTCAGCGGCACCATCACCACGTCGGATGCGCAGCTGGTCCTGCCGCAGGCGGCACAGTCGATCGACGATATCGTGACCCATATCGCGCTCAGCAATGGCTCTGCGCTCCTGGACCTCAGCGCCCGCCCCCGCGACGGTGGCCGTATTGAGGTCAGCGGCCCGGTGGCACTGGAGGCGCCATATAATGGCACCATACAGATCGGGCTGGTCGATGTCGTCCTGACGGACAACCTGTCATATGACACATCGCTGAGCGGCGAACTGCGCCTTGCCGGTCCACTGGCCGGGAACAGCAGGCTCAGCGGGCGCATTGATGTGGGAGAGACCAATTTCAACCTCAATACGGCCGGCGGCGCCGTCTCGGCTGCGCCTATTCCCCCGATCCACCATTCCGGACAAAACGCGGCCCAGACCGCCACGCGCATCCGCGCAGGCCTCGTCGAGACCAGCACGGGTGGCAACAGCAGCAATAGCGATATCGCGCTGGATGTGCTGATCAGCGCGCCCAACCGCATTTTCGCACGGGGCCGCGGATTGAACGCGGAACTCGGCGGGGCCATCACGGTGCGCGGCACCGCATCAAACCCGGCCCCCTCGGGACAAATCGGCCTCGTGCGCGGGACATTCGACATCCTGGGCCGACGCCTCACTCTGGACGAAGGGCGTGTCACATTGCTTGGCGATCTGCGGCCCAATCTCCAGTTCAGCTCCACCGCCAACACCGAACAGGGCACAGCCACGCTGGAGATCTCGGGCCGGGTGGACAGCCCGACGATCGAAGTCACCTCAGACCCGGCACGACCCAGCGAGGAGGCGCTTGCGCTGCTTCTCTTTGGAGACAACATTCAGGATCTTTCCCCCCTGGCGCTGGCGCGTCTGGCAGGATCTGCCCTCACCCTCAGCGGTCGCGGCGGCGGCGCACAAAAAGCGCTGCGCGAGGCGACGGGCGCGAACAACATCGACCTGGGGAACGGAAACCTTGGCCTTGGCGGCTATCTCGCCGACAACATCTACACAGACCTCAACATCACCCCCGAGGGCGACAGCGAGGTGACCATCAACCTAGACTTGTCGAAATCGCTGACGGTGACCGGCTCTGCCGACAGTGTGGGCACCACCGGGGTGGGGATCTTCTATAAACGGGACTACTGACAGGCGGGCCCGTTTACTTCTCGCCACCACTCTACAAGATTGCGAATATCCCAAAGATCGCGTGAACCATGACAGATGCCCCTGCCCCTCCGGTGCCCTCTCCCGTCGATGCGGTCGTGATCGGCCGGAATGAGGGGACCCGACTGATGGCCTGCCTCGACAATCTCGCCAGTCAGGTGAGACGGATCATCTATGTCGACAGCGGCTCTACAGATGGGTCGGTTGAGGCGGCACAAAACCGCGGGGCCGAGGTCGTCGCGCTGGACATGTCGCAGCCCTTCACCGCCGCACGGGCGCGCAATGCAGGTCTTGCCTATATCCGCGACACAGCGCCGCCGGACCAGGATCCGCTGATACAGTTCATCGATGGAGACTGCATTCTCGATGCGGGTTGGGTGCCGCGCGCGGCGGCCTTTCTCGCGGCCCGCCCGAAGGTCGCCGTGGTATGCGGACGACGGTCAGAGCAATACCCCGACGCCAGTGTGTATAATCAGCTCTGCGACAGGGAATGGAACACGCCGGTGGGCGAGGCGCTGGCCTGCGGCGGCGATGCGCTGATGCGGCGCAATGCGGTGGAGGCCGTCGGCGGCTATCGCGACACGTTGATCGCGGGGGAAGAACCAGAACTCTGCCTGCGCCTGCGTCAGGCCGGCTGGATCATCTGGCGGCTCGATGCGGATATGACCCTGCACGACGCGCAGATGACGCGATTTTTGCAGTGGTGGAAACGCACGCGCCGGGCCGGCCACGCTTTTGCCGAAGGCGCATTCCTCCACGGCGCCCCCCCAGAACGGCATTGGGTCGCGCAGACGCGCCGGGCCCTTCTTTGGGGACTGGTGCTGCCTGTGGTGATCATTGGGCTGGCGTTTTTCAGCCCGATGTCCATGGGAGTGGCGGCTCTGGCCTACCCAATACAGTTCCTGCGCCTCGCGCGGCGCGACGGGGCGATACAGGCCTGGTTTTCAATCGTCGGGAAGTTTGCCGAGACGCAGGGCATCGTCGAATTTCACATCAACCGCCTGTTGCGCCGGAGCCGGGGGGTGATGGAGTACCGATAGTTCAGGTCTTGTCCTGAACAGGATCAAGAGGCAGGCGCGGCGTTGCCCGAAGTCGAAACGCTCTTAGAACCTGACCGGGCAGGACCGCGAAACACCGCGCATATCGCGGCGCCAAGCGCATCGGGCTTCCCAACATGCGCCAAAGCCACTCCATGGCCAGATGTCTCACCCAGAGCGGCGCCCGGTTCTGGTGGCCGGCCACGAAATCCAGTCCTGCCCCGATCGAGGCGAACCCGACATGTGGGGCCAATTGTCGTCCCAATTGCGCGAAACGCTCTTGTTTGGGGGCACCCAGCGCCACAAAACACAAACCGATATCCTGATCCGCCATCTCGCACAGGATTTTTTGAGCCTCCTCGCCAGTGGGGTCAAAGTTCTGGCTCGGTGCTTTGATATAAGTGATATTCAGCCCCGGCACCCAATGCATCAGCGCCGCGCCCGCGCGATTGAGAACCGGTTCGACCGAGCCCACCAAGGCCACATTCACCTCTGCCTGCGCGGCCATTTTGCTGAGTGGCGTCACCAGATCAGAACCGGGCATCAGTGCCACCGGACGTTTGGCAAGTCGCGACAACCAGACAATCGGGCGACCGTCGGCCACCACCATATCCTGATCCAGATAGGCGGACAGAAAGGCCTCGTCTTTCGATAATTTGACAAGATGGTCCAGATTCAAGGTCGCCAAAGCAAAGCCCTCACCCTCGCGGAACCTATGGGCAATTTTTGTCTTCAACATGCACAGATCCGTCACGTTCACGACAAGACGTTGAGTGTTGAACAAAAAATACATATCGATTCGAATCTCTTTGATGCAGGGCTGCAAGTCTCTTACTAAGCTCAGAGAACGTCGTGGCAGTTCTTACGTATAGCAGTAGAACGGGATTTGGGTCGAAATAGGGCGGGAATACGTGCCAAACGCGATTGCGTATATGATGCTGCTGGCATGGCCTGTTGCGGCTTTGGTCTTTTTTCAAAGGTTGCCGCTACAGCGGGCGATCCTGCTGTGTCTGATCGGCGGCTATCTTTTGCTGCCTCCGATTGCCTCCTTCGACCTGCCGCTCGTGCCCGACCTCGACAAGTTTTCGATCAGCTCGCTCACTGCCCTTGCCGGCTGCCTCTTTGTGGCCAAAGCACCGGTTCCCTTTTTGCCTCGGCACGGCTTCATGCGCGTGGTTGTGGTGCTGTTCGTGCTCTGCGCTTTGCCGACGGTGTTGACCAATACGGACGCCATCGTGTTCCAATCGATACCGCATTCCAGCCCGATCATCTTTTTCAACGATCAGCTACCCGGATTGCGCTGGCGGGATCTGGGGTCCGTGGTGATCGGCCAGGTGATTGTTCTCATCCCGTTCTTCATCGCACGCAGATATCTTTCGTCGCCGACCGCTCACCGCGATCTGCTGCTGGCCTTCTGCATTGCAGGGGTCATCTACGCCGTCCCGTCCCTGATCGAAATCCGGTTCAGCCCGCAGACGAACGTCTGGATCTATGGCTTCTTTCAGCATGACTTTGCGCAGATGATGCGCAGCGGCGGCTTTCGTCCAATCGTGTTTTTGCCGCATGCATTGTGGTTGGCCCTGTTCATGCTGTGCGCCGTGCTGGCCGCAACCGCACTTGCCCGCGCCGCAGACGACCGGAACAAGATGCGATACATCATTGCCGCCTTCTTCCTATTTTGCGTGCTGTTCCTCTGCAAAAGTCTGGCGTCCCTCTCCTATGGGTTGATCTTTACGCCTGTGGTGGCACTGGCCTCATTCAGATCGCAGATAAAGCTTGCCCTGATTATCGCCATCATTGGCTGCATCTATCCGATGCTGCGCAACACAGGTGTGATCCCGGTGGAGGCGATCGTCGCTCAGGTCGAGCACTTCAGCCCCGAGCGCGCCCAATCACTGGGATATCGCTTTGACAACGAAAAAGTTCTGCTGGAGCGCGCGGCTGAAAAGCCAGTGTTCGGATGGGGAGGATGGGGGCGAAACCTGATACATGACGCTGAAACCGGCCGCATCCTGTCAATCCCGGATGGCCATTGGATCATTGCCTTCGGAACCTTTGGCTGGCTTGGGTATCTGGCCGAGATGAGCATTCTGGCCGGATCGCTGGCGCTGCTGTTCGGCGCGACCCGCAAAGCCCCCAAACGTGATATCTCGCCCTATATCTCCTGTATTGCCCTGATGCTTGGGGCGACCATGATCGACATGCTGCTGAATGATACTCTGGTCCCTGTCACCTGGATGTGCGCCGGCGCCATCCTCGGCTATGCTGAACGATTGTTGTATCCGGATCTGTTTTGCCAACGGCCATCGCTGTTCAACGGGCGTCAGGAAATGGACGCCCGCTCTGCCGGTGCGCGCCTGACGGCCCCGACGGAGTGAACAGATGCCCCCAGAACCCGCCCGCCGATGCGGGTCTCAGACCGCAATATGGCCACAATAGCTCCTCTTGGCTGCCCAAGATGTTTCGTAAAAGCTGCATATAATCGCGCTGTTCCGTGTAACTTCAGTGTACAGGTGAACGCGCATCATGGTCCCTGTATCTGGGGCTGACGTCCCTGTATTGAGGGTATTCAGATGCTCGCTGTTTTTGGGCCGGAACTCAACTAGGTAGAAGAGGCTGCGGTGTTTTCACCCCAAAGGACAATACGCACATGGGACATCCAGCGTTGACGCGCCACCCCGCAATCAACCCGGAGGATATCGCGGTTGTCGGCATGGCCGTTGCCCTGCCCGGCGCGGCGTCGGTTCAGGAGTTCTGGACCAACCTGCGCGATGGCATTGAATCCATCGACGTGCTGGACCACGACGGCCTGTTGCAGGCGGGCGAACCTGCGGAGCTGATCAATGCGCCCAACTACGTTCCGGCGGCTGCCCTGCTCCCCGGCTATGACACGTTTGATGCGGAGTTTTTTGGCTTCTCACCGAAGGAAGCGGCCATTCTTGACCCGCAACATCGCAAGTTCCTCGAAGTCGCCTGGACTGCGATGGAGGATGCCGGACATACACCGGAGAGCCTGAAGGGTCAGGTGGGGGTCTATGCCGGCTGTGGCATGGGCAGCTATTTCTATTTCAACATTTGTTCGAACCCGGATCTGGTCGACGATGTCGGCATGTTCCTGCTGCGCCATACCGGCAATGACAAGGATTTCCTCACCACCCGGGTCAGCCATGTTTTCGACCTGAAGGGCCCCTCGGTCAACGTGCAGACCGCGTGTTCCACGTCGCTTGTTGCCATCCACTACGCAGCAGAAGCGCTTCGCAATGGCGAATGTGAGATGGCCCTGGCCGGGGGCGTGACCATCGAGCTGCCGCAGGGCCGTGGCTATCTCTACAAGGAAAACGAGATCCTGTCGCCGGACGGTCATTGCCACGCTTTTGACCATAGGGCGCAAGGCACTGTGTTTGGATCAGGTGCGGGGGCGGTCGCGCTGCGCAGGCTCAGCGATGCAATTGCCGACGGGGACCACATTTGGGCCGTACTAAAGGGGTCGGCGATCAACAACGATGGCGCCGCCAAGGCCGGCTATCTCGCCCCCTCTGTTGACGGTCAGTCCGGCGCCGTGCGCAAGGCCATGACGGCGGCTGGCATCCCCGCTGATACCATCGATTATGTCGAATGCCACGGCACCGGCACCTATATCGGTGACCCGATCGAGGTCGCCGCCTTGACCGAGGCCTACCGCGATCACACCGACGCGCAGGGCTATTGCCGGCTGGGATCGGTGAAAACCAATATCGGGCATCTGGACACGGCCGCCGGAGTGGCCGGTTTCGTCAAGACCGCTCTGGCGCTCGCCAACACGTCGCTGCCACCTTCGTTGAGTTTTGAGCGCCCCAACCCGACCATAGATTTTGAAACCTCCCCCTTTCGGGTCAATGACCGGCTGGTTCCCTGGGTCTCCTACAAGGGGCCCCGGCGCGCCGCGATCAATGCGCTCGGCGTAGGCGGCACCAATGCCCATGCCATTCTGGAAGAGGCACCCGAACCCCGCCCCTCGGAAGAAAGTGATTTCCCCTTTCAGATCATATGCCTGTCCGGGCAGACCAAGGCGGCGCTGGAGGAAAACACAGGCAACCTCGTGTCCTATCTGCGCGCAAATCCCGATGCGGATCTGGCCGATGTTGCCTTCACCCTGAAGGAAGGGCGCCGCGGTTTTGCCAAACGCCGGACCGTGGTGGCGCATTCCGCGACCGAGGCGGCTGACCTGTTGGAGGCCGGCAATCCCCGGCAGGTTTTCACTCATGATCACCTCGGGGCCGATCCGGAGGTCGTGTTCATGTTCCCCGGTGGCGGCGCCCAATATACCGGAATGGCCCGCGATCTCTACGAAACGGAGCCGGTTTTCGCCGATTGGATGGACCGGGGGCTGGACCATCTTGCGAACAAGGTGGATTTTGACATCCGGTCCCTGTGGCTGCCGGAACCAAGTGCGAAGGACACCGCCGAGGCGGCGCTGCTTCAGCCTTCGGTGCAACTGCCTCTGATCATGATCGTGGAATACGCGCTGGCGCAACTGTGGATCAGCTGGGGGGTGAAGCCCGTGGCCATGGTCGGCCATTCCATGGGTGAGAACACAGCCGCTTGTCTTGCGGGGGTCATGACCTTCGAGGATTGTATCGATCTGGTCCATTTGCGCGGGCAGCTGTTTGACACAATCGAACCGGGCGGCATGCTGTCGATTTCGCTCTCCCGCGCCGAAGTCGAACAGCTGATCGGCGATGATCTGGATATCGCAAGCGTCAACGCCCCCGACCTGACCGCCGTATCCGGCCCCGCTGACCGGCTGGAGGCGCTGGCAAACACGCTGCGCGCACGTTCGGTGGATTTTCAGCCTATCCCGATCGATATCGCCGCCCACAGCCGCATGCTGGAACCGATCCTTGCGCCCTATCGGGAGTTCCTGAGCCGCCTGCACCTCAAGGCACCGCGCCTGCCGGTAATGTCCAATCGCACAGGCAAACCGCTGACCCCTGAACAGGCCACGAGTGCCGACTACTGGGTTGCCCAGCTGCGCAACACGGTGAACTTCGCCGATTGTCTCGACACGCTCTCGGCCACGGCCGACCGGATCTATCTTGAGGTTGGCCCCGGCAAAGCGCTCAGCGCCTTGGCGCAAATGGCGCCTGCCGTGTCACCCGGACAGGTTCTCAGCTCGCTGCGCCATCCCGATCAGGATGTTGCGGATGATGCCTATTTCTTCGGCATCATAGGTCGGCTCTGGGCCTGCGGACGAGAGGCCGACTGGTCACAAATCTGGGGAGATGCCCGCCGACAGCGCCTGTCCCTGCCGACCTATGCCTTTCAACGCAAACGCTATTTCATCGAACCCGGCAGACCGGCAAGGGACACCCAGCCCGAACCACCGGCCCGCCATGATGATATGGATGATTGGGGCTATCGTCCCGTTTGGTTGCCGCGTAGCGCGGCCTGCGGCGCCGAGCTTGACGCGGAGCTGGCACAGACTTCGTTTCGCTGGCTGGTGTTTGAAGATCCAACGGGACAGGCGGCCGCCTGTGCGGATCGCCTTCTGGCCGCCGGACATCAGGTTGTCCGGGTCCGGCCCGGCGACACCTATGCACAGCTCGCCCCCGACCTCTACCAGATCGCGCCGGAAGAGGGGCGTTTGGGATATGAGGCTTTGTTGTCAGACCTTGCAGGCGCCGACCTGCTGCCGCAGCGGATCGCGCATTTCTGGCTCGTCACCGCAGAAGAGAGCTTCCGTCCGGGCTCGTCGTTTTTTGTCCGAAACATCGAGATGGGCATGCTGTCGCTCACGGGTCTCGGCCAGGCGCTGGCTGCGGCCGAGATGGCAGAGCCGGTCCATATCAGCGTCTTCACCACCGGCGCGGCGCAGATCCGGAGCGAGGCGCTGCCGTATCCGGAAAAAGCGATGATCGCGGGCCCCGCAGGCATCCTGCCCCGCGAAGTGCCGGGCGTCACGGTTGCAACATGCGACATCCAGCTGCCCGCCAGTGCCCCGCGCCGTGTTTCAGCATTCCTGCAGGGGGCCAAGGCCGCTGATATCACCTCCCGACTGCTGGAGGAGCTTTTGGCAGATCCCGCGGATCTCGCTGCCGCATGGCGGGGTGAGGCGCGGTTCGAACTCGCCTATCGGCCCGCGAAGCTCTCGTCCCCGGAGCCGGGAGATCTGCCGCTGCGTCTTGGTGGCCACTATTTTCTGACCGGCGGCTATGGCGGCATCGGCATCACAGTGGCCCAGCACCTGATGCAGAACTTTGATGCCCGTATCACCCTGCTGTCGCGACAGGCCCTGCCCGCGCCCGAAGACTGGGATCGCTACCTGCGCCAGCACGGGCCAAACGACCGGACATCCACCCGCATCAGGGCGGTGCAGCAGCTGCAAGCCAGCGGGCGCGGCGAGGTCCTGACCCTCAGCGGCGATGTCTGCAATCTGCAGGACATGCGCGCGGCCCTGGACGCCGCCGAAGCGGCCTTTGGCCCCGTGACCGGCGTGTTCCACGCTGCGGGCCGGATTGACGATGCGCCCCTTCTGGCCAAAACCGAGCGCGAAATCGCAGCTGTGCTCGCTCCGAAAGTCAGCGGTCTACGTGTGCTCGATCAGGTGTTCCCCGATGGTGCCTTGGAGGTGATGGTCCTGTTTTCCTCCTCCTCCACCGTCACGCGACCCGCAGGTCAGGTCGATTATGTGGCGGCGAATGAGTACCTCAATGCCTGGGCCAAATCGCGGCGGGGCGGCAAAACCCGCGTCATTGCCATCGACTGGGGGGTATGGGCCGAGACCGGGATGGCCGCCGAGGCGATGGCCCAAAGGCGGGGCGGCGCAAACCCCACGCCCCCGGCGCCCTGCGATGCGGCCCTGTGGGACAGTCAGAGCTTTGACAGATCAGGAGCCCCTGTGTTTCGGAGCCACTTCGATGCCTGTGGGGATTGGGTGCTGAACGAACATCGCACCGCGCAGGGTACAGCCCTGATGCCCGGCACCGGCACATTGGAATTGATCGCAGAGGGGCTCGGCTGCCTTGGCACATCTGCGCCGTTCGAAATTCAGGATCTGTATTTTCTACAGCCCTTTGTCGTCGATGAAGGCAACCCGCGAGAAGCGGTGATGCGGTTGATCCCGACCGAACGGGGCTATGACGCAGATCTCCTCGGCGCGACGGCGGATGGGTTTGCCCGCATTGCAGAAGCTCAGGTCACTGCACTGTCCCCTGCCCCCGCCGCTGCGCCTTTGGATCTCGCCGCTATCGAAGCACGCTGCCCGCTGCGCGAAAGCGCAGAAGCCGGCGCGGCTCTGAGGTCACCACAAGACGCCAACCTGCGATTTGGTCCCCGCTGGCAGGTGTTGAAATCAACCGCATTCGGTGAGGGCGAAGGCTTGGCGCGCCTGTGCCTGCCGGAGGCCGCCAATCAGGACGCGACCCTGCTGCATCCCGGATTGATGGATCTTGCGACCGGTTGGGCGCTTTCCCTGGTCCCGGGCTATGGCGGCACCGCACTCTGGGTGCCGGTGTCCTATGGGGCAATCCGGGTCCTGTCGCCATTGCCACGCGAGATCGTCAGCTATGTGCGGTTGGCCGATCCGGATGCAACAGGCGAAACCGCATTGTTTGATATCACCCTGAGCGATCCTTCGGGGCGGCTTCTTGTGGAGATCACCCATTTCCGCATGCAAAGGCTAGGCGGCGGCTTCGACCTTCTGCCCGCCCGCACCGACACCACAGCCGCCGCGCTCGGACTGACCTCGGAAGCGGAGATGCAGCATCCCCTGTCGCGCGCCGAGCAGCGCCTTGCCGCCAATATCGACAACGGCATCCGACCGGAGGAAGGGGGCGCCGCTCTTGAGCGTGCTCTTGGCAGTGGACTGTCGCAGATCGTCGTCTCCTCTCTTGATCTGCCCACCCTGATCGCTCAAGCCGCCGCGGAGGATCAGCCCCAGCCCGCCACCGGGACCCAGAGCTTTGATCGGCCGGACCTCGACACCGACTATATCGCCCCGCACTCTGCTACCGAGAAAACCCTGGCGGAGTGTTTTGCCACGCTGTTGGGATTGTCGCAGGTGGGCGTGGAAGACAGCTTTTTCGATCTCGGCGGGCATTCGCTTGTGGCCGTGCGCCTCTTTGCTCAGATCAAGCGCAGCTTTGGTGTGGAATGGCCCATGTCGGTCCTGTTTGACGCCCCGACCATCGCGGCCCTTGCCAAGCGGATCGAGCTGGAAGCCCCCAATCTGAGCGAGGCCCCCGGCGACGGGGAAGCGCCCGCGCGGCCCCCGGCCACAGCGCAGGTATTGACCCATCTGGTTAAACTTCACCCGGGAAAGACACCGCAGGCGCGCCCCGTCTTTATCGTCGCCGGAATGTTCGGCAATGTGCTCAATCTGCGTCATCTGGCGCAGATCCTGGGCGAAGACCGGCCCGTCTTCGGCATACAGGCGCGCGGCCTGATCGGTACTGAGGCCCCCCACAACCGGATTGATGACGCCGCGCGTGATTACATAGCCGAGATCCGGAGCATTCAGCCGGAAGGCCCCTATCTGATCGGTGGCTTTTCAGGCGGAGGCATCTCCGCGTGGGACATGGCCCAGCAGTTGACCGCATCCGGCGACACAGTCGAGGCGTTGATCCTGCTGGACACCCCCCTTCCGGTTCGCCCCTCCCTGACCGCAGCGGATAAAGCGCTGATCAAGCTGGCAGAAATCCGACAGAAAGGTCCAGGCTTCCTTGCCGAATGGGGTCAGAACCGGATCAAATGGGAAATCAGCAAGCTGCGGTCCACCACACGCGACACGGGTAACACGGGCGGCAATGCCGGGTTCAACAACCACAAGATCGAACAGGCCTTTCGCGACGCCATCCAGACCTATGATCTGCATAAATGGGAGGGCCCCGTCACGCTCTACCGGCCGGCGCTGGACCGGCACTGGAAGGTCACCGGCGGCAGGTGGGTCAGCCAGGAGCGCGAATATGTCTATCCTGACAACGACTGGACCCGGTTCGCTCCGGCACTGGAGGTGATCGAGGTTCCCGGCGATCACGATGGTATGGTCCTTGATCCGAACGTCAGTGTTCTGGGCAAAGCGATACGCGAGCAGCTCGCCCGAAGCACCCGAATGGGGCACACCCCGCTCCCTGTGACGCGGGCGGCGGAGTAGGTCATGACCCGCGAAACCGTTCTCACCATTATCCTGAATTTCCGCACGCCCGCGATGACGCTGCGTGCGGCCGCCGCCGCGCTCGAGGATATGACAGGACTGCCCGGCGAGGTTCTGATCATCGACAATGGTTCTGGCGATGGGTCCTATGAACAGCTCCTGGAGGGGGCACGGACGCGGGGCTGGCTCGCCGATGGGCGGCTCAGGATCGAAGCGGCACCGCACAATTGTGGCTTCGGCGCGGGTATGAACATCGGCTTCGGCGCGACACTGGCAACCGGAGCAGCGCCCGATTTCTACTATCTGCTGAACTCGGATGCCTTCCCGCAGAAGGGCTGTATCCGCGCATTGCGGGACTTTCTGCGCGACCGCCCCGATGCAGGGCTTGCCGGCTCTTTCGTTCAGGGCGAGGACGGCGTGGCGCATTGCACATTGTTCCGGTTTCCGACAATCGCCAGCGAATTCGAAGGCGCCGCGCGGACCGGCGTGATTTCCCGAGTGTTGTCCCACGCCATCGTCCCCCTGCCGATCCCGGACCACGCCCAACGCGTTGACTGGACCGCCGGGGCAAGCCTGATGATCCGGCGCGAGGTGATCGAGAGTGTCGGAGGCTTTGACGAAACCTTCTTTCTCTATTTCGAAGAAACCGAGCTTTGCCATCGCGCCGCACAAGCCGGATGGCACACATTTTACGTGCCCGACAGTTCCGTCATTCACGTCGGGTCGGCCTCGACCGGGATGAAAACCTGGCCCCGCACACCGGAATTCTGGTTCGAGTCCCGATTGCATTACTTCACTTCTGTCCACGGCAGGGCCTATGCCGCAGGGGCCACGCTTGCGCGGTTGGCCGGTGGTGCGGTCTACGGCGTCCGGCGCGCCGTGTCGGCCAAACCCAGGGCGGAGAATGCGCATTTCTACGGCGATCTACTACGTCACCACGTGAAACGGCTACTGGGACGGAGGCGGGCGCAGCCCTCCCCCGGCGCGCCCCAGCCCCCGGACAGCGGCCCGGGTTCTCTTTCGGAGGAGTCCAAGTGACTGAATTCTCGACTGTTGTGATCGGCAACCAATCCCTGTTGATCGGCTGTTGCGAGGCGCTGATGGCCCGTGGGCATCACATTCGCGGCGTCGTCAGCGACAATTCTGACATCCTGAGCTGGGCGCAGGATGCGGGACTTGCGACCTGTGGCGCGCCGGATGATATGCCCGCCGACGTCGACTGGCTGTTTTCCATCGCCAACCTGGCGGTGCTGCCGGATGCGGTGATCGCCCGCGCAGGCAAGGGGGCGATCAACTTTCACGACGGTCCCCTGCCCGAACGTGCCGGTCTCAACACGCCGAACTGGGCCATCCTCGACGGGGCCAAAGAGCATGGCATCGCCTGGCATCTGATCGAAGGCGGTGTCGACGAAGGCGACATTCTCGCACAGCGCCGGTTCGCCATTGCGCCGGATGATACCGCCTTCAGTCTGAACTCGAAATGTTATGGGGCAGCCCTCGACAGCTTCACCGAGGTGCTGGAGCAGCTGGAAAGCGGCAGCCTGCGGCGCCAGCCCCAGGACCTGAGCCAACGCCGCTACCACGCCCGCGCCGACCGTCCCGCCGGTGGCGGCCTGCTGAATTTTGGCCAGCCGGTGGCCGAGTTGGTCAGGATGGTGCGGGGGCTCGACATGGGCGGCTACTGGACCCCTCTCTATGCGGCCAAACTTGATCTGGGCGGAGACGTGGCGCTGGTCGGCGCGGCAAAAGCGGATGTTTCGGCGCAGATCCCTCACGCGGTGTCTGGTCAGGTTCTCTCCGTTGATGATCGTTCCCTGACGGTGGCCTGTGCGGACGGTGCGATTTCCCTGTCAGATCTGAAAACACCTTCGGGAGCCCCCCTGTCGCTTCCTGACCAGATCCGGGCCGGTACGGTTTTGCCTCGGTGGGAGGCTCCGGCGATGCGCGCCCTGGAGGCGGCGCTCCGCAGCACGCAAAAGCCAGAGCCATTCTGGCGCCGCCATCTTGCGCAGATGCAGCCCCTGCCCGTTCCAATGGCGCTGCCCGCGACGCAGCCGCGCCCCGAGGCCAGTGGCCAGAGCGAAACCGAAATCCCCCTGCCGGACAATCTGTCATCTGCCCGGCTCATGGCGGTTGTGCTGGCGTGTATGCTCCGCAGTACCGGCGAAACCTCAGGTTCGATCGCTTTGCATCTGCCGTCCATCCAAAGTGCAGCGCGGCACGGGTTCATAGCTGATTGGGTGCCGCTCAATGCCGAGCAGAACCAGACCCTCGGACACGTCAGCGCAGAAATGGCACTGCTGCTGGATCGTGCGAATACGGATGGCGGCTTTGCCGAGGATCTGATTGCCCGCGCGCCCGAAATTCCACCGCACGCACCGCCCACGGTTGCGCTCTGCCTCGATACGGAGACAGCCCCGCAGGCGGCCAAACTTGCGCTGATGAAACAGGGCAACAGCCTGCGTCTGTCGGCGCGGGCGAGCGAAATCTCTGCGATGGCGCTGTCATATCTTGCCGCACGGCTGACGACCCTCTTGGCCGCAGCGGAGGCCCATGACGACACGCCACTCCATGCGCTTCCGGTGCTGCCCGACGCAGAACTGCAGCTGATGCTGGAGGACTGGAACGCCACCCAGGTGGATGTATCTGCCCCCCCGACGATCCACCAGGCGTTCGAGGCACAGGTCGCCCGCACTCCTGCTGCGACGGCGCTGGTGTTCGAAGATCAAAGCCTGACCTACGCGCAGCTGGATGCCCGGGCTCATGCGCTTGCGCTGCATCTGCAAGACAACGGCGTCGGCCCCGGTCGGCATGTGGGCGTGTATCTGCGCCGATCCATGGATCTTGTGGTGGCGACCCTGGCAATTCTGAAAGCCGGCGGCGCCTATGTGCCGCTCGACCCTGCCTATCCCGCCGACCGGATCGCGCATTTTATACGCGACAGTCAGGCCGAGGTGATCGTGACGGACGCCGGAGTGCGGACAGAGCTGCCGGACAGCACCGCGACGGTGCTCAATCTGGCAGATCTCGACCTCAGCCCGCACCCCGACAGGGACCTCAATGGCGGCGCCACTTCGCAGGATCTGGCCTATCTGATCTACACCTCGGGTTCCACCGGCCTGCCAAAAGGTGTCATGGTGCGCCACGGAAATGTCGTCAATTTCTTCTCCGGCATGGATGCCTGCATTCCGCACAAGGCCGGTGACAGCTGGCTGGCGGTGACCAGTCTCTCCTTTGATATCTCCGTGCTGGAACTGTTCTGGACGTTGGCGCGTGGCTTCAAACTGGTGCTGTCCAGTGATGACAGTCGCCTGCAATTGGCCAACGGGCCGGTGGCACTCAGCGACCGCAGGATGGACTTCAACCTCTACTACTGGGGCAACGACGACGGGGCCGGCGAGAAGAAATACGAATTGCTGCTGGAAGGGGCGAAATTTGCCGACACCCATGGCTTCAACGCCGTCTGGACCCCCGAGCGCCACTTTCACGCCTTTGGCGGCCCCTACCCGAACCCATCGGTCACCGGGGCTGCTGTCGCCGCCGTCACACAAAACATCGCCGTCAGAGCCGGGTCCTGCGTTGCACCTCTGCATCATCCCGCCCGAATTGCCGAGGAATGGGCCGTCATCGACAACCTGACCGGCGGACGCAGCGGGATCGGCTTTGCCTCCGGCTGGCAACCCGATGATTTCATTCTGCGTCCGGAGAACACGCCACCGGCCAATAAACCGGCCCTGTTCGACGCCATCAAGACCGTCCGCGCCCTCTGGCGCGGCGAGGACGTCGCGTTTCCCCGTCAGGATGGCAGCCTGCATTCCGTCGTGACCCAACCGCGCCCGATCTCGCCGGAGCTGAGCGTCTGGGTCACCACTGCAGGCAACCCCGACACCTGGCGCGAGGCGGGCCTTGCCGGGGCCAATGTGCTGACCCATCTGCTTGGCCAGAGCATCCCGGAGGTCGGCGAGAAGATCGCACTCTACCATGGCGCCCTGCGAGAGGCCGGCCATAATCCCGCTGATTTCACGGTCACGCTGATGCTGCATACCTATCTGGCCAAGACCCGCGCCGCCGCGCGCGAGGTTGCACGGGCCCCGATGAAGGACTACCTGCGATCGGCTGCCGGCCTGATCAAGCAATACGCCTGGGCCTTTCCCGCCTTCAAAAAACCCAAGGGCGTCAACACGCCTTTTGAAATGGACCTTGGCAGCCTCGCCTCTGATGAGCTTGAGGCGATCCTTGATTTCGCCTTTGAGCGCTACTTCGCGGACTCCGGCCTGTTTGGCACGGTTGACGACGCCGTCACCCGCGTGGAGGAGTTGAAACGCATCGGCGTGGATGAAATCGCCTGCCTCATCGACTACGGTATTGAGCCTCAGATGGTGCTGGAAGGATTGGCGCCTCTGGCGGAGGTGCTTCGCGCGTCCAACCGCGTGACGGCCCCGGCAGAGGATGACTTCTCGCTCGCGGCTCAGATCCTGCGCCACGGCGTCACCCATATGCAATGCACACCCTCCATGGCCCGGATGATTGCAACAGATCCGGACGCGGCGCCGGTTCTCCGCCAGCTTCAACATCTTCTGGTCGGGGGCGAGGCCTTGCCCGGAGATCTGGTGACACTGCTCCAGGATCGGACCGATGCTGTCATTCACAATATGTATGGTCCGACCGAAACCACGATCTGGTCCACAACCGAAACCCTCACCAACTGTCCGACCGGCGTTGCCCCCATCGGGCGGCCGATTGCCAATACCTCGGTCTATGTGCTCGACCCGCAGGATCATCCGGTCCCCATCGGCGCAGCCGGAGAGCTTTGCATTGGTGGCGCCGGTGTCACGGCCGGCTATTGGCACCGCAGCGCGTTGACCGGTGAGCGTTTCCCGGCTGATCCCTTTCGAGCAGGGAGCCGGATGTATCGCACCGGCGATCTGGTCCGCTGGACCACAGACGGGCGGCTGGAGTTTCTCGGGCGCACCGATCATCAGGTCAAAATCCGGGGACAGCGGATCGAACTGGGCGAGATCGAGGCTGCCCTGACCGCGCTTGACGGCATATCGGCTGCTGTTGTGGTCCCGCGCAGGATCGGCGCCGACGAACGTCTTGTTGCATATGTCATCTCTGCAACGCCCCAACCGGAGGCCAGTGTAAAAGCGCTGCTGGCGCAAAGCCTGACGGGGGCTATGGTGCCATCTCACATTGTGACGCTGGATGAGTTTCCGCTGACGCCGAATAAAAAGATTGACCGCAAGGCACTGCCCGCCCCGCATCCCGGTCATGGTCACGCGCCAGATATGCCCGAGACCGTACCCGAGACGCCCGCAAACTCCCTGACATCAGATGCCGAGCAGCGTATCGCGATGATCTGGAAGAACCTTCTTGGCATGTCCAATGTCCGGCGGCAGGATAATTTCTTCGCCCTCGGTGGCCATTCGTTGCTGGCCGTTCAGGCGCATCGCGACATCAGGGCGGCCCTGCCCGCAGCGCGCCTGTCGATCACCGATATCTTCCGTTTCCCTACCCTCGCAGGGCTCGCCGGTCATATCGAGCAGCTGTCCGGGCAGCCCGCGCCTGTCGCGCGCCCTCCTTCGGTATCCGTCGGCTCCGGCCCCGACAGGTCCGACACCATGTCCAAAAGGCGCGCGATGCGGGCGAACCGAAAGGTCCGCAACGGATGATGCCGCCCCCCTCTTCCGCCCCGGAGTTCACCCAGACCACAGTCCGGCTGGGGCTGCTGCGGCCACTCCTGCCGGAGACGGTTGCCAGTGCCGCCGAAGATCCGCAGGGCACGCCGCCCGCACCCTTTGCCGAAGAGGCCGCCTGCCTCTCACCCCAAGCGGTCGAGAAACGGCGACGGGAATTTGCCGCCGGTCGCGCCGCAGCACATCAGGCGATGCGCGCGTTGAACCTGACGCCCGCCCCGATCCTCATCGGCCCGAAACGCGCGCCCGTTTGGCCGCGCGGTGTGGTCGGCAGCATCACCCATTGCCGCAGCTGCGCGCTGGCTGCAATTGCCCCGGATCACCGCTTTCTGGGACTGGGGCTGGACGTTGAAGAGGATACGCCCCTGGCGTCCGATCTCTGGCCCTCGATCGCGAGCGCCCGGGAACAGGATTGGATGACCAGCCAGGCCGATCCGGGACGAGCGGGCAAGCTGCTGTTCTCGGCCAAGGAAGCCGCCTACAAGGCGCAATATGCCCGATCTCAGAAGTATTTTGGGTTCGACGGGATGGAACTGAGCATGGACACCGGGACCGGAACGTTTCGGGCGACATTCACCAGCGACCAGTTCCCATATCGCGGGGGCGACCAGCTCCATGGTCGGTTTGCGATCGGCGCCGGGGTCATCATCACAGCCGTCACCATCCCAAAGGACGCGCCGGAGCCATGATCCACCGCTCCCGCCTCTCCCGCCGCACTCTTCTGGCCACAACGGCGCTCGGATTGATCGGAGGCCTCGCTCTTTGGGGCCGCCGGGCTTTTGGGCCCCGGCCCAGCGCAGTCTTGCCGGCGCCGCCTGCCCTGCCCCGCCCGAAGAAGCCGATGCATGTCTATCACCTGGGCCATTCTCTGGTGGGCGCTGATATTCCGCATCTGCTGGCCCAGTTTGCCGGAGCCGGTCACAGCTATCATCTGCAGCTGGGCTCAGGCACCTCGCTGCGCGCCCATTGGGAGCCGGAGGAGACAATTGTCGATTTCGATCTCGTCAACGCGCCGCCGCTCTGGCGGGCGCCGCGCGATGCCATAGGATCCGGCGCCTATGACGCGGTCATTCTGACCGAGATGGTCGAGCTGCGCGACGCACTCAAATATTTTGCCGCCAGTGACTATTTGCACCGCTGGGCCGAACTGGCCCGCAGCGGAAACCGGAACACGCGCCTGTATCTCTATGAGACCTGGCACCAGCTCGACGATCCCGATGGCTGGCTGTCCCGCATCGACAGCGATCTGGACGACCTCTGGCTCGGCGCGCTGATGGGCCGTGAAATTCGGGCCGCCAGGGACCAGCCCCTCTATCTGATCCCCGGCGGTCAGGTGCTTGCCGCCGTGACGCGCGCGGCCGAAGCCGGAAAAATTCCCGGACTGACGCAGCGCGAAGATCTGTTCGCACGGACCTCAACCGGTGAGCGGGACCCAATTCATCTGAGCGATTTGGGCAGCTATATCATTGCTGCCACTCATTTTTCGGTTCTCTATCATCGCTCTCCGGTTGGGCTGCCGCACAGTGTCACGCTTGCGGATGGAACCGATCTCAGCACCTTGTCAGAGGCCGGGGCACAGGCCTTGCAGGAGATTATCTGGCAGGTCGTCACAGGGCTGGCGTACACAGGGGTACGCCCGGATCGCACGATGGACCTGCCAACCAAGGAGGCCACATGAGCCTGAGCGACGTTCTGAATGCCATCGTCATGGTCGGTCACTCGCTGATCGGCCCCGAGAATCCGCGCATGCTGGAACAGCTTCTTGCGACGCGATCCGAAACCCCGCCCACGGTCCAGGCGCAGATCATCAACGGCGCGCCGCTGCGCTACAACTGGGAGCACGCCGACAAGGCCCAGGGCATCAATGCCCGCACGCGGCTGGCACGGGGGCCGGTTGATGTGTTGGTCGTCACCGAAGCCGTGCCGCTGACCAACCATCTGCGCTGGAGCAACACCGAAGACGCCGTCGCGGATTTCTACCAGTTGGCGGCCGAAACGAACCCGAACGTCACAGTCTACGTGCAGGAAGGATGGCACAGCCTTCTCAGCGGCGGCGACGCGGACATTCCCTTTGATGAAGGCGGTCACGTGCCCTGGCGCAAGCGGCTGGATGACGACCTGCCGCGCTGGCAGGGCATTGTCGATCAGGCACAGGCGATCACCGGCGGCGATATTCGTCTCCTGCCGGTCGGTCAGGCTCTGGGCCGGTTGGCGGATGCCATTGACGCCGGGACCGTACCCGGCCTCCACAGTATCAACGATCTGTTTTCGGACGATATTCATCCCAACGACATTGGGTTTTACTATATCAGCCTGGTGCAATTCGGGATGTTGAGCGGCAGCTCTCCTGTTGGGCTGCCACGCGTGCTGAAAACCGAATGGGGGCAATCCTATGCGACACCCTCACGGGAACTGGCAGGCAGGCTACAGGAGATCGCCGCCGACGCCGCCAATGGCTCTGTGATCCGGACTGCTCTGCCGAAGGATCCGGTCGGCCTGCCCATGGACCCGCCCCCGCCCCTGTTCAACTCCACGCTCAATGCCACAGATGCACAGTCGCTGGCGCATGAAGGCCATGCTGGTCTGGAGGTGACAAAACAGCCGATCCTGATGAACCTTGCGGCGGTTCGGGACTGGAGCCCACAAGCCCCGTTTCTGGATCAGTTCAAAACGGCCCGTGGATGGATCGGGCATTTGCCCGGTCAGTGGGGCGGCGTCACCGAGGACGATCTGCGCACTGCGGGCTACCTGGACCAGAACGGATGGCCCTTCAGCATCCCGCCCGAGCTCGGATCTATCGGCACCGTATTGCTGACGGATCTGCCGGAAACAGCCACCAGCCTCTCGGGCCGCTATGTGCTGAGGTTTGACGGTGACGGCATCGTCGAAGTCGGCGGTCGCGCTCGCAATGTACGCTACGGGAAAGGCGAGGTGACCTTTGATTTCACTCCCGGTGAAGGCGCCGTGGATATTCGTATCCAGCGCAGCGACCCGGAGAGTGTCGGGAATTACGTCCGCAACATATCTGTCTTCCGTGAGGCTGACCTGCAGGCGGTTGAACAGGGTGCAATCTTCAACCCGACCTGGCTGGACCGTATCGAGGGCTTTGCGGCGCTGCGGTTCATGGATTGGATGGCCACCAATAATTCGACACAAGTCGGGTGGGAAGACCGGCCGCAGCGCGACGATTACGTTTGGACCCGCAACGGCGTACCGGCAGAAATTCTCGTGGCTCTGGCCAATCGCATCGGGGCTGATCCCTGGTTCACCCTGCCTCATATGGCGGACGACACCTATGCCCGGAATTTGGCGTCGCTGGTCAGCGAAAGCCTGGACCCCGATCTCACGGCCTATGTGGAATATTCCAACGAGGTTTGGAACTGGCAGTTTCAACAGGCGCATTGGTCCGATGAACAGGCCCGGGCCGATTGGGGCAGTGACGGGCTATGGCTTCAGTATTATGCCGGGCGCGCCACTGAAATTGCCGGGATCTGGACAGACGTGTTCTCGGCGGGCAATCCCGATGCGGACCTGTCCGGCCGGCTTGTCCGGGTTCTGTCGACCCAGACAGGGTGGCTGGGCCTGGAGGAGCAGGTCCTGACCGCGCCGCTGTGGACTGCCGAAGATGCGACCCGTCAGCCACCATTCCGCAGTTTCGACGCCTATGCCGTGACCGGCTATTTCGGGGCCTCCCTCGGCATGGAGGAACGGGCACCCATAGTGCGCGCCTGGATCGCTGACAGTCTGGACCGCGCGCGCCAAAGCGCCGCCGACAAAGGCCTGAGGGGCGCCGCGGCGCAAAGCTACATTGACCAGAATCGCTATGATGTGGCCGTCGCACAGGCCGCAGCCGAGCTGCGCGACGGGTTGAATGGCGGCGATGCCGAGGGAACCCTCGATGATCTGCTCAACCGCGTTTTGCCCTATCATGCCGAAATCGCGCGCCGCCACGGTCTGGATCTGATCATGTACGAAGGCGGGACGCATGTTGTGGGCCACGGTCCTCTCATCGAAGACGAGGCTTTGACGGCGTTTTTCACGCATCTGAACTACACGCCCGAAATGGCGAAACTGTATCAACAGCTGCTGAATGCCTGGCCGCAATTGGGGGGGCAACTCTTCGGAGCCTACTCCGACGTTGCAACGCCGGGGCGCTGGGGCAGCTGGGGGCATCTCCGGTTTCTGTCCGACAGCTCACCACGCTGGGACGTGCTGAAGGCGGCCCGATGAGCGCCGCCCTCTCTGTTTTGATCCCCGCTCACAATGAAGCGGACTATATCACCCGCTGCCTGCATGCGCTGTTTGCCTCTGCGCCACACATGGCCGATGTTCGGGTTGAGGTACTGGTTCTGGCCAATGGCTGTAGCGACAGCACCGCCGCCACCGCCCGGATGGCCAAATGCCCGAAACACTGGAATCTGCGGGTGCTGGAGCGCGACCAAGGCAGCAAACCCGGCGCACTCAATCAGGGGGATGCGGCGGCCACGGGCCGCATTCTGGTCTATCTCGATGCGGACGTCGTGGTGGAACCTGACCTGTTGCCGCAACTTTTTGCTGCACTGGATCGGGCCACGGCGTGTTACGCCACAGGGACGCCCGTCGTGGCCAGAGCCCAAAGCGCAATCACCCGGTCCTACGCCAGCGTCTGGTCCCAATTGCCCTTTGTGCGCAGCGGCGCCCCCGGTTTCGGTCTGTTCGCAATGTCACGCCCCGGACGCGAGCGCTGGGGGCCGTGGCCGGATATCATCTCGGACGATACTTTCGCACGCCTGCATTTTACGCCCGCGGAACGCCTGCGGCTTCCGGCCCGCTACCACTGGCCCATGGTCGAGGGATTTCAAAACCTCGTGCGCGTGCGCAGGCGGCAGAACCGGGGCGTCAGGGAAGTCGCCGACCTCTTTCCGGCGCTGCTCGAAAATGATGACGGCCACCGCCTGACCTTGTCACGGGTGCTGGCGCTGGCCCTCCGCTTCCCTGCAGGGATGCTGGTATATCTGGCGGTTGCCTTGGCTGTGAAAACGCCCCTCTTCCGCACGCGCGAGAATTGGGCAAGAGGCCGCTGACCTGCGGCCTCATCCGGCGCGGCCCTTGATCGCCGTGGCGAAGTGGCCTGCCAGTTTTTCCGCCTCGATATCTACGTCATGGCCGAGCAAAACCCGCCTGCGCGCAGCGGCTCCCATCTCCTGCAGACGTGATCGTGGCTCCTTGGACATTCGCACCAAAGCGTCGGCAAGTGACTGGACGTCGCCTGCAGGCACCAACCAACCGGTCTCCTCCGGCACCACCAGCTCCGGCGTGCCCGCCACATATGTCGCCAGGACAGGACGCCCCGCCGCCATCGCCTCCATGATCACCATGGGCAGACCTTCGGCAAAAGAGGGCATGACCAACGCATGCGCCCTGGCCAAGACGTCGAGAACACCGGCCTCCGGCAACCAGCCGGTAAACGTGACATTGCGCGCCAAATCATGCGCGGCAACAGCAGCCTCCAGATCGGCGCGCATCGCTCCATCTCCGACTAGGGTCAGATGCAGATCGGGGGCAGTCCTGACTGCCTCTGCAAGGGCAAGAAGCAGAACCATCTGGCCCTTTTGTTCCACAAAACGACCGATTGCCACCACCTCCAGCGCCCCCTCCGGCAAGGCGTGTGGAGCGGGAAACCGGTTGGGTTCAATCGCACAATGCACCACCTTGATCCGCGACCAGGCCCCGAAGGAGGCCCAGCGGCTCAACTGACTGCGACCGAAACTTGAGACCGCGACGGCGAAACAAGACCGATCCACTTTCAGCCCCAGAGACAGGCTCTTTGGCGCGTCAAACTCCTCCGGGCCGTGGGTGGTGAAACTATAGCCCGGCCCGCCAAGCGCTTCGGTCAGCATTGCCACGGCGGTCGCGTTGGTGCCGAAATGCGCATGCAAATGGGAACACCCTTCCTGCCTGACGACGCGCAGGACATAGGCTGCTTCAGCCAGGTAGATCACCGGACGAAGCCAGCTCCCACCCACGCGGGCCAAATGCACCGCCAGCCTGAAAGCGCCCCATGTGCGGCCCGGCGCGCGCACTGCTGTTGCCAAAAAGGACCACAGCAGACGCGCCGCTCCCGCTCGCAGCACATAGTGACAGTGCGACGCTTCGGCCAGGTCACCGGGGTCGCGCAACACCTGATCCGGAGCCCGCATCGGCAGGCGCACAACCTCAATCCCACGCCGTTCCAGAGCCTGGATTTCCCGCCGGATGAAACTCTGCGACGGTTGCGGATAGGTATTCAGCACATAAGCGATTTTCACGGGCGGGGATCCGGTAACTGCAGCTCCCGCGCACCGTAGCTCCGGATCAGACGTTTGCCCAGCACTTGCATCGCCACCAGGACAGCCGTGAAAAAAATGCGTTCGATGAGCACTATAGCTACTGATCGCCGCTGCGCAGCAATTGACCTCCGTCCCGCCTGGTCCTAGCGTTCGGCTGACCACAAACCTTACCTCGGGATGTCAATGAAACCTGCCCTGAACGGCCAGAGCCTGATGGCGCGTGTCATAAGATCGACGTCCTGGATCATACTTGGCTTCGGAGCGGCTCAGGTGCTGAGGCTTGCCTCAAATCTGGTGCTGACGCGCATTCTCTTTCCCGAGGCCTTCGGTTTGATGGCGCTGGTCGCCGTCATCACAATCGGGCTGTCCCTGTTTTCAGATATGGGCATTTCCAACGCGATTGCACAAAGCGCACGCGGAGATGACCCGGATTTTCTCGATACAGCCTGGACTGTCCAGATCCTGCGCGGTGGTCTGCTCTGGGCCCTGACCGGGGCCCTGGCGCTTCCGGCCGCCTTGTTTTACGGGGCCCCGGAACTTGCCTATTGCCTGCCGGTCGCGGGCATTGGCCTGGCGCTGCAGGGTCTGACCCCCACCAAGGTGGAAACGGCCTACCGTCACCTGTTGGTCGGACGCGTGACCGCAGTCAATCTCATCGCGCAGGGTTTCGGCATAATTGTCATGGTCGCCCTTGCGATCTGGACACAGTCCGTAATCGCACTCGCCGCCGGAAGCGCCCTGCAGGAGGGCGTCAAACTCATACTCTCCCACAAGATGCTGCCCGGCCGCAGCAATCGGTTTCGTTGGGAACCCGCAGCGACCCGCGAACTGATCAGCATGGGCAAATGGATATTTCTGTCAACGGCCTGTTTTTTCCTGACCACTCAGGGGGATCGCGCAATTCTCGGGAAATACCTCACGCTCGAAGCCATGGGCGTATACAATATCGCCTTTTTTCTGGCGAGCTTTCCCATTCAACTCGGACAGGCCCTGAACCAGAGGCTGATGATCCCGGTCTACAGGGACAAACCCGCACATCGCGAACCGGGAAACCGCAAACGGCAGAGACAGCTTCGGTATGCGCTGACTCTTGGCATTTTGTCGATGTCGTGGCTGATGGCCTGGGTCGGTCCGTGGCTGGTGAATATGATGTATGATCACCGCTATAACCACGCAGGCCCCATTATCGTATTGCTTGCGTCCAGCCTTGCCCCATCCATCATCGTCTTGACATACGACAGGGCATCGCTTGCTGCCGGTGACACGAAGGGGTTCTTTTTCTACACCGCGACGCGGGCGACAATCCAGACGGCGCTGTTCTTGTGGGGGATGTCGCAGTTCGGCCTTGTCGGTGGCATCGCCGCGATGGGAGGCGCCGTCATCCTG
This sequence comes from Phaeobacter sp. B1627, assembly GCF_006265095.1. Lineage (GTDB taxonomy): Bacteria > Pseudomonadota > Alphaproteobacteria > Rhodobacterales > Rhodobacteraceae > Epibacterium. The sequence continues at coordinate 153,493 of NZ_VCNK01000021.1, forward strand.
TCCTACCCGACATTGATGCGGCAAACCCGTCCGCATCTTGCGCAGGACCCACTTCACGATTTTCTCTTCTGTGGTGCCAGCCTGCTGATGTGCGGTGGGGCGATCCTTTACCACAAAGACGCGATCCTGACCGCCCTCGCCCAGTTTTGAAAACGGGACGACAGGTTGCACCTGTCCGTCTCAGCTTTTTGCCGGGGCTTTTGTTGCCCGAGCCTGCCGCGCAAAGAACCGGCGCCTGCCTGCCGGGGGACGGGTGTCCAGAACGGGAATAGCCACAACCGGGGTCAAGCCGGTCTCCCGCTTCATCTGTGCAGAAGAGCGAAGGGCCGGGGTCTTCAGGTCCAGCAGAAACGCCGCCACGATCCCCAAAGCGATGCTGAGCAGCGCGCCCTTCATCACCGTTGATTTTCGTCCGCTGCCGACTGCGAAATCCGGCAGGGGCGCCGGCTCCAACACAGTCAGGCGTTCACCTTGACGGGCGGTTTCCAGGCGAAACCCCACCTCTGCATCCGCGCGCCGTTCCGTGATCAACTGCAGCTCGGATTGCATCTGTTCCATCTTGAGATCATAGCTGGTCAACCGGCGATCAACCTCCGGCGTCAATTCCAACGAGGCCTCCAGCGCGCTGCGACGGTCCTCCAGAAGCTGCCGTTGCGCCAACAGGGTCTCGCGCCGGACCTCATACTCCTGCTGCACGCGCAGCGCATAGGCTTCACGCTGGGTGGCGGCGGCATCGTCCGCCAGCGTGCGCAACTCAATTTCTTCGCCCGACAGAGCCAGCAGGCTTTCGTTGATGGCCGTGATTTCCGCCCCCCTCATCTCAACCGCGCCGGGCAATGTAACCGCGTTTTCATGCCGAAAGTCTGCAATCTCTTTCGCCAGCTCCGAAATATCCCTGGTCAGTGCGGCTTCTTTTTCGGTGAAAAATACCAGTGTCTCACGCGCCTGCTCTATGCGGGTTGCAACACTCAGCTCGATCGTTCTGCGCGAAAATTCGCGGGCAACCGCCTGCGCCTCTTCGGCAGATGGCATCCGGGCCGTGATGGTCAGGACGGAAATGGATCCGTCATCCGCATAGCCCTCGCGCGCGGCAGCCGTGCCGGTGATCGAAACGGAATTGCGCATGATCGGCACGATTTCAGAGTCCCGCAGCCCGGGCTGATCCCGAAAAAGCCCGAGCTCTTCAACAACCTCCAGGATGGTGCCACGCGCCATCATGCGCTGCTGGATCAGTTGCATGCGGCGGGCCGAGGATCCGTCCACGGTGGATTTAGCCAATTCCCCGGTGATCTTTGGCCGGGTGATCTGGATCACTTCAGAACTCGAATAGATCCGGGGCTGGTAAAACGCATACCAAAGCGACAGCAGACTGCCGAGCACTGCAACAATGAGGATGCACCTGATACGGCGACGTATCATGTCAACAAAGTCTGCAAACGAATAAATCGACCCCATCAGGCGGCTTCCATTCCTCAAAAGATGCGCTCAGCTGCCGACTGCAGCAAACCCGTCGCCTGGGCGTGACCGGTTCAGAACCACCCCAAGAAGCTGCGTCTGTCCCGCAAGCAGGTTTTCACAGGCGTTCAGATGGCTGGCCGTGGTCTTGCTGCCATCCGACACCAATAATACACCGTCAACTTGCGGCAGGAAGGCTGACACATCGTCATGTTCCAGTACCGCAGGGAGATCAAACAAAGCAACATCCGCCCGCGTCCGCTGCATCATGTCATCCAATGTCGCAGAGCTGCGCATCTCATGCAAAATCTCAGAGGCATTCGCGCAGATCGAACTGCTCAGGCCCAGCGCAAGACTGTCCGAGGCCGCAAGCAGGTGGTCTTCGAGACGTATATCGCCGCGCAGAAAACCCTGCATATCCCCCGTGTACAGAGCTGTCCTCTCCAGCCCCATAGCCCGGGCAATGCCGGGATTGCGCAGATTGAGATCCATCAGAAGGGTCCGGCTTCCGGCGACCCGGGACAGGCTCAGCGCGAGATTAGCGGCGGTGAAACTGGCACCGCATCCTGATGTCGGTGCACAGATCCCCACGCGTTTCCAGCCGCGCTCCCGCAGGGTATGAAGCAAACGCGTGCGCAGCAGGTCAAAGGCGCGTGCCGTGGGCGAGGTGCGGAACAGATCGACCAACGGCAGCCGCTTGCGACTCTGCGCAAGACCGGTCACTTCGACACGGCGCATCATATCCCAAGGATCCTGCAGGCGAACCGGAAGCCCGGACGCAGGTTCGGCCGGCCACGAGAGTAGTGTTGGGTCCCTGTCCTGACCCGGGTCGGATGAGGGAGGCATCACGGTCGGCTTTGGTCGTGAAGATACATCGGTCTGGTCCGCCCGCGGCTGGTTTTGCTCTGTCGCGGCACGCGGAGACTGCGCGACAAGATGGTTCTCAGGGACAGAGCGCGCCGGTGCGGCCTCTGGGGCGAGTGGGGCCGGTGCGGCATGTGGCGCCTGCGGGGAGGCTTCTCCCCCGCCAATGCTTTTTCCGGCAACGCTTTGCTCAGAGACGCTTTGACCCGCGACGCTTTGATCAGGCGTCCCCCCCTTCACGCGCCGCCGCCGGAATTTCTTGAACCCCTGATCCGTCATTCGTTCCGTACTACCATGGCCTGAACATAGTGTGGAGGCGATGCGTTGACTATCGTATTCAATGTAATCTCTCACGCCAAACCTCCGGTTTTTCGCCCGCAAACACTCTGCATCCCGGTCCGGGGCGCAGCGGGTGGGAACATTGCCGACATGGTCAATATCCGGTGCCGCGCAGGACAACCGCTATTGTTTCAAACAGAATCTGCAAGTCACGGCCCAATGTGATGTCACGACAGTAGGCTTCATCAATATCTGCGCGACCACGAAAACCGATATCGTTTCGATCCCCGACTTGCCATGGCCCCGTCAGCCCGGGACGTTGCATAAAATACCAATCGGCCTCTCCGTAGAGCTCCAGTTGGTTCACCATCATCGGGCGGGCCCCCACAAGGCTCATCTGGCCGACCAGAACGTTCCACAGTTGCGGCAATTCATCGAGGGACGTCGCACGCAACAGGCCACCGAGGGGCGTAATCCGGGGATCATCTTTAAGTTTTTGCTTCTGCGCCCACTCCGCCCGCAGGCACGGATTGGCCGTCAGATGCCGGTCGAGCATCTCATCCGAATTGTGAACCATCGTGCGCAGCTTCCACATCTGAAACACGCGCCCACCCCGGCCCAACCGCCCCTGGCGAAAAAAGGGCTGGCCGCCTTCGAGCAACAGGGCGATCGCGCAGATGGCAACAACCGGAACAACAACCGGTACACTCAAAAGCACCAATATCACATCCAGCGCCCGCTTGCCGTACCGCATGTAGAATCCGGACCGCCTCCGGGACGAGGGATATCTGAAGCTCCCTCTCAGGTCTGCGCCGGCCAGTGGTCCCGGACCAGAAACGGCAATTTGATCAACAGATTTCATCTTCAAATCAGCCCCCCAACAGGCAACTCCAACTCGCCAATCGCCTCGCTTACGCGCATCTGCCGTGTTGCAGATCGGCGGCCCCTGCCGTCCTGCGCAAAATCGCTTCTGGTCGTGGCGACATAGCAAAGCGTCGACCGTGCGTTCGACTTCTTTCTATAACGATAATGAATTTATGGAAAAATAGATGTAAATCTGACCAATTGGTTACCAAAGGCAATTCACACGCACCTTCTGCGCCCCCAAACGGCAACAAAAGCCCCCCTGGGCATGCGATTGTTGAGACATCGCGCTCAGGGCAAGTTCCGTCACGCGCGGAGAATCAGCCCCCACGAAGACGCGGGGCCGGATCTGAACAGGCAAATGCGTGCAGTCAGGTTGGTATTTTACGGCTGCGATAGCTGCCCGGACTTTGCCCTGTCCAGCGGCGAAACGCATCGTTGAAGCTGCTCAGGCTTGAATACCCAAGAAGATACGAAATCTCCGAAAGCGATTTCTCGTTCTGCCTGAGATAGCGCAGGGCCAGAGATTTTCGCAAACCCTCCAGGATCGAAAAGAAACTGGTCCCTTCAGACGCGAGTTTACGCGACAGCGTGCGCTGGCTGACCCCCAGAGACCCGGCCACGTTTGCCAGACTGGCCTCGCCCTCTGACATACGCTCCATGATCAACCGTTCAACAGCAACCGCAGTCGGGGTCTGCCCATGTGTTTCAACCCGCTGCAACAGTTCGGCATGCTCCAGCAATAGCTGCAGCAACCCGGCATCCGCGCTCCGCAAGGGCTGGAGCGCATCCGCGCCCTTGAATCTGATCCGGTTGACCCTGGCGTTATAACGCGGCACCACGCCAAGTGCTGCGAGCGCGACCTGAGAAGGGGGGGCAGCGCCATGGGTAAAGTCCACCGCTGCCGGAACAATGGCCTCAGCGCCCAATTCCCGCAGGCTCTTTACCAGCATCGCGGCTGTGAATTCACTCCAGTGGCGCAAATCCAATTGCCCCTGTGTCCCGTAGTCCCAGCACACTTCAATCGGTCCGCTTGTCACCGCAGACAGGGCGCCAGGAGAGGATATCCTGAAAACATCACTGAGCCGCGCCAATGTCCTGAGCGCCTCTGCCACGGTCCCTGATGCCCCGATCGCGTAGCCGATCAGCCCTCCCCTGCGAAGCGTGGTCTGTTCGGCCAGACGGATCCCGATATGAGGATCGTCACATAGGGTTTCAGCCGTATGCAGCACCGCAGCATGTTCGTGCACAGGCAAGCTCGCCGAGAGTGTTTCCGCTGTGCCGTCCAGACTGGTGCAAGCCTTCAGCGCTGTAGGCAGATCGAGGCCCTGAGCCGAAGCATACTCCAGGACACCGGACAGGAAGGCGCCACCGTTCGGGGCGAACACATCCTTCATGGCGCCACACTCCGGTTTCGTCCGGCTCTGACCGGTGCGCCCAATGCACAGCGACAAACGGCGCTCCAGCCCCCCGGACCTTTGATTGCAGTATTCGGTTCAAGCATTCCGAGCCCTTTTGCGGCCGCACCTAGCACAGATTAACCTGTGTTAACAGATTTCAAAAATTAGCATAAAAGCCGCATCCCCACCCCATGACAAAGTAAATGGCTTTTGAAGCAAATGCGCGGCTTTCACCCCTTCCAGAAAGGCCGAAACCACGCAGCGGACCACATCCCGAGAGATGAGGTGCGGGTATTACTATCCAATTCAACAAAGGTTTCAGCCTTGCTTCCGGTTAAACTAATGACGCAAAAGGATAGGCCTCCCTGATCAAATGGAGGGGAATGGCAGTTGAGTTCGGGTGAAAATGCCTGCATCAGATCGGCGGGTACCAATCGGGATGAGGTTGCTTCGATGATGGATCACCAAACAGAGGCCTGGATCGCCTTCGACGCCGACCATTTTCCACCGCGGGCATGGCGCATGGTCGGCGCAACGCCGCAGAGCGCCGCTCTCGAAGTTCGCGATTTGGCTGCAGCTGTCGCGCTGGCACCAGAAGACGATCTGCTGACTTTTGCTGAGGACGCGACTGCCGCGCTCCCGGTCCCGGCGAAACCGACCGACCTTCCCGTCACCATGTCAGAGGATCAGGCTCACCGCATCTATCGCCTCGGCGCAATGCAGCAATCCCGCCCCTTCGGTCGGCTGCAGGGAGCGGCTGGCCGGATCAGCGGGTTTCTCAGCCTGAACAAAGATTGGGACGGTGTGATCTGTCTGCCCGGCCGACACTATACCCACTGGGTACAGATCAGCGCCGAAGAAGTCGTGAGTTTCATCAGCTTCGCGACGCTGCCGCTGGTCAGCACGTTCTGCCCGACTGACTGCCCGACTGGCGGCTCCCCGAGCTCTGTGGACGAGGCGGCCCTGGTTGCCGCGCTGCAGGATGTGTTGTCCAGGCCCGAAACCCTTGCCCTGCGCCTTGCTGAAGCCCGATCGATGACGCAGGCCGGTGCGACGTCCGACGCCGCCGCGCGGGGGCAAATCTGGGGCGCCGCCCTCGGTGCCGAACTGGCCGCCTCCCGGCCCTATTGGCTGGGCCAGAACCTCGCGCTGATCGCCCCTGCAGCCCTCGCTGCGCCCTATCGAGCCGCCCTGCTGAGCCAGCACATGCCTGTCACAGAAACGGATGAAGCCCGAATGACGCTGGCCGGTTTTCTACAGGCCCGGTCGCGATGTCGCTAGCTCGGTGACAGCGCATCGGGGTTGCGAAACCGGCTGCCCGGAGCCGGTGGCGTCGCAGGGGGACCTGCAAAACACTGCGCCTGCAGCATCCACGCGTGAGCAGTGCCATGGGTCGTCCGCACCTGTGTATCCGCAAGATTGCGCACCTGCGTCACGACCTGAGCGAATTCGACCGCGCTCCCTTCAACCCTGTTGGTGTCTTGCGGCTCATTCCAGCGCCAGATGTCGCCCGAGGGGGCCGTCAGAACCACATAGGGCGGCGACGTGGGAACAGCCAGACCGCGAACCTGATAACTCCAGCCAAAAGTCGCCACGCCGAGATGCGCAATATTGCGTATCCGGTCTGTTTCCTTGCGCTGCACTCCAAGGAGGTCAAAGATCTCCTGCCCATGGGCCCAGGTTTCCATCTGCCTCGCGGTGATTGCGCTCAATACGCTCATCCCCGGTCCGAACCATTTTATACGCGCCTTCGGATTGGCGGTCGTGCAGGCCGCAGCCAGCCGCCCGGCTCCCTCGCGCCACTCCGCAAACAAGGCCCGACCACTGAGGCCATCCAGCCAGGCGTACTGCATCTCGAGAATTTGCCCGCCCGCCGCGAGATCCATGATTTTTGGCCCCACCATTGCATCGAAAGCCTCCGCTCCAGACAGGGCGGCTTCTGCCACCGCATTGAAGAAATGGAGATGTCCCAGGACGTCATTCACCGTCCAGCCTTTGAACTGCGTTCGGGCGTCAAAGATTGTGTCCGGCTGCCCGTTCAGTACCGCTGCCAGAACCTCCTGTTCCTCGTGAAAATCCTGCGCCTGCTTCATGCTGTCATCCTCCTGGGGTCAGAAACCACTGCCTCCTGCAGCTTCGCGATATTTGCGAATCCCTGCAACAGATGCGCGGCAGGATGACGTATCGGAAACAATCGGGCGTCCGAGGGCAAACTGTAGACATAATTCGCTGAACTCCCGCCCATTTTTAGCTAAATTTGAGAATAATTGAGATCTCCGGCTTCGCATTTCTATGCTTGCCGCGTGCGGGTGGCCTGAGTCCTTTTCCGGCGGAGCCGAACGAAACTGCGCCACAGATCCGCGTGCTGACCATTGAGACAATCATTTTGAGGGGAAAGTGACAATGACATGGGCATCTTTTAACTGGGGCGGATCATCCTGGGGCAAATCCTACAGCTTTGGCGGAAAATCGCAGTTTGGCGGCCATTCGAGTAGCTGGAACAACGACGGCTGGACCTACAGCCCGTGGTCGGGCTGTGAGGAGAAATCCGAGGCCAGATCCCATGATCATGACGACAAGGATGATGACAAAAGCGGCTGGGGCGCAGAATGGGGCCGTGGCAAGCACCCGTCAGATGATGAAAATGACGACAGCCGCGGCAAAGACTGCGATGATCGTGATGATAAAGGGCACGCCGGGCGCGGCGGCCGGGATCGCCATGACGACGATCGTGGTGGGCGCGATAAACATTGGTCGGATAGAGATGATGATGACTGCGGTGACCACGGCCATGGCCACGGGCGCAAGGACGATGATCACAGGGGAGACAGCCGGGGCGACGATGACTGCGATAAACCCGTCACTCCGCCCGTAGAGGATCCGGACCGCTGTGACGATGAGACCCCGGATGATCCCGGCGGAGACGAAGACGGCAAGATTACAGTCGACTTCACACTCGGCGACAGTCAGCAGCTGACTATGGAAGTCAGCCAGACCGCCGAAGGAACGCTGTTTTTCAAACTCGCCCCCACGTCCTGGGACAGTGAAGAGACCGACCTGGACGGGATTTTCATGAACCTGACCGACGACAGCACCGCTGAGGGGCTTCATATCCACCCTGATGCGAACGCCATTCCCCTGACCGCACAGGAAATCAATCCCAATGGGGCCAACTCGTTGTCCGATGGCACCACCCTGTCCGAGAATTTCGACATCGGCCTGCAATTCGGTCAGGTGGAGAACAGCTCAGACGGGTTTGTGCAGACGTTGAACTTTACGCTCTGGTCCGACAATGGGCCGCTCACGCTTGATGATATCGACCTGAGCCGGATCGCCCTGGTCACCGGGCTTGATGACGATGACCCAGAGGTCATTGTAGGCGGGCTGAGCGATGACGCGGAGGATCCGGCTGCGGCAACTCTGGACGATATCCTCGGCCTTATGTCGCAGGATGTGCCCGACGAGGACGCCGAGGAGGCTGCGGAGGAAGAAGGCGAGCTGGAAGATATCATCTGATACTGACACCTCGGGATTTGAAACGCAGCAGCCAGTAACGGGGAACGAATAGCTCCCCGTTGCTGGCATTTTGCGGCCGGAGCCGTGCCGCAGATATCTCAGGGCAGTGGCCCGGTCTGGAACAGCCGGACCTTCAAACCGCCATGCGCAATCGGCGCACCCAAGGGTAGAAACGGCAAGGCAGTGGCCCGTGCCAGTTGGGTATCACTGGTAACGATCCCAACGCGCCACCCGGAAAAGCGGCTGCGCAGGGTTTCGCCCAACGCTCCGTAGACGGCGAACAATTGTTTCTTGTTCCCAATCCTGGCGCCATAGGGCGGGTTTACGATGACCAGGCCGACAGGGCCGTCGGGGCGCTGCAGGTCACTGACGGCTGCGTGGGTAAACTGACAGATCTCCGACACGCCGGCCCGGTCTGCGTTTTGCCGCCCCATCTCGATCACGCCGGCATTGCGATCCGAGCCGTAAAACACCAAAGGCACATCCCGCGGCGGAGCGACGGCGCTGCGCACGGCCTCCCAGCCGCCTGCATCAAAGGTCGCCAGTGACTGAAACGCAAAGGTCCGGCTGCGGCCCGCCGCCAGACCCCGCGCCATTTCCGCAGCCTCGATGACAAATGTCCCCGACCCGCACATCGGGTCCAGCACCGGTTCCTGCCCCTGATACCCGCAGGCCCCCAGCATCAATGCCGCAAGCGTTTCACGCATCGGCGCCTTTCCCACCGCGACCTTGTGACCGCGCTTGTGCAGCCCCTCCCCCGAGGTATCGACGCTGAATATGCAGGTATTGTCATCGATCCGGACCTTGACTGTCACTTCGGCGTCCGGCGAAATCGGCGCCCCGAGCTCTTCGGTGATGGCCCGCTCGATCCGCTCTGTTGCGGCGCCGGCGTGATAGATCTTTGACTTCTTGTTGGTGACGACTTCGACCTTCACCGGCACATCAGAGAGCAATGTTTCGCCCCATGGAAATTTGCGGGCCCGCTTGTCCAGCTGAGCCAGGTGGAACGCACGAAACGATCCAATCCTGGCCAGGACCCGGGTCGCCCCCCGAAGCAGCAAATTGGCACGCCAGACATCGGGCCAGGTTCCGTCAAAGCTGACACCGCCGGGGACCTGGCGCGCCTGGAGGAAACCAAGCGTTCGGGCTTCCTGACACAGGACCTGCTCCAGCCCGGGCGTGGCTACGAGAAAGATTTCAAAGGGAGTTTCAGTGTTCATAGCGGCTCTCATAGCCGGAATCAGCCGCCGTCGGTATCCCCAAATGCGCGGTACTTATGTCAGCAATGCAGACACATTTGACGCAGTGCAGCATGAATTCCACCTAACCCAACGTCAGACAGCGCCGTTATGTGAAATTTTTTTATTACTAAAATTCAGATACTTATCAAAATACTAAAAAACTAGTTTGACAATTCGAGGCCCGCAGTGAAACCTCGGGGTGAGTTGGATGAACAAACCATCCGACCTTACAGACTTTAGGGAGGAGAAAGATGCGTAAGTATCTTTTGTCCGCAGTTGCAGCTGGTGCTGTGATTGCGGCAACGGGTTCGTATGCCGATGAGGCAGCGGCCCAAAAATGGATTGACGAGGAGTTCCAGCCCTCGGTTCTGAGCAAGAGCGAACAGCTGGCCGAGATGCAATGGTTCATCAAGGCGGCCGAACCCTATGCGGGTATGGAGATCAATGTGCTCTCCGAAGGCATTCCGACCCATTCCTATGAATCCGAGGTTTTGACCAAGGCGTTCGAGGAAATCACCGGTATCAAGGTGAACCATCAGATCCTGGGCGAAGGCGAGGTCGTACAGGCCGTGCAGACCCAGATGCAGACCAAGCGGAATCTCTATGACGCCTATGTCAACGATTCCGACCTGATCGGCACCCACTCGCGCCTGCAGCTTGCCTATAACCTCAGCGACATGATGGAAGGCGATTTCAAGGATGTGACCAACCCCGGTCTCGACCTTGCCGACTTCATGGGCACGCAGTTCACCACCGGTCCGGACGGCGATTTGTATCAGCTGCCCGATCAGCAGTTTGCCAACCTCTACTGGTTCCGCAAGGATTGGTTCGACCGCGAGGATCTGAAAGCCGCCTTCAAGGAAAAATACGGCTATGATCTGGGCGTTCCGGTCAACTGGTCCGCCTATGAAGACATCGCCGAGTTCTTCTCGGAGGATGTGAAGGAAGTCGACGGCACCACGATCTACGGCCATATGGACTATGGCAAGCGGGCGCCCGATTTGGGCTGGCGCATGACCGATGCCTGGCTGTCGATGGCGGGTGCAGGGTCCAAAGGCGAGCCAAACGGTGTGCCGATTGATGAATGGGGCATCCGCATGGAAGCCGGCTCCTGTAACCCGGCCGGCGCAAGCGTCACCCGTGGCGGTGCTGCAAACGGCCCCGCAGCGGTCTACGCAATCCGCAAATGGGACGAATGGCTGCGCAAATACGCGCCTCCGGGGGCTGCATCCTACGACTTCTATCAATCTCTGCCGGCACTGGCGCAGGGCAACGTCGCGCAGCAGATCTTCTGGTACACCGCCTTCACCGCCGACATGGTGAAGCCGAAGTCCGAAGGCAACAACACGGTTGACGACAGCGGCACGCCGCTGTGGCGGATGGCGCCCTCCCCGCATGGCCCCTACTGGGAAGAAGGCCAGAAGGTCGGCTATCAGGACGTGGGCTCCTGGACGTTCCTCAACTCCACCCCACTGGACCGCGCGCAGGCCGCATGGCTCTACGCCCAGTTCGTCGTCTCCAAGACCGTTGACGTGAAAAAATCGCATGTTGGCCTGACCTTCATTCGTGACAGTTCCGTCAATCACGAGAGCTTCTCGGAACGGTCTGAGAAACTCGGCGGACTGGTGGAGTTCTATCGCTCTCCCGACCGCACGGCCTGGTCTCCGACCGGTGTGAACGTGCCTGACTATCCGAAGCTGGCCCAGATCTGGTGGCAGCAAATCGGCGACGTCAATTCGGGCGCTTTCACTCCGCAGGAAGCCATGGACCGGCTCGCTCAGGAAATGGATATCACCATGGCCCGGATGCAACGCGCAGACGAGCAGGCGGGTGTCTACGGCGGCTGTGGACCGCGGCTGAACGAAGAGAAAGACGCGGAATGGTGGTATGCCAATGGCGGCGCCAAGCCCAAGCTCGACAACGAGAAGCCGCAGGGCCAGACCGTGAACTATGACGAGCTGGTTGCCCGCTGGGCCGCCAACTGATCCCAGATGGGTTTCTTTCCCTGACGTGCCGGGCCTGAATTTCGGGCCCGGCTCCACCTTCCCCGGTCAGGTGATGACAGCGCCTGGCGGCTGGCATTTGGCCGGGGTTTTTCCTCAGACACCACGATAGCCCGACGCACATGCTCCCCGTGCGTGCAGGGCCGGAAAGTTCCACAGCACCATGGCACTCGAACTCAGATCCGTGACCAAACGCGTGGGCGGCGTTCTTCATATCAAGGAAACCTCGCTCACCCTCGAAACCGGTCACTTCAACGTCCTTCTGGGCGCCACCGGCTCAGGCAAGACCTCTCTGATAAAGATGATGGCAGGCCTCGACCCGATTGCGTCCGGCACGGTCCTCATGGACGGCCAGGATGTCAGCCGCCTCAGCACGCAAAAGCGCAACATCAGCCTCGTGCACCAGTTTTTCATCAACTATCCGCATATGACGGTCTACGACAATATCGCCTCGCCCCTCAAAGTCGCAGGCATGGCGAAGTCGGAACTGGACGACCGCGTTCAGGATGCGGCCAGGATCATGCAGCTGACCCCGATGCTGCAGCGCCGCCCGCATGAGCTGTCCGGTGGCCAGCAGCAACGGACCGCACTCGCGCGCGCCATCGCCAAGGAAAGCCGCGCGGTATTCCTCGACGAACCTCTGGCGAACCTCGATTACAAGCTGCGCGAAGAGTTGCGCGACCAGCTGCCGGAGCTGTTCGCCGGCCGGGGCGCGGTGGTGGTCTATGCGACCTCAGAGCCCGAAGAGGCCCTGCTGCTCGGTGGCAAGACGGCATTGATGCGCGACGGGCATGTGACCCAGTTTGGCCCCACCGCGGAGATCTACCGCAATCCCGAAAACATCCAGGCCGCCCGGGTGTTCTCGGACCCGCCGATCAATACGGCCACGATTGTGAAACGCGGCAAGGATGCCCGGCTCGGTGCCGATATCTTCTGGACTCTGCACGGCGCGGCGGCCGACCTGGCCGACGGTGAATACACCATCGCAATTCGCCCCCACCATGTGCAGCCGGTGGCGAAAGCGGCAGGTCTGGTGAAGCTCAATGGCCGGGTGCAGGTGACCGAGCTTTCCGGATCGGAAAGTTCGGCGCATTTCGATCTCAGCACCGATGCCGCAGCGGGCGGGACGCAAACGTCTTGGGTCTCCCTCAGCCATGGTGTGCACCCCTATGAGGTCGGTGAATTGCATGATTTTTATATGGATCCCCGGGCGGCATATGTCTTTGCCCCCGACGGTTCCCGTGTGGCGTGAGGCGAAAGAATGGCCAAGATTACCCTGTCCAAGCTGCGGCACAGCTACATGCCAAACCCGAAATCCGACAGCGACTATGCGCTGAAAGAAATCGACCTCGACTGGAATGACGGCGGTGCCTATGCGCTGCTGGGTCCGTCGGGCTGTGGGAAATCCACCCTGCTGAACATCATTTCGGGCCTGTTGGTCCCGTCCGAAGGTCAGATCCTTTTTGATGGCCAGGATGTCACCGAGCTGCCACCGGACCAGCGCAACATCGCACAGGTGTTCCAGTTTCCGGTGATCTACGACACCATGACCGTCTACGACAACCTCGCCTTCCCGCTGCGCAACCGAGGCCGCGACGAGGAAACCGTGAAGCGGCGCGTGATGGCGATCGCCGAAATGCTCGAGGTCACCGATATGCTGACCACGCGCGCGTCGAACCTCAGCCCGGACAACAAGCAGAAGATCTCCATGGGGCGCGGCCTCGTGCGCGAGGACGTGAATGTGGTGATGTTCGATGAGCCTCTCACCGTGATCGACCCCCACCTGAAGTGGAAGCTGCGCTCGAAGCTGAAAGAGCTGCATCAACGCGTGAAGGCGACGATGATCTATGTCACCCACGACCAGACAGAGGCGCTGACATTTGCCGATCAGGTCGTGGTCATGCAGCTGGGCGAGGTCGTGCAAATCGGCACGCCGGTCGAATTGTTCGAGCGCCCGGCGCATACGTTTGTCGGACATTTCATCGGCTCACCCGGCATGAACATCCTGCCCTGCACCCTGACCGGGGGCGTTGCCGAAATCGAAGGTCAGCCTGTCGCGCTGGAGGGTCCGGTCAGCGGCACCGCCGCGGGCAAGACCGAGGTCGGCATTCGGCCCGAGTTTGTCACTCTGACCACAGACACCCCCGACAGCGGTCTGCCCGCAACCATCACCAAAGTCTCGGATGTGGGGCGCCATACAGTGGTCGAATGCAACTGTCTCGGTCACAAGGTCAATGCCGTGATCGACGGCGGAGTCCCCGGCGGGAAAGGCACGCCTGTTCACCTTGAATTCCAAAGAGATCAAACCCGCCTCTACGTGGATGGTTGGCTCGCCACGCAACCGGAGCACCTGACATGAAAACCGAAAACCAAAAAGCATGGTTCTTTGTGCTGCCCGTGCTGCTGCTGGTGGCTTTCAACGCCCTCATTCCGATGATGACCGTGGTCAACTACTCCGTGCAGGAGACATTTGGCGACAACGTTTTCTTCTGGCAGGGCCTGGACTGGTTCCAGCAAATTCTGCGCTCGGACCGCTTTCATGCGGCATTGGGGCGGCAGTTCATGTTCACTTTTCTGATCCTGATCATCGAAGTCCCGCTGGGCATAGCCATCGCCCTGTCGATGCCCCGGCAGGGGTTTTGGGTTCCGGTCTGCCTGGTGCTGATGGCCCTGCCGATGCTGATCCCGTGGAACGTGGTCGGCGCGATGTGGAACATCTTCACCCTGCCGGACATCGGCCTGTTGGGCTACTTTCTGAACCACACGCTCGGCATCGACTACGACATGACGCAGGACCCGGTCGCGGCATGGGTGACGATTGTCACCATGGACGTCTGGCACTGGACCTCGCTGGTGGTGCTGCTGAGCTATGCGGGCCTGGTGTCGATCCCCGACGCCTACTATCAGGCGGCCAAGATCGACGGAGCCTCCAGCTGGTCGGTGTTTCGCTACATCCAGCTGCCGAAGATGAAAACCGTCCTGACCATCGCGATCCTGCTGCGCTTCATGGACAGTTTCAACATCTACACAGAGCCCTTCGTGCTGACCGGCGGGGGGCCTGGCAACTCCACCACGCTTCTGTCCATCGACCTCGTCAAGATCGCACTGGGTCAGTTTGATCTCGGACCCGCCGCGGCAATGTCGCTCATCTACTTCGCAATCACGCTTCTGGTCAGCTGGCTGTTCTACACGCTGATGACCAAAGACGATCAGAATTAAGGGAGGGATCAGATGCAGAAACGTTCCATCGTCCCCATCGTCTATATCCTCTTTCTCCTGCTGCCGATCTATTGGCTGGTGGCAATGAGTTTCAAGACCACGAACGAGATCCTGTCCGGCTTCTCGCTGTTTCCGCAGAGCTTCACGACAGAGAACTACCGGGTGATTTTCACCGATCCGAGCTGGTATTGGGGCTATATCAACTCGATCCTCTACGTGTCGATCAATACGGTGATCTCGGTCGCCGTTGCCCTGCCCGCCGCCTATGCGTTTTCGCGCTACCGGTTTCTCGGAGACAAGCAGCTGTTTTTCTGGTTGCTGACAAACCGGATGGCGCCTGCCGCAGTCTTTGCGCTGCCGTTCTTCCAGCTCTATTCTGCCGTCGGCCTGTTTGATACCCACCTTGCCGTGGCCCTGGCGCATTGCCTGTTCAACATCCCGCTGGCGGTCTGGATTCTCGAAGGTTTCATGGGCAGCGTGCCAAAGGAACTCGATGAGACGGCCTATGTCGATGGCTATTCCTTTCCGCGCTTCTTCGCGTCGATCTTCATCCCGTCAATCAAGGCAGGTGTGGGGGTCGCGGCCTTCTTCTGCTTCATGTTCTCCTGGGTGGAGCTGCTGCTGGCCAAGACACTGACCGCCGTCGCGGCAAAACCCATCGCCGCGACGATGACCAAAACGGCGTCCTCGGCGGGCTATGAGCTTGGTCTGCTTGCCGCCGCAGGGACGCTGACCATCATTCCCGGCGCCATCGTGATCTATTTTGTCCGCAACTACATCGCGAAGGGTTTCGCGATGGGCCGCGTATAGAAAGAAAGGAGACAAGACATGTTGAGCTGGATGGCCTGGACCTGGCCCACTGCCCTGTTGTTCATCGGGATCTTTTCCGCCATTGGCGTGCTGATCCTGCTCGAAGTGCGCAGCCCTGGCGGAGACGCCCGCAAAGGGGTGCTGGGCCTCACCACCACCCGGGGCGACCGGCTGTTTATCAGTTTGCTTGGCTCGGCCTATATTTTTCTCGCATGGCTGGGGTTCATGGGCATGCCGCTGTGGACTCCGCTCGGCCTCGCCCTTGTCTGGGCCAGCTTCTGCTTCTGGAAGGTCTGACAGCCGCTCCCCCTTCTGCGGGCCATACTGCGGGCCATAGGGCCGAAACTGGTCTCATGGCCCGCAGGCAGTCCCCCCTCAGGCGGATATCCCGGCATGACCATCTGCGCCCTGAGGGCTCTGCCAAGAAAGTAGTTTTCGCACCATTGAAAATCCCGTAGCATCGCCGAAGATCACGTGAAGATCACCGCGACTTCTCCCCCGGTCGCGGCACTAGACAGCAAAGCCTGGACATATGCGCAAGAAACAGAACCACTCACTACTCACCGAGGTCGAACTGGAGTTCATGACCGTCGTCTGGGAAATGGGCCAGGGGTCTGTCCGTGATATCCTTGCCGAGCTGAACAAGGTACAAGAGCGCGCCTATACGTCGGTTGCCACGGTGCTCAAGATTATGGAGCAGAAGGGTTTTTTGACCAGCGAACGGGTTGACCGGTCGTTTGTCTATCACCCTGCAATACCAAAGTCCGACTATCAAAAAACGTCGCTCAAGAACCTGTCGAGCAAACTCTTCAACGGCGCGCCTGCGGCTCTTGTGGCCCGGCTGGTCGATGACGAGGACATCACCGATGACATGCTCGAGGAAATGCGGGCCTTGCTCAACGAAAGGCTGGGGGACAATGAAAGCTGATGCACTTCTAAATGCATATATCGATCTGAACCTGTTGGTTCTTGCCGGGGCACTTCTGTGGATGCTGGCGCGTTTGGGGTTGCGCAGGACCTCGCTGGCGACCGCCTATGGCCCGCAGCTGAAACTGCTGAATGGCATGACCGTTCTTCTGGCCTTTTCGCCGGTGCTTGTGGTCGTTTTGAACCTCAGCGGCATGGGAAACCCTCCGACGCTTTCGGATATGCTGGTCTCGCAGTATCTGCAGGGCAATGTGAACATGTCCGCAAGCCGCTTCGAGGCGATGATTGGGCTGCGTGAGGATCTGGTGCGCGATCTCAGCGCAGGCCATGCCATCTGGAGCCGCACGGTCACCATCCTGCTGATCACCGGCGCCGCGATGTCTGCGGTCCTGCTGGGGCATGCCATTATGCGGCTCCGCCGTGCGTTATCCTCCTGCTATTTCTGGAAGCGCATCGGCCGCGTCGATCTGTTGCTCAGTGATACCACCGCCGTGGCCTATTCGACACGCGGTCTGTGGCGGCTCTATGTGGTGCTGCCGACCTCGCTGCTTGATGACCCGCGCGATCTGCGCCTGACCCTGGCGCATGAACTGCAGCATTTCCGCCAGAAGGACGTGGAAACCGCCTTTCTGCTGGAGTGCCTGCGGCCCCTTCTGTTCTGGAACCCGGCCTACTACCTGTGGCGCCGTGACATGCGCGCGATGCGGGAATTTGCCTGTGATCAGGCTTTGGGCGCCCGGTCCCAATTTGATCTTCGGGCCTATTGCGAATGCCTGATCCGGGCGTCGGAACGGGCACGTCGCATCCCTGTTTTTCTCAGCCCGCGCAGCCCCTCTGTCGCGCTGCTGGAACGCCGTGAGATCCACAATGCTCCGATCCTGGCCCGCCGCATCATTGCGGTCACCGAAAAGGCGCCTGAGGGCCGTCAGGCCTCTCTCTGGGCTGCCATTGCCGCCACCATCGGCGGCGCCGTGGTCATGACCGCCTTCCTGATCCAGCGCCCCGGAGACTGGAGTCATGACCGCATCATGCTTGCGACCATTGTCAATCTGGAGCGTATGGCCCATCGCAATACCGCTCAGCCGACCGTGTCGGTCCTCAATAGCGGGTTTGTCACCTCTTTGCGCTGAACCGAGACTGACTGCACAACGGTCTCCGGGAATTCCTGCCCCGCCCTCGCCAAACGCTTTGATCCCGTGCGGCTTCCCCGTTATGACCCCGGCGAGGAGAGCCAAGTCATGAACCTGCAGCCCATGGAAATTCCCAAAAACGCCTCGGCCGCATCAGTTGTGTTCGATGCTCTGCGCAAAGCCATTGTCGAAGGCGAGCTGGCAGAGGGTGTCCCCCTGCGGCAGGATGAAATCGCCCGCCTGTTCAACACCAGTCGCATCCCCGTTCGAGAAGCGATCTCCCGTCTCGAAGAGAAAGGTCTGGTGACATCGCAACGGTTCAAGGGGGCTGTGGTGGCCAGTCTGGATCTTGATGAGCTGCGGGAGATTTTCGATTACCGCTCTCTGATCGAACCCGAAGTGATCCGCCGTGCCGTGCCCGAGATGACCAATGAGATACTGCAGGACGCCAGGGATATCCTCCAGGCCCAGACCCTCACCCGCGATCCTGTCGCATGGGGGGATCTGAACCGGGCCTTTCACGAACGCCTCTATCAGGCGTCCGGCCTGCCCTACCACCAGGCCGCGATCGACAAGGCCATGGACCGTGTCGACCGATATTTGCGTGCCACCCTTGTGCGGTCCGGCAATGTCGAAAAGTCAAATGCAGAACATCTGGCCATATGGCAGGCCTGCGCCGACGGAAATGCCGATCTGGCAGCCCAGTTGACACGGGACCATATCACCCTGTCGTGCAACGCGCTGATAGAGAACATGGCACACCACCGCAGCCAGGGCGGCAAACGCTGATCCGGGCCCAGCGCTGCGGTCGCGCTACAGTTCGCGGGCCCAGGGCGGGTTGGCTCCGGCGCGCGCCACAGTGATCGCTGCGACCTTGGCACCATAGGCCAGAGCCTTTTCCAGCGGCGCGGCCTGCAGCGTTTTCAAGGCGGATTTGCTCAACAACCCCAACTCGTCCAACCGCGCAAGAACACCTGCGTTGAAGGTATCGCCCGCGCCCACGGTGTCCACGACCGTCGCGGTCTCTGCGGGGACCGTGACCTGTGCGCCGTCCGGCAATATGCCCGTCGCCCCTTCGGCCCCGCGCGTCACCAGCACCACGGAGGGGCCATGCGACTGCAACGCTGCAGCCTTGCCTTCGAAGCCATCGCCATCCGGAATGATCCAATCCAGATCCTCGTCCGAGACCTTCACGATATCGGCCTGTGCCAGCATCGCCATCAGCCTGGCGCGATAGCGCGCCTCATCCGGGGCAAAACCGGGACGGATGTTCGGATCCATCATCACTGCCCTGTCACCATCCGCCCGCGCCAGCAGAGCGGCATAGGTATCAGCGCAGGGCTCGCAGGCCAGACTGATACCGCCGAAGAACAAGGCCGACACCTCATCCCCCAAGGTCGGAAGCGCCTCCGCCTCCAGCATCCGGCCGGCCGTGTTCTCATCATAGAAGGCGTATTTGGCGTGGCCGTTCTCAAGTTTGACAAAGGCCAGCGTTGTCGGACGACCAGATCGCAGGAGGTAGCCTTGCCCGACGTTGCTGTCTGCGAGCGCGGCCTGCAGCTGAACACCAAACAGATCGGTCGAGACACCACTCAGCAGCGAGACATCCCGACCAAGCCGGCCGAGCGCGATGGCTGTGTTGAAGACAGCCCCCCCCGAATGCGGCACGAAAGCCTCGTGACCTCCCTTCGTCTCAGTGGGAATCATGTCAATCAGCGCTTCGCCGCAACATAGGATCATAGCGTTGTCCTGCCCTTATTCTGTCATGAGGCCCATATCCCGAGCCAAGCTGGCAAAACCTAGTTTATCGCTTCGCCGCTGCGGGCGCTAACATTTTTCAACTTCTCTGACAAATCATTCCTGCACAGAGGCCCGCAGACTGTAGCCGGGGGCCAATCAGCCCGATCGGCCCCGGTCAGCGCGTCGGCCCTTATCAGCGCGCCGACACTCCTGACGCGACGACACCGCGCGTCTGGCGACGCTTTGGCACAGGCGACAGCTTGTCGCGCGGCACGGGCGCGCAATATGCAATCGATGCATTGCTTTTGGCACCACTTGGGATAGCTCTTGAGCGAAGACAACCCCAGGAGACGCCAGATGCTGGATGGAACCACGGCTGAAACACTCGCCCGCATTCAATTTGCCTTTACAGTGTCATTCCACATTATCTTTCCGGCGTTTTCGATCGGGTTGGCAAGCTTTCTCGCTGTTCTGAACGCGCTCTGGCTCCGTTCCCGAGACCACACCTACCTGGCGCTCTTCAACTACTGGAAAAAGATCTTTGCCGTCGCCTTTGGCATGGGCGTCGTCTCGGGAATTGTGATGTCCTACCAGTTCGGCACCAACTGGTCGGTGTTTTCCGACAAGGCAGGACCGGTGATCGGGCCGCTGATGGCCTATGAGGTGCTTTCTGCCTTTTTCCTGGAGGCCGGTTTCCTCGGCATCATGCTGTTCGGGCGCGAGCGTGTCGGCGAACGTCTGCATATGTTTGCCACCGCCATGGTGGCCTTTGGCACCCTGATGTCCGCGACCTGGATTCTCAGCGTCAACAGCTGGATGCAGACACCGGCCGGATATTCCATTGCCGCCAACGGCCAGTTCGTGCCGGAAGACTGGTGGCAAATCGTCTTCAACCCCTCGTTCCCCTATCGATTGGTGCATATGGTGCTGGCCGCCTATCTCACCACCGCGTTTGTCGTCGGTGCCGTGGGCGCACTGCACCTGTTGCGCAACCAGTCGGACAAAGAGGCACGGCGCATGTTTTCCATGGCAATGTGGATGGCGCTGATCGTGACCCCGATCCAGATCGTTGCCGGAGATTCGCACGGGCTGAACACGCTGGAACATCAGCCTGCAAAAGTCATGGCGATGGAAGGACACTACGACAGCCACCCCGACGGCGCCCCATTGATCCTGTTTGGTATCCCAAACCCAGATGAAAAACGCATCGATTATGCCATCGAGGTGCCCAAGCTTTCTTCCCTGATCCTGAAGCACGACCTGAATGCCCCCCTCGCCGGGCTCGACACCATTCCCGATGACGAAGAGCCGCCGGTCGCCATCGTCTTCTTCAGCTTTCGCATAATGATAGGCATCGGGTTCGCCATGCTGGCCGTCGGAGCATGGAGCGGTCTGGCGCGGATCCGGGGGCGCTTGTTTGACAGCCCATGGCTGCACCGGACCTGTCTGATCATGGGGCCTGCAGGATTTGTGGCGGTATTGGCCGGTTGGATCACCACCGAAGTCGGGCGTCAGCCCTACACGGTCTATGGTCTCCTGCGCACGTCCGACAGTCTGGCCCCGG
Source organism: Phaeobacter sp. B1627 (assembly GCF_006265095.1). Taxonomy (GTDB): domain Bacteria; phylum Pseudomonadota; class Alphaproteobacteria; order Rhodobacterales; family Rhodobacteraceae; genus Epibacterium. The sequence continues at coordinate 174,505 of NZ_VCNK01000021.1, forward strand.
TCGAAGCTCCCGCCGTCGCGACCTCCCTGATTGCCTTTGTGGTGGTCTATTTCTTCGTGTTCGGCGCAGGAACCGCCTATATTCTGGCGATGATGAACAAGCGCCCGTCCACACCGCGACTTGGGCTGCGCGATGCGCCGGTCCGGGCTGCCGGAGTGGTCCCGCGCAAGAAATTCACCGCCTCCGAAACGTCAACACCGAACTGAGGACCGCAGCCATGGAATTCGATCTTGCATTCATCTGGGCCGGCCTCATCGCCTTTGCGGTCCTGACCTATGTCATCCTGGACGGGTTCGATCTCGGGCTCGGGATCCTCTTTCCGCTGGCCAAAACGCATGGCGAACGCGACCTGATGATGAACTCGGTCGCCCCGGTCTGGGATGGCAATGAGACGTGGCTCGTACTCGGCGGAGGTGGGCTGTTTGCCGTATTTCCGCTGGCTTATGCGGTGATCATGCCCGCTCTTTATATGCCGATCATGCTGATGCTGCTGGCGCTGGTCTTTCGCGGGGTTTCCTTCGAATATCGCTGGCGGACGCAAAAACACAAATGGGTCTGGGATTTTACCTTCTTTGCAGGATCGCTGGTCGCAGCCCTCTGTCAGGGCATCGCCCTCGGAGCGCTGGTTCAGGGGATCAAAGTCGACGGGCGCGCCTATGCGGGAGGGTGGTTTGACTGGCTCACTCCGTTCTCGATCCTGACAGGGCTGGCCGTGGTGATCGGCTACGCTCTTCTCGGGGCCTGTTGGCTGATCATGAAGACAGAAGGCGACATTCACGACCATATGCGGCGGCTGGCCAGACCGCTCGCGATCGCGACACTTGCCCTCATCGCACTGGTCAGCCTGTGGACGCCGTTTCTTGATCCGATCTACTTTTCGCGCTGGTTCAACCTGCCCGGAAGCCTCTGGACGTTTTGCGTACCTGCAGTGATGGCCGGGCTCGTCTGGGCCCTCTTCTCCGGACTGAGCGGCGGGTCCGACCGTCGGCCTTTCTTTGCGTCACTTGGTATTTTTGTCGCCAGTTTTGCGGGCCTCGGCATCAGCTTCTACCCGATGATGGTGCCGCCCAGCCTCAGCATCTGGGATGTTGCCGCACCGGACAAAAGCCTCAGCTTCGCCCTGGTCGGAGCCCTCGGTCTGATACCGCTCATCCTTGCCTATACCGCCTATGCCTATTGGGTGTTCCGCGGCAAAATGGACCCGGCCGAGGGCTACCACTGATGCGCCGCTTGCTGTGGTTCATCGGCATATGGTGTGCCAGCGTAGCCCTGCTTGGCCTTGTTGCGATGTCGTTGCGCTGGGTGTTGATGCCCTGAGCGCCCATAATGCCCCCCCAGCGGGCAGCCGAAAATCTCTTCGGTGGCAGAAATCATCGGTCGGATACCGTGAACCGCGCGCAAATTTCAGCGGTTCTCCTGGCTCATCCGCTTTGCCCCATGTCCGACCGACAACTTAACGGAAAATTTCCCGGGCTATCCTATGCTTGCGAACAAAATCTCCTTTTACCCCTGAGACGCGGTGACACGGCTCGGATGGTTTTTTTCGCGGAAGTGCACTCGAATGTCCGATACAGAAAATCAATCCCTCCCTCTGCGAGAGCCCGGAGCGACACAGGCCCCGAGCTGGAGGGAAATCGGCTTTGATGACCCCTGGGACCCGAACTCCATTCCCGAAGAAGAGGAAGAAGAGGAGGACGAAGAGGACGAAGACGAAGGCCTCATCTCAAACATCCTGAACGGTCTGGCGAACGGCATTGCCAACGGGAACGGCAATGCCAATGGGCTCTTCAAGCTGCTCATCGGTGGAAACTCGGACGATGACCTCATCGGCTCTGCAAAGGCGGACGTCCTGGTCGGCGGCGGCGGCGACGATTACGTCTCTGGCGGCGACGGCGACGATACGCTGATCGGTGATTCAGCCGGCACGGACGGAAGCGATGCCACCCCCCTTGTACTCAATAGCGACAATCTGGTCAGCCAGAGCTATTGCGGCGGGGATGCCGACGACGGGGATACCGCCGTTTACCGCGATGTTGCCTTTCTGGAGGATGGCACCTCAGTGTGGGGGCGGCTCGTGTTGGTCGGCACCTCAGACCCGCAGATGACCGTTGATCTGTCCGGCGGGCGCGGTCACGAAATTCTCCTCAATGGTCACGGTTACGGCGATACGGCCGAGTTTCGTCTGGAATTCTTTGATCCTCAAACCGGCGATCCCATTGCGATCAACTCTACTGCAACGTTCAACGATCTCGATCAAAGTTACCACCACGACAACGCAGAATCAGTCTCCCTCGAGAGCGACCAGTACAGCGCCTTCGGCACCTCCAGTGATACCTCGCTGAACGTTACCAATGACGGCTCGACTGTGCGCGCGACCGGGACCGAGCTAAACCACGACACCGACGAGGACGCATGGTTTTCCGCGCAGTTCGAAGGGCGGACCTCGATCGAGTTCACACTGGAGGCGCGGAATACCCACTCCGGCTTCACCCTCTCGGGCGACCTGATCGAAGATGCCGTATATGTCCCGATCACAGGCGGCGCCGACACGCTGATCGGGGGCCAGGGTTCGGACGTGATCCTTGGACAGGGCGGCAATGACCTCCTTGATGGCGGCGAAGGGGACGACACCATTGAGGGCGGTGAGGGCGACGATGTCATCGATGGCGGGACCGGAAATGACGTTCTGACCGGCGGCACGGGCGGCGACACGATCTCCGGCGGCGACGGCAATGACCTGATCGACGGCGGTGACGGCGACGACAGCCTCAGTACAGGGCTCGGCAATGACACTCTCTTGGGCGGCGCGGGCAATGACACTCTGCACAATTCCGCAGGCGACGACAGCCTGGTCGGCGGCACCGGCAACGACAGCATTGTCGCCACCGAAGGCAATGACACGCTTGAAGGCGGGGAAGGCAACGACACCCTGTACGCCGGCGTCGACAACGACAGTCTCGACGGAGGCAGCGGTGACGACAGCATGTTCGGCGAAGCAGGCCATGACTATATGTCGGGCGGTGCCGGGGCCGACGCCATGGAGGGCGGGTCGGGGAATGACACCCTCCTCGGCGGCGACGACGACGATACCATTTCCGGCGGCGATGGCGACGACCTGATCTACGGGGGCGCCGGCAATGATGTCCTGACCACGGGCATCGGGAACGACACCCTATATGGCGGAGAGGGCAACGATACTCTGCACAACTCCAGCGGCGACGACAGTTTGGTCGGCGGCAGTGGAAACGACAGTATTACAGCGACCGACGGCTATGACACGCTCGAAGGTGGCGATGGCGATGACACCATGCGAGGCGGCAACGACGGCGATCTGCTGGTGGGGGGCACCGGCGACGACCTGATGTTTGGCGAAGCCGACGCCGATACGTTCCGCATGGAAGACAACTTTGGCAATGACACCATTGTCGGCGGCGAGGCCGGGGACGATCACGACATCGTGGATCTGTCCGCGATGACCGGCCCGGTCACTGTGACCTACACCGGCAACGAAAGCGGCTTCATCACCGATGGCACCGACACGATCCATTTTTCCGAGATCGAGGAAATGGTCCTCACCGACGAGGATGACGTCATCGACGCGCGGGCGGACGCAGCCGGGGTCGATATCGATGCTGGCGCCGGCAACGATACGCTGGCGGGGGGCGCCGGTGACGATCGCTTTACCGGCGGCGACGGCGACGACGAATTCGTTCTGACAGAGGCCGGTGGCAGCGACCGGATCATGGACTTCGACCTGAGTGACGACGATTCCAACGGCTATTTCAACGATCAGCTCGACGTCTCCGAGCTGACCGGCGGATCCGGCCCCGATGGCATGGTCCGGACCCTTGACGTGACCACCAGCGACGATGGTTTTGGCAATGCGGTGTTGACCTTCCCCGGGGGCGAGCAGCTGGTGCTGGACGGGGTTGACCCAAGCCAGATGACAACCCATGCGCAGCTCTTTTCCGCAGGCATTCCCTGTTTCACCCCCGGCGCAATGATCCACACCGGGGCGGGGGAGCGTCCTGTGGAACGGATCCGGGTGGGCGACCTGATCCAGACCGCCGACAACGGGCTGCAACCTGTCGTGTGGATCGGCAGGCGGCTGCTGTCCTCGGCCAATCTGGCACAATACCCGCAGCTGCGCCCGGTGATCCTGCGGCCAGGCGGAGTGATCGGCAACACCCGCCCCCTGCGGGTCTCTCCGCAGCATCGCTTCATCGCACCACCGGGGCAAAGCAGGCACCCTGTGCCGGATCGCGATCCCTTCATACGGGCGCGCCTCTTGACGGAGATGGACCCGCAGCACGTTCAGATCGACACCAGCCTCGCGCCTGCCTGCTACATACATATTCTGACCGAAAACCATCAGGTTGTCTTCGCCGAGGGCTGCGCGACAGAGACCTTTTGGCCCGGGCCCGATGCCCTGCGGGGCCTCAGCACCGACGACAGACAAGAGCTTTTCCGCCTGTTCCCGGAGTTGCAGAACGCTGTTGATTTCTATGGTGCCGCCGGGCGGAAACTGGTGTCGGGATCCTACGGAACCCTCGCCCGCCCCGACCTGCGACGACGGGATCTGCAGTCATCTCTGCGCCGCGAGCGCCCGGTTGCCCACCTGCACTGATGGCTGGCCACCGGGAGGCACCCTCTCGTCGGGAAAAAGCGAACGGCCCAAATTAAATGGGCCATCCGCGTCGCCAACATTTGCCAGCTGTGCGGGTCGCCACCTAGGAGTGGCCGCCGGTCAGCCCCATTTCATCTCCCCGGTCAGCACCTTGGCACCGATGTTCAACGCGACATTCATGCCGAGATCGGGGTAGCGGGCATTCATCGCCGCAATCAGCTCTTCAGAGCCATTGGCCTTGCCCAGCTCCTCGTCAATCGCCAGAAGATAGCCCTTGGTGAATTCCACCGCTTCGATCCCCATGGGCGCATCAACGGTCAGGTGGCCGGGAACCACGACCTCTGGATTGCGGGCGAGGATGGCGTCAAGATTGGCGACCCAGGCGTCGCGCTCCGCTTTGGTCGGAGTGTCTGCAGTCCAGACATGGGTGCCGGAAAAGACCATAACGCCGCCAAACACGGCTTGCAGATCTTCGACCCAAAGATAACGGCGGTTGGCCAACCCCGCAGCGGGGACGATCGCGATGACATGTCCGTCCACCGTCAGTGTCTCGCTGTCGTCCGCCGTGGGCAGGATCACATCGTCCACCGATGCGGGACCGTTTTCGCCCAGCTGCGGCCCCCAGGTCTCGACTTTTTTCGCGACATTGGCGTTGATTGCCGCAACTGTCTCGCTGGCTGCGATGACACGGGCCTCGGGGAATGCCTCGACGATCGGGCGCAGGCTGAAATAGAAATCAGGGTCGCTTTGGCTGATGTAGATCGTGGTCAGCGTCTTGCCCGATGCCTTGATCTCCTCGGCCAATGCACGGCCATCAGGCAGGGTGAACCCGCCATCGATCAGCACGGCCTCGGTTTGGCCCTGGATCAGGACGGGCGCACGGAAGAAACCATTCTCCCCGGCAGGGAAATGTGTCCAGGTCAGGCCGTTCGCGTCTGCAATGGACATGCCGGGGACCATCAGGGCGCTGGCCCCGGCGGCGGTAAGTTTCAGGATATCTCTGCGGTTCATTGTGTTGTCCTTTCGGTGTTCGGGGTCGGTGTTCGGGGGCGGTGTAGGGGGTCGATGTAGGGGATGTCAGGCCAGCTCAAGGCTGGCCAATACTGCGTCCGGCCCGGAATAGAGCGTGCTTGCGTCCAGACCGCGGCGCGCGCCGTTGACCTCCGCAATCAGCGCGGGAACGCCTTGCATATCGAAGGCGGCCATCAGACTGCGGGCCTCTGCTGTTCGTGTACGAACCAGATCCAAGAGCGCGGCACCGGGTTCAGGAATACGCGCTGCTGCATCACGCAGGCCGAGGTCGGCCAGCACATTTGCGACAACCTCGGGTGAGGTCACATCCTTGCCATCGACATAGCGCGCCGCCTGAATGGCCGCGAGCGCCTCGATCACGCGATCCGGAGCGGTCTCCGCCACCGCCGTGATGGCGAGCGTCGCCACGGTCGAATCCAGGGTCGCATCTGCCGCCCCCAGCACCTCGCGGCGGTAGGTCTCTGTGAACGGCTGGCCACTCAGCGCGGCGATGCGCTGATCATGTGCCCACGCCTGTGCCGCGAAGCTTTTCATCGAACGCGCTCCATGACCGGCAAACAGCCCAGTGGCCCAGGGATGCACATCGATGTCGGGGTGTCGCGCAAGCGCGGCAATGCCTGACGAGGCCCCGTAGCACCAGCCACAGAGAGGGTCGAATAGGTAGTGTAGTGTCGCTGTCGGTTTCATCTTCTGTCTCCTTGACACAAATCTAGGCGCTTCCATTGCTCTTTATAAGACAAACAATTTTGACAGACTGTATGCATTTCCTTTACAGTGATGAGATGTCGAAATCACATAACCTGAACAGGCTGGCCTATTTCACAGCCGTGGTTGAAACGGGGTCTTTCACCAATGCGGCTGAACGCCTTGGTGTGACCAAAGCCGTCGTCAGCAGCCAGGTGACGCAGTTGGAGCAGGAGCTCAAAGCAACGCTTTTGGTACGCAACACGCGAAAAGTCAGCCCCACGGAGGCCGGAGCGCTGTTTTATGCCCGTTGCGCATCGATCCTGAGTGAGGCGGAAGAAGCATTCCGGGAAATGTCTCAGCTCTCGGAGCACCCGGTCGGAACCTTGCGCATGACGGCGCCGAATGACTACGGCGCGGCAATCGTCGCCCCTGTGGTCGCGGCGTTTAGACGGCAATATCCGGATTGCCGGGTGGAGCTGTATCTGGGCGATACCCATAGCGATCTTATGGCGGGTGATCTCGACCTGGCCATTCGTGTCGGGTGGCTGCGCGACTCGACGCTGTTGGCGCGCAAAATTGGCGGGTTCCGGCAGCTTCTCGTCGGCAGCGGCACAAATTCCGCGCCGTTCGACCATATCCGACATCCACATGATCTGTCTGCGGAGCCCTTCATTGCGAACAAGGCCCTGTCTGATCCGCTGAACTGGCCGTTTGAAAATCAGGCAGGCCAAATCGTTTCCGTGAAACTGCACAGCGATTTATCTGTTGATAGTGCCCCCGCCATCATGGCTGCGGTGCGAGAGGGCGCAGGTCTGGCGATTTTGCCCGACTACCTCGTGCGCGATCATCTGGCCTCAGGTGCGCTGACCCAGGTGCTGCCTGACTGGCACCTTCCGAATGGGGGCATCCATGTGGTTCTGCCCGCGTCAAAGTTTCGCGCCGCAAAAGTGTCTGCCTTTATCGACATGCTCCGTGAGGCAGAAAAAACGCGGGTCAGCGCCGGTGGCTGACGCCGTGGCGCCTCCCGCGTTGGCCCCTGCGTATTCCCAAATAGTTACTTCGCCTTGCCCCGGTCGCTCCAGACCTTGGCGATGCGCGGCATGCTCACCTCAATCCAATCCGCGAGGCCGGCGACTTTCTCTGCGGCCTCCTGGCCCAGCTCTGTGAGACTGTATTCGACATGTGGAGGCACCACGTCGAACGCAACGCGATGGACGAACCCGTCTTCTTCCAGGTTCTGCAGGGTCTGTGCCAGCATCCGCTCACTGACGCCGCCCACGCGACGGCGCAGGGCGCTATAGCGCATGGTCTCAAGCCGGAGCGCCATAAGAACCAGTACCCCCCACTTGCTGGTCACATGTTTCAGAACCTCCCGCGAGGGACAGGCCTGTGCCATCAGATCCCCTCGACGCAGATGGTCGGACAGAGACTGTGCGGTCAGGGGATCAGACATTTTCAAAACTAACCTTTTTGTGCGTACTAACTTTTAGTTAGTAAATCACCTAGGTGTCATCACACAACATCAATCTTAGGGAAACACGCCATGACTATCGCAATCACCGGTGCCACTGGACAGCTCGGTCGCCTCGTCATCCATGATCTCATCCCCTTGGTGGGCGCGGAGAAGATTATCGCGCTGGCACGATCGCCCGAAAAAGCCGCCGATCTGGGGGTCGCGGTTCGCGCCGCCGATTATGACGCGCCCGAAACCCTTGATGCAGCGCTTGCGGGGATCGCGACGCTCCTGCTGATTTCAGGCAGTGAGATCGGCAAGCGGACCCCTCAGCACGCGGCGGTGATCAAGGCTGCTCAGGCCAATGGCGTGAAACATATCGTCTACACAAGCCTGCTGCACGCGGACACATCGACACTCGGGCTGGCGGGCGAACACCGCGAAACCGAGGCGTTGCTCAAGCAGTGCGGCATCCCCTACACAATTTTGCGCAATGGGTGGTACACCGAAAATTACACCGGGTCCCTGCCCGGCGCGGTGCAGGCCGGCGCCGTTCTGGGCGCGGCCGGGAACGGGCGTATTTCCTCGGCGACCCGCGCCGACTATGCTGCGGCCGCGGCGGCGGTTCTGACTGGCTCCGGTTTTGAGAACACGACGATTGAGCTTGCCGGAGACGTGGCGTTCACGCTTGCGGACCTTGCCGCAGAAGCCAGCCGCCAGACGGGGAAAACCATTCCCTACAGCAATCTCCCGTCCGGTGAATTTGCCAAGGTTCTCACCTCGATTGGTCTGCCTGATGCGCTGGCGACCATGCTTGCAGAGGCCGATGTTGAGGTCAGCAAGGGTGTTTTGTTTCACGAGGGAACCGAATTGTCCGATCTCATCGGCCGCCCCACTACGCCTCTAAGAGACAGCGTCGCAGCAGCCTTGAAATAGGCCGCGCCTGCAGGTTTTCGGGACTGTCCCGAGAACCTGCCGCGGCTGCCGCGCACATCCCCTGCCGATGCCCCTTTCGGGCGCTCGGCGGGGAATATCTCGTGTGCCAGCCGCATGGTTTCATCCAAGTCTGCAGAGGTCTTTGGGGCACTGCAGGCCTCTGCTTTGTGAGCACGGAACCACGTCGCAATTGATTGCAATGTCTCGCCGTGCCTTACGCCATGGCACCATACCGCAAGCCACAGGCAAATGCCGCTCTTGCGCGGTGCTTTTGGCGAGGGGGAAGGGCGCAAGGATCTTGCCCGGTTTGTACGTGAGAAGGCTCTGATGATGTAACCGCCCC
>NZ_VCNK01000022.1 GCF_006265095.1 Phaeobacter sp. B1627
GTTTTCTGGGACCACTTCAGCCCTCACCACTGCGCAGACCCAAAAGAAACACACACACCAGACCAAAAAAGCCAGAGCTGGATGGCGGGAGGGCAATGTAGCGGGTTCTCTTTAAATCAACCAAAAGCTTGACATAACTCCCTGGGACTTTTCGTGCGGCTTTACGGAAAGGAGCTGGTACATTTGCCCAGATCGAAGAGTTTACTGAAGGAAATTTCCCATGAGCCCTTTCAAAAAGGCATTTGCCGTCACCCTCGCACTCACCCTATCAAATGGGCTGGCCGCATCACAGGCACTGTCCCAGACCCAGCCTACCCCGGTCAACGGCACCATCACTGACGATCACGAGCAACTGGCCAATTGCGAAGCAGATCAGACCTGCGCGTTCGCCAGCGATCTGACCGGAGAGTCCGAGGACATGGCCTTTCCTACGGCGATAAACAGCCAGATTCCCGACTGATAGGGGAGGCCTGCCAGCGGAAGGGGCGTTGAACCAAAAGCAAAGGGGGCAGATCGCGTTGATCTGCCCCCTTTGTTGGTCCCATTATCCGGGCTCCTGCGCGCGGCCCTATTCTGCGGCAAGCTGGGCAGTGGCCTTCTCAACCCGAACCGCAGCAAACTTGAATTCAGGGATTTTGCCATAGGGGTCAATCGCCGGGTTGGTCAGGATGTTCGCGGCCGCCTCGACATAGGCGAAGGGCACGAACACCATATCCTCGGCAACGGCCCGGTCGGCGCGCGCCATGATCTCGATTGATCCCCGGCGAGTGGAAAGACGCACCATGTCTCCCGGCTCCACGCCCAGCGCCCGGAGGGTGCGCGGATGCAGCGAGCAGTTGGCCTCGGGTTCCACCGCATCAAGAACCAGCGACCGCCGGGTCATCGATCCGGTATGCCAATGTTCCAACTGGCGCCCCGTGGTCATGATCATCGGATATTCCGCATCAGGCGCTTCATCCGGCGGGATCACATTGGCGGGCGTGAATTTCGCCCTCCCCTCCGCACGCGGAAAGCCATCGCCGAAGACGATCGCCTGACCGGGATCCGTTTCATGCAACGAGGGATAGGTAATCGTTTCGGTCTCCAGCCGGTCCCAAGTGATATTGTCCAGCGACCGCATATTCACTTTCATTTCGGCAAAGACTTCGGACACATCCGCATATTGCCATGGCAAGCCAATCCGCTGCGCGAGGGCCATGGTGATTTTCCAATCTTCACGTGCCTCCCCCGGAGGCGCGACTGCCGGGCGGACGCGCTGGACCTGGCGATTGGTATTGGAGACCGTGCCGTTCTTTTCATATAATGTGGACGCGGGCAGGATCACATCGGCATAGTTCGCCGTCTCCGTCAGGAATATATCCTGAACCACCATCAGTTCGAGCTTTGCAAAGGCGTCGCGGGCATGATCCACATCGGGATCGGACATGGCGGGGTTTTCCCCCTGAATATACATGCCCCGGATATTGCCCGCATACACCTGATCGACGATCTCGGTCACGGTGAGGCCCTTTTCGTTTGAGAAATCCCCCCCGCCCCAGACATCCGAGAAGGACCGGCGGACATCATCCGAAGTCACAGTCTGGTAGTCGGGCAGGAACATCGGGATCAAGCCTGCGTCCGATGCGCCCTGGACATTATTCTGCCCCCGCAAAGGATGCAGCCCCGCGCCTGATTTTCCGACATTTCCGGTCATCAGGGCGAGCGAAATCAAGCAGCGCGAATTGTCGGTCCCGTGGATATGCTGGCTGACCCCCATGCCCCAAAAGATCATTCCCGCCTTGGCACCGGCAAACAGACGTGCAACGCGGCGCAGTTGCTCTGGTTCGATCCCGCAGATGGCTGACATCTTTTCAGGCGAAAACTGGCGCAGATGCGCCTTCTCGGCCTCCCAGTTTTCGGTCCACCGGTGGATGTACTGGCTGTCGTAGAGCTCCTCCTCGACGATGACATTCATGATCGCATTGAGCATCGAAACATCTGCCCCGGGGCGGAACTGAAGCATCTCATCCGCATAGCGACGCATTCCAACCCCTCGGGGGTCCATCACGATCAGCTTGCCGCCCCGTTTGGTGAACTGCTTGAAATAGGTCGCAGCCACCGGATGGTTTTCGATCGGATTGGCGCCGATGATAATCGCCACATCCGCGTTTTCAATTTCGTTGAACGTAGCAGTGACAGCCCCAGACCCGACGTTTTCAATCAGCGCAGCCACTGACGAGGCATGGCAGAGGCGCGTGCAGTGATCGACATTATTATGTTTGAACCCTTGGCGGATGAACTTCTGAAAAAGATAGGCTTCTTCATTGGTGCATTTCGCCGAGCCAAATCCCGCCACCGCTTTGGGGTCTTCGGCGCGCAGTCGGAGCAGCCCCTGGGCCGCAACCTCCAGTGCCTCGTCCCAGGTGGCCTCCCGGAAGTGGGTCATCAGATCACCGGGATCAACGTTCATGCCCTTGGCGGGGGCGTCCTCGCGCCGGATCAGCGGTTTGGTCAAACGATGCGGGTGGTGGATATAGTCAAAGCCAAACCGCCCCTTTACGCAAAGGCGGCCCTCGTTGGCGGGGCCATTGATCCCCTCGACATATTTGACCTTGCCGTCCTTGACCTTGAGCGACACCTTGCAGCCCACGCCGCAAAAGGGGCACACGCTTTCTGTTTCGGAATCTATATCGCCCCGATCACCGACCTGGTTTTCATCGACGACGGAGGCCGGCATCAGCGCCCCGGTCGGACAGGCCTGCACGCATTCACCGCAAGCCACACAGGAAGACGCCCCCATCGGATCGGCGATATCGAATGTCGGATAGGCATCATGCCCCCTGCCCGCCATGCCGATCACATCGTTCACCTGGACCTCGCGACAGGCCCGCACACAGAGTCCACACGAAATACAGGCATCCAGATTCACACTCATCGCCACATGGCTGTCGTCCAGAAGTGGGATCCGGCCCTCTTCCAGCTTCGGGAACCGCGACTCTGAGACCCCGTTCACCTCTGCCATGTCCCAAAGGTGGGAGGATCTGTCATGCGCCAGTTCCGGTTCCGGCTGGTCAGCGACCAACAGTTCCATCACCATTTTGCGGGCGCCCGTTGCCCGTGCGTTATTGGTGACGACCACCATGCCCTCGGAAGGTTCCCGAATACAGGAGGCCGCCAGCGTGCGTTCGCCTTCGATCTCGACCATGCAGGCGCGGCAGTTTCCATCAGGCCGGTATCCCGGTTGCGGTTTGTGACACAGATGCGGAATTTTGAGCCCGCGACCATTGGCAACTTCCCAGATGGTCATGCCGGCATCCGCACGCACTTGCTCGCCGTCGAGCGTGAAGGTGATTTGCTTCGACATAACTTATACCTCCTCGGGGAAATGCTTCATGGTGAGACGGATAGGATTCGGCGCCGCCTGACCGAGCCCACAAATCGACGTATCCACCATGGCTTGTGACAGCTCTTCCAGCAGCGGCTGATCCCATTTGTCCGCCTGCATCAATTTCACCGCCTTTTCGCATCCGACACGGCAGGGGGTGCACTGGCCACAGCTTTCATCCTCGAAGAAGCGAAGCATGTTGAGCGCCGCATCCCTGGCACTGTCCTGATCGGACAGGACCACCACCGCCGCGGACCCGATAAACGATCCATGCGGTTGCAATGTGTCAAAGTCCAACGGGATGTCGTTCATATGGGCGGGCAGCAGCCCCGACGATGGCCCACCGGGCTGATAGGCCTTGAAAGCGTGACCGTCGAGCATACCTCCAGCCGCCTCGATCACATCCGTGATGGTGGACCCTGCAGGCAAAAGATGCACGCCCGGTGAGTTCACACGCCCGGACACGGAATATGAGCGAAGCCCCGTGCGACCATTCTTTTCGACCGTGTTCAGACATTCCGGCCCTTCGCGATTGATCTTGCAGATCCAGTACAGGGTTTCGACGTTGTGGACGAGGGTCGGGCGACCAAAGATGCCCACCTGCGCCACGAAGGGCGGGCGATGCCGCGGCTCGCCCCGCTTGCCTTCGATCGACTCGATCATCGCGCTCTCTTCGCCGCAGATATAGGCGCCGGCCCCGCGGCGCAGATCGATGTATCCCGGCTCAACCACCCCAGCCTCCTCAAGCGCCCGGATCTCTCTTGCGAGGATTTCCAGCACGGCAGGATACTCATCGCGCATATAGATAAACGCCTTTTCGGCCTCCACCGCCCATGCAGAGATCAGCATTCCCTCCAGAAAAACATGCGGAACGCGCTCCAGATAGTAGCGGTCCTTGAATGTCCCCGGCTCTCCCTCGTCGCCGTTGACCGCAAGGTAGCGCGGACCCGCGTTCATCCGCACAAAGCCCCACTTCTTGCCCGTCGGGAAACCTGCACCGCCCAGACCACGCAGCCCGGCGGAGAGCACATTTTCCTGCACCGCCTCCCAGTCACCGTCGCGCCGCAGATCCGCCAGAACCTCGTAGCCACCGGCAATCGCATACTCACTATAAGTCTGATAGGGCGGCAGATGAACGTGGGTGTCCCCGTTCGCAACCGCCGCCTCGACCTTTGCCAGAGTTGCGTGATCAATGTGGTTGTGACCGATTTCCAGCACGGGCGCAGTATCACAGCGCCCCATGCATGGTGCCCGCAGAACCCGGACATGATCCGGATCCATCCCCTCTTCGAGCGCCCGTTTAAGCTGTTCTGCGCCGGCGAGTTCGCAGGACAAGGAGTCGCAGACACGAATAGTCAGTGCAGGCGGCGGGGTTTCGCCCTCTTTGACCACATCGAAATGGGCATAGAAACTGGCAACTTCGTAGATTTCCGCCTGGCCCGTCCGCATTTCCTCAGCCAGCGCCCGGATATGGGCGGCCGAGATATGACCAAACCTATCCTGCACCAGATGCAGGAATTCTATCAACAGATCGCGGTTTCTCGGACGCTCGCCAAGGAGTTCAAGAATATCAGACTGCGCCTGATCATCGAGCTGACGCCCCTTGGGGGTTTTGCGTCCTTTTCCGCGTCCGGATTTCCAGACGCCTTTCGTATTGTCCAGAGGTGCCATGGGTCTCTCCCAGATCAGGTGCCTTTGCACCGGAGTCCCACCCACACCCCCTTCCGGTCAAATATCTATACCCGAAGCCGCAATAAGAAATGCTTATCACGCGCTCGTCGCAATGACCTCCTTCAGGGCACAGATCGTCGTCAGTTCGGTCTGCCGATCCACAGAGGCGAGACAGATTGGCCGCGTCTGCTCCGGCTCAGTCAGGCGAACGGCCCGGGTGCCGTCAAGCGGGCCTAACGCCTCAACCAATGCAAGCGGCAAGATGGCAGCCACCGAACCCGCCCGTGCCATGACGATGGAGGCCATGAAACCGGTGGACTCCGACATGATTTCCGGTTTCAGGTCCAGATCAGCAAAGATCCGGTCAAGGATGCGCCTGTTCTGCATTTGTGGCTCCAGCAGACTGAGCGGTAGAGCGGCGGCCTCCTGCCACGAGATGGCCTCACCATAGCCCGCAAGCATCGGCTCACTGGCCAACAGGACATATATTTCATCATAAAGCGGCAACAGATTGATGTGATCGCGCCCGACGCTGTCGCTGTAGGTGACGCCCGCATCTATCGTGCCGTCGTACAGGCGCTGCTGGATGCTGAGGGAGGTTGTCACTTCGAGACGCGCCAGAACACGGGGGTGCGCCTGGTGCAGTCGGTTGATCAGCTGCGCGGCATAGGATGTCGCCGTCGGCACCACACCCAGAACGAGCGTCCCCGTGACTTCGCCCCGCGCCGCCGCAATTTCCTGATCCAGAGCTTTGGCATCATCCAGAATACTGCGGGCGCGATCGACAATCATCTGCCCTTCTCCGGTCAGACCCTGAAACCGATTGCCGCGACGTACGATCGGCACCCCCAGCTTATCCTCCAGGCTGCGAATCCGCATGGAGAAGGCTGGCTGCGACATGTTTGACGCCTCCGCCGCCTTGGCAAAGTGACGATGTCGTGCGAGCGCCGTCAGCAATTGCATATCCTTGAGCTCAATCATTGCGCGCCCCCTCGTTCCCCGTGTGGCAGAAACCAGAACCTGCTCCGCTACGCGGTTCAGACAACGACCCGCACAGATGGCCCGCCGAGAAACCTGCCAGGCCAAAGGTCATTCCACTTATACTTTTCAAAATTGGCCGCCTCAATTGGCCCCTCCCTGTATTCTTCCCAAGATGGGGCGCGCAACCTTATGGCATAAATGCCTTTATTGGATCGCATGCCACATATCCTCCGGTGAATAATGCCACGTGCAGCATGTTAATCTTCCTGAGGCAGGCGCGCATCCTAAATGGGTGGATTAATTGACTAGTAAACTCTGTGCGGTACGCCTGCTTCAGTGATACCCACCGGTGCCTCGGGCATGAAGGAGTTAAATCGTGCGTTTTGTCATTTCTGTATCTGCAATGCTGCTTGGATCGTGTGCCTTTGCAGATGAATTCACCCCCACCCTTCAAGCCTATCTGGACAGTGAAATCAGCGGGTGGGCCAACTCACCGGAGATTGTCGCTGCAATCACAGCACAGAATGCGGCTCATGCGGGCCTGACGCAGTCCCAGATCGACGAGATGGACAAAAATTGGCGCTCCCAAATCGGAGACCCGGCCAGCCCCGTTATCTCTCCCGTGCTGAACAATCCCGTCTCAGACACCCTCCGGTCTCGCATTGACGCCTCAATGGGCGCAATGACAGAGATTTTCGTGATGGACGCTCATGGCCTGAATGTTGCCGCATCTGATGTTACCTCGGATATGTGGCAGGGCGATGAGGCCAAGTTTCAGGACACATTTGGCAAAGGCGCAGGTAGCGTCCATATCAGCCCGGTTGAACTCGACGAGTCCACTCAACGCTATCAGGGCCAGGTGTCCATGACGATCGTGGACCCTGATTCCGGCGCCCCTATCGGAGCAATTACCGTAGGTCTCGACGCCGAGAGCCTTCTGTAAATTCGATCACATTCAGGCATAGATATGGGGACTTCCATGGTAGCCACGGAAAAAAATTCGCCAAAAATACGGGGGGCTTCAGTCTTTGCCAAGATTGGGCTTCTCATCGCGGCAGCGACGCTGGTCACGGCAACCTTCATAACTGTCGCCAACAAGATAATCATCGATAAAGCAGTGCAAGAGGGCGTGTATGCCCTCGGTGCAAACATGACGCAATCCATTGCGTCCCGCAGCGCCGGTGCGATCCGTTTTGGTGACGCCGAGAAACTCGGGAGCACCCTACAGTCCGCTATGGAGGCCTCTGAAGGCCGGGCACATCACGGGGTTATCGTCAATCTGGACGGCGAGGTCATTGCCTCGTTTGGAGATGCGCCTGAAGAGGAGTTCGCGGATCTAGCAACTATTGCCTATACTTCTGCGCAAACCGGGGTGCCAGAAACCACCGGGGACGGCAGCTATGCTGCCGCACCGGCCATCTCCACCAAAGGGACTGTCGTCGGCGCCGTGGCGATCCATTGGTCCAGTAAAGCCGCCAAAGCTGCGGTTTTCCAAGATCAACTTCTGGCCTACGGAATTGCTTCGTTCCTCTTTTTGGTGATGTGCCTATTGTCGGCAGTTGTGCTGCGCAGGGTCATCAGCCTTCCGCTGAAGAACCTCGGCAAGAGCATCGATGTCATCGCGGAGGGAGATTACACTCAGCCAGGAGAATACCTGGCCCGAGCAGATGAAATCGGGCGGATCTCCCGAAATGTTGAGAATCTGAAGCAGCAATTGGCTGAGGCGCGCGACCTGGAAGAAACACGAAAGCAACAGCAAGAAGTCCAGAAACAGGTCGTGGATGCTCTGAACCATGCCCTCAAGCAAATGTCAGACGGCGATTTGACACATGCGATCAGTGAGCCCTTCACGGAAGAGTACGAAACCCTGCGCCGTCACTTTAACTCCACCCGTGCCACGATGGTAAGCATCATCGACTCTGTCATCGAAAGCTCGGAGCGAATCCGCTCCAGCGCCGAGCAGATTAGTGTCTCGTCCAGTGACCTGTCACAGCGCACCGAAAGCCAGGCCGCAACCCTAGAAGAGACCGCGGCCGCGATGGAAGAGCTGAACAGTAGCGTCCGCTCGGCTGCCGATGGGGCGCGCCATGTTGAAAGTATCATGAATGACGCTCGCTCCACCGCGGTAGAAAGCGGCAGAGTGGTCTCTGATGCCGTGGATGCGATGTCGAAAATCGAAGCATCATCCAGCAAAATCTCCCAAATCCTCACCGTGATCGACGACATCGCCTTTCAAACGAATTTGCTGGCCCTGAACGCGGGCGTAGAAGCAGCCCGCGCGGGGGAAGCCGGTCGCGGGTTCGCCGTCGTCGCCTCTGAGGTTCGCGCCCTTGCGCAAAGATCCTCCGATGCCGCCCAAGAGATCAAGCATCTGATCGTCGAAAGTACTGATCAGGTTGGCTCGGGTGTGCGGCTGGTCGGGCGGACTGGCGAAGAACTTGAGAAAATCATTGGGCGGGTCGGGACCATTTCCAGCCACGTCAGCGATATCGCCACAGGAGCAGAAGAGCAGTCGACCACCCTGAACGAAATCAACACCGGCGTATCTCAACTGGATCAGGTCACTCAGCACAATGCCGCTATGGTCGAAGAAACGACAGCGGCAAGTCAGGTGCTTCGCAATGATGCGGCCCAGCTTGCCCGCGTCGTCGCGGTGTTCAAGACGGACGGAACCGAACGTCGACTCGACGCGCTCGATCAAGAGAGCGCCCCGGAAACGGTCGCACCGGAACCAACCGCATTGGCTGAACCCCATGAGCATGAGGCAGACCTGGAGCAACAATGGGCCGAACCAGAGCCGACGGAACCACAGCCACAGGTTCTGAAGCAAGCCGCAGGCTGGGATGATTTCTGAAAACGGCCCTTATGCTGCGCGAAAAGAGGCGTCGGTGAAACTCCACCGCGCCTCTTTTTCGTCTCTTGGCTCAAACCGCCATATGCCTGCAATCATGCGCGTTGGGAGTCTGAACTCATGCGCGTTGGGAACCTGGACTTCAGAAGAAACCCAACCCCATTCGGGTTTGAATGACTTGGGTCAGGATGGCTTCTCCCTCAGTGGGAGCAGCACCTGACGACCACCGCATGAATACCCAGTTACACTGCGCCATACCGCTCTTTTCCGGAACGGCTGACGCGCCTGGCGCCCCACATCAGCCGGGCGTCAGGAACCAGGATTTGGCATTGTCATAGCAAATGTTGCGAACCAGTTCGTCCAACATAGCAGAATCATCCGGAAGATGCCCGGCTTCTGACCATCGACCAATCAGCCCGCACAACAGACGCCGGAAATACTCGTGACGCGGAAACGACAGAAACGAACGGCTGTCGGTCAGCATGCCGAGGAATGTCGAGAGTAAACCGATCTGGGCAAGGCTGCGTATTTGCGCCTCCATGCCATCCAGCGTGTCATTGAACCACCAAGCCGCGCCCGCCTGGATCTTGCCGGGAACAGACCCGTCCTGAAATGTACCGGCGGTAGCCGCCAGAACCGGATTTCGCCCGGGATCAAGACCATACAGAATCATCCGAGGTAATGCTCCGTCCCGATCCAGCCGGTCCAGCAGAACATTCAACGGCCCCGCCATGTCGGTGTCGCGCAGAGAATCGCCACCTGCATCCGTTCCGACAGCGCGGATCAATCTGGTAGAGCCGTTGCGCACAACATTCATATGGCACTGCATGACCAGCCCTCGTTGGGCATAGGCGCGCCCCAAGGCGTCAAACAATGCGGCGCGATGCCCGGCTGCGGCCTCTGGTGTTACAGAGCGCCCGGCCCGAGCCGCCTTCAAGGCGCTGTCCAAAATGCTGGCGCCGGGGATATCGGCCGCGTCGAGATAGTTGATCCCATGATCCGCCGCCCGACATCCATGGGACACAAAATGATCGAGCCGCATCACAAGCGCGGCTACCAGATCATCGAAATTCCGAATTGGGTGAGTGAGCGCTTCGAGATGGTCCATATAGTCGGCAAAGCCAGTCGCGTCGATTTGCACCGCCTTGTCGGGGCGGAAAGTGGGGACCACCCGAATGTCCGAACCAGCCATGGCAGCGTGATGCTCCAGCGTATCCAGCGGATCATCCGTCGTTCCGACCAACTCGACCTTCATCCGGCGCAAGAGGCCCTGGGCACTGAAGTCCTGTTGCTGCAGGCAGGCATTGGCTGTCTCCCAGACATGGTCTGCGGTCGCTGGTGAGAGCACGGTGCCGGTCAGGTCAAAATACCGCCAGAGTTCCAGATGTGACCAATGATGCACCGGGTTCAGCACGGCCCGGGGCATAGCCTCGGCAAAAGCATCGAATTTTTCACGCCAGCCTGCATCGCCGGTTATACGGCGCTCGTCCGTGCCCGCCCAACGCATGACCCGCCATTTGTAGTGGTCATGCGCCAACCACATTTCACCAATGGTGTCCCAGCGCCGGTCCTGCGCAATTTCGGCCGGAGGCAGGTGGTTGTGGTAGTCAACAATCGGGAGGCCCCGCGCAACGTCGTGATACAAACGCCGGGACGTCTTTGTGTCCAGCAGAAAATCGGCATTCAGAAAACCGCTCATGCCCGCGGCTCCGTGACAATCATGTCCAATGCATGCGCGATGCCGCTTTCCTGGATTTGGTTGAAAACGTCCCGCACCCTATCCGTGAACGCCACATTCTCTATCAACTCCGCAGGACCCAGATCAGGCAGTCCAAAGATCGCAGCGACGGGATCCGCCCCGCTTGCGGCCTGTCGCAGCTCGTCGCGGCGAGGATCGTCAATCGGCTCCAGATGCCGGAGGCCCGCGATCCATGCCGCAATAGCCAGGGCCGATACGGGCCACGGGCGACCGGCCTGAAGGTTCGCCCCGATGGGTGAAAACAGCCGCTGAGGCATTTTCTGGGAACTGTCCGTGGCGATCTGAGCCAGCTGGTGTTTCAGGCGGGTATTGCCAAACCGCGAGAGCAGATCGTCGGCATAGGCGGTCACGTCCACATCCTTGGGCAAATGCAGGGTCGGTGCCTGCTCCCGCAACATCAGCTGACGTATGGCCCGGCGCAACGGAGCGTTCCCCATGCAGTCGGAAACCGTCTCCTGCCCCAGCAGCTGCCCGACCCAGGCCAATGTCGTATGCGCACCGTTCAGCAACCGCAGCTTCATGTCCTCGAACGGCTGCACATCCGGCACCAACAAGGCCCCACCTTCGGCAAAAGGCGGTGGCTGGCCGACGAAATTATCCTCGATCACCCATTGCCGGAAAGGTTCACAGAGAATGGCATTGCCATCGTCGTGCCCCAACGACTCCGAGATCAACGCCCGGCTCTCATCGGTCATCGCGGGCACGATCCGGTCAACCATGGAGGACGGAAAGCGAACCTCGCGTTCGATCCAATCGGCAAGGTCCCCGCCCCTGGCGCGCGCGAACCCAAGAACGGCAGCGCGCGTCAAGGCACCGTTGTCCGGCTGATTGTCGCAGGACAGGATCGTCAGCCCCTCTCCTCCGCTGGCCCGGCGTCGCTCCAACCCGGCCACGATCACGCCGATGGCGGTCTGCGGGGGCTTGGTCCCGGCAAGATCCGCCTGGATCGCGCCATGGTCCATATCCAGCGCTCCGCCGCGCGTGCAGTAGCCCTTTTCGGTGATGGTCAGCAGGATCAGCGACAGCTCCGGCGACGCGATCAGGTCAGGCAATGCCTCCGCCCCATCCCGCGCCGGATGGCACGTGCCGCACAGCACGCCGATCTGGCGCAGCGCCATTGTCTCCCCATCCGCTTCGGCCACATGATAGAGACCGTCCGCCGCATCCAGATCCGAGAGCGCCTCCGCCCCGGAGTTCAGCCGGGCAGCGACCACGCCCCAATCCCCCCCGGCCACACCGAGGCCCTGGTTCAGGTAGACCATCGGATGCGCACGGGCGAAGGCGCCAAATCCGATATGAAGAATGCGCGGACGCAGGGCCGCACGGTCAAATGGCACGGGAGTAACGGCTACAGTCATAGGGTGATCCTTCCGTCGCGATCTGATGTCAGCTCCAAACGGCGGCGCTCACCTGCCGGCAGAATGATTTCGGCCTCGCCGATCACCGGCTGCCCGGGACCCTTCCGCCGGGTGCCCAAACGTATGTTTGCCTCGTCACTTTCCAGGTCAAGCGAGGTCAGGCACCAGTCCCCCGCGCGCGAGACCCCATCATCTTCGAACAAAAGGCTGGTATCCCGCGCGCAGCCCGGTGCCGGAAACAGCGCAAGCTGTCGCGATTTTTCCGCCTCCGGCGCTGCCCGGCTGCCGCCTTCGCCCAGTGGAATGACGCTGCCGCCCCGCACAAACAACGGGATCGTGTCAAGCGAAACCGGCACCTCGAGCCACTGCCCTCCCTCGTGCCAGATCCCGGTGTGGAAGTCCCACCAACCGCCCCTGTGCTGCGGGAGATAAACCGAACGGGTTTCCGCATCCTTCTCCAGAACGGTCGCAACCAGAAGGTCGCGCCCAAGCAGAAAACCGTCCGTATCGTCCCAGGTCCGCGCGTCCTGCCCGAAATCGAGAAACAGCGGGCGCAGCATCGGCTCGCTGTGCTCTGCGGCCTGCCAGAGACTGGTGTAGATGTAGGGCAGCAAGCGGTAGCGCAAGCGGATTGCATCCCGGATCAGATCGGTCACCTCCGGGAACATCCAGGGTTCGTTCACCGTGCCATCGTCATTCCAGGAGTGAATGGTGAAACGCGGGTGAAACACGCCGTTCTGAACCCACCGGACAAAGAGGTCCGGCTCCGGGCGCGGTCCGGAAAACCCTCCGACGTCATGGCCGATATTGTAGAAACCCGACAGGCTCATCCCCAATCCCATGCGCTGGTTCCAACGCAGGGTTTTCCAATCGGTCCGGTTGTCTCCGGTCCAGGTCTGGGCATAGCGCTGCAGCCCCGGAGCACCGGAGCGGCTGATCAGATAGGGGCGCTTGCCGGGGGCATGGGCCGTTTGCGCATCCTGCGAGGCGCGGGTCATCAGAATCGGCATCACTGGCCGCATCAGGGCCACATCGACCGGGCTGCCAAAGCCCGCGCATTGCGCGTGACGATCCCAGATTTCGTATTCGTTATTATCGTTCCAGGTGGACCCGATGCCCCGGAGCAGAAGCGCCGAGGTCACGTTGGACTTCCACCATTCAACCGTGGCCGCACTGGTGAAATCAAGATGCGATCCTTCATCGTCCCAGAACACCGACCGTTCCGGACCCGTATTGGCATCCGCTTCCGTGCTCGCATGGATGAAAAGCCCCGCATCGGCCACCTCGCCGTAGCGGGGGTGATCCTGCAGCAGGCAGGGCTTGATGTTGGCAATGAGGTGAACGCCCTCATCGGCAAAGCGTGCAGCCATCCCTTCGGGATCCGGCATCTTGTCGTCATTCCAGTTGAAGACGTAGCGCTTTGCCCCGATCGAGGTATATCCCGATGACATCTGAAAACTGTCGCAGGGAATGTCATACGCTTTGATTTGCGCAAGGAACCCCTCAAGCTGCACCTGGGCGTCGGCGGCGTCGGTATAGGACATTGTCGACCCGGAGTAGCCGAGGCTCCAGCGCGGTGGGAAGGCCGTCCCGCCGGTCAGTTGCTCCTGTCGTTTGACCAGGGCCAGCACGTCCGGGGCCCATGACATATAGAAATCAAGGTCGCCGTCCTCGGCCCGGTAGACGCGGTATGGCGCGTGGTAGTTGTCAAGTTCATTGCCAAGGTCAAACCAGCAGCTCGCGAGGTTGTCGTAAAAGATCGACCAACACCCGGCTTCCGGCGTGCGGGTGATGGTGAAAGGCACGTGTTTGTAGAGCGGATCGGTGGTTTCAGCGTCATACCCCATCGCATCGAGGTTCCGCATCTCGTAGCGCCCGCCCGTGCGGTCGAGGGGACCCGCTTTTTCGCCCAGTCCGAACACCTGTTCATCTGCGTTCCGGGACAGGAAATGCGCATGGGAATGGTCACGCAACCCCAAGTGCAGCCCCCCGGTAGAGCGGTCCTTTGCAAAGCACCGCCAGTCGTCTGTGCCATCGCGCACTTCCCAGATCATCTGAAGCGGTCTCAGAATGCGCAGGCGCAGCGTGTCACTGGCGATGATCACCTCATCCGACGTCACCCCGACCTTTGGCGCGGGACAGGAAAAGCCCGCCATCGTGTCCCGGCTCCGCCCTTCCCAGGGCGCATCACCGACCGGAGCAATCGTCCAGGTGCGATCAAGGCGCCAATCGCCATCCTTCTGCAGGGACACTCGAAACAGCGTTTCCTCAAGCACCGATATGCGAAGCAGATGACGCCCTTCGACACGCAGGATCACGCCCTGCCCGGTCTCAGATATCAACTCCCAGGATTTGAGGTTCTTCATTACTGATATCCCAACAGCAAACGTGGCAGGGTCAGGCTGATCTCAGGCACGTAAGTGACCAGCATCAAAAGGCCGAACAGGACGGCATAGAAGGGCAGCAGCGGACGAATGACCTTTGCGATCGATGTGCCCCCAACAGAGCAGCCGACGAACAGCGCCGATCCCACCGGCGGCGTACAGATCCCGATACAGAGGTTCAGCGTCATCACTATGCCGAAATGAACCGGATCCATGCCCAGTCCCTTGACCACGGGCATGAAGATCGGGGTGAAGATCAGCAATGCCGGGGTCATATCCATGAAGGTGCCGACGATCAGCAGCGCAACATTGATGGCCAGCAGGATCGCAATCGGATTGTCCGACAGCCCGAGCAGGAAGTCAGAGATCGCAAATGGAATACCGCCAAAGGCCATCACACGGCTCATTGCGATTGAGGCGCCGATCATCAGCAGCACCACCGAGGTGGTCACCGCACTGTCGATGAGAATGGCCGGCAGATCCCGGAGTGTGATTTCGCGATACCACACCAATGCAAGGAGAAGCGTATAGATCACGGCAGCCGCGGAGGCTTCGGTCGCGGTAAACACACCGGATATGATGCCGCCCATGACGATGACGATCAGGCCGAGCGGCAAGGCCGCATCACGTGCGGAAATCAGTACCTCACTGAAGGCTGGGCGCGGCGCAACAGGATACCCGCGCCGCTTCGCAATAATGCCCGCAACAAGCATCAGCCCCAGCCCCATCAGGATACCGGGGAGATAGCCCGCCACAAACAGCGCCGCAATCGACGTGCCGCCGGTGATCAACGAGTATACGATCAGCGTGGCCGACGGCGGGATCAGCAGCCCCGTCGGGCAGGAGGCGATGTTCACAGCCGCGGAAAAGGCGGGATCATAGCCTTCTTTTTTCTGCAGCGGCGCCATGACGCCCCCGACCGCTGCCGCGGATGCCACAGCAGATCCGGAAATCGAGCCGAACATCATATTGGCAATCACGTTGCAATGCGCCAGCGCTCCCGGAAGACGCCCTCCCAGGACCTTGGCGAAATTGATCAGCCGCATGGCGATGCCGCCCCGGTTCATGATGTTGCCTGCGAGGATGAAGAACGGGATCGCGAGCAGGGTGAAACTATCCAGCCCAGAGGCCATTTGCTGCGCGACGATAAACAGGGATTGGTCGAACCCCATAAACAGCAGGAATGTCGCGGTGGTGGCAATCCCGATGGAAAAGGCAATCGGAACACCCAGAGCCATCAATACGGCAAAGCTGCCAAAAAGGAGAAGTATTGCAGTCGTCATGTCAGCGCCGCCTTAATCCAGAGGACCGCCGAGAGGCTGCGGTGCCTCCCCGACGTCAGAGGAACCGGGGCCGTCGCGCCACAGCTCGAACGCGAAAATCGCGCAATAATAGAGAATGACAGCGCCGGCGAAGGGGATTGCGCCGTAGACATAGCCCATCGGGATCTGCAACGCCGGGGTCACCTGGCCCGAGGCAAAGGTCTTCATGACCAGTTGGCCGCCGCCCTTGATCATCACCAATGTCGCGAAACCGGCAATCGCAAACAGGGTGAAGCCCTCGGATGCGCTCCGGGCGCGCCCCGCCAGGTTCTGCGTGAGCAGGTCAATGGCAAGATGCCGCCTGAGGCCCATGGTGTAGGCGCCACCGATCAGCGCCAGCCACATGAACAAGAAGCGGGCCAGTTCGTCGGTCACCGTGCTCGGGGTGCCCAGAATGTACCGGCTGACGACCTGCCAGCTGACACAGGCCACGAGCGTGACGAAGATGGCAGAGATCACGACTTTCAGGACCAAATCGACAGCGCCCCTCATCGGACCCCCCCTACCCCATAGATATGGGTCTTTGTGCTCAGCGTCATTGTTCCCCTCCCGCAGCGGACTCCCGATTACTGGCGCAGACCCTTGCCCAGGAACGTCAATTGGTCAACCAATTTATGGCCACTTTGTCAACTGAACTCATTTCTCGCAAGTTTTGGTTGACTAGATTCCGATTCTAGGAAAGTTTCCCGCCTTATTGGTTGACCAATTTTCCGTGGTCAGGCCGAAACATTTGGGAGGAGAGACCATGACCCAGCATTTCACCACCGCCCTGTCTGCCCTTGCGCTCGCCGCAACCGCAGGCGTCGCCAGTGCAGCTACATTGAAGCTCAACCACAACAACCCGCCGGATCACCCGGTCCATATCTCCATGCAGGTCATGGCCGACCGTGTGGAAGAGCTGACCAACGGCGAAGTGAAGATCCAGATTTTCCCTAACGCCCAGCTTGGCACCCAGCGCGAGTCGATGGAACTGGTGCAGAACTGCGCCCTGGAAATGGCCCGTTCCAATGCCTCCGAACTCGAAGCCTTTGAGGAGAGCTATTCCGCGCTGAACCTGCCCTATATCTTCTCGTCCGAGGAGCATTTCAACACGGTCATCACCGGCGACATCGGTCAGGACATCCTGAACGCTTCTGTTGATCAGGGCTTTCGCGGCGTCGCCTTCTATACCGAAGGCGCACGCTCCTTTTACGCGCAGAAACCGATCCTGTCTCCGGCAGACCTGCAAGGGGTAAAAGTCCGCGTCCAGCCCAGCCCCTCCGCGATCCGGATGGTGGAGCTGCTTGGCGGTAGCCCGACGCCGATTTCATGGGGCGAACTCTACAGCGCGCTGCAGCAGGGTGTCGTTGACGCGGCAGAAAACAACCCGACCGCATTAACCACTGCACGGCATGGCGAAGTGGCCAGCGACTTCTCGCTCGACGAACACACGATGATCCCTTCGGTCGTTGTGATGTCCAACTGTGCCTGGGATGCGCTGACAGCCGAACAACAAGAGGCGATGCATACAGCGGCCCTCGACTCGATGGCAGCACACCGCAAAGCATGGAATGAGGCCTCGGACGCCGCCATCGACGAGGCAAAAGCCTCCCTTGGCGTGGCGATCCACACCGTCGACAAAGCCCCCTTTGCCGAAGCAGTCCTGCCGATGCATGAGGAAGTCGCAGCGAAATCCGAAAATCTCGCGGACCTGATCGACCGCATCAAAGCGATCAAATAAGCAACAGGCACAGGCACCTATGTTAGAACGATCCGAACTCGCGGACAATGCTCTGCAGGCGCTGCACGATGAGGACTACGACCGTCCCTTCAACACGCAGACCCTCAATGCAGACACCCTGATCTTCACCCGCGGCCGCCCGGGGCAGTCGCTGGACGGGGACTGGAATTTTTGCGTGGACCTTCTGGATACAGGCCTCCGGCAGAAATGGTTCGCCGTGACGCCCGAGGAACCAGAAGAGCGGATCGAGCCCTGGGACTATGACCCCTACATGGGCGAGACGGTGCCTGTGCCCTCCTGCTGGCAGATGCAAAAAGAAAAGTGGTACTTCTTCGAAGGCTCTGCCTGGTACACCCGACCAGTCGATCACACCTCAAAGCCAGGACGCCGACAGGTCCTGCGCATCGGGGCGGCGCAATACGATTGCAAAGTGTTCCTGAACGGGACCTTCATCGGCAACCACTATGGCGGCTCAACCCCGTTTTGTGTGGAATTGACCGATACCCTGCAGGCAGGCCAGAATTGGCTCATGCTCTGTGTCAACAATACGCGTACCCTCGACCGTGTGCCCATGCGCAATACGGACTGGTTCAACTACGGCGGCGTTTACCGTGAGGTGACGCTCTTTGACCTGCCCCAGACCATCATCCGCGACATGTTCGTGCGGCTTGAAGAGGGCCATGTGCGCGTGTCGGTCCGGGTGGACGGCGCCGACCAGGCCGCGCATCTCTCCATTCCGGAGCTTGGGGTCGAAACCCCTGTCCCGCTGACCGGTGGCGCCGGCGATATCACCTTGGACATCTCTCCTGAGCTTTGGTCGCCGGATCACCCCAAGCTCTATGATGTGCATCTGACGGCGGGCGAGGACCGGGTCAGCGATCGCATTGGCTTCCGCAGCATCCGTCGCGAGGGCACCGAAATCCTCCTCAATGGGGATCCCATCTTTTTACGCGGCATCTCGGTTCACGAAGACGATGAGGAAACCGGCAAAGTCACAAGTGAGGAAGACCTGCGCCGTCGCTTTTCCCATGCAAAGGAACTCGGCTGTAACTTCCTGCGGCTTGCGCATTACCCGCATCACGAACGCGCTGCGGAACTGGCGGATGAGCTGGGCCTGATGCTGTGGGAAGAGGTGCCGGTCTACTGGGCGATCGATTTCGCCAACCCCGACACATTGCGCGACGCGGCAAATCAGCTGCGTGAACTGGTGCGTCGGGACCGCAACCGCGCCAGCGTCATCATCTGGTCGATCGGGAACGAAAACCCCGACACTGACGCGCGCCTGGAGTTCATGCGCCATCTCGCAGAGCTTGCCAAATCCGAGGATCCCACACGCCTCACCTCTGCGGCGTGTCTCGTGAACCACGCCCGTCTGAAGATCGAGGACCGGCTTGCCGCACATATCGATATCATTGGGCTCAATGAATACTATGGCTGGTACGAAGAGAATTTCGAAGAGCTCGGTGAAATCGGCCGCAACTCCGCTCCGGACCGTCCGGTTGTCATTTCGGAGACGGGTGCCGATGGTGACAGCAGCGCCAAGGGCCCCGAGCGTGGCTTGTTCAGCCTCGCCTATCAGGAAGAGGTCTACCAAAAGCAGATCGCAACCCTGCGGGAACTGAGCTACGTCAAAGGCATGTCGCCATGGATTCTGTATGATTTCCGGGTCGAACGGCGCCAGGGGATCTTCCAGAGGGGCTGGAACCGCAAGGGTTTGATTGCCGCTGACAAAGACACCAAGAAGCCCGCGTTCCATGTGCTCGCCGCCTATTACGCCGAACGCGCCGCGCAAGAGGAACAGCGAGCAGCCAGCCGGAAAGGACCGCCAGCATGAGCCCATATCGGCGCTATCAGGACGTCGCTCAGGCCCTTCGCGACGTCATCAGGGATCAGGGGTTCACCGTTGGCGATCGCTTGCCCCCCGAACGGCAGCTGTCGGAAACGCTTTCGGTGTCGCGTTCGCTGGTGCGCGAGGCCCTGATCATGCTTGAGATCGACGGGCTGGTGGAAGTGCGCAAGGGCTCCGGTATCTATCTCGCCACCCCCTCGGCCACCAAGGCCCCACCCGAGCGTGACGATATCGGTCCGTTCGAGCTGTTGCAGGCCCGCCAATTGCTGGAAAGCTCCATCGCGGCCTTTGCGGCGGAAATGGTGACCAAGAACGACATTACCCGTATGCGTGAGGCTTTGGAAATCGAGCGCGCGGATATCGAAGCGGGCAGCAACGATCACTCCGGGGATGAACTGTTCCACCGGCTGATCGCCGAGGCGACGCAGAATTCCGTCCTGGTGGACATGGTGGACGAACTGTGGCGCAAGCGAGACCAGAGCCCGATGTGGGCAAAGCTGCACACCCGGATCTTTGACGCGGACTATCGCCTCAACTGGCTGGATGACCATCAGCAGATCCTGACCGCTCTGCGCAACAAGGACCGGGACGGGGCCGGTGCCGCCATGTGGCAGCACCTTGCCCATGTGCGGGAGACGTTGATGGAACTGTCTGATGTCGATGACCCGGCCTTTGACGGCTATCTGTTCCAACCGGTATCCGCCCCCAACTGACCCCATACATAGCCTGCAGCGCGCTTTGCGCCAGCAACAGACAAAGACAAGAGGACTGCATGATCGAGACCTGGCGCTGGTTTGGCCCGAACGACCCTGTGACGCTGAATGACATCCGCCAGGCGGGCGCCAGCGGCATTGTCACGGCCCTGCATTCGCTCGCCAATGGCACCGTCTGGCCAGTCGACGCCATCGCCGCCCGTCGCGACATGATCGCCGCCGCCGGTCTGCGCTGGGAGGTTGTCGAAAGCGTGCCCGTCCATGAGGACATCAAGCGCGGCGCCAAAGGCTGGGAAGCAAAGGCCGACGCATGGGCGCAGTCCCTGCGTAATCTGGCAGCATGCGGGATCACGACCGTTTGCTATAATTTCATGCCACTGCTGGACTGGACCCGGACGGATCTGTCTTTTGAGCTGCCTGACGGCGCTCGGTGCCTGCGCTACGATGCCGTGGATGCCGCCCTCTTCGACATTCACATCCTGAAACGCCCCGGCGCGGAGCAGAGCCACCGCGACGATATTGTTGCGCTTGCCCGCACGCGTTTTGCCTCGCTCACGCCGCAGGCGGCTGAGGCGCTGACACAGACGATCATCGCTGGCCTTCCGGGCGCCGAAGAGAGTTTCGATCTCGATGGTTTCCGGGCCCATCTGGCGCTCTATCATGGGATAGACGCCGCACAACTCAGGGCCAACCTTGCCGCATTTCTCAAGCGGGTCGTGCCGGTCGCACAAGAACTTGGGGTGAGGCTCGGCATCCACCCCGATGACCCGCCGTTTCCGATCTTTGGCCTGCCACGTGTGGTTTCCACTGCAGACGACCTCCGGGCCATTCTGGAGATGGTAGACAGTCCCGCCAATGGGCTGACCTTTTGCACGGGCTCGCTCGGAGTGCGGCCTGATAATGACCTGCCGTCGATGCTCGAACAGTTTGGCGCCCGCGTCGCGTTCCTGCATCTGCGCGCCACCCTGCGCGAGGATAATGGCGTCAGCTTTCACGAAGCGCCGCATCTGGCGGGCGACGTCGATATGGTGGCCGTGGCACGGGCCGCCTTGGCGGCCGAGGCCAAGCAAGGTCGCGCCCTGCCCTTCCGGCCGGACCACGGCCATATGTTGGCGCATGATCAGCGCGTCGCCAGCACGCCGGGCTACCCCTATATCGGACGGTTGCGCGGGCTGGCAGAATTGCGTGGTGTCCTGCACACATTGGAAAACATCGGCTGAACTGACACTGCAAAAGTTGTCCCTTGAGCCCGCACAGACCGGCTACCGGGCCGGTCGCTCGCGTGGTCCGGGCTGCGGTAATTTGGGCTGCGGTGATATAGTGAAATCGACAAAACTCTGGCTCACAGACCAGTATCCGGTGCCGTCAGAGCTTCTTTGAGAGAGCGCGCAGGCTTTGGCCGCTCTCTCAGATCAAGCGCGGAGTGAAGATCCACAAGATGGCTGTGCATCAATTCTTCTGCCGCCACCCCATCCCCCGACCGCAATGCCTCAAGCAGCGCGTGATGGGCGTGTTTTTCGCAGAGTGCGCTTTCGCGGCGCCAATATAGTGCGATGATCAGCGACGAGCGGGCAATCAATATCTCCACGAACCCGGCCAAAGTCTCGTGATCGGCAATTCGTGCGATTTCAATATGGAACAGACCAGAGAGATGCAGCGCCGCGCCGCGATCCCCGCTGGCGAGCGCTGCGTGTTCATCCTGAATGTGACGCTGCAACAACGCCAGATCGTCGGGCTTCGTACGCTCGGCGGCCCGTCTGGCCACCCCCGGCTCCAGCAGGACACGGGCTTCGAACACCTCATGCGCCTCCCGGATCGAAGGCTGAGCGACGAAGGCCCCACGATTTCGACGGATTTCGACCAGTTGATGATGGGCAAGCGACTGCAGAGCAGCGCGAATAATAGTGCGCGACACACCGTAGATTTCCGCCAGGTCGTCTTCTCCCAGCTTGGTGCCTGGCAGCACCCGGTGCTGATGTATGGCCAGTGTCAGCTCCGATGCAACGGTCTCAGCCTGGGAGGTTTCGGGCTTTGGGGCATTTGGCACGTGTTCACTCATCTCGCGTCACGAATGGCAGAGCGTTGCAGGCTGCACAAGCAAATCGCCCCTGCCGCCTTGGTACACAAATTTGTATACAATGATGTGCTCAATTTGAAGTCACTCCGCTCAAATTGCGCCCGCCCTTTCACCAATTACGAAACTCCAAGGCCCGGGAGGGCAAGAATTCTTTGTCAGGGCAGCCGCGCGGGCGATTGATGAACTGTTCAGACACGGAGTATGCATGTCAGCGCGCCAAACAGAATTAGAGCTGGTTCAGGTGACCAAGCGATACGGCACCACAGTGGCCGTGGATGCAATCAGTCATCGGTTCCAACCCTCCAGCTACGCTTGCCTGCTCGGGCCGTCCGGGTGCGGGAAAAGCTCGACCTTGCGGATGATCGCCGGTCACGAAAGCGTAAGCGAAGGCGCCATCCTGATCAGCAAGCGCGATGTGTCCACCCGCCCCCCCGCCAGGCGCGGCACCGCCATGATGTTTCAGAACTACGCCCTGTTTCCGCATCTGAGCGTTGCCGACAACGTCGCATTCAGCCTGCGGATGAAGGGCGTAGACAAATCCCAGAGGATGACCGCGGCGGGGGAAATGCTGGAACTCGTTGATCTGGCCCATCTGTCTGACCGCCTCCCCGATCAGCTGTCCGGCGGTCAGCAACAGCGGGTCGCATTGGCCCGGGCCTTAATTACCCGGCCGCAGGTCCTGCTGCTCGATGAACCGCTCTCGGCGCTCGACCCTTTCCTTCGCATACGCATGCGCACGGAACTGAAGCGGCTCCAGCGGGAGTTGGGTATCACATTTGTACATGTCACCCACGGCCAGGATGAGGCGCTGGCCCTGGCGGATGAGATCGTGGTGATGAACAACGCGGGCATTGAACAGGCCGGAAGCGCCCGCAGCGTTTTCGAGAGGCCCGACACCGCTTTTGTAGCGCGCTTTCTGGGGAGCCACAACGTCGTGCAGCTGGACGGCGAGGTCTTCGCCCTGCGCGCCGATGCGCTGACACTCTGCGCTCCTGGAGCCGGCCACTTGGAGGCCAACATCACCAATGTTGAATACCAGGGCACACATGTCAGTGTGACGACCCGCACATATGACAATCAGGAAATTTCAGTCCTGCTGTCCGACCGGGACTTCTTCGCGCATTCCGCAAACCCAGGCGAGCCCGTCGGTCTGAGCTGGGCACAAGAAACACTGCACCGACTGCAAGGCTGACCAGCCAATCAAGACAGGACATGGAGAGGATCACCACATGACTACAATTTCCCGCCGCAACTTGCTGAAAACCGGTGCCACAGCTGTGGCTGCCAGCACTCTTGGTGCGCCAATGATCTGGGCCCAGAACATCAAGGACATCACCCTGCGCCAATTCGGCACCGGCGTGTCCAACCTCAACGAGGTCGCCGCCAAGGTGAAAGAAGACCTCGGCTTCACGCTGGAGATGACCGCATTGGATTCAGACAGTGTCACCCAGCGCGCCGCGACCCAGCCCAAATCCTTTGACATTGCGGACATCGAATACTGGATCTGCAAGAAGGTCTGGCCGACCGGCAACCTGCAGGCGATGGACGTATCGAAAATCAAGAACTACGATCAGATCATCGGCATTTTCAAAGACGGAAAACTGACCCCGGACAGCACCATTGCGCAGGGCACAGCCCCCCATACGGTGGGTTTCACCGAAGGGCCTGACGGCACCACATTTGCGAATGAGCAGACCAACTGGATGACGTTGATCCCGACCATCTACAATGCCGATACCCTTGGCATACGTCCTGACCTGATTGGTCGCCCGATCGAAACATGGGCTGAATTGCTGAACCCGGAATTCGCCGGCAAAGCCTCCATTCTCGACATTTCCTCCATCGGGATCATGGACGCCGCGATGGTTTGCGAAGCCATGGGCGAGATCACCTATGGCGACAAGGGAAACATGACCCGCGAAGAAATCGACAAGACAATGGCGATCTTTACCGCAGCCAAGCAAAGCGGTCAGTTCCGGGCCTTCTGGAAGAGCTTCGACGAAAGCGTCAACCTGATGGCCTCAGGTGAGGTCGTGATCCAATCGATGTGGTCCCCCGCGATTACCGCCGTGAAGTCCAAAGGTATACCTTGTGTTTATCAGCCGCTGAAGGAAGGCTACCGCTCCTGGGGCGGCGGTATCGGGCTGTCAAAGAACCTCTCCGGCCTCGAACTGGACGCGGCCTATGAATACATCAACTGGTATCTCGACGGCTGGGTTGGTGGGTTCCTGATGCGTCAGGGCTATTACTCTGCCGTTCCGTCCACTTCCAAGAACCACATGAGCGAGAATGAGTGGGGCTACTGGTTTGAAGGCAAGAAAGCCACCGCTCCCATCACGAACCCGTTTGGCGACGTGATGGCGCAGGCCGGCGAGCTGCGCGATGGCGGATCCTTCAATGATCGCATGGGCGCTGTCGCCTGCTGGAATTCGGTCATGGACGAAAACCAGTATATGGTTCGCAAATGGAATGAATTCATCGCCGCCTGAAACAGATCCGGCGCGGAGGCTTCAGGGCCTCCGCCCATTCTTGCCAGTGAGCCACGGCCAAGGCACGTCCTGCCGCCTCGCCCTCCTCAAACGTTATTCGAGGCCAGAAGACAATGGGACTTTCCGCGCGCAACCAGGGCAGTTTGAAGAGCTGGGCCATGCTTTCGCCCCTCGTGATCGTGATGGTGGTTTTTCTCATCCTGCCGATCGCAATGATTGTAACCGTGAGCTTTTGGCAAGCGACGGAATGGTCGATCATTCCCGCTTTTGTATTTGAAAACTACGCGTTCCTTTTCGGATCGCCAGTCACCTACAAAGTGTTCGTCAACACGTTCAAATACGCTTTAATTACCTGGGCCTGCACATTGCTCATTGGGTTTTCCGTTGCCTATTTCCTGGCGTTTCACGTGCGAAGCATGAGATGGCAGATTACCCTGTTTTTGCTTTGCACCATTCCGTTCTGGACGTCGAACATCATTCGCATGATCTCCTGGATCCCTTTTCTCGGGCGCAATGGGATCGCCAATTCCGTCCTGATGTCATGGGGCGTGATCGACGCGCCGCTGGATTGGCTGCTGTTCAGCGATTTTGCCGTGATCCTCGCCTTCGTCCATCTCTACACGCTCTTCATGGTCGTGCCGATTTTCAATACCATGATGAGGATTGAGCCCTCCCTGATCGAAGCCGCGCGCGATGGCGGTGCCAATGGTCTACAGATCCTGTGGCATGTGATAATTCCGCTCACCAAACCGGGCATCATGATCGGGACCATCTTTGTTCTGACGCTGGTCATGGGAGATTTCATCACCGTCCGCTTCATGAGCGGATCGCAATCTGCAAATGTCGGCCGCTTGATTTCCAACGACATCGCCCTTTTGCAATACCCCTCTGCCGCCGCAACCGCAGTCGTGCTGCTCGGGACCGTTCTCCTGATGATCAGCATTCTGTTGCGCTTCGTCGACATCCGAAAGGAGCTTTGACATGGAACCAAGGTCGCGCAGTTTCTACCTGCTCGCAGCTTTCTTTGGCCTCTTTCTGCTCTTTCTCTACGGGCCAACCCTGACCATCGCCATTTTATCCTTTCAGGGCCCCACTGGTGGATTGACCTTTCCGATGAATGGCGTGTCGCTGCATTGGTTCTATGATCTCTTTCAGGAACAGGCCGTCGGCGACATCTGGGGCAGCTTCCGCCGCAGCTTCCTGCTGGGGCTGATGGTGATGATCACCACGGTCGTCGTATCCGTCATGGGCGGGTTGGCCTTTCGCAACAGGTTTCCCGGCTCGACCGTGCTGTTTTACCTGATCATCACGTCGCTGGTGATCCCCTCGATCCTGATCTCACTTGGTGTCGGGCTGTTGTTCAGCCAATCGGGTCTGGACGTGCATTGGGCCACATCCGGGTTCGGAGCGCAGCTGACCTGGACTTTGCCATTTGGTCTGTTGATCATGTTTGCGGTCTTCAACCGCTTTGACCGGAGCTACGAAGAAGCCGCCCGCGACCTGGGTGCCTCTCCCTGGCAGGTGCTGCGACATGTCGTGATCCCGATCATCGGCCCCTCCCTGATCGGGGTCGCGCTGTTTGGTTTCACGCTCAGCTACGATGAATTTGCGCGGACGTTGCTCACCGCGGGGAGCTACAATACCCTGCCGCTTGAGATCTTTGGCATGACCACCAACGTCACGACGCCTGTCCTCTATGCCCTGGGGACGCTGACAACGTTGTTTTCCCTGATCATGATCAGCGCCTTCCTCCTGGTGTTCTGGCTGAGCGCCCGCAAACAGGCGGCACAGGGCAGCGATGCGGGGAAGGGAAATCTATGATTGTCCTGATCAACCCGAATGCAAGCGCCCGCATGACCCGGGACATGCATGCGGTCGCGCAGGCCCAGGCGGGCGCGATACCGGTGGTCGCCTGGACGTCTGAGGCGGGACCGCCCTCGATCCAGGGCCCCGAAGACGGCGAGGCCGCTGTCCCACCCCTTCTGGACCTCGTCCGCAAAGCCGCGCTGGAGCATTCCCCTCGTGCCATCGTGATCGGTTGCTTTGACGACACCGGCCTGGAAGAGGCCCGCAAAATCGCAAATTGTCCCGTGTTTGGGATTGGTCAGGCCGCCTACCACCTTGCCGCGATGCTGGGCGGGCGGTTTTCAGTCGTAACAACGATGGCGGTGTCCGTGCCCATTCTGGAAGACAATATTCGGTCCTACGGGCTGGGCCAGTCGCTCGCGCGGGTGCGTGCCAGCGGGATACCGGTTCTGGAGCTGGAAAAGGCCTCCGCCGCTATCATATCTGAGATCGGCCAGGCGATTGCCGAGGACGACGTCACCTCGGTAGTGCTTGGCTGCGCAGGCATGGCCAGCTTGTACGAGACGCTCCGGCCCAACCTCGGCATTCCTTTGATAGATGGCGTCCGTGCGTCCATCTCCATGGCCTGCGCGATTTCGCCAATAGAACTGCAATAGCCGCCTCGCCGCGAAATGAACGCCCGCGCGGCGCCCGCCTCTCCTACCCTGTCCCTCATGGCCGCCCACATACCCCTGTCCATCAGGCTTCAGGCCACAGGCCCCCGCCATCATTATGTTGCCATTTGACCCAAACTCTGACGCACTCTATCCGTAGTCTGAAGCAGACAGGGCGGAACGGGCGGACAGGTCACGTAAAATGCAAGTTATTATTCACGCCGGTGCGCATGGGACAGAAGAAGATCGTCTGATGAAGACCCTCCTGCGTAACAAGGAGGGATACCTTGCGCGCGGCACATCTGTGCCCGGCCCCGCAAAATACCGAAGCTTGCTCAAGGACTGCATGGCCGCGTCAAAGACTGACACCCCGTCGGAAGACTCCCGAGATCTGCTCTGGGATGCTATACTGGAAGATGAAAACGCCGACAGGGTGGTGCTCTCGAACCCGCATTTCTTCGGCTCACAACGGGACGCGCTCGAAGGGCAGCGGCTCTATCCCGAAGCAGAGGAGCGCATGCTCGCCCTCAAGGCCCTGTTCCCTCACGATGACCTGCAGCTTTTCATGGCAATTCGCAGCCCGGTCGGGTTTCTGCCAAAACTCCTGGAAAAAGCCGGGACAGGACGGCGCACGACAGTTCTGCAGGTCACCAATCCGCAGGATCTGCGCTGGTCAGCGCTTTTTGCACGATTGCGCGCTGCGGTGCCTGATGTTCCGATTACGACCTGGTGCTACGAAGACACCCCATTGATCTGGTCGCAAGTGCTGCGCACCTTCGGCAATATCGAAGACGGCAGCAAGGTCATGGGAGGACTCGACATGCTCGCCACGATCATGAGCCGCGAAGGCATGCGTCGGTTGCGTCACTACCTGCATGACCACCCCGGAATGACAGAGGCCCAAAAGGGCCGCGTCTACACCGCTTTTCTCGACAAATTCGCACTCGATGACGAAATCGAGGAGGAGCTGGACATTCCAGGCTGGACCCCCCAGTTCATTGAAGAGACTGAAGAAGCCTATGACGAAGACGTCTGCCAGCTTGGTCAAATGCCGGGCGTCACTTTGCTGACACCTTGATCCCGACGGCGACGGGAGTTTACGCCACGGTCCCGGGCAGGTAGGACAACGGCACGACCTCAGGACCCTTTCGGGAGCGCGTGGATGACCGGGCAGCCTTTCAACATCGTGATTGTCGGTCAATCAGGCCGGTTGATGTATGAGGCCGTTGTGTTCGCCGCGTCCCTGCGCCGTATGAGCCCCGCATTTTCCGGGCGCTTGTTGGTTGCTGTGCCCCAACCCGGCGGTCTCTGGCGCAAGGATCCGGCCATCCGCAACCCGTCCGTGCTAGAGGCCCTGCGCACGCTCGGGGCCGAGATCGTGCCGTTCGAAAGCCGTGTGTTCGGCCAAGATTACCCATATGGCAACAAAATCGAAGCCCTGCTGGCTTTGCCTCGCAACGAACCCTTCCTGTTCTTCGACACGGACACTTTGATAACCGGAGAGCTCAGCGATGTGCCGATAGACTTCTCGCGCCCCTCCGCCAGCCTGCGGCGTGAAGGCACTTGGCCAAAGCCGACACTCTATGGTCCGGGTTATGCAGGCATCTGGCGCGCCCTCTATGACCGCTTCGGTCTGGATTTCGACAGCAGCCTCGATATGGGCCAGCCGGATGAATATTGGGAACGCTATCTCTACTTCAACGCGGGCTTCTTTTACGGGGCCTGCCCGCTGGCGTTCGGCAAACGTTTCCTGGTCTATGCCCGGTCAATCCGTGACGACCCGCCGATCGAACTGGTCTGCCAGTCACTTGACCCCTGGCTGGATCAGGTTGCCCTGCCGCTGGTCATTCATTCCTTTGGAGGCGGGCGCGACAGCCTGGCTGCAGGGCATCTTGATGGCAGCGCCAGTTGCCACTACCGCAGTTTTCCGCTGCTTTATGCCCGCGAAAACGACCATGTCGTGGCAACGCTCGAAGACGTCACCGCCCCCAACAAGATCAAAAAGGTCCTGAAGTCCTACGAGCCGATCAAACGCTTGGTCTATCAGGGCAATGGTCACAAGGTGAGGGCACTGTTTGATCAGCAGAACCTGCCGCGCCGGGAACAGGCGATCCGCAATCGAATTCGATCCGAAGGCTTCTGGATGCGGTGATCCCATCCGCGCCCGATCGCTGCTGCGCCGATATATTCACTGGATTTCCCGCCTAGTTTCCCTTGCGTTAGCGGCTTACGCGGTGTGTGTTGTGACCAGAGCATCACCGAATGCGACATAAGGGAGAGTTTTGAGATGTCCAACGGTCCAACCTATGGTTTTGACACCCTGCAGATCCACGCAGGCGCCCGCCCCGATCCGGCGACAGGCGCCCGCCAGACGCCGATCTATCAATCCACCGCCTATGTATTCCGCGACGCCGATCACGCAGCGGCGCTCTTCAACCTGCAGGAAGTTGGCTATATCTATTCCCGCCTGACCAATCCCACCGTCGCGGTACTGCAGGAACGGCTGGCGACGCTCGAGGGCGGTGTAGGCGCCGTGTGCTGCTCGTCCGGCCATGCGGCACAAATCATGGCGCTGTTCCCGCTGATGAGCCCCGGCAAGAATGTGGTGGCCTCCACCCGGCTCTATGGCGGCACCGTCACCCAGTTCAGCCAGACCATCAAACGCTTTGGCTGGTCCGCGAAATTTGTCGATTTTGACGATCTCGATGCGCTGCGCGAGGCGATCGACGATGACACCCGCGCTGTGTTTTGCGAATCCGTGGCCAACCCCGGCGGATATGTCACCGACATCCGGTCTGTTGCGGATGTCAGCGACGCCGCCGGCCTTCCTTTGATCGTCGACAACACCTCCGCGACGCCCTACCTCTGCCAGCCGATCGCCCATGGCGCCACGCTGGTGGTTCACTCAACGACCAAATACCTGACCGGCAACGGAACCGTCACCGGTGGCTGCATCGTGGATTCCGGTCAATTCGACTGGTCCGCCTCTGACAAGTTCCCCTCGCTCTCGGCACCGGAACCTGCGTATCACGGGCTGAAGTTTCACGAGACCTTCGGCAATCTCGCATTCACCTTCCACGGCATCGCCATCGGCCTGCGGGATCTCGGCATGACCATGAACCCCCAGGCCGCGCATTATACGCTGATGGGCGTGGAGACCCTGTCCCTGCGCATGCAGCGCCACGTGGAGAACGCTCAAAAGATCGCAGCCTGGCTGGAGACCGACCCGCGCGTGGACTATGTCACATATGCAGGGCTTCCCTCCTCGCCCTATGCCGAACGGGCCAAACGCTGCTATCCCAAAGGCACCGGCGGCCTGTTTACCGTTGCGCTCAAGGGCGGCTATGATGCCTGCGTGAAACTGGTCGACAGCCTGGAGATTTTCTCCCATGTGGCAAATCTCGGGGACACCCGGTCGCTGGTCATCCACTCCGCCTCGACCACCCATCGCCAGCTCACTCCGGAACAACAGGAAGCCGCAGGCGCAGGACCAAACGTCGTGCGTATCTCGATCGGGATCGAGGATGCGGACGACCTGATCCGCGATCTCGATCAGGCGCTGACCAAGGCCGGTGGCTGAAGCATCACGTCTCCAATGCCGCTCTACAGACCTGCAAAAGGCCGGGATTTCCCGGCCTTTTTCCATTCACCAACAGCGCGGCGGGCCAATCAGTCGGGAGTGGATGGCTCCAGCAGATCAAACGTAGCCGAGACGCGATGGCTCAGGTTCACACTGCCCGGCGCCACCTGAATGTCCGCAGACCGTGCCATCTCCATCGCCATCATCGGAGCCCCGCCCGTCGGCTCGCCATCCTGAAGCATCCGCACCGGCCCGAGCGTCATCCCCGATGCATCTGCCAATTGACGCGCCTTTCTGATCGCATCCTCGACAGCCTCGGTCCGCAATTTGTCCTGCGCCGCCTTGGTATCGCTGTATGAAAACGCCAGACCACGGAATTCATTCGCTCCGGCCCGCAGAACATCATCCAGCACACCGCCCATGGCCTCCAGATCGCGCAAGGTCACCTCCACAAGGTTTGATGCCTCAAAGCCGGTGATCGCGCGGACCTCCTGGCCACCCTGACGAACCTGGCTCCAGACGGGATGCATAGACACCTGCCGGGTCTGAATATCGCCTGCCCCGATACCGCTGTCCTGGAGCCTGGCCAAGACCTCGCCCATACTGACCGACACCTGGCTCATCGCTTCGCCGGCCTCTTCACTCTGGGACCGAACACCCAGGGTGATCACCGCCTGATCGGGGGCCACATCCATGCTTGCCTCACCTGTCACCATCAGCCGTCGCATCTCTTCCGCCTGCAGTGAAAAGGGCGCAAAAGCGACAAGCCCCGCAACGAACAGGCTGATTAATTTGGGGGTCGACATAGGGGGTCCTCCGCATACTTTGTGATGCTTGATAGATGGGGGTGGCAATTCCCCGCGCGCAAGAGGAAGTTTGTCTCTTTTGCTTCCCCTCGGCGGGATCCTGCTTTATGGTTTGTGCAAGAATAACGGCGCTCTGAAGCGGTGTTTCTTGCTGTTCGCGACAAGGCGCTGGTCACGGATCAACAGGACACAACGCCTGTCCATTGGATGGGGCCCACAGACAGAAGATCCAGATGACCCGATGAAACCGGAGTTTGCGCTCTCTCTTTCGCCTGACGGCATCGCACTCCTGCTCCGGGGGGCAGGGGGATGGCGTCGTGTGGGCACAGTTGCTCTGCAGGTCGACGACCTGCCGACAGAGCTTGCAATCCTGCGCAGCAAGGCCGAAGAACACGCTGCCGGTCGGCTGTATTGCAAACTGCTGCTGCCGGATACGCAGATCAAATACCTGACGATCGAAACCGGTGACCTCCCCTACGATGACCGGATAGAAGCCGCGCGCGCAGCCCTCGACGGGGCGACGCCATATGCGGTTGCGGATCTGGCTTTCGACATCAGCCTTGACGGGGTGCGCACCCATATTGCCGCGGTGGCCATCGAAACCCTGGGCGAGGCCGAGAGCTTTGCAATTGAACACGGGTTCAGCCCCGTCAGCTTCGTTGCGGCACCCGGAGCGCATGATTTCCTCGGTGAACCGTTCTTTGGCACCGCGCGATCCGCACGTGGCCTGGACGTGGAACCCGACGGCATTGCAGTTGTAGACGTTGGGCCCCTCCCGGCGGATCAGCCTCCCCCCAGCACAGAGGGCGACTCTCTGGAAACGGGCAGCACCTCTTCAGCCGCCTCCCTTCCGGCCAGTCCCGAAACCGCTGCGGACATCGCGTCAGGCACGCCGGGCGAACCTGTGGAAGAGCCGGATTTATACGCCTCTTCCGATCTCGAGACCGAATTGGCTCCGCGTGCTCACGGCAATATCGTACTGCCGGCCGCCCCCCCTTTGGATGACGTGCAATCCTTGGATGTTTCACTGCACTCACCCGGCGATACCGCGCCCGTCAATCAAGATGCATCGCTTGCCGCCTCGGACACCGAGGCAGAAGATGAGACCGGTCCGACGGTTGGCTTCAGTTCCCGCCGCAAGCCAGGTGCCTCGATCGAACGCCCTGTTGTGTCAGGGGACACAGCTGCAGGAGAGGCGAAGCGCTCCTTTACCGTGCTGGCTGTTGCGCCGGACGCGGACGCGGTGGCCCCCGTCGCGGCACCGGTTGCCGACATCGCCGATGCGTCGGTTCCGCCCGCCCCGAACCTGTCGATGCCAATGCCAGTCCTCGCCAATACAACTTCGGCGCCTCCGAAACGGGCACCGGCGACGGTTGCGAGGCCGGTATCTGGTCCGGCAGGCGACATCGGCCAGATGCCTCAGGCGCATCCTCTGCGCCTGCGCCCGGCCCGGGTTGGTTTCATTGCCGCCGCACTTGCTACCCTGTCTGCGTTGGGGGCCTGGGCGCTGGTTCAGGAACTGCCGACCCTGTGGTCCGACCTGGAGCGCGCGGATCTGATCGAAACCGAAGATCCAATAGCCCCCCCGATCCTGACCCACACGA
This sequence comes from Phaeobacter sp. B1627, assembly GCF_006265095.1. Taxonomy (GTDB): domain Bacteria; phylum Pseudomonadota; class Alphaproteobacteria; order Rhodobacterales; family Rhodobacteraceae; genus Epibacterium. The sequence goes on from NZ_VCNK01000022.1 coordinate 32,988, forward strand.
CGCCACCGGCCACCAATTCGGCCCAAACCGACAGCCTGTCCACGCCTGAAATACCGGGATCTGGTGGCAACCTTGCACAGGGGGCGACCACGTCACCCCAACAGCTGTCGATCTCCGACAATGACCTGCAGCAGGCGGGCGTCCAGTTGACCGCTGCCGACCTGCCGCCGGAGTCCCACCAGGATCCGGATGAGTTGACAGTGACCGACGCTGCCGTGCTTGCGGCACTGGGGACACCGATAATTGACGAAGCCACGCCGCTGGACGCCCAGGATCTGGTGATTGCCTCACTCCCAGAACCGCGCAGTATTTCTGATGGGAGTTTCGGCGCCGCCCTGTTGCCCGACGTCGCGACCGATCCTGCCTTTGACGTGGCGAACCTCGCCGATGTTGGGTCCGCTCTGGATCCGGAGGCTCTGGCAGATGGCATGGTGCCGGGCGAGGATACCGGCTTCGACGATGGACTTGACGGCGATGTGGCGGCATTGACGCAGGCGGCCCAATATGCGGCGACAGGGATTTGGCAGCAAATCCCGGCGATTGCAGAGCTGCCGGCCCTGATTGACCTCGACGACGTCTATGTGGCGTCGATTGACCATACAGACCTGTCCCAAGACGCGATCGCCCTGCCGGCCGGGCCGGATCTCGATACCGACGTGCCCTTCGGAGCCATCTCAAGCCCGACTGCAGCAGGTCGGCAGTTCGACTTGAACGAGCGCGGATTGGTCAAGGCCACGCCGGAAGGCACACTCAATCCGGATGGCATCATGGTTTTTCAGGGACGTCCGCAGATCACCCCTCCGGCAACACCCGACAGGCCTGAAGTGCGGGAACAGGATGCGGCTGACGCCGCCGAGAGAACCGCTTTGCTGCGTCTGGTTCGCCCCCGAACGCGACCTCTGGACCTGGTAGAACAGACGGAAAGAGCCCAACTGGGCGGCGTTATCCGGTCCGAGCTGCTGTCAAAACGCCCCAGATTGCGCCCTGCCAGCCTGAAAACCGAAGCACAGGAAAGCCAGCCCGCCACCGAACAAGCTGTTGCCAGCGTTGTAAAACCACGAGCGCGACCGACGAATTTCGCCAATCTAGTCGATCGCGCACAGCGCAGCACGCGGTCGGCAGAGGTGCAGACCGCATCTGTGGCGCCTGCTGCGGTCAGCCCGTCAATCCCGACCTCCGTTTCCGTGGCGCGTCAAGCCACGGTGCAGCGGGCCCTGAACCTGCGCCACCTCAATCTGATCGGCGTCTACGGGAAACCCTCTGAACGGCGGGCTCTGGTCCGGCTGCCCTCCGGGCGCTACGTCAAGGTCAAGGTCGGTGACCGCATCGACGGCGGCCGTATTGTCGCGATTGGCGAGGCGCAGCTGCAGTATCAAAAGGGCGGACGTAATCAGACGCTGACGATGCCCAAAGGCTGATCAAACCCGTCTGGTCGCCGCTTTGAAAATGAGTGACACTCTGAAGACATGCGAACCGCTCATGAGGTCGGACACCCCTGCCCGGCCTCATGAGATGATTTCGCGACGGCTCACTCTGCGGCGCTAATCTCGCCATTGTTGATCTGCTCTTGTTCGATAGACTCAAACAGCGCCTTGAAATTCCCTTCGCCAAAGCCGTCATCGCCTTTGCGCTGGATGAATTCAAAGAAGATCGGGCCGATCACTGTCTTGGAGAAAATCTGTAGCAGGATGCGGGTCTCTCCGCCGTCGACGACACCTTCACCATCGATCAGTATTCCGTGTTTCTTCATGCGATCCAGTGGCTCTTCGTGGCCCCGCACCCGGTCGTGGCTGAGGGTGTAGTAGGTCTCAGGCGGGGCTGGCATGAATTGAATGCCACGCTCCGAAATCTCGTCGGTCGCGCTGTAGATATCGCGCGCGCCCACAGCAATATGCTGGATACCTTCGCCGTTGTATTTCTTCAGATAGGCCACGATCTGCCCAGTTTCGCCGCGATCTTCGTTGATCGGAATCCGGATGCGCCCACAGGGCGATGTCAACGCCCGGCTGTAAAGGCCCGTGAACTTGCCCTGAATATCAAAGAAGCGGATCTCCCTGAAGTTGAAGAGCTCACCATAGAAGTTGAACCATTTGTCCATATTGCCCTTGAACACATTGTGGGTGAGGTGATCGAGATAATAAAATCCGACACCGCGTGGCTTGGACTGAGCCAACCACTCGAACTCCTCATTGTAGGGCGAGGTCTCATAGTACTGGTCGATAAAGTAAATCAGCGAACCGCCGATACCCTTGATTGCGGGCACATTCAGGGTCTTGTCATCGCCGTCATAGGGTTCCGCCCCTTTGGCGACAGCATGATCAAACGCCTTTTGCGCATCCACAACACGCCAGCCCATCGACGGTGCGCAGGGGCCATGCAGATCGACGAAGGACCCGGCAAAGCTGTTCTTTTCTGCGTTCAGTATGTAGGTGATGTCGCCTTGTTGCCACAGCTCGATACCGCGCCTGATCTTGTGACGACCGACCAATTCATACCCCATTTTAGTGAAGAGAGTCCGCAACTCTTCCGGGTTGGGGCTTGCGAACTCGACAAACTCAAACCCGTCCGTTCCGGCCGGATTTTCGGCGCTGATCACTGATTTCGGCGCATCGTGGGGAAAAGGGCCCATGGGGATCTCCTGCGTTACATGCTGAATTTCACTCAGGATACCGCATTCAGATTGCAATTGCTGCGCAATCAGACGCATATTTTGAACTCCAAATGCAGCTATCCTGCATGGCAAACGGAAACCGGACAATTCTCACGCATGCTTGACCCCACCGACGTCAAACTTCTCGCGCTTTTGCAAAAGAACGCGCAATCCACAGCGCAGGACCTGAGCGAGGCGCTGAACCTGTCCCCCAGCCAGGTCGGGCGGCGGCGGCAACGGCTGGAAGCCGAGGGGTATATCCAGAATTATATCGCCCGGCTCACTCCGGAGAAGCTCGGCCTTGTCGTACAGTGCTTTGTTCAGGTGTACCTGAACAGCCACGGCCCGGAGAATGCAGCCAGTTTTGCTCGACTTGTAGCAGGACGAGCCGAAATAACATCCGCCTGGACCCTGACAGGAGAAGCAGACTATCTACTTCGTGTTTTTTGTCATGACCTTCAGGAACTTAACGCTCTCCTGCACGATATACTCCTGCCGCACCCGGCGGTCGGACGTGTGCATAGTCAAATCGTGATGGCGCAACTAAAGGCGGACGGCCCATTGCCGGTTTAAGGATGCGTGAACCACTGCCAAAGTATGGTGAGGCGAAATTTAGCATCAGATGGAATCGCCCTCGTGTCTTTTGTCGACCGTCGTATTCAAACCCGCCCCAGCAGCGGTGCAGCTCCTTTTGAGCTGAATGAGGTATTCTTCTCACGCACGGATGATCGCGGTGTAATAGCGGCGTGCAATCATGTTTTCCAGCGCGTCGCACATTTCGAGTGGAGCGAGATCATTGGCGCACCGCATAAGCTTATCCGCCATCAGGACACGCCGCGCGGCCTGTTTCAGCTGTTTTGGGATACGCTCAAGAGCGGCAAGACCATCGGCGCCTATGTAAAGAACAAATCCAAAGACAATCTGCATTATTGGGTATTTGCTGCTGTTGTGCCGTGCGAGGGCGGCTATTTCTCTGCCCGCATCAAACCCAGCAGCGCCTTGTTTGAAGAGGTCCAGGCCATATATGCCAAAATGGCTGCGGCCGAAAATGAAGGGGGCCTATCGCCGGTTGACAGCATGCAAATCATGCAGGACTGGGTGCGTGAAAAAGGCTTCGAGGACTATCAGCATTTCGCAGCCCATGCCCTGGCCGAAGAGTTGATCGCGAGAGACGAAGGCCTCGGCCGAAAGCCAGACCCGCAAATCTCTGAGCTTCGCCAGATGCTGCGCAATGCCGAAAAGCTGTTGGATGAAACGCATGGATTGGTGACCGATTTCGAGGCGATGCACACAATCCCCCATAATCTCCGGGTCATCGCCTCTCGGATTGAGCCCTCCGGCGGTCCGGTCACCGTCCTGTCGCAAAACTACGGTGCGATGTCGCGCGAAATGTCGGATTGGTTCGAGCGCAACGTCATGGGGCAAAACACCAACTTTGCGACCGTCAAACACTCAGTAAACTCGAGCCTTTTCGTCGCCGGCCTGAGCCGCATCCTGATCGAATGCGACGAAGAGCTGCAAAAGGAAAGCAAACGTTCCGGCAATGACGACATCGAAAAAGAGCGTGCTCTGCTCTCTGAACTGGTGGGGCAGCAAGCCGAGCATGCGAGCAAACGTATGGGCGAAGTGGATGTTGAAGCGGTACGCATCATCAACGCCTGCCATGTGATGCACCGGCATTTCCTCGGTCTCAGCTCGACGCGCGTCCTTTGCAAGATCGAGAGCGCGCGCCTGCCGTCCTCCGGTGAAACGCTATCTGACATTATTGATCAACTCGGCGCTTTTCAGGAGCAAATTTCGGAACGGCTGGAACATATTGCAAAACTGGGTGAGGAAATCCGCTCGGTAGAAAGTTAATCGCAGGAGACAGCCCTGAGGGCAGATCCGCGCGTAGACAGCGATCCCGAACAAGAAAGTGCCCTGCACGCCATCCGGCCTGCAGGGCTTTTGCGTTTTCCGCCCCTTCGAACGTCCTGCCCTCTTCTCGTCTGCTGCGACCACCCTGCCCACACGGGCAAAGATGCTGCAGAATGGCCACTTTGATAAATTTTTCAAAACAATGCTCTCTCTCCCGCCAATCACATCCTATGTCTTTGCCAAGTCACCAATTGCTGGCAGTATCGCAGAATGGACAGTTTTCTCTCGCAAGCATCAATCTACCTCGCAGCCGCAGTCATCGCCGTGCCGATTGCAGCCCGTCTTGGTCTTGGATCCGTTCTGGGGTATTTGGCGGCAGGCATTCTGATTGGGCCGGTCTTCGGGCTTGTCGGCTCCGAAACAACTGAATTACAACATTTCGCTGAGTTCGGCGTCGTCATGATGCTGTTTCTGATCGGCCTGGAGCTGGAGCCCCGCGCTCTCTGGGGCATGCGGCACCATCTTCTCGGCCTGGGCGGCTTGCAGATCTTAGGCTCGACTGCCCTTTTGGCCGCCGCAGCGATCGGATTTGGGCACTCATGGCAAGTCAGCCTGGCTATTGGACTGGCCTTGTCGCTGTCCTCGACCGCCATCGTTTTGCAAACCCTGTCAGAAAAGGGCCTGTCCAGGACAGGGGGCGGGCGGGCGAGTTTCTCCGTTCTGCTGACACAGGACATAGCGGTGATCCCGATTTTGGCCCTGCTTCCACTGCTGGCCTCGCAGCATGCGGTCAGCCTGTCGGGTGATGGTTCCATCCAGCGCGCGGCGGACTCCCATGGCGCAGGCCACCACTCCCTGTCACTGGTCGAGGGCTTGCCTGGATGGGCGGTAACGCTGATGACAATCGGAGCCATCGCCTTTGTCATCCTGGCGGGCGTTTATCTGACGCGGCCGGTGTTTCGGTTTATTCACGCCTCCAACCTGCGGGAAATGTACACGGCCCTGGCCCTGCTGATCGTGGTCGGGATCTCCTTCTTGATGACTCTTGTCGGCCTGTCACCGGCGCTCGGTGCCTTTCTGGCAGGGGTCGTTCTCGCCAACAGCGAATTCCGTCATGAACTTGAAAGCGACCTTGAGCCGTTCAAGGGCCTCCTGCTTGGGTTGTTCTTCATCACCGTGGGCGCGGGCATAAACTATCGGCTTTTCCTGGCTGAACCAGGCGACGTCATCGGGCTGGCCTTGCTGGTCATTTTCGCCAAAGGCACGGTTTTATACTTTGTCGGCAAGGCGTTCGGTCTCAAGGGGCGCAATCACTGGCTGTTCACCCTCGGCCTGGCACAGGCGGGCGAATTCGGATTCGTCTTGCTCGCCTTCTCGATGCAGCTCGATGTTGTGACCCCCGATCTGTCGGAAAAACTATTGTTGGTCATCGCGCTATCGATGCTGATCACACCGCTCCTGTTCATCCTCTACGAGATGCTGTCGCGTCGGATGAAGGACACGCAGCATGTCGAGCACACACCGGATGAAATAGACGAAGAAGGCACGGTTATCATTGCAGGCATCGGCCGGTTTGGACAGATTGTGCACCGGCTCGTCAATTCCAGCGGCTTCAAGACCGTCCTGCTCGACAGCGACATGAAGGCGGTCCAGCTGATGCGCAGGTTCGGCATCAAGAGCTTTCTGGGGGATCCGACACGGCCCGAACTGTTGAAGGCCGCAGGCATTGCCAAGGCAAAAGTTCTGGTCGTCGCGCTTGATGACAAGGAGAAAGCGACCAAGCTGGTCGCCTACGCCGGGCGCCACTATCCGGATGTTCACATCGTCGCACGCGCCTATGATCGCAACCATGCATTCGAACTCTACAAGGCGGGTGCCAATGATATTGTCCGTGAGATGTTTGACAGCTCCCTGCGTGCCGGGCGCTACGTGCTGGAGAACATCGGCCTGAGCGAATATGAAGCGGCGCAGGCAGAGCAGACTTTCTACGCCCATGATCGCCATACCGTGCGCGAGTTGGCGGCTCACTGGATCCCGGGCACCCCCGCCAGCGAAAACCCAGGCTACATCAAGCGGTCAAAAGAGCTTGAAAAAGATCTGGAAACGGCTCTTCTGTCGCTGGCCGAGGAGCATGCTAAAAAATCTGCCTGATCGGATCGGGCAGATTTAATGTGCTCGGGGATCGTCCGCAATTATCCGTCGGACACCCCTGCTTCGGCGAACGTAGCCATGCCGCTATGACACGCGACGGCGCCCTTCAACACCTGGATTGCCAAAGCCGCCCCGGAGCCTTCTCCCAAGCGCAACCCAAGGGACAACAACGGTGTTTTTCCCAATTGGGCCAGCAAGGTGGCGTGGGCCCTTTCGGCGCTTTGATGACCAGCAATTGCGTGATCCAGCGCGTCATTGTTCACCTGAAACAGGCAGGCTGCAGCCGCGCAACATATGAAACCATCCAGAATGACCGGAATCCGCAGGACCCGTGCGGCCGCGATGGCACCGGCCATGGCCGCCACTTCCCGGCCACCCAGAGCGCGCAAAACCTCCAGGCCATCGCCCCCCCGATCACCGTGCAAGGCAACCGCCTCTGCCACCACCTGCGTCTTCAGGCTCAGACCGTCGTCCGTCACGCCGGTGCCCCGCCCTGTCCAGTCTGACGCCTCACCCCCATACAACGCATGGCAAATCGCGGCGGCTGAGGTGGTGTTGCCGATCCCCATCTCGCCGACGACCAGCAGGTCAGACGCCGGATCGACCGCGTTCCAGCCTGCGCGCAAAGCGTCCAGCACGTCCCCTTCGGACATCGCAGGCGCAGCTGTGAAATCCGCCGTCGGTCGGCCAAGGTCCAGCGCATGCACATCCATACGTGCGCCCGCCAGTTTGGCCAATTGGTTGATCGCGGCACCTCCGGCCTGAAAATTTGCCACCATCTGCTCTGTGACTTCGGCGGGAAAGGCGGAAACACCTCGGGCTGTCACCCCGTGATTTCCCGCAAAAACAACAACTTGCGGCGCCGTTACCTCTGGGCGGTCGGAGCCCCTCCAACTGCCATACCAAATGGCAATGTCTTCCAACCGGCCAAGCGCGCCGGGCGGCTTCGTCAACTGTTCGTTCCGCTCCACACAGGCGGCGCGCGCCGCGGCATCCGGTGGGGGCGCGTCAGCCAATGCGGATCGGAAGGTAGACAGGGTCAGTAATTCTGGCAGCATGAAAAGCCTCGTTGCGTCGGACGGCACCAGCCGGGTAAAGCGGTGTCAGACCTGTTTATCGCTCTCGCTCCGCGCCGAGAAGCCCTGCCAGAGGCACCACCATGCGAAAAAACGACATCATCGCGACGGATATGCTGCTTGCCTTCGTTTTGCTGACGCGGCTGCCCCTGCCCCATTTGTCCAAAGCAGCGTTTGTGCATCAGCGCCGCGCGGTCTGGGCCTTTCCTCTGGTCGGTCTCGCGGTCGGCGCGCTGGCGACAGGGACTGCCGCGCTGGCGCTTCTCTGGTGGCCCCCCAGTGTGGCTGCGGGCCTCGCGCTATTGGTCCAGATCCTGATCACGGGGGCGATGCACGAAGACGGTCTGGCGGATAGCGCCGATGGGGTCTGGGGTGGTTTCGACCGCGCGCGCCGGCTGGAGATCATGAAGGACAGCCATATCGGCACATATGGCGTATTGGCGTTGCTGCTAGTCACCGCATTGCGATGGGTTTTGCTGACCGCACTCTTGTCGGCTGGGGCGATCTGGGCGCTGCTGGCGCTGGGGGCGCTCAGCCGTGCGAGCCTGCCGGTCATGATGGCCAGCCTTCCAAATGCGCGCGGCAGCGGGCTGTCGCAAAACGTCGGGCGCCCGCGCTGGACGTCCGTATACATCGGGATTGCCATCGCGCTCGGCTTCAGCCTCTGGGCAGTCGGACCCGTGGCCGGGGTGGTCGCGATTTCCCTATGCCCAGTGGTCCTTGCAGTGCGTGCCGTTGCCCGCGTCAAGATCGGCGGGCAGACGGGTGATATCCTCGGCGCAACGCAGCAGATTACCGAGGTCTGCGCCGCGCTCGTGCTGCTCGCCTTCCTGTAGGACTGATCCGTGACCGCCAGTTGGCGCAGGAAAAAGGCCGCTCCCCGGAGGGAACGGCCTCAAATTTCAGGGAATGACGACGCCTGTCAGGCCGCGACGCGAGAGGTCAATACGTCTCCGACCTGTTTGGCCGCAGAGATCTCATCCCCCCCAGAGACGGCGGCAACTTCGCGGGTCAGACGCTCCAGCGCCGCTTCGTACAACTGACGCTCAGAGTAGCTCTGCTCGCGCTGGTCATCGGTGCGGTGAAGGTCGCGCACCACTTCTGCGATCGCAATCAGATCGCCGGAGTTGATCTTTTGCTCATACTCCTGCGCCCGGCGCGACCACATCGCGCGCTTGACCTTGGCTTTGCCCTTCAGGGTCTTCATCGCCTGATCGATCACATCCGGAGAGGACAGCGAGCGCATGCCGATGTCGATCGCCTTGTGGGTCGGAACCCGCAGGGTCATCTTGTCTTTTTCAAAGGTAATTACGAATAGCTCCAGCTTGTAGCCGGCAACTTCCTGCTCCTCGATCGAAATGATCTGGCCAACCCCATGGGCTGGATAGACGACGTATTCGTTCGGGCGGAACTCGAGCTTCTTCGATTTGGTCATACAGGTCTTTCCTCGCGATGACACGGCAACCACGCCGAGTATGCCGGGCTAAAAAAGACCATCAGGACCGGAAAACCAACACATCCGGATGTCATTTCAGCGCAGCAAGCCCACCAAGAGACACACGACTCAACGTGGTCATCACGGCAGGCGGTATTCTACAAACTTCATTACATCCAGGCATCGTATCACAAAAACGCGCCCACCGAAAGGTCGAGACGCAGCATTGTGATATGCGCACCAGTCATTCACGGCCATGTCAGGTAAAAATCGCTGAACCTGCGGGTTGTGTCAGCCACCTTCACCGGGCGCCTCAGAGAAGTACTTCTCCAGCTTGCCCTCTTCGCCATCGCGCTCTTCATGGCCTGGCATCGCGTCTTTCTTGGTCACGATGACGGGCCAAAGTTCGGAGTATTTGCGATTGAACTCCACCCATTTATCCATATCCGGCTCGGTGTCCGGACGGATGGCATCGGCAGGGCATTCAGGCTCGCACACACCGCAATCGATGCATTCGTCGGGGTGGATCACCAATGTGTTCTCACCCTCGTAGAAACAGTCAACCGGACACACTTCGACGCAGTCGGTGTATTTGCAAGCGATGCAGTTGTCCGTAACGACATAGGTCATTTTGGCTGGAATCCCGTTTAAGTGTCTGGGGCGTAGCTAATCCACAAGCGCGCAGGCTTCAAGTCGTCAATGGTCTTCCCATATGCGAGTAAGACCAAGCGCCCTGCGTGATCTTTTATCAGGACGACCTTTTCCTTCGAATTTCGGATTTGCAGGTGATTTTTCCTGCGGCTCCGTCATATCGAAGTACAGTGTCTGCGCCTCTGTGGCAGGTCCCCGCCGTTCGGAGAGGGAGACGATGCGAACCACACGAACCTGATGACCCTGTGAAAAGGTCAGAACGTCCTCAACTGTTACATTTTGCGAAGGTTTCAACACTTTGGCACCATTCACGCGGACATGCCCGGCCCCGACCTGCTTGGCCGCCAACGAGCGGGTCTTGAAGAACCGCGCGTGCCACAGCCACTTGTCGATACGGATCTTATCCGCGTGAACACTCATGCCAACATCAGTCGCCTTGCTTCAATCCCATCAATGCAGCTGCAAAGGGATTGTCCGGATCAATCGGCTTTTCCTTCTTCGGAGGACGGGAGGAATAGGTCTTGGCGCCTTTGTTCTGGTCCCGGTCATTGCGGCCAGCTTTTTTGCCGCCCGGCTTGCCCTGCGGCTTGCCGCCGCTGCGGGGTTTGCCCCGGTTGCCACCGGCCGCATCGGGTTTCGCGCCGTCACGGCCCTGGTTCTGGCCACGGCCCTCTCCACGACGTTGCCCGCGCGGATTGCCACCCTGACGTGCGGGGCGGCCCCAAGTGAAGGAATAGAAGACCTCCAGTTCGGGTGCATCCACGGCCGCGTCGGCGGCTTCGCCGATAGGGGTTTCCGAATCAGCCGTCTCCGCGACCGGATCCGCCGAGGCGGGGGGCGCTGGGTCTTCGGCGATCGGCGCGACACCCTGATCGATGATATCAGCGGTGCCCTCGGGGACATCCGCAGGCGCCACTGTCTCAGGCTCCACTGACGCAGCGTCCACTGGCGCAGCATCGCCCTCGACCGGAGCGGCCGCAGGCGTGTTTTCGACAGCCGCGGCCGCGTCCATGACGGGCATATCGGCATCGGCTGTGCCGGTTTCAGTCACGACAGTATCCACTGCCTTGACCTTGATCCGCTCGCCCTTCTCGGCCTTGTAGCCCAGCCCCTGCATCAGGTCGGCGAACTGTTCCAGCGTCATGCCGGTGATCGACAGCATGTCCGGTTTCGCCTCGAAACCGCCGCGGCTGTCTTCGGCCCGCAGAAGATCGGCAAGACGTTCCAGCATATCGATACGGATCATCCGCTGACCTGCCGCACGGTAGCCTGCGATGGTGTCATAGCCTTCGGGCGCATCCAGCGGAGTAGGCACGGTGACCAGACCCGGAGGCGGTGCTTCGGGGAATTCCTGCAGCCCGTTGGACAGGCCCCAGAGCAGCAAACGCAGACGCGTCGGGGCAGGTTTCAGCAACAGCGGCATGAAAATAGTGAACTGACCAAAGCGGATACCATGTTTGCGCAGCGCGCCGCGGGCATCCTGATCGAGGTCCTTCACCTCCTGGGCGACCGACGCACGCGGCAGAACGCCCAACGATTCGACCATGCGGAACGCAAAGCCACGCGCCAGACCTGACAGGGCTTCGTCCTTCTGCAGGTTGATCAGGGGCTCAAACAAGGCCTGGATCTTGCGCGTGATGAAATGCTGCAGCCGTCGTTCGACCTTTTGCGCCACATCGGGCCCGGCGGCATCGTCAACGAACACCTCGATCCGGGGGGTCAGAGGATCCGCACCGGCCACCAGCTTGCCGATTGCATGTTCGCCCCACATCAGGCCGCCCTGCTCGGTATAGTCGATTTCGGTATCCGGAGCATTGTAGAACCGGTCCGCGCGCAGATGAAACTGCGGCGCCAGCGCCTGCAAGGACGCGGATTTCAACGCCTTCGCTTCGGCGCCCTGCGCGGTTTTGTCCGGCGAAAACCGGAAGCCTTCGAGTTTACCGACGAATTCGCCTTCGACGGTCACTTCACCCTGGTCATTTACTTCGGCCAAAAGGGCCTCCTTCTGTTTGAGCCGCCGCAGCAATACAGATGTACGCCGGTCCACAAATCGTTGCGTCAGACGCGCGTGCAGAGCGTCAGACAACCTGTCTTCTATAGTGCGGGTCACGTCCCGCCAATGACTTTCGTCACGCAACCAACCGTTTCGCTGCGCGACATAGGTCCATGTGCGGATAAACGCCAAGCGTTTCGACAATGTGTCAATATCGCCTTCCGTACGGTCAATCCGTCTGATTTGACGGGCAAACCAGTCATCCGGCACAACTCCGCCATCCTGAAGATAGCCGAAAATGCCGCCAAGCAAAGAAGAATGCTCGGAATGACTGATTCCACGGAAATCCGGAATCCGGCATACATCCCACAAAAGCCGCACGCTCTGCGCATCACGGGTCCGGTCGCGGATTGCTCCGTCCTGGGACAATGTCTTCAGAACCAGCAGATCATCGGCATCCCGCGCCTTGGTCAGAACCTCGTCCGCAGGATTTGATTCGAGCGACTGGATCAATGCCTCCACCGTGCCAAACCGCAGATCCGCCGACCGCCAGTTGAGCTTTTTCAGGGGCGTGAAGCGGTGCTCCATGATCGCTTCGGCAACGCCCTCGTCCAACGGGCGGGCATCGCCCGTGACCCCAAAGGAGCCATGGCTCATGCCGCGGCCCGCGCGACCTGCGATCTGGGCCAGCTCATTGGGCGCCAGGGGCCGCATCCGCCGCCCGTCAAACTTTGCGGTGGAGGAGAACGCCACATGGTCCACATCCAGGTTCAACCCCATGCCGATAGCATCGGTCGCCACCAGATAGTCCACTTCGCCGTTCTGATACAGCTCGACCTGCGCGTTGCGCGTGCGCGGGCTGAGCGCCCCCATCACCACCGCTGCCCCGCCTTTCTGGCGCCGGATCAACTCGGCGATCGCATAGACATTGTCGACGCTGAAGCCGACGATGGCCGTGCGTGCAGGCATCCGGCTGATCTTTTTCGATCCCGAGTAGACCAGATCCGACATCCGCTCGCGCCGCACGAATTCGACGCCCGGCACCAGTTCGCGGATCGGACCGCGCATCGTATCCGCCCCCAGAAACAGCGTCTCCTGGGTGCCCCGCGCATGCAGCAGCCGATTGGTAAACACATGGCCGCGCTCCGGATCGGCGCAGAGCTGGATTTCGTCGATGGCAAGAAAGTCGCAGCCTATCCCCTCCGGCATCGCCTCCACCGTGCAGATCCAGTATTGCGCCCGAGGCGGTACGATCCGTTCCTCGCCGGTGATCAACGCCACCACCGAGGGGCCGCGCAGGCCCACGATCTTGTCATAGACCTCGCGCGCCAGAAGCCGGAGCGGAAAGCCCATGACCCCGGTGCGGTATCCCAGCATGCGGTCGATTGCATAATGGGTTTTACCTGTATTGGTCGGGCCAAGAACGGCCACGACCCGGGATGCAGTCGTCATTGCACCAGTCTCCACGCGCGCCCTGCACCCCGGCGCACAGCCGGTGTCAGGGGATCAATTTCAGGGGATCACAACGCCGTTCCGTCCACCTCTGCGGACAGGCGATCCAGCGCCTTGGTTACTTCCTCATGGTGGGGATGTATAGCCTTGGCACGCTGATAGGCGGCGTAGGCGCGAATGGGGTCGTCAAAAAACTCGAACACCTGTCCGAGCGCGAAAATGGCGTTGTAGTCGTTCGGGTTCAAGGCCAGGGCCCGTTCCAGATCGGCCACCGCGGGGCCAAACCGTTCAATGGAAAAGAACGCCCGGGCCCGTTCTGACCAGGCCTCCGAAAACTCCGGGGCATGATCCGTCAGCGCCGTCAGATGGTCCAGCGCCACCGACCACTCGTGGCGCTCCATCGCATCCCGGCCCCGACGCAGCAAAAGATCCATGGCGGCGGACCCGCTCTTGCTCCACAGGGATTGCAACTCACGGTCGAGACCCGCCGCGTCTTCCGGACTGGACACTTCCAGCCGCGCCAGCAACTCCGCTTCGCTCAACATCGAGAAATTTGCCGAGGCGGCGTCCTGCGCGCGCGCCTCTGCCGACAGAAACGGAACGATGACGGTTGCAATTGCCGCCACGATAGCTTTGAGATTCGTGCAAGGACTGCCCATAACTGAAATGGTAACCGCAACCGGTGCGAAATCCAGCCCCCGGGACAAAACCTTCACTTTTTTGTGCAATACGCACGGAACTCACCTTAGGACAATGAACATGAGCGATACACTGGAACAGGCCGCAGCCCAGCTGAACGAAAAACTGGACGGTGGCTTTGACGGCTCCGCGAAATTTGACATCTCCGGCCTTGGCGCGATCGTTCTGGACGCATCCGGCGCCCGCGTGTCCGACGAGGAGGCCGAAGTGACCATGACCGCCGATGCGGAGACCTTTCAGGAGATCCTGTCAGGTGAGCTGAACCCGACAGCCGCGTTCATGGGCGGCAAGTTGACCATCGACGGCGACATGGGCGTGGCAATGAAACTGGCCCAGGTTCTGGCCTGACAGATATGAAGGATCAGCCAATGACATCTGCCGCCGCAGCGCCCTTTCATGCCGATATCGCGCAGGGCCCCGACGGTGGCGCGGCGCATTGGCTGACCACTGCGGATGGCCTGCGAATCCGCGCAGGTCATTGGCGGCCCGCAGGACAGACCACGGGCAAGGCCTCTGGCCAGGCGGCAGGCACCATCCTGCTGTTTCCCGGGCGCACGGAATACGTTGAAAAATACGGCCCTATTGCACGCGAGATGGGCGCGCGGGGTTTTGCCGTGCTGGCAGTGGACTGGCGCGGGCAAGGCCTTGCGGACCGCGCCCTGTCCGACCGCAGACTTGGCCATGTGGCGGATTTTGGGGAGTTCCAGCAGGATGTTGCCGCGCTATGCGCCCATGCCGAGGCTCTCGACCTCCCCAAACCCTGGTTCCTTCTCGGCCACTCCATGGGCGGCGCAATCGGGCTGCGCTCACTCTATGAAGGGCTGCCGGTGCAGGCCTGTGTCTTCACCGCGCCCATGTGGGGCATTCGCATCCCCTTCGCCCTGCGCCCGGTCGCCGGGATCCTCACCAAGTTCGGGGCGGCACTGGGGCAAAGTCACCGGCTGGTGCCCACCACGACCATAGAACAATATGTGCAGGTCTCGCCGTTTGAGGACAATACATTGACCAACGATGCCGAGATGTATGCCTTTTTACAGATGCAGATGGAGGCGCAGCCCGATCTGGCCCTTGGCGGGCCAACGGTGCAATGGCTTGGGGCTGCCATGCGGGAATGCAAATCGCTTGCCAGCAAGGCCTCGCCGGACCTGCCCTGCCTCACTTTCCTCGGGGACAGCGAGCAAATCGTCTCGACAGAGGCCGTGCATGCGCGCATGGCGCGCTGGCCTGCGGGACGGCTGGACCTGGTCGCACAGGCACAGCACGAGATCCTGATTGAACGTCCGCAGACACGTAGCCGCGTCTACGACAGCATTGCGGATCACTTCGCCGCCCACGCCTGAGCCGCGGTCCCCGTTTGGCAAAGCTGCCGACACCGCGCTTCGGCTCCTGATCTCCTGCTGCCTGCTTGTGCCGCCGGTCAGCGGAGCATAAGTGTTTTGCCAGATAGACATCACAGCTGGCCGGATCCCCAACACGCGTCCGGCACGCACAGACACCTGACGGAGGCCTCATGTTCCAACTCCCCTTTCCCGTACGCGATGCCAATGCATCATCTGGTTCGGATGGTCTCGGACAGTTGCCCGAATGGGACCTGACCGATCTCTATAGCTCCGAAGATGCGCCGGAGCTGAAGCGCGATCTCGAGTGGCTGCAGCAGGAATGCGCGGAGTTCGCATCCGACTACGAAGGCAAGCTCGCCGAGCTGGATGCAGAGGGTCTGTTGTCCTGCATTGGTCGCAACGAGAAGATCAACGCCATTGCCGGGCGCATCATGTCCTTTGCCGGGCTGCGCTATTATCAGCTGACAACCGATGCGAGCCGGGCCAAGTTCCTCTCTGACGCGCAGGAGAAGATCACTGTATTCACCACACCGCTGGTGTTCTTCACGCTCGAAATCAACCGGATCGAGGACGCGCGCCTCGATGCGCTGTTTGCTGCGAAGGCTGAACTGGCGCGCTACAAACCGGTCTTTGACCGCATCCGGGCGATGAAACCCTATCAGCTCTCGGACGAGTTGGAGCGGTTTCTGCATGATCTCGGCGTTGTGGGTGATGCCTGGGAAAAACTGTTTGATGAAACCATCGCAGGCCTGACCTTCGAGATTGACGGCGAAGAGATGGGCATCGAGTCGACGCTCAATTTCCTGACCGAGCAGGACCGCTCCAAACGGGAGGCGGCCGCCCGTGAACTGGCGCGCGTCTTTGCCGACAATATCAAGATCTTTGCCCGCGTTCACAACACCCAGGCCAAGGAAAAGGACATCATCGATCGCTGGCGCGGCATGCCAAGCCCGCAAATGGGGCGCCATCTGTCGAACCATGTCGAACCCGAAGTGGTCGAAGCCCTGCGCGAAGCTGTCGTCGCCGCCTATCCCAAGCTCTCGCATCGCTACTATGACCTGAAACGGAAATGGCTTGGCCTGGATCGCATGCAGGTCTGGGACCGGAATGCGCCGCTGCCGATGGAAACCAGCCGCGTGGTCGACTGGGACGAAGCCCGCGCCACGGTGATGGATGCCTATGAGGCCTTTGATCCCCGCATGGGCGAGATTGCCGCACCGTTCTTTGACAAGGGTTGGATTGATGCCGCCGTCAAACCGGGCAAGGCCCCGGGCGCATTTGCCCACCCAACGGTGACGGATGTCCATCCCTATGTGATGCTGAACTATCTCGGGAAACCTCGCGATGTCATGACCTTGGCCCATGAATTGGGGCACGGCGTCCATCAAGTTCTGGCTGCCGATCAGGGTGAGATGCTGTCCTCCACCCCGCTGACCCTGGCCGAGACGGCATCGGTTTTTGGCGAAATGCTCACCTTCCGCAAGATGCTGGAGAAGGCCACGACCCAGGAGGAGCGCAAGGTCCTGCTCGCCGGCAAGGTCGAAGACATGATCAACACCGTTGTGCGCCAGATTGCCTTCTATGATTTCGAATGCAAGCTCCATGCCGCCCGCGCAGAAGGAGAGCTGACACCTGAGGACATCAATGCCCTGTGGATGAGCGTGCAGGCCGAAAGCCTCGGTGACGCTTTCGATTTCATGGACGGATACGAGACGTTCTGGGCCTATATTCCGCATTTCGTTCACTCCCCTTTCTACGTCTATGCCTATGCCTTTGGCGACGGGTTGGTGAACGCGCTCTACTCGGTCTATGCCGAGGGCGCCGAAGGGTTTGAAGACAAGTATTTCGATATGCTGAAGGCCGGGGGCTCCAAACACCACAAAGAACTTCTCGCGCCGTTCGGACTGGATGCCTCTGACCCGAAATTCTGGGACAAAGGGCTCAGCATGATTTCCGGTCTCATCGACGAATTGGAATCAATGGAAAGCTAGATCTTCGGAACAGACGCCATCCCCATGGCGTAAAATCATAATAAATGCAGAAATGCATATGCAAAAGCCCGCCTCAGCGTGACGGCGGGCTTTTTCTATGCTTGAAATCTGGCTCATGAATACGACGCCTGACATCAGATTCTTACGACTGACACATTCTGATTACGCGCAGGTGCGCCATATAGAAGTCGCGCCGGAACAGATCATCTATTGCGGAACGATCGATATGGCCTTTTCCTCGGTTGAGCCGGGGATTGACCTCTATGCGGTTGCTGCTGCGGATGCATATGTCGGCTTCTTCAAAATCGACCTGAAATATCCCGACACCCAGACGTTCACCCGCGCAGGCGATCTCGGATTGAGGGCCTTCATGATAGACAGGTGGCGCCAGGGAACTGGGCTTGGCAGCGCGACGCTGCGTGCCCTGCCCCGATTTCTGCGCCACAGCTATCCCGACGCAAAGGCGCTGGTTCTGACGGTCAATATCCGCAATCAGATCGCAGTCCGGCGATATCTGGACACCGGTTTCCAACTCACTGGCGACATACATGACGGCGGACATGCGGGACCGCAATATGTTATGCGCCAGAGGATTGCATAGCCTGCGCACCGCCCGGCAGCGAACTGACTGCCCTTCCTCGCCCTGAACGCCGTCACTGATCGCCTTGGTAGTCCCCCCTATTGATTGCGCTGAGCGTCTTGTCACTTCAGCTGGCTGTCCTTGCTGCCGCGCCGGTTGATCCCTCCCCGGGATTGATGTTCTCGGTCCCGGTCCTGCTGGCACTCCAGACAGAGTTTGACGCCGGGGATCGCCTGCCTGCGTGCTTCGGGGATTTCTTCATCGCAATCAGCGCAGTGCGTCCGGCTATCGCCAACCGGTGTCCGCCGGGCTTTCATGCGTGCCAATTCGTCCGAAATCGACGCCTCGATCTGCTCCGACACAGCGCCGTCTTTTGCCCACCCACCGGCCATAGCCAACTCCCGCTCAATACCAAGGCTCGATTCTAGCGCTAGTCTCCCTCCAATCAAGTGGATGGGGAGCGCGAAGCAAAGAGGTATTGCGCCGTGCATTGCACGCCGCCCGGGGGCAGGCCGCGCCTCCGGCGCGGCCTGCCGGGCCCTGCGGGCCCATGCTGGGCTGTTTCACTGCCCTATGGCGACAGGAGTGCTACGGGCGTCGCGTTGAAGTTTCTGGTCAGAGATCCGTGGCACAGTCAAAAATCCGGTCCAGCATCGCCTGGGTCCCGCGCGAGAACTCCAGAGGGCAGGGATAGGGCACAGCCTCGCGAATGCTGCGACCAAAGGCTTCGACCTGTAGCTTGTAGTGATCTGCCGCAGGGAAGCGCTCGATGAGCACCTGCCCCGCCGCGCCCCCCTGCCCCGATTGGTGCAATTCCAGTCGGGCCTCGCCAAAAACACGCGGATTGAACGGTGCTGTCAGGCGCAGAACACCCTGGTCGCCGTGAAACACCATCTCCTGATAGGGCTGCATGCGCGTGCTGACGTAGGCGGTGTACAGAAAACCCGGGAACCGCGCCTGTACATTCGACAACACGTCGACTCCGTTTTCCCACTCGATCTGTGCCGTGACCTCCGTGGGTTCCTGCCCAGTGACGAAACGGCTCGCCCCAATGACATAAACGCCGATGTCGCGCAGAGCACCGCCGCCGGTTTCGGGGCGATTGCGGATATTGTCGACATCCTGCCGGTTGTCGAAAGAGAACTTGCCGGACACATGCCGCAAGCGCCCCAGCGCACCGGTTTCCACCAGTTCCCTCGCCCGCTGCCACTGGGGATGATGCACGATCATATAGGCCTCGGCCGCGAGGACACCTGCGGACTCGCGCGCCGCAATCAACTGATCGAATTCTACTTCGCGCAGGGTTGCGGGTTTCTCGACCAGCACGTTCTTGCCCGCCGCCATCGCCTTCAACGCCCATTCCACGTGCAAGTGATTGGGCAACGGGATGTAGACCACGTCAATCGAAGGGTCCGCCAGCAGCGCGTCGTAGCCATCGTGAACCGTGATGCCGGGTGCGAAGGTCTGAAACGGGGCGGCTTTGTCCGGGCTGGACGTCGCGAGCGCCGCCAGTTCGGCGCCATCGGCGGCGTGAATCGCGGGTCCCATGTGCTCGCGTGCGAATTTGGCTGCGCCCAAAATACCCCAACGGACCGGATTTGCCATGAACTCTCTCCCTCACTCAGCAAATGTGTTTGCGCTGACATTACTCCTGGAGCGCCCTTGGCGCCTAGCCCTGCATCACGTTTTTTCAAAGCGCAATCACGTCCCAGCCGCGCGCGACAGCTTGGCAACCCCCTGATCGCAATACAGATTGCCGCATTAGGAGGCGGACAAAGGGACCGCATGCTGAAGAGCGCGCGCAAAACCTGAGTGAGAAAGTCGGGATTAATACCCGACAACATCAGTCAACTATTTGATTTTGTTCATTTTTTTATTGACGACGCACTACTAGGGCGATATACAGACATCAACTGCAGCAAGCCAGACGATCAGGCCGCAAGCAGCTCGCCATCCAGCAAAGGCCCTCGGGTCCAGCCAGATCGCCAGCAACGCCAGCTCCCTTCTTTCACGATCGCTCAGCCAGCCAATGCAGGTTAGACGCTGCCGCCCGCTACGTGTTTCATACGCCGCCAGCACCGCAGCTCGATCTGTCAGAATTGTGTTGCAGGCTTCCTGCCTGAGACAGTCCCTAGACAATTATGGATTACAAATCTGAATATGTCGGGACCCGGCGCCACTTCAGCCGCCACAGAGATCTCAAATAGACGTTGCCTGAACATCGCGCCTGCGCACCTGGTCTTTACATCGCCCGACCGCCCCCTGACCGAAGCCCCCCCCAGAGCGACAGTCATAGCTGTTCTTCCACCACGTCAAACGCGGCATATCCCGGGCTTGCGGTTGCGCGCATTCGGATCGGCCCATGCACCCCATGCCGCAGAGGATCAGCAACACAAAAAAAGGACCACCGGCTGGTGGTCCTCATACTGTCGGTGCCCGAGGGAGGGAGGCACATTCGACAAGTTCTACAGGGACTTCATCATCCCCTTGTCCGCAGCCAGTTCCCGCATTTTCTTTTGCAGTTTTTCGAACGCGCGCACTTCGATCTGGCGAATGCGCTCGCGGCTGACGTCATACTTCACGCTGAGTTCCTCCAGCGTCTTGGACTGTTCGGCCAGCCGACGCTGGGTCAGAATGTCCTTTTCCCGATCATTCAGGACGCTCATCGACTCGGCCAGCAATTCGCGCCGCGCCTCCAGCTCGTCCCGTGCTTCATAGTCGCCGGCCTGGTCTGCGCTTTCATCTTCAAGCCAGTCCTGCCACTGCATCGTGCTGTCGCCGTCGCTGCCGACCATCGCATTCAACGAGGCATCGCCGCCGGACATGCGGCGATTCATCGAGATCACCTCATCCTCGGTCACACCAAGATCGGTTGCGATTTTTTTCACAGCTTCGGGGCGCAGGTCGCCGTCCTCAAGCGCACCGATCCGGGCCTTCGCCTTGCGCAGGTTGAAAAACAGCTTCTTTTGGGCAGAGGTTGTTCCGAGTTTCACCAGCGACCATGAGCGCAGGATATATTCCTGGATCGAGGCCCGTATCCACCACATGGCGTAGGTTGCCAGGCGAAAACCCTTTTCCGGGTCAAATCGTTTGACGGCCTGCATCAAGCCGACATTGGCCTCTGAGATCACTTCCGCCTGCGGCAGGCCGTAGCCCCTGTATCCCATGGCGATCTTGGCGGCCAAACGCAGATGCGAGGTCACCATCTGATGCGCGGCTTCCGTATCCTGTTCCTCGACCCAACGTTTCGCCAACATGTATTCCTGTTCCGGCTCCAACAGCGGGAACTTGCGGATCTCCTGCAGGTAGCGATTCAGGCCACCCTCCGGGGTCGGGGCGGGCAGGTTTGCATAATTTGCCATAAGATCTGTCCCTTTCAATTATGTCAGGACGTAACAGTGTCCCACGATGGCCACGCCAACAGTCATGATACTTGGCCGGTTACCAAGATTTATACAAAGCCCCGGGCGCTCCCTCTGTGAAATGCGTCACAAAAGGCCGACTTTCTTTGACATCCGACCCTAATGCTCTGATATGTATCATATTTTTGTAGAGGCGCATATCACAAGACTGTCACCTTCTGTCAGTCCCCAATGGCGAATGTCAGGCCCGCTCCATTTTCAGGGGCGCGCGATCCGCAGGGAATCACGCACGCCGCGCGCCCGCAGGGCGCGCGGCGCCGGTCGCTTCGGGCAAGCCCGAAGCGAAAAACCTGCATCTCTACGGGTCAGCCTCTGATCCCTGAGGGCCCGAACCGGCTCATCACAGAGAGACCGGTCGCCGCATAGCGTCCAGCAAGTCCTGCATGTCGCGCGGCAAAGGCGCCTCAAACCGCAGAGTCTCGCCGCTGACAGGGTGCACAAAGCCCAGAACCCTGGCATGAAGCGCCTGTCGGGCGAAGCCATCCACCGCCGCACGACCCTCCGCACTCAGCGACTTTGGCGATAGCTTTCGTTTGCTGCCGTAGGTGGGATCCCCCACCAATCCGTGACCCGCATGGGCCATATGCACACGGATCTGATGGGTACGGCCGGTCTCCAGCCAGCATTCAATCAGGGCGGCAACGCCGTGCGTGCCAAACGCTTCGACGATCCGGGCCCGGGTGACGGCATTGCGGCCACCCTCGAACAATACGGCCTGCCGCTGGCGATCCGTCTTGTGCCGCGCCAGCTGAGTGGTCAGCTTCAGGATATTCCCCGGCTCGAAACTCGCCCCCCGGATACCACGCAACCGCGGATCATTGCCATCGGGCGCCCCGTAACACACTGCCTGATAATACCGTTCGACACTGTGGCGCGCGAACTGCGCCGCAAGACCCTGATGCGCGGCATCGGTTTTCGCGACCACCAGCAGACCCGAGGTTTCTTTGTCGATCCGGTGCACAATGCCCGGCCGCTTGACCCCGCCCACACCTGACAAATCAGCCCCACAATGATGCAGCAACGCGTTGACCAGCGTGCCGAAGGGGCTGCCTGGTGCGGGATGCACCACCATGCCCGCCGGTTTGTTCACCACAATCAGGTCGGCGTCCTCATAGACCACATCAAGCGGAATATCCTCCGGGCCGATATGACTCTCCCCGGCCTCCTCGACCGCAATCACGATCCGGGCCCCCTCCGCCACTCTCGATTTGGCGTCTGTCGATACAGCGCCATCGACCTCGACCCGACCCTCCACGATCAGGCGCGCCAATCTGGTGCGCGACAAGGTGGCTTCCTCTGGCACATCGCGCGCAATCGCTTTATCAAGCCGCTTAGGCGGGTTTTCCGCGATCACAAATTCAATGCGGCGGCTGGCCATGACACTTCCTTCCGAGCCTGAGACACAAGACGAACCGGCGCAGCTGCGTTTCCTGCGGCGCCTCGTGACCACGCTGACCGTGATCATGGTGGGCGGGGTTCTAGTCGTAATCGCATTGCTTGTCATCCGTTTGTCGAGCGACCGCAGCGGCCCAGCCCTACCGGAGCATCTGACCCTGCCAGATGATACAACCGCACGGGCCATTACTTTCGGGCCGGACTGGATCGCGGTGGTGACGACGGACGACCAGATCATGATCCTGGACGCGGCAACTGGCGCCCTGCGTCAAACGCTGCAGGTCCATTGATCAGCCTGGCCACTGTGCCTCAGACATGCGCCTCGGCGCCCTGACTGAAAAGGCCGGTCATATTCTCCGGCCATATTCTCCGGCCATATTCTCAGGACCGCAGCAGGACCTTGCTCGAGTCGATGGCCTGGGCGATCCGTGTATATTGTGACCGACGCAACGTTGATCCCGCGCTCCGCAACAGAACAGTGCGCGCCTCCTCCAGAATGGCTTCAGCCTGCTGGTTGACTGCGTCCTGACGCGCCGCATCCACAGCCACCAGAGGTCGGGCTGTGGCATCTCCGCCCTGCTGGGCGCTGGAGACGTTAATCCGGCCCTTCGCGCGATCACGATTGTCCAACGTCAAGCGCTCCAACTTGGCCGACGTGTCCTGCAGAATTGATCTGACCTCGTCATAATCCGTGCCCTCCGGAATGTCCTCCGACACCGCCGCGAGACGTTCTGACAGACAATCCACACGATAACTCGCATCGCTGAGTTCGCCACAAAACGCCTTTAGCGTGGCGAGGCTTCGCACAATTTCCTTCAGAAAATTCGCCGACCCAAATTGCCCGGCGGGAACCACAACAGTGTAGACAAGCTGCTGCTGCGCCTGTGCTACCTGACCTCCCGCCACCAGAAATGCCGCTCCAATTGCCGCCGCTGTCCGCTTCATACCAAAATCTCCAACTCTCAATGAAAACTCTATTGAACCCAAAACTACCGCAGGACGCCGCTCCTGCGAAGCCCGCAAACGGAAAGCCACAAAGATTCTCCTGTCCAGTGCGGGCCCCGCAATGGTTCTTCCTCCACCCGCGTCATCTCACCAGAGGCGTCGGCGCTGAAAATGATCGAAATACGGACCCTTTTGTGTCTATACTGCTCAACAGGTCCCATGCTCCATGACACATTTTCATAGACGAGTTTACCCATGTCCTTTTTCAAGAATATCAGCCTGATTTCCCTATGCATCACCCTGACACTGCCCGGTTTAGCGTCTCATGCTCAGGGGGCGGCCGTCGCCGAAGCCCGCGCCCGGCTGGTCTGCGGATCAGGGACGGTGGTGTCTGCCACATATTTGCCCGGCGGCCTGCTGCAGGCCACCTGCAGGCAGAATGCGCCCAATTCCACCAGCAATGCGAACACGGCATCCGGCAATGGGTCCGGTCTCGGCACAGGCGGCTTGGGGACAACCGGCGTCGGTGTCGGTGCACTGACGGCCGGGGTCGTACTGACGATCGGCTCCTCCGGGTCAGGCAGCACCACCACCGGAACGTCGCCCTCTTCGGTTGCAGAATAAACACGCGGCGGCAGCCGCTTTGCTCCCCCCGCCCAGCATTCAAATCCGCCTCGAAAGACAGACACGGACCGCCGCGGCGGCTGCTCCGGGCGTATGGGGCGTATGGGACCCGCTGCGTTGCACAAAAAGGCACGGCCCGCGCGCCGACCATCATTCCGCCCCCCTTGCAAGTAATAGCCATTTCATCGTGCCAAGGGGGGGGTATAGTACCATCTCCTGGTCTCTGTCCATAATCGCTAGGGTCCAGACTCATTGATGTTCATAGCCAGAAGACGACAGCGGCAGCCAAGGCGATGTCTGACAGGAAGACCTTCGGGCATCTGTCGTAGCGTGTGGCGATCCGGCGCCAGTCCTTGAGCCTGCCGAACAAGATCCCGATGCGGTTGCGCCGCTTGTATCGGCGCTTGTCGTATTTCACGGTCGTCTTGCGCTACTGTCGTCCCGGGATGCAGGCGCGTATCCCCTTGTCTTTCAGGGCTTCGCGGAACCATTCGGCGTCATAGCCGCGATCCCCAAGCAACCAGTCCACCTTCGGCAGGCTGCTGAGCAGCGCCCGTGTGCCGACGTAATAGGTGACTGGCCCTGCGGTGACTTCCGCTTGGCCTTCCATCTTTTGACTGCTGTCACGTATCACTCATGGCTACATATTGCCCCTTGTAGCATGAGCAGAGTTTCACTGGGTCGATACAAGGTTTTGCATTGTCACAAAATCAGGCATTCGTATGATGCGCAGCATCAATTAAAGTGGGCTCACAGCCGCCATGCGGTGGCGCAGCAGCAATGTTGCAGCGAAATCGCATGCCAGCTCTGCTGCTAGATGGCGGCAGTCAGCCCGAAGTGGTCGTATTATATCAGGAAAGGCTAGACAGAGCGGACGCTCATGAAGTCGCGTTCGATGACTGCAGCAGGTACGGATTTGCCATTGGCTCTTCTGGCTTAAGCGCCGCTTCCGCGCTCATCCGAGTTCCAGTCTTTCGATTATGAATTGGATGGCAAGCTGAAAATGACCTCAGGCGCAATGACCTGACTGATAAGGCCACCGGCGTTCACCGCACTATAGAGCGATCTGGGCGGGCGGGCGGTTCCATCAACGCTGCGGCAAACCCAGCTCCTTGCTTCCATCGACTTCAATGATTGAGACAGCGCCCGATCTGTAATCCTCGGGAAGTGTCGTTTGATGTCCGTGAAATGACGCGGCTTATGGAGCGACGTCAGGACCGGCAATGTCCATGACCGGCGCAACAAGGGCCAATCTTGCTCGGTAGAAACGGTGTGAATTTGATTGGCGATTGCCGCTACAGCCGCCCCCGTCTTCGTTAGTCGAAATTCCGGGCGCAGCGGATGGCCGTAACCGGGGTTTCGTTCAAGCAAACCCAGTTCGATCAAATGATCCAGGCTTTGCGTGAATGCTGTCCTGCCTGCACCGGTCGCAGCCAACAGCGGCGCTTGCCGCCCGGCGACGCCAGAATGCAAGCTCGACAGTATAGGCAGCGACCAAGCCCTTGAAGTGATATTGACAAGCACCCTAATGTCCATAAAGTATAGTTAGTATATTTTATATAATAAGGAAACCCCATGTCACTTATTTCCGTAGATCACACCATCACCATTGCCATGTCGGTTCGCGATCGCCATTCAAGCGCGGAATGGTACGAAAGCATGCTGGGATTTAAGCCGCTTTATCATGCCGATGACGCGGGCTGGTCTGAGCTTCGGACAAACACACCTGGTGTTGTCCTTGGCCTTGGCGAGCACAGCAAGCCATCGCCCGGCAACTGCGTGCCAGTGTTTGGGATCGCTGATCTCGATTCAGCCCGGCAGAAACTGGAACAGGCCAAAGTCAAATTTGACGGCGAGACGGATGTCATCGAAGGCATGGTCAAGACCGCGACGTTTTACGACCCCGACGGAAATGCACTGATGCTTGCGCAGGATTTGACCGGAAGACCTGGATAGCACGTGGATTTCTTTTGGCGGCTGCGGCAGCTCTGCTTCCGACAGGTACGAATGCAGCCCGAAGCGGGCCACCAGCCATTGGCACAAACCCGCGAAAGCTGACCTTGGCCACGCACGTCGCGAACTGGCAAGGAGCGGAGAAGTGTGCATTCGCTGCAACTGCGCGAATGCCTGCGATCGGTTCACCGCTTCACATCAACCAAAGGCACGGACGAAATATACGATGGAGAGAACCGCACCGAATGTAATTACGGCACCTCGAAGGTAGCGCGCACTCACGCGCTTGGCCAAACGACCGCCTGCATAACCTCCGATAGTGCTCCCAACCATCATTGCGATCGCTTGTGGCCATGCGATCAGACCGCCAATCCCAAAGACGAGAATGCTCAAGATCGTGAAGCTCGTTGCCAGCAGATTCTTGATACTGTTGGCGGTATGAAAGTTTGAAAATCCCATGAGTTGAGCAATGGCAAGCAGGATGAACCCAAGCCCTGCGCCGAAGTATCCGCCGTAGATCGACGATAGGAACAGGCCAGTGTAGATAGCCGTGTTCCCTCGGCTTTCGCCCATCGTGTTGAGCAACCAAGTCCGGAGTGTGTTGCCGAAAGCAAACAGACAGGTCGCCAGAAGAATGAGAAAAGGAAGAAGCAACACGAAAAAATCAGGATCGGACACCAAGAGCAGCATCGACCCGATGATTGCGCCAACACCTGACACGATCATTAGCGGCATCAGGGTTTTGCCAACTCCGCGCAGTTCCTCCCGATAGGCGGGAAGGGCCGCTGCGTTTGATGGCAAAAGAGCGAGGTAATTCGTAGCGTTCGCCACGACAGGCGGGAGCCCGACGGCCATAAGTGCGGGAAAGGTGAACAGCGTTGCGCCTCCGGCAATGGCGTTCCAGACCCCGCCAAAGAGGCCGATGCCAACCAGAATAACGGCTTGTGTAGCATCCATTGTCGTTTCTCCAAAGATTGGCCGGACCGTAGGGATGTCATCGCTTTAGAAAAAACGAATAAATACGATGAAATCGATGAATGAAAACGAACGCATGCCCATCGACAGCGATTTGCTACTCACATTCAAGCGCATCGCGGAATGCGGTAACCTCACCCAACCGGAAGACCCCAGATCAAGCCGGCCTCAATGCCGGGGGGAAGGTCACGGGGAGCTCTTCTACACCTTACGGGAAGCGCACATCCTGATTGAACAATGGAGGAAAACTACAACATAAAAGGACCGCATCGTGCACTGGGCGACCGCCCACCGGCTTCGGAAACCATCGTCCCGATGGAACCCAGGCCGATCCTGCACTCACGTTCAAACTGGACCACATAGGTGGGGCTGATAACGCTCACCCCCTGGACAGTGCCAAGCAACGCTTGAGCCTGCGCCTAATCCGAGGCCTGAATTTCAGACATACGGGCGGGAAATTCGCCGTCAGACTGCAAACCGCCAAGCTTGTTGCAAAACCCAGAGTCTGGCGATAGCGCACGATGGATGTGAAATCGGGGTTCTCGCCTGCGAGACGGGCCTCCCATGCCGCATCCAGCTTCAGCTCCAATTCAGCCGCACGCGCGTGCGCCGCCACGATGTCGCCAGTTTTGAAAGAAACATAGATCTCCTTGCGGGCCTCAACACCGGCAAAGCGCTTGGGCACCCGCATCCTGAATTGATAACTTCGCCCGACAAGCTTCACCCTTTCCGCCGCCGCACACCCCAAAATCCGGCGCATTATGTAGTGTTTTGCGCGGTGTTTTGCGGGGTAAATCAACAGGCCGCAGTTCTTCAACAACCTAGAGGCTGTAATAAAGGGAAAGGTTCTGCTTTTTTTGGGGGGGGAGTGGTACCACCTCCTGGTCTCGAACCAGGGACCTCTTGATCCACAATCAAGCGCTCTAACCAACTGAGCTAAGGCGGCACTGAAGGGGCATTTATAGCACAGAATTTCCGAGTGCAAGAGCCGATACGACAAGTTTTTCACCCATCTGGAAAATTCCCCTTTTAACCCTTAAGAAATCGCCGCCCACTCGACGGAACAAACGCCACGCCCGGCGCGCTCCGGCATTGCATTGCCTGGTGATTCCCCCTCCGAGCCCGACGATCACCGCCACAGTTCCCTCTCCGGCAAACCCGCTGCCGGCGCCGCCCCGGTCGAACATCTTGCTTTTTAGACAACTGCGGTCTAGCAGAGTTGCTCACCACACTGCTGTGCGAAGGAGCATGTCCATGGGGATCAACACCGAACGTGATGTCGAAGCGAATATGCAGATCGGCCCGACCGATGTGGGCATGGTCCGCATTTTTATCGAAGCCGACGGAGTCGAGATTCCAATGGACTTCGAACCAGAAGAAGCTGATGAAATCGCTGATGAAATTCGTGCCGCAGCACAAGCCGCCCGTGCCGTCAGCTCCTGACGGTCCGACCAATCCACGTTGAGCGAAGCCGGGCCACGTGCCCGGCTTTCTTATGCCTGAAAAAGACCATTTTTTCGCCCTGCCTTCTTTCGCAAAGTTACCGCAATTCCGGCAGGTTAATTGGCTAATGGCCTTGGCCAAGCATGATAATCGGTTGCATTTTACACGATCCGTTTACGCAGGTTATAGCCGTGTTAACCTTCCCCTATAAATCATTAAGGACTGGCAACTCTCTGCTTGGAGCGTGTGTGATGTATCATTTTACTCCCCCCCCGACGGGTCTCATGGTGAATTTACCGAGCGCTATCGCCTCGGCCAACGGCCCGCACGCTGCTGCGCTCTCCCTGTCCGATTCAGATAGCCTGACTGCGAACCAGCTTCAAAACCAGGTCACCCAGGCGCGGCGTGCGCGCGACAAAATAATTGATCAGATCAGCAAACCTCCGGAGCCGGGTTGGAAATCTGCCGTCAACCAGATCTCTGATACCGTTGACCGAATGGAGAAGGTCCTCAGCTTTCTGCAGGCTCACAGGGTCCTATCGGCCTCCCCCGCCGAGCTCCTTGGCCCCGTCCCTGGCTCCGTCCCTGGCTCCGTCGATGTCTACCCCTCAGGACCGGCCTTGCAGCAGTCCGGCGGAACGTCGCAGGCCGGACCTGCAGAAAGCGGAACCTCGCAGGCCGTGCTGCGCGACGCCAAAACTGCGGTCGGGCCACTGTCGGCCCCTGCGATTGCGAATGAGGCCGCCTCGGCAGACACGCTCAGCCCCCCTGCAGGGGGCAGCCCGTCCCGCGTCATATACGTGATGGATGATGGCGTTGTGATCCTTGGCCTGGCCCCGGAGCGTGCAGCCCGCGACGCCTCAGGGTTCCGCGATCCGACAGAGGTTCCGTTGCAATCATCCCGGACAGCAGACCATGCACAAGCAGAGTCAGGAGCTGTGTCAGGGGCACAGCCCCCGGGTGTGGTCGTGAACCTACCGCTGACGGAGGATCAGCAGCGGGCGAGCCAGGATCTTATCGCTCTTGCGCGCAAGGCCTATGCGCAACTGCAACCTCTGCAACCTCGCGAGGCAGAACACTCCGCGGATCTAATCACCACTACACAGGTCGGTATCACGGCTGAACTGGACATGGATCCCGCGTCCAAGCCCTCTGCCGACCGTATTACGCCGGCTGATCCCCTGCCGGCGGCGTCGGCCTCTGCGCCGGGTTCAGAGAATACAACGGCAACCGCGCCACAAAATGATCCGCTGCATGCAACTGCTCAGCCGTTTGCCAATAGCGCGAGTGAAGACGCCGCAGAGGCCACAAGACAGCAGCAGATCATTGCGCTGCAACTGGACGGGCATAACGACATTATTTACATTGTGCCCCCGGCAAAAGCGACAATGGATCTCATCGTCTGATCTGCCCTTCCTGACTGCGTCCTGCCTCATCCAGGGCGCCTAATCCGCGTCTGTTCCGCGCGGCAGGATCAGACGACCTTCGGCCCCAAGCCGGGGATCGCGCAGCTTTTGCAGCCGCCGGGCCGCATCCATTGCGAATTTCTGAATAAGCTTCTTGCGACGCGGAGCAGACATCTTTTGCTCCGGCCCCATCCGGATAACTTCGGCGGAATAGGCATCGGCGAGGATCAGCCCCGTGTCCTGCGGCAACAGGTCGGTCGGAAAATCCATGTCGACGGCCCAAAAGTAGCGATCGCACCACTGCAGGTAGCCCTGCCACTTTGCGTCGCTCTGATAATCCGCGCGGCTGGATTTGCATTCGATCACCCAAAGCTCTCCTTTGGGCCCCAGTGCCATCACATCCACCCGCAAGCCGCGATCAGGCACGAATTCCTCCACCGAAACATAGCCCATGGAGCGCAAATAGCGGCTCACTCCGCGCGCCAGACGCTGACCCGGCTGCGACAGAGAAACGGCGCGCCCTACCTCCCCGGCACTGGCTGTGGCAGGTTCAGGCCCGTCGGCAAAGTCGTCATGATCGATGTCGGAACTGGTCATTTCGCCAAGGTGAACAATTCATGAACAAAAATCAAGCCCTCCCGTCGGCGCGCCCCCTTGTGCAGGAGGCACCGGACCATTAGATGTGAGTGCAGGCGGGTTCTGCCCTTCTCGTGAACGGCAGCATTCCAGTGGCCTTAAGCAATTCCGAGGGAGCTGGCTCTGTGCGGACCCTGGTCCGTTTACCTGGCGCCCACCTGTACATACAGGTCCTCGGGAATCAACGCCACACGGTTGACAGGTGGTTCCCGCCACATCCACGCCCGTCGAGCTCCGCTCGATTTCATCGGTGACGGCTGGTATTTCTCCGATTTGTTGCCAATGCTCTGCCCCGCTATGCCCCCGTGCCTGCGCCGGATTTGTCCCCGATTGAGACACCGAGGGTGAAATCTGAGGGGTGAACTCTGGCGCGGATCATGAGGGCTGCCCCCGAGAGTTCCCGGCCCGTCTAGTTCGAGGCCCGTCGCGGCCCCAAGTACCATTGCTCCGCCAAAAGCTCAGGAACGGCCTGTGGACCGCGCCCCGGAAATATGCGCACGCACGCGAACAGGCTGCAGCTCCGGCCCGACCGACAGACCGCCGCCGGGACGATGATCGCGAGAGGCAATCCCCATCACGGAAATCCCGAACTGCACCCCGCCGAAGACCACCGCATTTGAAATCCATAGCACCGCCGCAGCCAAGACACCGGCATCGGATCCGAGGATCAAACTGCCCAAACGCCCCACATCAAGCGCAAGCAGAGCCCCCACGAAAACCGCACTCAGCACGAGGCCTGCAAGGGCGCTGCGAATATATAGTTTGATCAGGTCAGGCATCTTATCCTCCGCATCTCCATAGCCAATAGATAGGGTGGGGCCATCACCGCGTCCAGCTTCGACCCCGGACTGCGACGATTTTGCCGCGCCAGATGGTCTGTTCCATGCAAAACAGGACATGAGCCAGACCGTTCATCAGAGGAAAGCACAATGAGGGGACAGCGCCATGAGGAGACCCGGGGCGCGCCCGACAGGCACGTCATCTCCAATGGTCGGCCAAATGCAAAACGGCGCCCGTAAGAAGCGCCGTTTTTCTGATCTGCCTGCAGTTCTCTCACCTGTGCTAGGTATTGCGCCTTTCGCTCATAAGGCCGCGCAGGATGGCATAGCACATCACCAGCAACACGACCGTGAAGGGCAAACCCGTGGAGATCACCATCGATTGCAGCGATTGCAGGCCGCCCGCGCTCAGCAACAAGACGATTGCGACGGCGCCTTCAAAGATGCACCAGAACGCACGTTGCGGCACAGGCGCGTCAACCTTGCCGCCTGCGGTGATGGTGTCAATCACCAGCGAGCCGGAATCCGACGAGGTCACGAAGAACACGATCACCAGCACAATCCCGACCAGCGACGTGATCCCCGCCAATGGCATGACGTCGAGCATCTTGAACAGCTTCAACTCCAGCGCCGCATCCTGGGCCACGGTGTAGCCATCGGTGACCACCTGATACATCGCCGTGCCGCCAAAGACGCTCATCCACATCACGCAGACCATCGAGGGGATCAACAGGACGCAAATGATGAATTCCCGCACGGTGCGGCCTCTGCTGACGCGGGCTATGAACATGCCAACAAAGGGCGACCAGGAGATCCACCAGGCCCAGTAGAATGATGTCCACCCCTGGCTGAAGTTCACGTCTTCTCGGCCGACCGGGTTTGACAACGCAGGCAGATATTGGATGTAGGCCACCAGTGAGTCCCAGAACAACGACAACAGGAACAGCGTCGGCCCGACCAGCAGCACGAAAATCAACAAGACGAAGGCCAGCCCCATATTGATCTCCGACAGGACCTTCACGCCGCCGTCAAGGCCACGCAAGACCGACACCAGCGCAATTGCCGTGATCGCTGAGATCAACACCACCTCGGTGGTGGCGCCGACGGGCACCCCGAACAATTCGTTCAGTCCCGCATTTGCCTGCGTCGCGCCGAACCCCAGCGAGGTCGCCAGACCGAACAGCGTCGCGAAAACCGCGAGCGTGTCGATCAGATGGCCCACCCAGCCCCAGACCGCATCCCCGAACACCGGGTAGAATGCCGACCGGATCGTCAGAGGCAAGCCTTTGTTATAGCTGAACAATGCCAGCGCCAGAGCCACCACGGCGTAGATCGCCCAAGGGTGTAGCCCCCAGTGAAAAATCGTTGCGGCCATGCCCAGACGCATTGCTTCCGTCTCGTTGCCGAGGGCCGCACCCAACGGGGCCCAATCCGTGCGCACACCGCCTTCGGTCGCGGTCCCCCCCATGGAGGAGGCAAAGTGGCTCAGAGGTTCCGAGACCCCGTAGAACATCAACCCGATCCCCATCCCGGCGGCGAACAACATCGCAAACCACCCGATGTAGCTGTAATCAGGCGTCGCCTCTGTGCCGCCGAGGCGGACATTGCCCAATGGCGTCACGATCAGCATCAGACAAAAGAGCACAAAGATGTTCGCCGCCCCGATGAAGAACCAGTCAAATCCCTTGGTGACAGAGCTGAAGAGCCAGGCAAACGCAGCCCCTGCCTGCTCCGGCAGGGCGAGCGTGTAGAATACAAACGCCACAATCGCGACGCCGGAGACCAGAAATACCGGATTGTGGATGTCAAAGCCAAAGGGACCGACACTGCCCTCCACATTGTCCTGTCCGATTTCGTATTCAGTGTTGATGACATGCGCAGCGCCGTCCGGGCTGGGAATCCCGTCGGACGTTTCCGTCGTTTGGTCGGTCATCGCTGTCGCCTTTCGTTTGGGAATTTCATTTTGTGGGCTCCTGGTCGCGAACGAGTAGCACAGAGGCCGGACTATGGGCCGCCACATGCGCCCCGTGCCCCGCCCAGATGTAGTCGGAGACATTGGGCATATGGGTTGCCATGACGACCAGATCCGCACCGAGATCCCTGATCGCCTTTTCCAATGCTTTGTTCAAATCCACCGCAGGATCGTGGCTGATGATCGCGTGGCCGCTGGCCGGCACCCCGTGCTGCGCAGCCTGGCTTGCCGCGAAAACCTTCAGCTTTGCGTCATATTCTTCGGGCGTTCGTGCCACGACCCCCGGTGTGGAAGACGCAACCCCGACAAAGCACAAAGCCGCCTTGTGGGTACGGGCCAGATCTGCGGCCACCTGCAGGGTCCTCCCCAACGCGGCCTCATGCGCCAAGTCAACCGGCACGACTATTTTTTGGAACATATCCCCTCCTGTTTCTGCCAGCCCTGTCGGGCTCTTGTTTCCGGGTATCGCTGTCAACTCCAGGGCTGGAGACGACATTTCGTGGTTAACAGGCTGACAGGATTCGCTGCGCAACGCAAACTTATGACCAATTTCCGTGCAATACTGATACGGAGAGGCGGGCGCGGGCCTCCTTCGGTTGCCAGATGCGGACGTCCTTCGGTTGCCGGATGTGGGGCCCGCAAACAAAAAAGGCGCAAGGCCCCTGCCCTGCACCCACTCCTGTTGTCCGACGCCGATTGCCTTTCTTTCTGCACGTCAGAGTACGGCCGTCAGCCAGTTTGCCCCCCACGCGCGCGCCGTGCGGGATCAGAACGCCTCGGGCCGTGCCTCGCGTGCAATATGGTCGAGCACAGCATTCACAAAGCTCGGCTCCTTGCCCTCGGGAAAGAACGCGCGCGCGATGTCGACATATTCGTTGATGACCACCTTTACGGGCGTGTCGCATTCAACAAACTCCGCACCAGCGGCCCGAAACAACGCGCGCAGGGTCGGATCAATACGCGCGATCGGCCATTTCGCCACCAGCGCGCGGTCCGTCATCTGGTCGATCCTCGCCTGATGATTGACCGCTTCGCGGACCAATTGGCGGAACAACTTCGGATCGCCCTCGGCGTATTCATCCTCATCGTAGACCGCACCGAACCGGTGATCTTCGAATTCGACGATGACCTTGTCAAAGGACTGATCGCTCTGTTCCATCTGGAACAAGGCCTGCACCGCGTACAGACGGGCGGCGGAGCGGGCCTGCGTCTTGGTCTTTGCCGGTTTCGCAGCCGGTTTAGAGGCGTCTTTCGAGGTCATGCCGTGGTCAATCCGTTTTCTGATTAAGCGAGCCGATAGGAGTCGGAGGAGGGTTTGAACCCGACTCCCTTGGTCTGGGCGCCCCACTTACGCGCCAGCGCGACCAGATGCAAGGCTGCAGCCGCAGCGCCACCGCCCTTGTTCTGATCATCGGGGTCTGCGCGCACCTCGGCCTGCTTGCGGTTTTCCACCGTCAGAATGCCATTGCCGATGCAAAGCCCCTGCAGGCCCAAAAGCTGGATCGCGCGCGAACTGTCGTTGCAGACGGTGTCGTAATGCGTCGTCTCCCCCCGGATCACGCAGCCCAGCGCCACGTAGCCGTCAAAGTTTGACGATCGGTCAGAAATCCCAATCGCAGTCGGGATTTCCAATGCTCCGGGAACTTCGACCACCTCATAGGTGCCACCCACGGCCTCAATCTCGGCCACGGCGCCTGCAACCATATTGTCGGCAATATCCTTGTAGTAGGGCGAGACCACGATCAACAGCTTTACCGGCTTGTCAAATGTCGGACGGGGCAGAATGTAGTGGGTTTCATGTCCAGCCATGGAACAGGCCTCCTTCAGGATTCAGATGACAAGATGGGGCGGGTGCCGACAATGGACAACCCGTATGCATCAAGGCCAAGGTATTTCGTTTCCGGCGAGTCGGTGAGCAGGATCAGCTCTTCCACGCCCAGTTTATTGAGGATCTGAGCCCCCAGACCGGTTTGTTTGATGGTGCGGGGCCCATCCTCTTCGGCGGCATAAAGCGCGTTGCGGGGCTGCCGGAACAGACAGACAATCCCGCGCCCCTCTTCGGCCACCAGCTGCATCGCTTTCGGCAATTCACCCGCAGGCTTCGGGCCCAGCCCCAGTAGGTCAGAAGCCTCGTGCAGAACATGGGTCCGCGTCAGGACCGGCCCCGGTGTCG
Source organism: Phaeobacter sp. B1627 (assembly GCF_006265095.1). Classification (GTDB taxonomy): domain Bacteria; phylum Pseudomonadota; class Alphaproteobacteria; order Rhodobacterales; family Rhodobacteraceae; genus Epibacterium. Next base: position 68,586 of record NZ_VCNK01000022.1, read on the forward strand.
TGATGTCGCCCTTGATCAGAACCACATGCTCCACGTCGTGGGTCTGGTCGGTAAACAGCCGCATCTCCCAGTCGCCGCCGTATTCGGAGGACACCGTGGAGCGCCCGGTTTCATCCACAAGGTTGTCATTCCTGGTCCGGTAGGAGATCAGATCGGAGATCGTGCCGATCTTCATGTCGTGGGTCTTTGCAAACTCCACCAGATCCGGCAGGCGCGCCATGGTGCCGTCTTCTTTCATGATCTCGCAGATCACGCCCGCAGGCTTCAACCCCGCCAGACGGGAGATATCGACCGCCGCTTCGGTATGGCCTGCCCGCACCAATACCCCGCCGCGCTTTGCCCGCAGTGGAAACACATGGCCGGGGGTCGCGAGGCTGGTCATCGCGTTTTGCTCATTGATGGCCGTGGCCACGGTCAGCGCCCGGTCGGCGGCTGAAATTCCGGTCGACACCCCTTCGCGCGCTTCGATGGAGACGGTAAAGGCCGTCTCGTGTCGCGACGAATTGTTCACGGCCATCATCGGCAATCCAAGACGGTCGATCCGCTCCGCAGTCATCGGCAGGCAGATCAGCCCGCGCCCGTGCGTCGCCATGAAATTGATCGCCTCCGCATCCGCGAATTCAGCAGCGATCACCAGATCGCCCTCGTTTTCACGGTCCTCATGGTCCACCAGGATATACATCCGCCCTTTGCGAGCCTCTTCGATGATATCCTCGATGGGACTGATGGCTTCCCGCAATTCGGCTTCGACGGGACCGGGCGTTTCATAGCTCATGGGCGGCAGGTCTTTCGCTGGTGAGGACACGCGGCGCAGGCAATGCCCGTCCACGACAAAGTTTGTGCAAGCCGAAATAGACCACGAAGGGCGCAAATACCAGCCCTGCACAGGGCACCGGCAGGGACGTCACCGGCACTCATTCTGTGCGTGTCTGCACCATCGCCACCGCCCTGCCCGTTCACTGCGCGCGCCTGAGGGCAATGCGGCGGCGGCATCTGGAATCTTCCGTCGGGCATACGGGCGCGCCCTTGCCTCCCTGCTCCCCCTGACCTGAGCTCACCTGTCCCCGGCTTTCCGGCCCCGGTCAGCGACCGGCCCCGTTGCGGAAATACTCCGCCGCACTCAGATAGGCCGCCGCACGTCCGGCGGTGCTCCATTCATGCTCCAGCGGGGCATCCCCGATGACCACAACCGCAGAGCCCGACAGACCACGCGCATGGATGATCCCCTGCACCGCCTCCCGGATGTGACCCCAGCCGTCGGTAAAGACCGGCGCCTGCCCCGTTGCATCCAGGACCGGGTTGGCCTCGGCCACATGCTCCGGCCGCAGCGGGCGATGCGCCAGCGCAAGACGTCCGGCCCCGACCACCTTTTCCAAAGCCTCCGCCTCCCTCTCAGGCATCTCAGCGCGACCAAAGAGCTGCAGCGCATTGGAGGAAAACAACAGCCCCAGCACGTCCCGCCCCGACGTCTGACGCACTTTTGCGTAGGTTTTGTAGTCCATACCCAGCTCCGCTGCCCGCTTGAGCCGCATCTGCAACACCAGTTTCGGGATAGTATTGGGCATCAGCTTCTTCTGCGCGGAGCGCCACGCATACGTCCGCCAGACCTTTCCCGGCTCCATACTCGGCCCACCGTTATGTCCCAACCCAGCCACGACAGTCATCTAGAGGCTCTCCTGCAGGCGCGCCACATAGCGTGCCAATGTGTCGATCTCGAGGTTGACGCGATCCCCCAGCGTCACATCGCCCCAGGTGGTCACCTCTTTGGTGTGTGGTATGAAATTGATCCCGAACTCGCGTCCCTCCACCTCATTCACCGTCAACGAGGTGCCGTTCAACGCGACCGATCCCTTCGGCGCGATGAACCTGGCAAGGTCCTCCGGCGCCCGCAGCGTGACGCGGGTGCTGTCGCCCTCATCGCGCAGCCCCACGACCTCGGCCACGCCATCCACATGCCCCGAGACGATATGGCCGCCCAGCTCATCGCCGACCTTCAGCGCACGTTCCAGGTTCACCCGCTTCCCCACAACCCAGGTATCGAGGTTGGTCTTTGACACCGTCTCGGCTGAGATCTGGACATCGTACCAATCCGCGCCCAGCGCCACGACCGTCAGACAGACCCCGTCCGACGCGATAGAGGCCCCCATGTCTATGCTGTCGGTGTCATAGGCGGTCTGGATACGGGCGCGCAGATCGCCCTCCTGCTCCAGCGCGATGAGGGTGCCGACATCGGTGATGATCCCGGTGAACATGGGCTGTCTCCTTCGAATTTCCGCGCCGCATTGGACGCACCGTTTGCCCAGAGCTAGCCCTTGGCCGCGCCCGGCTCAAGAGCGCGCTTGCCGTGGTGAAGCATCTGGTCATAGTTTGGCCCTAGAACAGGTGGAAATTGACCGGATCTCCGCCACCTCTTTCAGCACGCGACCAAAGGACCGCCGCCGAGATGCCCCCGCCTTCCGCCGACACGCGCAGCTTTTTGTTCCTGCAAGGTCCGCACGGACCGTTTTTTGCCGCGCTCGCGCGCCTTTTGCGATCGGCGGGCTGTCGGGTCCATCGCGTCGGCTTCAACACCGGTGACCGGGTCTTCTGGACCGACCGGCAAAGCTACATCCCCTACAGGGGGGCGCCTGACGACTGGCCTGCGCGGTTTGCCGAATTGCTGGATGTGCATGATGTGACCGATATCGTCCTTTATGGCGATACACGTCCGGTTCATGCCCGGGCGACAGAGATCGCGCGCAGCCGCGGCGTGACCGTCCACGTCTTTGAAGAAGGCTACCTCCGGCCCTATTGGGTCACCTACGAACGGGGCGGCTCCAACGGCCATTCCCGCCTGATGCAGATGCAGGTCGCCGACATGGAGCAGACCCTCGCCCGCAGTGAGCTGGACATGCCACTGCCACCGGCCCATTGGGGCGATACCCGGCAACATGTGATCTACGGCGCGCTCTATCACTGGTTCGTCATGTTCTGGAACCGGGGCTACCGCAGCTTTCGCCCGCATCGGGCGTTGCCGGTCACCCGAGAATTTCAGCTCTACCTGCGTCGTCTCCTGATGATGCCGATGCACGCGCTTGACCGCCGCATTGCCACCGCGCGCATTCGAAACGGCGGTTTTCCCTACCATCTGGCGCTGTTGCAGCTGGAACATGACAGCGCCTTTCAGGCCCACTCCCCTTTTTCCACTATGACGGATTTTCTGGACACCGTGATCACCGATTTCGCTGCCAGCGCGCCGACGCATCACCATCTGGTGTTCAAGGCGCATCCGCTGGAAGACGGCCGCGTGCCGCTGCGCCGTGATCTGAAGCGTATCGCCCGCGCCCATGGCGTCAGCGACAGGGTCCACTACGTGCGGGGTGGCAAGCTGGCCCAGCTTCTGAACGAAGCGCGCACGGCCGTGACCGTGAACTCCACCGCGGGCCAGCAAGTGCTCTGGCGCGGCCTGCCGCTCAAGGTCTTCGGCAAGGCCGTCTATGACAAGCCCGAATTCGTCTCCACCCAGCCCCTCACGGAGTTCTTTACCGCGCCGGCCCGCCCGGACGGACGCGCCTACAAACAGTATCGCCGGTATCTTCTGGAAACATCGCAGCTGCCCGGCGGATTTTATTCCCGCTCCGGGCGCAGACAGTTGTTGCGGCAGGTCGTCGACATGATGCTGGCAGCCGAGGATCCCTATGACGCGTTCCTCGCCGGAACAGCAGCGCCACGGCAACACTTGCGTGCCGTGACCTGAGCCACAGTGCACAGGTCTCTGGATTTTTTCCGAACACTCGGTTAATTTGCTGGCAAAACTTGAGGCAAAATAAAAACAGGTCGAGGAGACCGAGCAGTGAAACCCATGCATTTTCGATGGGCGCGCCCCGTGGCATTGCTGACGGCAGTTGCCCTTGCGGCGTCCTGCGGGCTGCCCAAGGTTGGCCCAAGCAAACGTCAGATTTTTGCGGGATCCGTTCAAAAACAAGGCGATGCCTTTGTTGTATCCGTCAATGACCGCGTCGCCCTTGCCACCGCCGTTGTGCCGGCGCTCGGGTTTTCGGACTCTTTCGCCAATGCGTCGGTGCTGACATCGGACATCATCCGGCCCGGCGACATTCTCGGGCTGACCATCTGGGAAAACGTCGATGACGGCCTGCTTGCCAGCGCCGGGGCAAATGCGACGGCCCTCGAAGAAGTGCAGGTTGACGGGGCCGGATACATATTCGTGCCCTACGCCGGCCGGGTGCGGGCCTCGGGCAACACGCCCGAACAGCTGCGCGAAGCGATCACCGAAAAGCTGGAGGATCAAACACCGGATCCGCAGGTTCAGGTCCGTCGCCTCGCCGGGGATGGCGCCACCGTGAGCCTGACCGGAGCCGTCGGCGGTCAGGGGGTCTACCCGATCGAGCGCCCGACGCGGACGCTGTCGACCATGCTGGCGCGCGCCGGTGGCATCGCAATCGAGCCGGAAATCGCGCAGGTTACCATTATCCGGGGCCAGCAGACCGGCACCGTGTGGTTCGAGGATCTCTATGACAACCCGCAGCTTGATATTGCGCTGCGCAATGGCGACAAGATCCTTGTCGAGGCCGATACACGCGCCTTTACCGCCCTTGGCGCCACCGCTGCTCAGGCCCGCGTGCCCTTCGAGAGCCAGAACCTCTCTGCGCTGGAGGCCATCGCGCAGGTTGGTGGCCTGATTGCCACCGCGTCCGACCCCACCGGCGTGTTTGTCTTCCGCAACGAAGCGGCGGAGATTTCAAATCAGGTCCTGGGACGCAACGATCTGATCGGTGCCCAGCGGATGGTCTATGTGCTGAACCTCACCCAGCCGAACGGGTTGTTCATCGCCCGCGATTTCGTGATCCGGGACGGCGATACCATCTATGTGACCGAGGCGCCCTATGCGCAGTGGACCAAGACCCTGTCGCTGCTGTTCAGCCCCCTCTCCACAGCGGCAAGCATTGACACGCTCTTCGGTGCCGACTGATCTCTCATGATGCAAAGGCCGAAGCCGCATCCTGACACCACACAAACCGGGAGCTCTCGCTCCCGGCTTTTTGTGTACAATAGCGGGTTTTTATTCCAGCAGCGGGTGCGGCGCATTCTGCAGCTCGCCGGCTATGATATTCGTCTTGGCCGCCCGAAAGACGGCGACTTCGTCGGCATATGGGGGGATTCTCCCACTGCACATCGCGGCAAGAAGGTCGCCGAAGCCCACCACGCGGCGATGATCCGGGTTGAGGATGCTTTCCTGCGCTCGGTCCATCCAGGGCGCAGCGGGGAGCCGCCGCTTGGGTTGCTGATCGATCGCACCGGGGTGCATTTCAATCCGCATCTGTCCAGCGACCTTGTGATCATGCTGAAGACGGATCCACTGGACGACAGCCACCTGATGCGGCGTGCACGGGATGCAATGGCCCGCCTGCAGGACGCACATCTCAGCAAATACAACGCCTTCCACCCTCAGGTGCCGGTGCCGGATCCCGGTTATGTCCTGGTCGTTGACCAATTGCGCGGCGATGCCTCCGTCAAGGCGTCAGTGCCGTTTCCGGGGGCCGATCAGGGCCGGTTTCAAGAGATGCTTGCCTTTGCGCAGGAGGAACATCCCGGCGCGCGCATCCTGATCAAGACCCACCCGGAGACGGTGCGCGGCCACCGGCCCGGGTATTTCAGCGCCCGTGATGCCACTGGTCGGGTGGAGCTGTTCGATGCCCCGGTGTCGCCGCATCTCCTGCTGGAGGGGGCGGTCGGGGTCTATACAGTGTCGTCGCAGCTGGGGTTCGAAGCGATCCTCGCGGGGCATAAACCGCGGATCTTCGGCCAGCCGTTCTATGCCGGTTGGGGCCTGACAGAGGATGAATTTCCACCGCAGGGGCGCACCCGCAAGCTGACCCGGGCCCAGCTTTTTGCCGCTGCAATGATCCAGTATCCCACCTGGTATGACCCCTACAACGATCAGCTCTGCGAGGTGGAACAGGTGATTGATGCACTGGAGGCACAGGTGCGGGCCTGGCGCGAGGACCGCGTTGGCTGGGCCGCCTCCGGGATCAGTTTGTGGAAACGCAAACCTTTGCAGAAGTTTTTTGGCCAGCACGTTCGCATGCGCTTCACTGAAAGTGCGCAGACAGCCCGCAAGAGCGGCAAGTCCTGGATGGTCTGGGCCAGCAAGGCGACCGAGGCACATGCAGGGGCCTGGAACCTGGAGGATGGTTTTTTACGTTCAAAAGGTCTCGGGGCGCAGCTTGTCCCGCCCCTGTCTCTGGCGCTGGACCGGCAGGGGATCTATTACGACCCCACTCGTCACAATGATCTGGACGATCTGATCCGCGCCCGCGCGACACTGACCCCGCAGCAGGAAAGGCGGATCGAAGCCTTGGTGATGCGTTTGATCAAGCACGAAATCACAAAATACAACATTGGTGGCGACCTGCCGGAGCTCCCCAAAGGGCATCGTATTTTGGTGCCCGGCCAGGTCGAAGATGACGCCTCGATCCGGCTTGGCACCGGCAAGATCAATACCAATATGAAGCTGCTGCAAGCGGTGCGCGCGGCCCGTCCGAAGGCCGTTATCATCTACAAACCTCATCCGGATGTCGAAGCCGGATTGCGCAAGGGAGAGCTGCGGTCGGTTGAAACCTGGGCGGATGTGATCGCGGTGCGCGCCAATCCGGCCGCCCTGATCGATTCCGTTGACGAAGTCTGGACCATGACCTCGCTTCTCGGGTTCGAGGCTTTGCTGCGGCGGGTGCCTGTGACCTGTGTCGGGCTGCCGTTTTATGCCGGGTGGGGGCTGACGCAAGACCGGCTGCAGGCCCCACACTGGCGGGACGCAAAGCCTGGTATACTCGGGCTGGCCTATGCCGCGCTCATTGACTATCCGCGGTATTTCGATCCCATCTCCGGACTTCCCTGTCCGCCGGAAGTGGCGGTGGATCGGTTGATCAACGGCGACCTGCCGCAACCGGGCCAGCTTAATCGAAGCCTGTCGAAGCTGCAGGGGCTCCTGGCCAGCTCCGTCCGTCTTTGGCGCGGATGAAGGATGCGAGGCGCTGCCTCGCGCTCCGAGGTATTTTCAAAAGATGAAACCAGAGCCGAAATCGCTGCTGTGATCATGTGACCGAATGCGCGTGGTCTTCGGCGCATTGGCAGCCTTTTCCACGTCAGCGGAAGGCGGTTCAGGAAATCGTCTAGCTTTGAGGGCGTTTCCAGCGATGCAGGATATCGGCGCCGATGGTGCGGGTCTCGATCAGGTCAAACCGCGGAGCGTCCGGCAAGGCCCCAATCCCCAATGCGCCGATTGAGGGCAGCCCCTCGGCGCCAATCGCAACACCGGCCGTGAAGCCGACCAGCTCATCCACCAGATCATGGGCCAACAACGTTGCGGCCAGCGCGCTGCCACCCTCGCAGAATACACGCGTCATGCCCACCTGCCCCAGTTGCTGCAACACGTCATGCGGGTCGAGCTGCGTGCCCAACGCCCCACAGGACAGGAGAGTGGCGCCGACCCCTTCCCATGCGCGGATACGCTCTGCATCGGCACTGTGACCGTGGCAGAGAAAAAGCGGCACATCGCGTGCCGAACGGGCCAGGCTGCTCATCAGCGGCAAGTCGAGATGACGTGACACGACCACCCGCGCGGGCTGGGCCTCGATGCCGAGGTCACGCACGGTCAGGCTGGGATCGTCCGCCCGGGCCGTCCCCGCGCCGACCATCACCGCGTCATGGCGGGCGCGCATGGCGTGTACAGCCCGGCGGGCTTCGGGGCCGGTGATCCATTTGCTCTGCCCGGAGCCCGTCGCAATGCGGCCATCGAAGCTGGCGGCCAGCTTGAGGGTTACAAACGGCCGTCCCTGTTCTGTCCTGAGGAAGAATCCCTCGTGGTCGAACCCGGCCTCATCCATGCAAACGCCGGTGGTGACTTTTATGCCCGCCGCGCGCAACATCGCAAACCCCTGACCGCTGACACGTGGGTCACTGTCGCCAATCGCGGCCACCACGCGTGCGACACCTGCATCAATCAAAGCCTGCGCGCAGGGCGGGGTCTGGCCGGTATGGGCGCAGGGTTCGAGGCTGACATAGGCCGTGGCACCCTCAGCAGCCGGCCCGGCCTGAGCCAGGGCCACGGCCTCTGCGTGCGGCCTGCCACCGGGTTGGGTCCAGCCGCGTCCGACAACCCGCCCCGAGCGCACAATGACGCATCCGACCGCAGGATTGGGCCAGGTTCGCCCCTGCCCTCTGCGCCCGAGCGACAGGGCCATCGCCATGAAGCGATCATCACTCTGGGTCATGGGTTCAGACCTTTCCCTGCACGTCAGATCCGCAGATCAGCTGTCAGGCTGGACCGGTGGACGCAACTCGTGCACAAAATCCTCGAAATCGTCGGCCGCCTGGAAGTTTTTATAGACGCTGGCAAAGCGCACATAGGCCACCGTATCGATCCGGGCCAGCGCTTCCATCGCGATTTCGCCGATCATCTTGGAGCGGATATCGGTTTCCCCCATGCTCTCAAGCCGTCGCACGATGCCGGAGATCATCTGATCGATCCGCTCCGGATCTACCGGGCGTTTCTGCATGGAGATCCGGATGGAGCGTTCCAGCTTGTCGCGGTCGAAATCCTCCCGCTTGCCGTTGGATTTTATCACCACCAGATCCCGCAGCTGGACCCGTTCATAGGTGGTGAAGCGCCCACCGCAGGCCGGACAGGACCGGCGCCGACGAATAGAGACGTGATCCTCTGCCGGGCGTGAATCCTTCACTTGGGTATCGACATTTCCGCAAAACGGGCAGCGCATCCGCGGGCTCCCTTCCCTGACACAAAATCGCTCTAGTGCGCAGCCTTGCGCATTTATCCACAACTATAGGGGAGCTGCTAGAGTTTGGGTAGAGGGGAATTGCCACCGCAACACCTTGGCCTGCGGGGCGTGCAGCGGGCTAGGCAAGATGCGCGAAGACCCTGCGCTGATGCGGGGCATTGCGGTGTTCGAAGAGATAGATCCCCTGCCAGGTGCCCAGCACTGGCCGCCCGTCCGAGATTGGGAGCGACAGGCTCAGCGGCAGCATTGCCGCCTTGATATGGGCCGGCATATCGTCCGGCCCCTCATAGGTATGACGCAGATAGGCCATCGACGGATCGCTGGAGGGCGGCACCAAACGGGCGAAATATGCGAGCAGGTCATCGCGGACCTCGGGATCGGCGTTCTCCTGCACCAGCAAAGAGCAGGACGTATGGCGCACAAACAGCGTGAGCAGCCCGGCCTCCACCTGCGATTGAGCGACCCAATCGCACAGCAGCCGCGTGAATTCGTAGAGCCCCTGCCCCTGTGTCTCGATCGTGAACTCGTGCTGCGGCATGCTTCGGCGGTCCTAGAAGAAGAGCAGCGGTTCAACTTCGTGACAGAAGCCCTCGGCGGTGGAGAGGCTGAAGGCGTCACCGGGTTTGAAGCCATAGGCGCGGCGTATGAGCGGATAGCCCTCCGCGCGCGGAATTTCGTCGAGGGTGAAGGTCACCGCATCGATACGGCCGCTGACGACGCTGTCCGCCCGCCCCTTCTGGACGTAGATCATCTGCGACCACCCCGCCCCAAGGCGCCGCCGCGCGAAATCAGCAGCGGTGCACCAATAGGACGCACCATTGGCGCCGATCTGCGGCACCACCTCAAAGCTGCGCGCATCCAGCGCATAGACCCGAGCCTGCGTGCGTGGAGCATAGAAATCCGCCTGTGCTCCGGTACTGGGCAGCTCGGTGCAGGCCGCCAGTCCTGACAGACCGATCAGGGCAGTACAGGCGAGGCGGTTGAAAACGCTGGAGATCGGCATCAGGGGCATCCTTCGTTGGCTCCCGCTGATGTAGGCCGTTCACGTGAGCGGAACAAGTCTTCGACTGGCGCGGAGAAGCCGGATCAGGAAGAAAGCTCTGAACCGCGCGGGCGAAACGGGATGATCTCGGCGGATTGACCGCGCCCCAAGGTCTCCTCCAGAAGCTGCAGCGCGCTGGCATTGGGTTTGAGCCCGCCGTCCGGCCGATAGATGGCCCGCGCCTTGGCCCGCAGCATTTCACGGGTTTCCTGTGGGCTCATGCGGGTCAGCTCTTGTTCATGCTCGCGCATTGCCGAGACAAGAAAGGAGTTCACCTCCGTCATCGTTTCCAGCGCATCCAGCTGCTTGTCCAATGCGGTCATGGCACGCGTCAACTCGTTACGTCCGCTCATCGTCACCCCCGGTTCTGTCTGGTCAAAGCGATCACACTCACCCAGGACAGGATAATTCTTTGAAAACTTTATTCAACACGCAGATTGGCCGGTTGGTTAACACCAAAAGGCGCAGACCCGTTCCCGGCACGCGAGACCGGAGGTTCAGGCGCGACATGATTTGGTAGACCTGGGCCGCTGGGAGAAGGAACGAAAAAGCGCCCCGAACTCAATCCGGGGCGCCTTTGAAACCTTGGTCTGATGCAGGCGGAGCCAGCCCGGAAAACCGGGGGCCGCCTTGGGTGCTATTGGTCGAGGAAGCTGCGCAGTTTGCGCGACCGGCTCGGGTGTTTCAGCTTGCGCAGGGCCTTGGCCTCGATCTGACGGATACGCTCACGGGTCACCGAGAACTGCTGGCCCACTTCTTCCAGCGTGTGGTCGGTGTTCATGCCAATGCCAAACCGCATCCGCAAAACACGCTCCTCGCGGGGGGTCAGGCTCGCCAGAACCCGGGTGGTGGTTTCCTTGAGGTTTTCCTGAATGGCGCTGTCCAGCGGCAGCACAGCATTCTTGTCCTCGATGAAATCGCCCAGCTGGCTGTCTTCTTCGTCGCCAATCGGCGTTTCCAGAGAGATCGGCTCCTTGGCGATCTTCATCACCTTGCGGACTTTTTCCAGCGGCATCTGCAGCTTTTCAGCCAGCTCTTCCGGCGTCGGCTCGCGGCCGATCTCATGCAGCATCTGGCGCCCGGTCCGGACCAGTTTGTTGATCGTCTCGATCATGTGAACCGGGATCCGGATAGTCCGGGCCTGATCCGCAATCGAGCGGGTGATCGCCTGACGGATCCACCATGTGGCATAGGTCGAGAATTTGTACCCGCGACGGTATTCGAACTTGTCCACCGCCTTCATCAGGCCGATGTTGCCTTCCTGAATGAGATCCAGGAACTGCAGGCCGCGGTTAGTGTATTTCTTGGCGATCGAAATCACGAGACGCAAGTTCGCCTCGACCATTTCCTTCTTCGCCTGACGGGCTTCTTTTTCGCCTTTTTGCACCTGCTGCACGATACGGCGGAATTCCGAAATATCGAGACCCACGTATTGGCCGACCTGCGCCATATCTGCCCGCAGTTCTTCGACCTTCTCGGTGGAGCGTTCGATGAACATCTGCCAGCCCCGACCCGGCTTTTCCCCCATATCGGACAACCAGTTGGGGTCCAGCTCGCGTCCCCGGTAGGCGTCAACGAACTCCTTGCGGTTGATCCGGGCCTGATCGGCGAGTTTGACCATCGCGCTGTCGATCTGCATCACACGGCGGTTGATGCCATAGAGCTGGTCAATCAGGGCTTCGATCCGGTTGTTGTGAAGATGCAGCCCGTTCACCAGCTCCACGATCTCGGAGCGCAGCTGCTGATACTTGGCTTCATCCGACGCCGAGAAGGAGCCATCCTCATTCAGCGTTGCCGAGATCCGCAGATCCTGCATTTCCGACAACATCGCGAAATCATTGGAAATCCGTTCCAGAGTTTCCAGAACGCGGTCCTTCAGCGCGGCCTCCATGGCAGCGAGGGACATATTGGCCTGATCGTCCTCATCCTCATCATCGTCATTGTTGAGGATCGGGTTGCCGTCGGCGTCCAGCTCGGGACTGTCTTCTTTGCTTTTCTCCGGCGTGGCGGCACTTACCGCCGACGGATCGACCACCGGCTGTTCGACGCCACCTTCTTCGTCCATCTGATTGCCAAAGGTGGCTTCCAGATCGATCACATCCCGCAACAGGATGTCTTCGGACAGAAGTTCGTCGTGCCAGATCGTAATCGCCTGAAAGGTCAAGGGGCTCTCACAGAGCCCAAGGATCATCGTGTTGCGACCCGCCTCGATGCGCTTGGCGATGGCAATTTCGCCTTCGCGCGACAGCAATTCGACGGACCCCATCTCGCGCAGATACATCCGCACCGGATCATCGGTACGATCGAGTTTTTCGGCCTGCGCGCCCGCGACAGAGACTTCGCGATTGGTCTCGGCAGAGACCAGTTCGGTGGAGCCTTTGTTCTCCTCTTCCTCGGCCTCTTCGTCCTCGATGATGTTGATGCCCATCTCCGACAGCATGGACATGACATCCTCGATCTGTTCGGAGGAGACCTGATCCGGCGGCAGAACCTGATTGAGCTGATCGTAGGTGATGTAGCCCTTCTCACGGGCTTCGGCGATCATCTTCTTGACCTGGGCCTGGCTCATGTCGAGCGAAATTTCGGCGTCCTGATCGTCAGGCTTGCGGTCATCAGTATCTTTGGCGGCCATTCATTGCTCCTCTAAGGGGCTGCGGGCGATTCGGGTGGATCGAATCATTAGTGCGGTCTTGTGATTCGTCACCCCGTTTACCCAATTTTTCTTTGCGCTTCTTTAGCAAAACGTCATTTCGCGGCGTGGCGGCCACAGTCGGGCACGTCAGAACCGCTTCCATTCAGTTATTTTTCGCTGAAGCCGATTCGGTTGAGCAGGGCGCCAAAGGCATCGCGCTCATCCCTGTTGAGCCGCGCACCGTTCTCGCCCACATCATATGTCGCCTTGTCCTCATTCTCGCTGCGAACAGCCCGGTTGCGGGCCTCTGCCGCCTGACGCAACCGCCAGGTCAGGGCCTCATCGGCGAGACTATCCAGATCCTCCTCGGCCTCCGCCAGTTCAGCATTGAGCCCCGCCATGCTCTCGAGTTTCGCGAATTCCTCGGCCAGAGTGAGGCTGGCCATTTCCAGATCGCCGGGTTTGCGCACGCAGGGACTGATTGCCACATGGCGCAGGGCCATCAGGTTTTCAAGGGCATCAGGCCCGAGAGCATACGTAATTTCATCGCGAAGTCGCTCTGGTGCATCAATGCCGTGACGCAATACGAGGTCACGCAGGTGGGCATGATCGGGATCCCGGCACTGCATGCGTTCGAGGTTGATCTCGAACTCCGGGATGACGGTCGGCGTTGTCAGGGCCGTGGCCAGGATCACGGCCTCACGCACCCGGGCAAAGTCCTGATCCTCGGCCGCGGCCACGATCGATGACCGCGTGGTCGCGCGCGGCGATGGCGGCGCCGCCCATGGCATGCGGGCGCCATCGCGAAACCCGCTCTGGGATCGGGAGCGCGGTTTGTATCCCCCCTGACGTGTCTCATAGCCGGAGCCCCCCTGCCGCGCGCCGCCCCGGTTGCCCCGAAAGAGCTGGAACCGCAGTTCCTTGAGATCCTCGGCATAGTGCTGGCGAATTGACGGATCGCGGATCAGCTTGATCTTCTCACGCAACGACTTGTCCAGCGCGGCCTTGCGTTCGGGGCTGTCAAAGACCCGGCCTTCGGTTTCTCGCTGCCACAACAGCCGCACCATCGGGATCGCCTGATCCAACACCGTCTGCACGGCCCCGGCCCCTTCCGCGCGGATCAGATCGTCAGGATCCTTGCCGTCGGGCATGACGGCAAACCGCAGGGACTTGCCCGCTTCCAGCAAGGGCAGCGCCATGTCAATCAGACGCATCGCCGCCCGCACGCCGGCCGTGTCACCATCCAGCGCGATGATCGGCTCATCCGAAATCCGCCACAGCAATTGCAGCTGGCTGTCGGTGACGGCTGTTCCCAGCGGAGCCACAGAAGACGCGAACCCCGCCTCGGACAGCGCAATCACATCCATGTAGCCTTCCGCCACCACCAATGTGCTGCCGCGTCCGGAGGCCGCACGCGCAGGGCCGTGGTTATACAGGTTGCGCCCCTTGTCGAACAGCTCCGTCTCGGGCGAGTTCAGATATTTGGCGTTGTCGTTCGGATCCATCGCCCGCCCGCCAAAGGCAATGGCCCGCCCCCGCGCATCGCGGATCGGAAACATGATCCGGTTGCGAAACGTATCATAGGGTTTCTTGCCCTTGCTCGAAGGCTTTGCCAGCCCCGCCCCAAGGATCAGATCATCAGCGACGCCCTTGCCTTTCAAGGCATCCCAAAGATGCTGCCAGCCATCAGGCGCAAAACCGATTTCCCAGCGCTCCAGCGCCTCAGCACTCAGTCCCCGCCGCGACAGATAGGCCCGCGCCTCGCTTGCCGCCTGCGTGTTCAGCTGGAGGCGGAAAAACCGCACCGCCTGCTCCATGACGTCCGCAAGCTGCGTGCGCCGATCCTGCTTCTCGGCCGCCTTCGGATCACGTTTCGGCATCTCCAGCCCGGCTTCGCCCGCGAGGATTTCCACCGCCTCCATGAAAGAGACATTCTCGGTCTCCTGCACGAATTTCAGGGCATCTCCCTTGGCGTGACAGCCAAAGCAGTAGTAAAATCCCTTGCGGTCATCCACATGAAAAGACGCCGTTTTCTCGTGATGGAACGGACAGGGCGACCACAGGTCTCCCTTGCCTGGCTGGCTCTTGCGCTGGTCCCACATGACCTTTCGCCCGACAACGTCAGACAGGCTGACGCGGGTGCGCAGTTCATCCAGGAATCCAGGAGGCAGAGACATATCGGGGTCCGATCAATCAGGCACTTCAGTTGTCGGCAAGGTTCTTCTTCATGGTCTGGATCTGCTCCCAGTTCTCAAGACATTGCGCCTCGAACACCTCTCCGAGGTCATATTGTTTCAGATCGCGCCGCTTCATCTGATAGACATGCGCTGTCAGTTGCGGAATGGCATTGGAGAAATTTGCAGGCCAGTCCGGCGATGTCGCACGGATCGTATCCTCGACCTGGGCCTGCGGCACCCGGTCCAGCCGCGCCTGCTGTACGGCGGACATCACCTGGCCCTGGTATTTGCAGCTGTCCTCCTTGCCGAGATCGGCGTCAGCCAGAACAGATGTGGCACTCAGGGGCGCCGCCACAAGCGCGGCAGCAAGGATCTTGCGGATCATAGATCAGCTCCGGAATCAGTTTCGAGATTCCTGCCAATCTAGCCCCGTGCCGCCACGGCTTCCATGGCTGTTTTGACATCGTGAACAAGCGTTTCGGCGAACGAGCGGAACACCATGATTTGAAAGGATTTTGCTGACACCCGCGTGAGCGACGCCATCATGTGCCGCAGTTCGGTGCGCGCCGTATGGCCCGGTTGGAACACCCGAGGGCGCAGATCCACCGGCACCAGACGGGCCAACACATCCTCTGCCCGGTCGCCGTCCAGCCGCACCACGGCCCAGCCATCGCTGATATCGGTCAACGCCGCGTGCGCCGCCAACCCGGGCTGGGCGTCGGGCCCCATCAACACCGCCTGCCTCCGACCGAACCAAACCGCGCGCGCCTCCCCGGAGCCAGTGGTCCGGTTCGGGGCCGGAAAGGCCAGCCCATGCGCCGCGTCCATCGCCGCGCTCAGGGCCGCCTCCTGCCCCGCGTAGGGCGCAATCAGCGTCAATGTGGTTGGCGGCTCCTCGCGCAGGGTAAAACCGCCGACGGTCGCGGGCAGCAGCCCCTCACAGGGAGATTTCGCACTCAGATCATCCACGGACACGCCCTCCCTCAGGATCAAAAAACACCGGGTTCACAACCTCGCACAGCGTATCAATGCCCCGCGTGTGATCGACCAGCCGGACGGTGTCTCCCATCCGGTCCCGTCCGGCCGACAGCATGGCCAACCCGATCATGTGACCCAGCGTCGGCGAGAACCCGACCGAGGTCACATACCCCAGATCATTGACCCGCTCGACCGAGGCGTCGGGGTCAAACAGATGCGCCCCGGCACTGATGTCCTGGGCCGCGCCCGCAGGCTTGAGCCCGACAAGCTGCATCCGGTCTTCATCCATCAAGCCTGCACGCTCCGACAGAGCCTTGCCCCAGCATGACTTTTTCTTTGATATCAGCCCCTGCATGCCAAGGTCAAAAGCCGTCACAGTTCCGTTGATTTCTGCGTGGGTGATGAACCCCTTCTCGATCCGCAGAACATTGAGCGCCTCCATACCATATGCCCCACCGCCAAGGCGCTCGGCCTGCGCGACCAGCGCCCGGTAAAGCGCATCGCCGTAGCGCGCCGGAACGGCGATCTCATAGGCGTGCTCGCCCGAAAAGGAGATCCGGAACAAGCGGCCCCGGACCCCTTTGACCGTGATCTCGCCGCAGGCCATGAACGGCCAGCTGTCGCCATTCACTGTTTCCTCGACCAATCCGTCAACGAGTGCGCGCGCCTTGGGGCCCGCGATGGCAAACTGCGCCCAATGATCCGTCACCGAGGTGAACCGCACATCAAGATCGGGACGGACAACTTGGGTCAGAAACTCCAGATGTGCCATGACCTGTCCCGCCGCTGCGGTGGTGGTGGTCATGACGTAGTGATCCTCGCCCAGCCGCGCGGTGGTGCCATCATCCATGACAAAACCATCCTCGCGCAGCATCAAACCATAGCGGACCCGGCCGATTTTCAGGGTGGAGAACATGTTGGTATAGACCAGATCCAGCAGTCTGGCCGCATCGCGCCCCTTGATGTCGATCTTGCCGAGCGTCGAGACATCGCAGACGCCCACCGCATTGCGCACCATCATGACCTCGCGATCACAGGACTGCCGCCAGTTCGTCTCCCCCTGCTTGGGGAAATAGCTGGCCCGATACCAGAGCCCCACCTCGGTGTTGGACGCGCCCTGCTCCAATCCCGCCGCGTGGCTTGTCAGGTAGCGCCGTGGCTTGAACCCCTGCCCTTCGCCCCCCGCTCCCATCGCGGCAATCGAGGTCGGCACGAAAGGAGGGCGGAAGCTGGTGACTCCCGTCTCTGGAATGCTGCGACCGGTTGCATCGGCCAGCACCGCAAGGGCCGCCACGTTGGAATTCTTGCCCTGATCTGTCGCCATTCCCTGTGTGGTGTAGCGCTTCATATGCTCCACCGAGCGGAAATTTTCCGTCGCGGCCTGAGTGACGTCCTTGACCGTGACATCATTCTGGAAATCCAGCCACGCGCGCCCCTTGCCCGGCACGGCCCAAAGCGGGCTGATCCGATAGACCTCCTCCGAGGCCACCGGCAGAGGCGGCACCTGTGCTTTCAGACCGAGATCTGCCAGAGCGGCCCTTGCAGCCGCCGCCCCTTCGCGCAGGGCACCGCCGGTGGAGAAGACACCATTGGCCGCCCCGGCCACCTGCATCCCCGGCACCACCCCGGCAACCGGCACAAAGGCCGCCAGCTCCCGGTTCCAGCGGGGGCGTCCATTCATGTGACAGGTCAGATGGACCGACGGGTTCCAGCCCCCGGACATCGCGAGGCAATCTGTCTGGATTTTCTCCTCACCCCGAACGCTGCGCACGGTGACGCTCTGCAGTCGGCGGCGCCCGGCCGTATCACAAACCACGGCCCCCTTGATCACCGGAAAGCCGGTGCCATCCGGCGCATCGTGGCGGCTGTCGACCACAGCGGTCACATGGACCCCGGCGGCCAGCAGATCGCGGGCGGTCCGATGGGCGTCGTCATTATTGGCAAAAACCGTGATCCGCTCCCCCGCTGCCACGCCCCACCGGTTGAGATATGCGCGCACGGCACCTGCGGTCATGATCCCCGGTCGGTCATTGTTGGGAAATGCAACCGGTCGCTCGATTGCCCCTGCCGCCAGCACCGACGCCTTGGCTGCGATCCGCCAGAAACACTCACGCGGACGGTGCGCGGTCTTCAGTGATTGACTTGGTGGCAAGTGATGCGACACCCGCTCCAGCGCCGAAAATGTGCCCTGATCATAGGCGCCCGTGATCGCCGTGCGGGTCATCAGGCGGACGTTGTCCAGCGCCTCCAACTCGGCAATCACCTCTGCCGCCCAGACATGGGCAGGCCTGCCATCGATTTCTTCAACCTCAGCCAGCAAGCGCCCGCCCATGCGGCTGTCCTCTTCCGCGAGGATGACATCGGCACCCGCGCGCGCGCCAGTCAGTGCCGCCATCAGCCCCGCAGGCCCCGATCCGATCACCAGAAGATCGCAAAACGCAAAGGCTTTCTCATAGACGTCCGTATTGGGTGTTCCGGACAAAGCACCCAGCCCCGCAGCGCGGCGAATGATGGGCTCATAGAGCTTTTCCCAAAACGGCGCGGGCCACATGAAGGTCTTGTAGTAAAATCCTGCCCCCAGAAAGGGTGCGGCCAGATCGTTTACGGCCATCACGTCCCGGTCCACGGAAGGCCAGCAGTTCTGACTGCGCGCCACCAGCCCTTCGAATATGTCCTGCTGGGTCGCCCGGATATTGGGATCCCCCGCCGCGCCTTCACCAACGGTCACAAGGGCATTGGGCTCTTCCGATCCTGCGGTCAGTATGCCCCGCGGACGGTGATACTTGAACGATCGCGCGACCAGATGCACATCATTTGCCAGCAGAGCCGAGGCCAGCGTATCGCCTTCCACTCCCATATAGTGTTTGCCGTTGAACGAAAAACTGACCGGACGATTTCCCATCCCATGCCCCAGGCCCGAGATCCTCATGGCTCCACCTCCGTTTCCGGCGCAGGCATCGCAAGATCCGCATCCTCAGCCAGGACCGACCCAAGCATCTCATGGGTTGCGGTGTTCCGGGTGACCTGAACCCAGGCGCCACAGCCCATCTCGTGATGCCAAAGCTCGGCCAACGACCCGGCCGGATTCAGACGCAGGTGAACCTGAGCGTGCCAGGCCTCGATCCCGGCCTCCAGTGCCGGCGCTCCAAGCGCGGCACCCCGATATGTGAACTCGCGACGATCCCGCTCGCCGCAGATCGGACAGGTGATCCTCATGACCGGCGCCCTTTCATCTTTTCCCAAATACCTCCGCCGGAGGCTCCTGTGACCCGCGCCAGACGCTCAGTGCAGATTATGTTGCGCACCGGTTCCCTCCTCATCCATCAGCCCATAGCCGCTGCGAAACCGATCCAGCCGGAACCGGGCGGCAGCTTCATGCGGGCGATCCGTGGCGATCAGATGGGCAAAGCAGTGGCCCGAGGCCGGTGTTGCCTTGAACCCGCCATAGCACCAGCCGGCGTTCAGATAGAGCCCCTCGACAGGCGTGTGATCAATAATGGGCGACCCGTCGGGCGTCATATCCATAATCCCTCCCCAGCTCCGCAGCAGCCGTGCCTTGGTCAGGGCGGGCACCATTGCCGCGATGGTTTCCATCGTATGTTCCGCCATCGGCAGGTTCCCGCGCGCCGCGTAGGAGCTGTAGAAATCCAGATAGCTGCCGAACACCAGCCCCCCCTTGTCGGATTGGCTGATGTAGAGATGCCCCTCGGCAAAGGTCACCACATGGTCGAGCACCGGCTTCAGACCTTCCGATACAAACGCCTGCAAAACATGGCTCTCGACCGGCAGGGTCAGCCCCGCCATTGCCGCCACCTGTCCGGAACGTCCCGCAGCCGCCAGCGCGACTTTTCTGGCCCGGATCGGACCGCGCGCGGTCTGAACCCCCACGACCCTGCCGCCCTCTACATCGATACCTGTGACTTCACAATTCTTGATCAGGTCCACACCGAACTGATCCGCAGCGCGCGCATAGCCCCAGGCGACCGCATCATGGCGCGCGGTCCCGGCGCGGCGCTGCAGCAGCGCGCCCATGATCGGAAACCGATTGTTGTCATAGTTGAGAAACGGCACCAGCTTCTTCAATTCATCTCGGTAGAGAATCTCGGCATCATCGCCCTGATTGACGATCGCATTGGCCCGGCGGATGGTCGCATCGCGCTGTCCGTCGTTGTGAAACAGATTGAGAATGCCGCGCTGCGACATCATCGCATTGTAGTTGAGATCCTGCTCCAACCCCTCCCACAGCTTCAGGGAGTGCGAATAAAACTCCGAATTGCCCGGCAGATAGTAGTTCGCACGCACGATGGTGGTGTTGCGGCCAACATTGCCGCCCCCAAGGTAGCCCTTTTCCAGCACGGCGATATTGCGAAGCCCATGCTCCTTGGCGAGGTAATATGCGGTGGCAAGCCCGTGTCCACCGCCGCCAATGATCACCACATCGTAATCCCGCTTTGGTTCAGGGTCGCGCCAATGGGGGCCCCAGCCCTTGTTGCCCGTCAGCCCTTCCTTCAGCACCCGCCAGCCTGAAAATCGCATGGCTCATCTCCCCAAGCTCTGTTCCTGTCGCCCTCTCGCCCCGCAAAACTGTCGCACTGCAAAACTGTCGCACTGCAACACTGTCGCACTGCAACACTGTCACACTGTCATACGGTCACGCTTGACAGGGCAGATCCGCTTTGAGCTCAGTGCTAGCTGGTTTGCCCTGAGGCTCCTAGCCCTGAACGTCAAAGTTCGGCAGTGTTTTGTGCAGATGGCCACGAACTGGGCATTTCTGTCTAGTTCGATTTACGACAAGCAAGCGGTCTTTTCGACAGGTTTCACTCAATGGGCAAAACTATGACTTCGGGCTTTGCCGCACCTAGCCAAAATCAGAGGCGTCAAGCGCCCCGCCGCGCAGGTGGTGCTGGACCGCATAGGTCACTGACAATGCGTCATCGACCGCGTCATGCCCCTGCAGCGGCGGGTGGTCGATCTGGTAATAGCTGGCCAGGGTGTTGCTGCGGGTGACTTTCAAATCATCATATGGCATGCCCGCCTTCAGGAACAGATCGCAGGCGTTGCCGAACCGGGTCACCGGCAGCGGCGGCACGAGGCCAGCCACGTAGCAGCTGATCGCCACCATATTGAATTCATCCTTGCCCCAGGACCACAGACGGGCGCCATCGGCATAGTCCTCAACCGCCTTCAGCGCCGAACCAAGCGGCACGGCTTGGCGATCAAGAACCTCTTCGGTAATGCCGGTCAGCCTGGTGAAAAACGGATCCAGCGGCCACCGCGCGCCCTGCCGGTCAACCGGCAACACATAGATCCGTTCGGTCCCGAGGATGGGAAAATCCTGTTCCAGCCCCAACTTCACCAGACCGATCTGTGCAATCACGGGATCCGGGTCCTTCGGGCCACACCAGAACCGCGAGGGAGAGCCCTCGGCCGTCAGAAATTCACAATCAAACACAATAGCTTGCTTCACGACCCGCTCCTTCGGTAGAATTCCGTGCCTTCCGGACCTTGACCTAGCGTCACCCAGGCAAGGGGCAAGCAGAGGAGGTCATCCACACAAGCGGCAAGTGAAACAGGCCCTCCCGATATGGGAGAGCCTGTAGAACAGGACCGGATAATCCCGGTCATCAAACAGCATATTGCCGCGTCAAAGACCCTTGGTCCGGTAGCTGCCCGCGACCTTGCCAATGGAGACCAGATAGGCGGCAGTCCGCAGATCCGTCACGTCATCGCGCTCGTGCCAGACATCACGCATGGATTGGTAGGCGGTGCGCATGGTGTCATCCAGGCCCGAGCGCACCAACTCCAACTCGCCCGCCCCCTTGAGGTATTTCTCCTTGAACTTGGAATCCAGCGTCCAGGTCTTGCCCATGCTTTCCGACAACGCCTCGAACTGGTCCACAACAAGCTGGTGACGCGCCTCTTCCTGACGCCGCTGCATGCGACCGAACCGGATATGCGACAGGTTTTTCACCCACTCGAAGTAGGAGACCGTCACGCCCCCGGCATTTGCATACATGTCGGGGATGATCACCGTCCCCTTCTTGCGCAGGATCTCATCCGCCCCGGCGGTAACCGGGCCGTTGGCAGCCTCGATCACCAGTTTGGCTTTGATCCGGTCTGCGTTGGTCAGATTGATGACCCCCTCCAGTGCCGCCGGCACCAGAATATCGCAGTCCTCTTCGAGGTATTTGGCCCCATCCTTGATGTAGCGGCCCGAGGGATACCCATCAACGCCGCCATGTTTCGCGATCCAGGCGTGCAGATCTTCGATGTCGAGCCCGTTTTCATCCATCAGCCCACCGTCGCGTTCGATCACGCCGATGATCCGGCAACCGTCCTCCTCGGAGAGGAATTTTGCCGCATGATAGCCAACGTTGCCCAGGCCCTGCACGATGACGCGCTTGCCATCGAGCGTGCCGGAGAGCCCCGCTTTCGCCTTGTCTTCCTCATAGCGGAAGAACTCCTGCAGGGCGTATTGAACCCCGCGGCCTGTGGCCTCGACCCGGCCGGCGATCCCGCCGGCGTTCAGCGGCTTTCCGGTGACGCAGGCCCTTGCATTGATGTCTGTGGTGTTCATGCGGGCATATTGATCCGCAATCCACGCCATCTCGCGCTCGCCTGTTCCCATGTCGGGCGCAGGCACGTTCTGCGACGGGTGGATCAGATCGCGTTTCGCCAGTTCATAGGCGAAGCGGCGGGTGATCAGTTCCAGCTCCTGCTCGTCGTATTCACGCGGATCGATACACAAGCCGCCTTTTGAGCCGCCGAAAGGGGCTTCGACGAGGGCGCATTTGTAGGTCATCAACGCCGCCAGCGCCTCGACCTCATCCTGGTTGACCCCCATTGCATAGCGAATGCCGCCCTTGACCGGTTCCATATGCTCCGAATGGACGGAGCGGTAGCCCGTGAACGTTTGGAGCTTCCCGCGCAGGCGCACGCCGAAACGCACGGTATAGGTTGCGTTGCAGACACGGATTTTTTCTTCCAGTCCGGGCGGCAGGTCCATCAGCGCCACGGCGCGATTGAACATGAGGTCCACACTTTCGCGAAAGCTCGGTTCTTTGAGATTGCTCATCGGCTGTTCCCGTCCTCCTGAAACGACTCAAGTTGCGATACTGCTCCCCATCTATTCAGAGAACGTTACGTCCTGCGACCTATTATCCACAGAAACTGCACAAAAAAGCGGCAAACCCACTCCCCTGCGGCACCGGCCTTTTCGGATCCGCCACCCGGGAGCTGTGGCGCGAGCCTCTGATCCCGGAACGGATTGTTTCAGCTGGCCAGACAACCCGAGAAACCGGACAGGATTAGCGTCAAACTCTCCCGAAAAGAGCGGTTTAGGACCAGATCGCGCCCCAGTTCGGCCATCTTTATCAACCATTCCTAAAGCGGGCGAACATGTGCTTTGAACTTCGGTTCCGGCCTTGCCCTATTCATCTCGGCTCATCTCGGCTCTTTTGATCGCTGGAAAGACATCAGATATGAACGGCAATTTCTGGACGACGACATCATTGGCCTCTCGTGGCCTATGGACGGGGCTTCGGAAGACTGGCCTGCGGGAGACTGGGCTGCGGTTCCGGGCTGACGAGAGCGGCGTGCTGGAAAAGCCGATGATTGCCACCCTGCTCTGCATGCTGGCCGTCGGTGGCATCGGTATGGATCTGGTACGGCTCGAACGGGACCGAACAGAGTTGCAATACACCCTTGACCGCGCGGTCCTTGCGGCGGCCGACCTGGATCAGCCCCTGGCCCCCGACGCCGTCGTGCTGGACTACATGGCCAAGGCCGGGCTGGACCGATATTACAAGCAACCCTACACCGAAATCACGCCGTCGTCGAAACGGGTCACAGCAACCGTAGATGCGGATTTCGAAACCTATTGGATGAAAATTGCCAGGTACGACAAGCCGCTGCCGCTCAGGGCGGCGGCGACTGCGGTCGAGAGTATCGGCAATGTCGAGATTTCACTGGTGCTGGATGTCTCTGGATCCATGGGGCAGGACAACCGTCTGAGGAACCTGAAAACCGCCGCCAAGCAATTCGTCCAGACCATGGATGACAACACCGAAGACGGCAAGATGACGATTTCCATCGTGCCCTATTCGACGCAGGTTTCGATGCCCGCCTCTGTGCTCGACCAATTGCAGTTGAGCGACGCGCACAGCTATTCCCATTGCATCAACTTTGACAGCGACGATTATTCCACCACCGCGATCAGCACGGTCGACGACTACGAACAGACCATGCATTTTTCGATCTGGGGCAGCAGCGACTACCGCAACAGTTCCGATCTGGTCAGACTGGCAACCTGCGCGTCGCATGTCAACAATCCCGAACGCACGGTGATGTTGCTGGAAGACGACGTCGATACGCTGCAGGACTACATCGACGACTTCGAAGCCAGCGACAACACCTCCATCGACGTTGGAATGAAATGGGGCGTCGCCCTGCTGGATCCGTCGATGCAACCGATCGTCTCAACCCTCGCGAGCGGTGTCGATGCGGAAATAGATCCACAATACGCCAATCGCCCGGTCAGCTATTCAGACCATGAAACGCTGAAGGTCATCGTATTGATGACGGATGGCCAGAACACCGATCAGTATTATGTCAACAGTGACTACCGCAACGGGGGCTCGCAGGTCTGGTACAATGCCGATGAGAGAGTCTACTCGACCTACAACGAGAACACAGGAAACTACTTCTGGCATGATCCCGATACCGGCTCCGGCACCTGGGGCCCGCATCCCTTTGGCGATGGCAATCTGTCAAAGAAATACTGCTACCGTTGGGATTACCGTGGCAACTGCTCTCGTGAAACCACAATGCGCGAGCGCGGAAGCTCCGTTGAGCTGAGCTTTGCCGATCTTTTTGCCGATACCTCACTGCAATACATCTACTACTACCTGTTCTACGACTGGATGGACTACTACGACGCCCGTGATGAATGGTACTATGACGTGTACAATGCGGTAGGGGCCAGCAGCAAAGATCTCCGGACCCAGTCGATCTGCACCGCGGCCAAGGATCAGGGCATCATCGTCTTCACGATCGGCTTCGAAGCACCCGAAGGCGGCCAGACCGTTCTGCGCGACTGCGCAAGCTCCGACTCGCACTACTACGATGTCAAAGGGCTGGAAATCGCTGAGGCCTTCAACTCCATCGCCTCGGCGATCCGCCAACTGAGGCTGACAGAATGATGCGCGCCCCTGCCCTGCCCGCCCGATTGCGCCGGTTCCGCGAGGCCGACGACGGCAATGCGACAATCGAATTTGCGATCCTGTTCCCGCTGATGCTGCTGGTCCTCTTCGCCTCGGTCGAGCTGGGGTTGATCACCGTGCGACAGATCATGCTGGAGCGCGCCATGGACATGACGGTCCGCGATATTCGCCTCGGCACCGGTGGCAATATGCAGCATGATGACATTCGCGACAGGATCTGTGCCAGATCCGGGTTCATCGACGACTGTGCAACCTCGCTGCGTCTCGAAATGGTGCAGCTCGACCCCTTCGCCTGGGGCGGGGTCAATTCCGACCCGGACTGTGTCTCCGTCATTGAAGAGGTGGAGGCGGTCACCACCTTTGTAAACGGGGGATCAAACGATCTGATGTTCCTGCGGGCCTGCATGAGCTTTGACCCCGTCTTTCCCCACTGGGGCCTCGCCGACAGCATGCAAAAGGACGGTCAGGGTCGCATTCGCCTCTATGCCTCCAGCGCATTTGTTCAGGAGCCGAAATAAGCCATGGGTCAGTTTCTCATTGATATCCTGCGCCGGTTTCGGCGCCGCGAAGAGGGCAACGTCTCGGTTGAGGTTGCCTTTTACCTGCCCTTCCTGCTCGGCATCTTTGCGGCCACTTACACGCTGTTTGATCTGTTTCGGCAGGAGACGGTCAATACCAAAGCCGCCTATACCATCTCGGACCTGATCTCGCGCGAGACGGCCGCCCTGAACGATGACTACATCGACAGCATGTTCACCCTGGCGCAGCTTCTGGTGCGGTCAGATTCCGGCATGTCGATGCGGGTATCGGTGATCCGCTGGGACGAAGACGACAATCGCTACTACGTCGATTGGTCCGTCGAGCGGGGCGACTTGATGAACGTCTGGACCGATGGCACGGTGTCCGATATCGAGGCCAAGCTGCCCACGATGCCCGACCAGGAGCGCGTGATCCTTGTCGAGACATGGAACAATGTGGAGCCCGCTTTCAACATCGGCTTCTCCACCCGCAATATCTACAACTTCGTGTTCACCCGCCCCCGCTTTGCCTCTCTCGTCGCCTTTGAGGGGGAAATATTCAGCGACGGTACTATTCACGATGACGAAATCGACGACTCCGTGATGTGATGGCGCGACCATGACTCGGTGACAAGGTCCGGCGCGGCCTTTGAAGTCGCCACCTGATCAATGGGCTGCGATTATTCCGCCTGACGCCGCCTGACCAGATGTTTGTGCATTCAGTCTGCGTTCTGTTCCGCCATCAGGGCCGCCAGGATTTCAGAGGCCGTTTTGGTTTGCGACCCAGGCGTCACCCCGCCGATGCCAATCCGACGCCCCATCCGCCACCACAAACCCGGATACCACTGGCGCGTGTCCCGGCTCCGACTGCGCATCAGAAACCCGTTGGAGGGCTTGAAGGCAAAGAATCCGCGGTCCAGATGCTCCAGATCTGAAATTCTCACCAGCTCGACTCCATCGGAACAGCGCAGCACCTTGGGCGTCAGCTCCAACCGGTGCGCAGTGGCGTGCCACATGCGATATCCCATCCACAGCGCCGCGCCTGCAACCACAACCAAGAAGATCCACCACCCAAAGCCCAGCGAACTGGTTACCGCGACATAGAGAGACAGAAGCCCCAGCCCCGCAAGCATTGCCAC
Source organism: Phaeobacter sp. B1627 (assembly GCF_006265095.1). Lineage (GTDB taxonomy): Bacteria > Pseudomonadota > Alphaproteobacteria > Rhodobacterales > Rhodobacteraceae > Epibacterium. The sequence continues at coordinate 95,088 of NZ_VCNK01000022.1, forward strand.
CCCCAGCACCCTGCGGGCGGGCGAGGCCTCGATGGTGGCCAGAATTTCATCGGCGCCATAGGGGCTGTTCATGGATTGCTCTCCCTGTTTTGGTCAGGACCCAATCCACGACCGATGGGGCAGAGGTAGCGAAAAACATCTGAACCTAACAGCCCCTTTCGAGGGCACCAGAAACGCAGCAGCCGCAGACACGCCCCGCAACCCGGGTCCTGCTCGCCCCTCGCCCCACCCTCTTCCACCCGCCCGAACCGCAGACGGCTCTGTCTCAGACCCGCTCTCGGTCGCGGGCCTTGGCCTCTGCACCCGCGCACAGTGACCGTCAACCTGTGCAGACTTCCGTTCCCCGTGGTTCGGTCTAGATTGGCAGAGAGATCACCTCATCAGGAGAACCCAAATGTCCCTGCGTCCCGTCCTTGAAACCCGCGCCGCCCAACCGACGATGGAAGGGGCAGGTGTCCATCTGCACCGCGCCTTTGGCTTTCAGGATCCCAGCGAGCTGGACCCCTTCCTGCTGTTTGACGACTTTCGCAACGACCATCCGGAGCTCTACCAGCAGGGTTTCCCCTGGCACCCCCACCGCGGGATCGAGACCATCACCTATGTGCTTGCAGGCACGGTCGAACATGGCGACAGCCTCGGCAACACCGGCACGCTCGGCGCGGGCGATGTGCAGTGGATGACAGCCGGCTCCGGCATCCTGCATCAGGAAATGCCCGCCGGGAATCGCGAGGGGCAAATGCACGGGTTTCAACTCTGGGGGAACCTGCCCGGACGCGACAAGATGTGCGCGCCGCGATATCAGGACGTACAGGGCAAAGAAATCCCCGAGGTCATCGACGACGACGGCACCCGCGTCAAAGTGATCGTCGGCTCCTTCTGGGGCAAGACCGGCCCTGTCGACGGCATTGCGGCCGATCCGCAGTATCTCGACATCCATGTTCCGGCCGGAGTGAAAAAGACCTTTCGGATCGATACCTACCGGCGGGCCTTTGCCTATATCTTTGACGGTTCCGCCGCCTTTGCGGATGCCTCCCGCCCGCAGGGGGTGCTGCTGGAAAAAGAGGTCGCAGGACAGGAAGTCAACATCCGCGACATGTCCGGGGATCGCACGCTGGTGCGCTTCGGCACCGGCGATGAAATCACCGTGCAGGCAGGCCCCGAGGGCGTCCGGTTCCTGCTGATTTCCGGCGCACCGATCCAGGAACCGGTGGCCTGGCATGGTCCGATCGTCATGAATACCCGGGCCGAACTGCAAAAAGCCTTTGCTGAATTGCGCAACGGCACATTCATCAAGCCCGCGCATTGATCACACCAGACAGGCGCCTGCGGGCGGTCCCCCTGCTCCCGGGGGCCGCCCGTCCGGTACCGTCGCGTGATCCATCACCGTCCGTCCTGCAGAATAAAAGCGCGCGGTAGCGCTCATCTTGAAACCCGTCTGCCGTCAGATACCCACCTGCCGCCGAACCCGATCAGAGCGCGACGGATTTCCGGACCATGTCCCAATAAAGCGTCTCCACCTCAGTCAGCGACAGCCGCCCGCCATCCCGATACCAGGTCAACACACCATTCAGCATCGCAATCACCGCAAGCGCCGCGATCTTTGTATCCGGCACCTGGAAAACGCCGGTGGCAACGCCCTCCTTCAGGATGTTTTCCAGCTGATCCTCATAGGCCCTGCGGCGGTCCTCGATGCGGGCGAAATTCTCTTCGGTCAGATTACGCAGCTCCATATAGGCGATGAAAACCGCGTCCGACCGCTCCAGATTATAGCGGATGTGAAAACGCACGAATGCTTCCAGTCGGGCGACCGCGTCTCCGGACACCCGCTGTTCGGCCCAGGCCGCCAACAGGTCCTCCATATGGGCCTGCATCAGATCCACCAACAAGCTCTGCTTGTCGCTCGTGTAATTGTAAAGCGCCCCTGCCTGCAAACCCACATGGGCCGCAATCTGGCGCATCGACACGGCGGCAAACCCATGTCGCGCAAAAAGCTCCTGCGCCGCCGCACGGATGCGGGGGCCGGTAATGTCGGAATGAGAGCCTTGCGTACGTGCCATGGCGCCAAAGGTAACTGAACATTTGTTCAGATAAAACCCACCTCCGGCAGGCGTCGCGATGTCTTGTACCCACAGGCACATTTGTGCATCAAGGGCGGGAACAAGGACCATTGCCATGCCCTGCCGACACACCTCGACGCTACCGTCCACAGAGCCGCTTGCCGATCGGCTCTACGCCGCATCAAAGCCGCGAACAAGGGGCACGGTTGTACAGCTCGGCAGCGTGGCCCCGCTCTGCGCACTGGCCCTGCTTTGTGCATTTGCTCTCACCTCCTGCACCCGCGTCCCCGAGCTCGAGGATCGCCTGCCCGCGGACCTGCAGGACCAGCCCTACCCCCGATTGCTGCCTCTCGGGACCGCCCTCGCAGCCGAACCGCTTCCCGAGGTAGAAAGCGCCGAATTGACGGAGACGCTCGATGCGCGCGCGGCGCGGTTGCGCCAACGGGCCGCAGACCTGCGCCGCCGGACACCCTGAGCGGGATCCTGATCAACCGTGTCGCCCGACGCGCAGGCGAACCTGTCGGCCGAAGAGCAGACCGACGAGGCGTTGCACCACCGGGCCAGAGCGGCTAATGCGTCATCCAACCTTTCGACATCCATTTATGAGGACCTCCCGCTATGACTGAACCGCTTCGACTGGGGATTGCAGGTTTGGGCACGGTTGGCATTGGCGTGGTGAAAATCATCCGTCGCCACGCAGCCCTGCTGGAGGCCCGAACCGGCCGCCCCGTGGTGATATCTGCGGTCTGTGCCCGGGATGCCTCCAAAGACCGCGGTGTGTCTCTCAAAGACTATGCCTGGGAGACCGATCCGGTCGCATTGGCCACCCGCGACGATGTCGATGTCTTTGTCGAGCTGATGGGCGGACACGACGGCCCCGCCAAGGCCGCAACCGAGGCCGCACTGGCCGCTGGCAAGGATGTGGTCACCGCCAACAAGGCGCTGCTGGCGATCCATGGGCAGGCTCTTGCCGAACAGGCCGAGGCCAAGGGCCGTGTGATCCGGTTCGAGGCGGCCGTGGCCGGTGGCATTCCGGTGATCAAATCGCTGACCGAGGGGCTGGCGGGCAATGAGATCACCCGCGTCATGGGGGTTATGAACGGCACCTGCAACTACATCCTGACCCGGATGGAAACTGCGGGCCTGCCCTATGCCACCGTGTTCAAGGAAGCGGACGACCTTGGCTATCTCGAGGCCGATCCGACGCTGGATGTCGGCGGGATCGACGCCGGTCACAAACTGGCGTTGCTGGCGGCGATTGCCTTTGGCACCAAACCGGCCTTTGACGATGTGAAGCTCGAAGGGATCCAGAGGATCGCAATCGAAGACATTCGTCATGCTGCCGATATGGGCTACCGGATCAAGCTCCTCGGGGTGGCTCAGCGATCGGCGCGGGGGCTGGAGCAGCGTATGACACCCTGCCTCGTTCCCGCGAACTCTCCCCTGGGACAGCTGGAAGGCGGCACCAACATGGTGGTGATCGAAGGCGACGCGATCGAACAGGTGGTTCTGCGCGGCCCCGGCGCGGGCGAAGGCCCGACGGCCAGTGCTGTGATGGGGGATGTGCTCGATATTGCGCGGGGCATCCGGATCGCGACCTTTGGTCAGCCCGCCGCAACGCTGGACGATGCGCCCTCTGCGCAAGCCGGCCTGCCCGCGGCCCATTACGTGCGCATGTCGCTGCAGGACAAGCCGGGGGCGATGGCAAAGGTGGCGGCGGCGCTCGGGGACGCGGGTGTCTCGATCCACCGGATGCGCCAGTATGACCATTCGACCACCATCGCACCGGTTCTGGTGGTGACGCATAAATGCACCTCATCCATGCTGGAACATGCTCTGGACGGGCTGGAGGCGACCGGTGTCGTCGAAGGAGCCCCAGTCGCATTGCGCATCGAAGAACTGTGACATTTGATCTTTATACGCAACAGGCGGACGGGGTTTGACCAGATCGCGCCCGAAACGACCACCGTTAGCGTCACCATCGCCGCCGCTCCCTTGCCCCTGCGGGCAAGGGCGGGGTATGCCGGATGGGATCACAAGAGATTGAGATAGGAATTTGGGAATGACTTCGACACCTGCCGATGCGCCGTTTCACGACCGCATGCTGTCCCTGGGCCTGGCCCGGGTTGCCGAACAGGCCGCTCTGGCCTCTGCTCCGCTAATTGGGCGCGGCGACGAAAAGGCCGCCGATCAGGCCGCCGTGAACGCCATGCGCGAGCAGCTCAATCTGCTGGACATCGCCGGTGTCGTGGTCATCGGCGAAGGCGAACGCGACGAGGCGCCAATGCTGTTCATCGGTGAAGAAGTCGGCACCGGCAACGGCCCCGGCGTGGATATTGCCCTTGATCCGCTCGAAGGCACCACCCTCACCGCCAAGGACATGCCAAACGCGCTGACGGTGATTGCGATGGGGCCACGCGGCTCGATGCTGCATGCGCCCGATACATATATGGACAAGCTGGCCATTGGTCCCGGCTACGCCGATGGCATCGTATCGCTGGATATGTCCCCGCGCGAGCGGGTCGAAGCGCTGGCGGCCGCCAAAGGCTGCAGCCCCGCCGACATCACCGTCTGCATTCTGGAGCGCCCACGGCACGAGCCGATGATCGCGGAAGTGCGTGAAACCGGAGCCTCCATCCGCCTGATCACCGACGGCGATGTTGCGGGCGTCATGCATTGCGCCGAAGCCGAAATCACCGGTATCGACATGTATATGGGTCAGGGCGGCGCCCCCGAAGGGGTCCTGGCGGCAGCGGCGCTGAAATGCATGGGAGGCCAGATCTTTGGTCGTCTGGTGTTTCGCAACGACGACGAGAAGGCCCGGGCCGCCAAAGCAGGCATCACCGACCTTGACCGCATCTACACCCGGGACGAGATGGTCACGCAGGACGTGATTTTTGCCGCCACCGGCGTCACCGGCGGCTCGCTCCTGCCCAGCATCCGGCGTCGGCCGGGGTGGGTAGAGACCACCACGCTGCTGATGCGTTCCAAGACAGGGTCCGTGCGGCGCATGAGCTACCGCACCCCACTGAGCGCGCATCAGTAACGCCATCGCCCTCCCCCCTCCGCAGCGCTTGCAGGCGCGGTCGGAAAGTAGGTATTTATGAAAAGATGAAAGGCCGGGACCGAGCGGATCCGGCCTTTTCTCTTAGCCATCAGCAGGAGCCACAGAGTTGAGTTTTCTGGGAGTCGAGACCTCATTGACCGGACGGCGTTGGATTGGGCCGGGCATCGATCAGAGCCGCGCCGGTGAGCATCTGGCGCAGGAAACCGGTCTGCCGCCAGCGGTCTGTCAGGTTCTGGCCCGCCGCGGCGTCCCCGCACATGAGGCCAGCGGTTTTCTCGCGCCCCAGCTTCGCGAACTGTTGCCCGATCCGCGCCGCATGAAGGATATGGAGGTCGCTGCTGCGCGCTTTCTTGAGGCCATCGAAAAACGTCAAAGGGTCGCGATCTTTGCGGATTATGACGTCGATGGCGGTGCGTCGGCGGCCTTGCTTTTGGTGTATCTGCGTCAGATGGGACAGGATGCGACGCTCTATATTCCGGATCGCATCGACGAGGGCTATGGCCCCAACGAGGAGGCGATGGCCGCCCTGGCTCGGGATCATGACCTGATTGTCTGCGTCGATTGCGGAACACTGTCGCATGGTCCTATCGCGGCGGCCAGGGGCGCTGATGTGGTGGTTCTGGATCACCACCTCGGCGGGGAGACCCTGCCCGCCTGTGTGGCAGTGGTAAATCCCAACCGCCAGGACGAAGATGGCGACCTCGGCTACCTCTGCGCTGCGGGGGTGGTGTTTCTGATGCTGGTCGATGTCCGCCGGCAGGCCCGGGACAAAGGGTTCGGGACCGGGCCCGATCTGATGGGACTGCTGGATCTGGTGGCGTTGGCAACGGTCGCCGATGTGGCCCCGCTGATCGAGGCCAACCGGGCGCTGGTGCGGCAGGGCCTGAAGGTCATGGGACGGCGCGCGCGCCCGGGTCTTGTGGCACTGGCGGATGTCAGCCGGATGGACTCTGCCCCCTCAACATATCACCTCGGGTTTCTGCTGGGCCCCCGTGTCAACGCCGGAGGGCGCATCGGCAAGGCCGACCTCGGCGCGCGGCTTTTGGCCACCGAGGATCCACACGAGGCCGCGGCCCTTGCGGAACGGTTGGATCAGCTGAACACGGAACGGCGTGATATTGAGAATGCCGTGCGGGCTGCCGCCCTCGAACAGGCCGAGGCACGGGGCTTTGACGCACCGCTGGTCTGGGCCGCAGGCGAAGGCTGGCACCCCGGGGTCGTCGGCATCGTGGCCTCCCGCCTGAAAGAAGCCACCGGCCGCCCGGCGGTTGTGATCGGGCTTGATGGCAGCGAAGGCAAAGGGTCGGGACGCTCCGTCTCCGGCATCGACCTTGGCGCTTCGATCCAGAGAATGGCGCTGGACGGCCACCTCATCAAAGGGGGTGGGCACAAGATGGCGGCCGGGCTGACCGTGGCCCGGGATCAACTGGAACCCGCCATGGCCCGACTGTCCGAGCTGTTGGAAAAACAGGGGGCCGGCGATCTGGGGCCATCTGACCTGAAGCTGGACGGGATGTTGATGCCCGGTGCCGCAACCGTCGAGTTGATCGAACAGATCGAACAGGCAGGCCCCTTTGGCGCCGGTGCCCCTGCCCCGCGCTACGGTTTTCCCGAGCTTGCCGTGCGCTTTGCCAAACGTGTGGGCGAGTCGCATCTGAAGGTCAGTTTCACCGACGGCATGGGGGGCAACATCGACGCCATCAGCTTTGGCGCCTTTGATACAGCGCTGGGACCGCGTCTGCTGGACCATGGCGGTGCGCGCTTTCATGTCGCCGGTCGCCTGGAGGTCAACACCTGGGGCGGGCGTCAAAGCGCGCAATTGCGATTGGAAGATGCGGCCGAGGCCTGATTTTGCTGTTTTTGTGGCGCGGCCGTTCTGTGTGTCGCCCCCTGTGGAAAACAAATTTCGCTGATCCATGCTTTTTCGCTTGCGAGGGCCGGCGCAAATCCCTAGACACGCGCTCACACAGCGCGGCCCGTTCGTCTATCGGTTAGGACGCCAGGTTTTCAACCTGGAAAGAGGGGTTCGATTCCCCTACGGGCTGCCACTATCCCTATATTGGTGACTGCTGTCCGCTCGGGATCTGAAACCTGCATCTCTGCGGGTTTCCACGCGGCGAAAAATCCCCCCAAGTCACTGAAAATGATGAATTTTCACGGATCCCACCAGCTTCGCAAAAACTTTGCACTTTCTGTAGTTTCCCCCTTGCACAGTCATTGGGGACTGAGTAAACACCCCCTCACGCACAGCGCGGCCCGTTCGTCTATCGGTTAGGACGCCAGGTTTTCAACCTGGAAAGAGGGGTTCGATTCCCCTACGGGCTGCCACTATCCCTATATTGGTGACTGCTGTCCGCTCGGGATCTGAAACCTGCATCTCTGCGGGTTTCCACGCGGCGAAAAATCCCCCCAAGTCACTGAAAATGATGAATTTTCACGGATCCCACCAGCTTCGCAAAAACTTTGCACTTTCTGTAGTTTCCCCCTTGCACAGTCATTGGGGACTGAGTAAACACCCCCTCACGCACAGCGCGGCCCGTTCGTCTATCGGTTAGGACGCCAGGTTTTCAACCTGGAAAGAGGGGTTCGATTCCCCTACGGGCTGCCATTTTTATTTCAAACCGCTTGTGCCAGCCACCACTCACGTTCGAAAAATACGCTCCTGCGGCGGGGATTTCTCTGTTGATGAAATCACCCGCCGCAGGCGTTCCAAAGCCTCTTCCTGCTCGTCCAGATCGTTGAGGCTTGCCCCGAGGATCAGGCCATTCAAACCGGCGGAGCCCCGACAAAAAGCCGACAATGCATCGGCCCCCAGACCATGGGCGCGTGCCGACTGCGCGAGCTTCTGATCGTTGAGGCCATCCCGTAAATGCAACACGACCTGCATCCCCGCATGATGATCCTGGACGTGACCAACATCGGAAAAGTCGCGGCGCAAACGGTCAACAAGGTTACGGTGCCGCTCCGCATAGACGCGACGGACGCGGCGCAGGTGACGATAGAATTCGCCGCGATGCATGAACTCCGCCAAGGCAGCCTGCGGCATCGAACTTGCCCGCGCCCCCTTGGCACTCATTGCGGTGCCGAGGACATCGACCAGACCGTCCGGCGCCACGATATAGCCCATCCGCAGACTATTGGAGAATACTTTTGAAAAGCTGCCAATATAGACTGTGCGGCCCTGCGCATCGACGCCGGCCATGGCGGGAATCGGATGTCCTGCATAGCGAAATTCGGAATCGTAGTCGTCTTCGATGATCCAGCCGCCGGCCTGCGCCGCCCAGGCAATAAAGGACTGCCGCCGTCCGGCACTCATTGCGCCGCCGAGTGGATACTGGTGCGATGGGGTCAAAACCACCACCCCGGTGCCATCCCCGACCGTCGGCACTTCGGCCCCCTGCGCATCAACAAAGAGATCCCGCACCCGAAGCCCTTGGGCCTCGGCAAAATTGCAAATCGGCGGAAAGCCCGGATCTTCGACGGCGACGGTGCCGCCCTGCCTGGCCAGCGCATGCAGGCAGATATCCAGCGCCTCTGTCGCGCCGGACGTCACCAGGATCTGCTCCGGGCGGGCCGGAATGCCGCGCCAGTCGCGCACATGGGTGGCAATGGCCTGCCGCAGCTCCGGATGGCCGAAGCCACCGCAGCCGGTCAGCATCTCCTCCGGTCGAGTGCGGCATAGGCGCGACACGCATTTCGCCCAGGCCCGATACGGAAACAGGCGCATGTCCGGCTCCCCGGCCTCCAGCGACAAGGGCGGATGTTCGGTCAAATCCTGTGCCGGGTATGTTTCCTCTGCGGGCGACAGCTCCACCTCTCCCATGGCGCAGACCGTATAGCCAGACCCGCGCCGCGATCTGAGGTACCCCTCTGCCATCAGCTGTTCGTAGGCGGTCACCACGGTTGCCCGCGCCACACCAAGATCCGTCGCCAGTGCTCGGGTTGCAGGAAGCCGCTCCTCCGGAGCCAATGCCCCGGACCGGATCCGGCTGCGGATCGCGGCGCAGATCTGTTCAAATATCGGCGTATCCGATCCCCGGTCGGGCATAAAACCCAGCGCAGCAACTGTCATGATATTCGGCCTGTCGAGATTTCCGGACCCCCACGCTATGCCTTGGGGACCCGCTGCGCAAGTCTGCGGCAGCGGGCGCGAAGATCCGCGGCCGGCCTAGCCTGCGCCCGCCCCCTCACCGGCGCGGCGCAGCTCCACAAAGGTCTCGTTGTAGCAGGCCCCATCGCCAATATCCGTGCGCAGCGCAGAGGAGATCAGGGCATTGGCCGTCAGCCCGGTTTGCGAGCTTTGCCGCCAGGTTCCTTTGGCCGCATAGACCACACCCGGCCGCATCGCGTCCGAAATCCGCAGTCGAAACGTGACACTGCCGCGCTGGTTTTCCACCGCAACAAACTCATCATCGCCAAGCCCGCGCGCGGCGGCATCGGCTGGATGCACCTCAAGCACTTCCGGCCCCTTGGACCAGGGGGAGCTGCCAAATGTTGCGTTGATCCGCTTGTCGGAGCTGGGCGTGATCAGCACCAATGGCAGGTCCTGCCGTGCGGGATCATAGCGCGGCACACCAAAGCCGCCGGCCTGCTCGAGATCAGAGCTGAACAATTCGATCCGGCCCGAAGCCGTGGCAGGGTGAACCGTGTCGCACAGAACCAGAGGCGCGCCGCCTTCCGCCTGCATCTCCAGCGCCCGGTCGGTTGGCATCTCGCTTGGGGGGCGGCCCCCGAATTGCGGATGGCTGCCATCCATTGCCTCATCCATCAAGGTGACGTCACTGGCCTGATGTTCCGGTTCGACATAGCCGAACCGCGCGGCCAGACGGCGAAAGATCTCCGTGTTGGGGAGGCTCTCGCCGAGCGGCGCGATCACCGGTTCCGCCCGCTGCACATAGTTTTGCCCATAGGCGGCGAAAATCTCATCATGTTCGAAATGCGAAGCAGCCGGCAGGATGACATCGCACAAGGCCATGCTGTCAGTCATGACGACGTCACAGCCAACCACAAACATCTCCTCCTGACTCAGAGCCTCGATCATGCGACCCTGATCCGGATGCGTGGCCACCGGGTTGTGGTTGTAGATCATCACAGCCCCCACCGGCACCTCCTGATCGCGATCCAGCATCAGCCGCGCAACATCCAGGATGTTGACGACCCGGGTCGCGGGATCGATCAGATGGTCCCCCTGCAGACGCGCACGGGTCTTGGGAGAGGCGAGACCGGATTTGGCAATGACACCTGCCCCGGGTCGGCCATGCTGGCCCAGCAGCGCGTTCAGCGCCATGGCCGCGCGCAAACCCGATCCGCCCGAGCGCCCGCGCTCCATTCCGTTGCCCAGCGCCGTGGCCATCCGCTCTGCCGCCTGCATCCAGTCGGCCAATTGCCCCAGATCCGCCAGCGACAGTCCGCAAATATCAGCAGTCGCCGCCAGACTATACTGCCGCGCCTCCGTCATGTAGGCGTCGCTCCCCAATGTCCAGCGCGCGATGAACCCCGTATCAAAGGCGCCCCGCCGCTCAAGCTCCGCCGCCAATCCCTGCGCCAGGATCACGTCGGTCCCGGGGCGGACCTGAAGGTGCAGATCCGCCTGCTGGGCAATCTTGATCCGCTTGGGGTCAATCACCACAAGACGCGCCCCCTGCGCCCTGGCCGCTTTGACGACGCGTGTCAGGTGCAGGTTGGACACTGTCACATTGTTGCCCCAGACGACGATCAGATCGGACTGGGCCGCCTGCTCCGGCGGCATGCCCGGCGCATCGCCATAGAGGCTCTCGTAGGCCAGCCCCCGGACACCGCCACACAGGGGCCCCCGGTTCAACCGGGTTGCTCCAAGGCGGTAGAAAAACCGCCGGTCCAGCGATCCACCCGCCAATTCACCGTGAGGACCCGCGTAATTCAGCGGCAAGATGGATTGTGGGCCGAACTGGTCGATAGATCTTTGCATCCCCTCATGCACCAGTTCGAGCGCCCGGTCCCAGGAAATACGTTCAAATTGCCCGGACCCGCGTGGCCCCGTCCGGCGCAGCGGATGCGTCAGCCGCGAAGGCCCATGCACAAAATCAGGATAGGCCCGGGCGACCTTGTTGCAAACGACCCCGGCCGTAAACGGATTGGCGTCAGAGCCCCGCACAGCCACGATCCGTCCGTCTGTGACGTCCACGTTGAGGCTACAGGTATCTGGGCAATCGAGCGGGCAGACGCTGGGCAGAACCTGCGTCCGGGACGTGGGCCGGTGCCCCTCCTCCGCGACAAAGGGGTGTTTCAGATCGGATGGTGGCATGGCGCGGCTCCGCATTGGCGATGTCGTTTTGCCTGTCCTAGATCACAAGCAGCACAGGACAAAGCACCAATAATGACCAATTCAAGCAGACCAATTTGAACGGTTTTGAGCACAGTGCCTCTGGTCTCTTGCCGCGGTTGGCGGCGCGTCCCATCCGGCGACTTGGCGATCATGGCATGCAGAGCATCGCAACCAACGCGCCCCCGCCCCTGCGCGCAGAAAGGTCAGGCAGACTTGCTGCTGGGGGGCGCCATCTCAGCTTCGAGATGAGGGGCAAAGAACATATGTCGCGCCCGCCCGGCCCGTTTGGCGCCATAAAGAGCCACATCCGCCTGATGGAGCAATTGCGCCGCATCCGGTTGCGACATTGACGACGACAGCGTTGTGCCGGCAGAGGCCGAGATCCTGCAGGTCTGAGCGCCATACATCATCGGGTCTTCCAACCTCTGGATCAGACGCTGGGCCAGTTCGCTCAGCCGCCCAATATCCATGAGACCCTCAAATATGAGAACGAATTCATCGCCGCCAATTCGCGCCACGGTGTCTGATTTGCGGGTGCAATCCACCATGATCGCGGCCACCCGCTGCAACACCGCATCACCCGCGGCGTGGCCGTAGGTGTCATTGACCTGCTTGAAGAAATCCAGATCCACATGCATCAACGCGAAATCCCGACCGCTGTTGATCAGACGGTTCAGTACGTGATCCATGGCGCGACGGTTCTTGAGGCCGGTCAGCGTGTCGGTAAAGGCCTGTTCTTCAGCGGCAATCTTCGCCCCTTGCAAGCGCAGGTTCAACTGACGCGAGGCCTCCATCGCGGCGGATTTGGCCTCGACCAGATACAGCATCTCGATGGTCAGATCCGTAGGCGAGAAATCCTGGCTGGTCAGGTCGAAATCGCGCACCGCATCCAGAACCGAAATACCGAAGGACAGATTGATAAAGCCGCCCTTACCGGCTGGCAGCGGCACCAGAACCCCCTTCATCCGGGTATGGGGCGCAGAGCGCAATTGGAAATGGAGCTTGCTGCCCGCTGTTTCCATCAGGTCATCGACGGTCTTGACCCAGCGCGGTCGCTGGAGGTCGAAGATATCGAAAAAGGACCGCCCCTCCCAGGAGTCCTCACCGCGGATTTTATCCAGCGTCGGACCATAGCTCTGCAGCTTGCCGTCAGTGTCGATGATGACATGCATCGGACAGATCTGATCGGCCATCGCGCTGAGATCCTGCAAGCTCATCATAGCGGATGCGCTCCGAGATCAAAGGTCCGGCCCTCGGAGAACTCGCTTTCGATCAGGGTGATGGAGATCACATCGGCGCCGTCCTGTGTGCCCGCGAGATCAAGGATCACCAGAGCACCATAATCATCGGCCATCGCCCTCAGCACACCGGTCATCACCTGAGCATATCCAGGCACGCCCGGCTGGCACAAAAGTTCGAACTGGCCCGGGGCCTGCTCGATCAGCTCCAACCCCGGCAAATGCAGGTCGGACACGGCCAGCCGCGCCCGGTCGGGCAAGTCATCCAGTGAATGCAGAAACTCGACGTAGTTGACGCCGCCAAACCGCAGCAGACGGCGCAGGGCCTCCACTTGCGGATTGGACACCAGAAAGGTCCCGACATCTTCCAGAATTTCGAGCAAAGGGCGTTCAAGGCTCCGTTCTACTGCGCGCATCATCCGCATTGATTGATCTTCAGGGTATACGAGCATCGCTTCGAACTCGGAAAATCCAAGTTCGCTTGCGTCCATGATCTCGTTCCAGCGCTTGCTCCCATATGTGCTGGTAACAAACGCTTGGACAGCCCTGTTGATCAAACCGTGCATACGGTCGTTCCCTATCTCACCTTTTAGCCAAAATTAAGTCCGCATGCTTAAGAAAGGCCGAATATCTAAGATTTCATATTCTTTCTGTCTTACCAACACGCCATGTTCCAGAGCTTGCTGGAAAAACGAATAATTCTGACGTCATACAAAACAAAAGCCGAGGGGACAGTTTCCCACGGCCTCAAGGGTCTTGCATATGCGAATCGTGCGGTATTTCCCTCTTGAGCTGACATCCGAGGCATGATGCGAAGCTTCCGGGCGGGGTCTCCCTGACTCGTATCCTATCATTCTGTGCGATTGTTACGCAGCCACCATAAGACAAGACATGCGCACTCTCCAATGAAATAGTGATCTTTGCGGCAAGTTTCATGCGGAAACTTGCCGCAGGGACGCAGGCCGGGACAGAAACCTAAAAATCGGTGGGCGCGCCACCTTCGGATTTCCGCCGCTCCACAAAGGCTGCCAACTCCTCTCGGATAGCCGGATCCATCGGCGGTTCTTCAAATTCGGCTATGATCTGCTTGTAGATCTTGTGTGCCCGCTCCGCCGTCCAGACGCCGCCTGCCGCCTCCCAGGCCTCGTAATTGCGCCAGTCACTCAGGAAAGGCTGATAGAACGCAGTGGCATAGCGATCCTGGGTGTGCTGGATGCCAAAGAAATGGCCATCGTTGCCAACTTCGCGGATGGCATCCAACGCGATCTCATCAGGTCCTGTCGCCACGATCGCCGGCTCCATATAGCGCTGGATCATCTGCAGCACTTCACAATCCATGATGAATTTTTCGGGGCTTGCGATCAGCCCCCCTTCGAGCCACCCGGCGGCGTGATAGACCATATGGGTGCCCGACTGTACGGCAGCCCAGAGCGAATTGGAGGTCTCCCACATCGCTTGACCATCGGGGACATTTGCGGCGCACACCCCCGAAGACCGCATCGGCAGCCCATAAAACCGGGCCATCTGGCCGGTCATCTGGGTCGCCCGCATGTATTCCGGCGTGCCAAAGGCAGGGGCACCGGATTTCATGTCCACGTTCGACGTGAAGGTACCGATCGCGCAGGGGGCACCGGGACGGACATATTGGAACAGGGCAATCGCGCAGAGCGATTCCGCCAGCGACTGCGCCACCGCACCTGCCATCGTCACCGGCGCCATCGCACCCGCCAGCGTGAAGGGCGACACGATCACCGGCTGGCCGCGCCGGATCAGACGCAAGGAGCCGTCGATCATGGGGTCGTCATGCTTCAGCGGCGAGGTGGAGTTGATATTGGTATACATCCGAGGTGTCGCCTCGAATTCCGCATCGCTCAGCCCCCCGGCGATCCGCACCATTTCCATCACGTCCTCGACCCGCTCCTTGCCCAGCGAATAGGCGTGCGTCACCTTGTCCGTGATCGTCAGCTTGTCAAAAAGCACATCCAGGTGGCGCACCGAGGCATGTATGTCCACAGGCTCCACCGGATATCCGCCCGCGAAGTGGATGCAATTGAAATACTGCGTCAGTTTCAGCAGGTTCTGGCATTGCGCGCGCGTTCCCGAGACCTTCTTGTTCAGCTCCACGTCCCAATAGTTGGGCGGCGAGGACACATTGCCGAACACCATCGTGTCGCCACCGATGCGGATTGTGCGATCCGTGTTCCGCGGGGTCAGGGTAAAGTCCGACGGCGCCTTTGCGACCATGTCCATGACAAAGTCGCGACCCATCCGGACCAGTTCACCGTCTACTTTGACGCCGGCCTCCCGAAAGATCTCCAACGCCTCGGCATTCAGGAATTGAACTCCGATTTCCTCCAGGATCCGCATGGCGCCATCATGAATTGCGGCCACGCCTTCATCGGTCAACGGTTCAATCGGGCGGTCAAGATTGGTCGGAGGATTCCACGGCATCTGTTCCAGCGTTGCCGTACCACGACGGGCCGCTGCCCCCGCTCTGCCGCCGCCACGGCGTTTGCGCGCAACTGTCTCCGACATGGTGCTCCCCCTCAGACTGTGAACCGAATTCTCCCTCGATACTGCATCATCGCCTTCCAGACACACCTGTCCATTCCCGACACGGCATGTCGCTTTCCCGTCGGAGGATGCCGCTTGGCGCAGACCCTCCCGGGGTCAGCCCGCAAGCCAGGCCGGGATGTGGCCGATATCGGGCAGGACCACATCTGCGTGCGGCGCGAGATCGGCGGCGCTGGCCATTCCGGTCAGAACGCCGATGGTCTGCATGCCTGCAGCACGTCCGGCGATCAGATCGTGCAGACTGTCGCCCACCATAGCAGTTTGCGACGGCGGGACCGAGGCGGTCTTGCAAAAGGCCAGCAAGGGATCGGGGTCTGGCTTGGCCCCATAGCCGCTGTCTGCACCGATCACCATGTCGAAAAGCTCAAGCACGCCGGAGCGGGTCAGATGACGGCGGGCCGAATGTTCACCGTCATTTGTCATCACGCCCAATCTGTAGCCCTCCGCGCGCAGCCCTTCGAGAAACGGAGCCAAGGGCACCGCCTGCGCCAATTCGGCCTCTGCGGCCGTCCGGGTCAGATAGGTGGCAAGCTCCGCGGGTGCCCGGCCCGGAACATGCGGTGACAGCCGCGCCGCGATCTCGCCGTTTGTGCCTGCGATGGCAATACTGTCCGGCCGGAATGCCCGTTGCTCCAGATCATAACTGATGGCGTCCGCCAGTGCGGCCAAGCGATCACTGTTTCCCTCCGCCAGGTCGGTCAGCATCGTCATCGACCAGCCATTCCAGGTGCGGGAAAAGTCGAACAGCGTACCGTCCTTGTCAAACAGAAGCGCGGAAAGGGTCATTGATGGTCCTCGGGGATATCAGGGATCAGGGCGTTCCGCAGCCCTATCACGTCCAGTGGACCTGTTCACCCCCCGGCAAGGCCGCGCGCGCCTCGACCAGCGCGCTATAGGGAAGACCTTCGAGATCGCAAAAGGCCATGACCCAGGCGTCATCCATCAGCAGAAAGTCCAGAACAGCCCCGAGGAATGTCGCATCGTTCACCCGGTCACGCAGGTCCGACAGCGAGGCCCCGCTGGCGCCAAGGAAGACCGGCAGCAGGTCGTCATTGCCAGCCAGCCAGCTCAGCGCTTTCAAACTCAGAACCTCGGCCTGATCGGCGGAAAATGGCATAGCAGCCTCCTTGTCGACACTTTTAGGTCAAATTGCTGTAAATACGAAAGAGTTTGTTAACCAGTCTAATCGACACTCGGACCACGTCATAAGACAGATATGAAGGTGTTCGGACTTGCTAGGCACGATCCTGATCATAGATGGGGTCTCCATCAATCGCATCATTTTGAAGGTGCAGCTGACGGCCGCCTGTTTCCAGGTGTTGCAGGCCGATACTGTTGCGGCCGCCGTCGCGCTGGCGTCCGGCAACCGTCCAGATCTTGTCCTGACCGCAATGTCCCTTCCCGACGGTGACGCCGCCGCCCTCAAGCAGGCCTTGGCCGCCATGCCACAGGTCGCGGATGTGCCGGTGATCGCGCTCAGTGCTCAGAATGACCGCGCCACCCGGATCAAGGCTCTGTCGGCCGGAATTGATGAAGTGTTGCCGCAACCCGTGGACGATATGATCCTTCAGGCCCGCATCCGCAGCCTGCTCCGCATGCGCTCCAAGAATGAAGATCTGCAACTGTGCGAAGACGGCGCGCACAGGTTGGCCATCCCCCTTGCCGCGGCGGCGCAGCGCATGTCGCGACCCGACGCCCGAATCGCACTTCTGTGTCACGATCTGCAAACCTCTCTCAAATGGAAACGCCGCCTGTCCTCGCAGGTCAGCGATGATCTGCGCGCCTGTACCCTCGACGCCATCCAGGATCTGATGCGGTCTCCGGTGCCGGATGTCATCGTGATCGAATTGAACGAACTCTCCGCCGGCATGGCGCTGCGCCTTCTCGCTGATCTGCGGGCCCGGGCAAGCACCCGCGACTGCATTGTGGTCGCGGTGCCCAACCCGGCCGACGCCACCATTGCCGCCGAAGCTCTGGACCGCGGTGCACATGATGTGTTGCACTGCGGTTTTCAGGTCGAGGAACTGGCGCTGCGGATCAACATACAACTGGAGTACAGAGGCCGGGCCGAGCGCGCCCGGGACACATTGCGCAACGGGTTGCGCGCCGCGATGGAGGATCCGATGACGGGCCTTTATAACCGGCGCTACGCAAAACCCTTCCTCGACCGGGTCGTCTGTGACGCTGCGCTGTCGGGTCAGCAATATGCGGTGATGGTCGCAGATCTGGACCACTTCAAGCGGATCAACGATCAGTTCGGCCACCCGGTCGGCGACGCGGTCCTGATCGAAGCGGGCCGGCGGCTGCAGGCAGAGTTGCGCAATTGCGACATGCTGGCCCGTATCGGCGGCGAGGAATTCATGGTCGTCATGCCCGGCGTCTCGGCCGCAGAAGTCAGCAGCACCGCAACCCGGCTGTGCACGGCGATCAACACGGCCCCCTTCACCGTTTCGGGCGCCTCGACCCCGATCGAGGTCACCATCAGCATCGGCGCCGTCATCGGGGGGCCTCACGCGGGCGAGACCTCGGCTGATGGCCTGTTTGCAGCTGCGGACCGGGCGCTTTATGATGCCAAACGTGCCGGACGCAACCAAACCTCTCTCGGTGCCGCGTCACGTCCGGCAGCCGCCTGATCACGCCCACCTGCGCCGGTGGTTCAAATCGGGCGTTCTATAGCCACTGCGCCGACCGGGGAACAAAGGCGGCGCCACGGATCATCCCCAGATCAGCTCCGCTATTCCCGGCCCGCTTTTCCCGACCTGTCTTCCCCGACCAGTGACCGGACACCCACCGGACACGGGGGAGCCCATCGGCGTCAATCGCTGCCTCTTTGAGTTCCCCCGCCGTGAGTTCCCCCGCCCTGGCCATCGCGCGATTTCGGTTTGCGGAACCGTGCGATATGACGCTCGACCCGGTCGGCAAAGGCCGCACGCTCTTCGGGACTCATCTGTTGCAGCTTGCCGATCCAGGCGTCTTGCAGCGTGGACTTGAAGCTCTCGATCTCAGACGATTGTTCGGCGATACGGTCCCGCAACCTAGCGACATCCAGCGGCTCCTGCCGGATCAGGTCCAATAGCGCCTTCAGCTCTGCGATCCGACGGTCGACAACACTGTCAAACTCGCCCTCGCCCAGATCGCGCAGCATTCTCTGCTGGTCCGGGTCGAAACTCCGAAACATCACCCCGCCAATGGCATCGGCGGCAGCGGGGGGCGGCGGAGCCTTGTGATAGCGCTTGCCGCCATGGGGGGGCTCCCGCAGAGCTGATCCTGCGACCACTCCGATCACCGCGAGGTTGGCCCCCAGCGAGAGCGCAAACGCCAGCTTGAGCCAGCGCGGCGTGCGGGATAGAGATTTGGTGCCCGAGATATCAGTCATTGCATGTCCTCTGCCAGAACCGTGGCCAGGTCAAAAGTTTCATAAGCCGCATAATCGTCGCCGCTGACCATCGCGGATGCATCGCTGAGCGTGCCCAGCCCGGCTGCGTTCATGACAACCTCCGGCCCGGCAATCCCGACCCACAGGCCGATCCAAAGGCCGGTGCAGCTTGCCGTCACCAGGCCACCGACCGAAACCCAGCCCCCCAATGCGGAGACCAGAGCCGCAAGCGGGCCACGCCTGACGCTGCCATCCTGCGGCGGGAGCGGAGGGGCCTGCCAATGCGCCTGTTGCGCCGCAGCATCCGCGAGGATCGCGGAGGTCAGCCGCTCAGACACGACCGGACGCGCGTCACGGGCCTCCCGAAACAGGGCTTCGATATCGTCAAAATTGTCGTGATGATCAGTCATCGTGATACCCCAATTCATCTCGTCGCCCGGCCAGCGCCTTGGCAAGGGCCCTTTTGCCCCGTGCCGTCAGGCTTTCTACGGCTTCCACGCCGATCTCCATGATCCCGGCAATCTCCGGGTTCGTCAGCTCTTCTATGTGCCGCAGGACAACTGCCTGGCGCTGGCGCTCTGGCAGGGTCATCAATGCGTCCTGCAACGCATCGGCACGCGCTTGGTTCTGCAGGGTCTCTGCCGCGCTGGCAGCAGGATCCGGCGGCTCCGGCACCGCATCCAGATCCAGGGTTCCGCCCCGGGCCCGGCGTTTGATGTCGATGCAAAGGTTCATTGTGACCCGATAAAGCCAGGTCGAGACCCTCGCCTCCCCCTGACGCCAGTCGGGTGCCACCTTCCAGAGCCGGATCATCGCTTCCTGAGTGACATCTTCGGCCTCTGCCCGATTGCCAAGCACCCGCATGGCCATGCCCAGCACCCGCGGCCCCAGACGCTGCGTCAACTCGGCGGCGACTGTGGGATCGCCATTGGCGAACAGCACCAGGAGCGCCTCGTCACTCACCTCCGGCTCCGGCTCCATGACGGCCGCGGCAGCAGAGGCCGTGCCCCGCAGCCCCATCATGCGCGCCTCCCCCCGTGAGGGAGGCGCAGGTTTATCGGCATACATATGCACTGTTCAGTCCAGATCGGACTTACTCCGAGTCGGCGCCATGGCCCCTGTGGTCGGGTCCATCGCGGTGATGTTTCTTCTTCATCACGGCTTCGATGATTGCCTGCGCAGTATCGAACTCCGCCTTGGAGATCGACCCGTCGCCGTTGGTATCTGCCTTTTCCAGCAGCTTGTGTGGGCCGCGGCGCTGCGGCATTTCTTCGACGCTGAGCGCACCGTCGCCGTTCTTGTCGAAGCGTTCGATCATAGCTTCGGTCCGTTTGGCAATCCTTTCCTGCGCCTTGGCTGTCATTTCCTCAGCAGTCAACATCCCGTCGCCGTTGGCGTCGGCCTCGTCAAAGCGTTTCTGGCCCATGGCCGCGATCTCTGCCTGTGTCAAAGCGCCGTCACCATCCGCATCCAGTTGCTCAAACGTGGGCTTTTGACGATCAGGGCCAAAGCCGGGCTTGGCCACCGCGATGGTCCCCGCCGCCGCAGTGGACAGGGACAGGAGAGTCGCAATCAGGATCTGTTTTTTCATAACGTCGTTCCTTTAGTTCAGCCTCAGCAGCACTGTGCTGCCCGATGTATGAGTAAAACGACCGCCACCGGGGTTTCCGTCGCGCCGACGGCATTTATTTTTCATCTCCCGAATGCAGCGCCCGATAACGGCACCCTGTTGGCCGGGGCGCGTCACCCGGTCACAGCGCATTCACCCTTTGGTTTGCATATTTCTCTAGAAAGGTTGAAATGGACCGTAGACTGCATGATCTGCGGTCGGGCCCAGCCAAAGCGACGGAGCATCAGATGACCCAGACCCCAGGCCTCGTACAGCAGGATATGGCCCCAGGTGACCGCCCGACCAAGCCCGCCTTGTGGAGAGGCTGGCGTCGCCGCTGTCCCAATTGCGGCGAAGGCCATCTGCTGCACAGCTATCTGAAGGTGAACGACCAGTGCACCGTCTGCGGGGAAACGTTTCACCACCACCGCGCCGATGACGGGCCGGCCTATCTGACCATTCTTGTCGTCGGGCACCTGATGGCCCCCCTCATGCACTATACCGCGTTTGAGTGGCGCCCCTCACCCTGGGTCATGGCCAGCGTGTTCTCGACCGGTTGCCTGGCGGCCTCGCTCTACCTGCTGCCGCGTCTGAAGGGGGCCGTTGTGGCCTATCAATGGGCCCGCCGGATGTACGGCTTTGAAACGGCCACCCCGGGATCCAAAGCCACAGCCGACGCCGGGACCACTGAATGACCGGAATTGCCCGTTCTCGGCTCTTTCCTTTCTGACCGAAAGACGTGACACTGCGATCCGGCCCGCCCGCGAGCAGGCCACTGCAGGCAGGAGGACACAGGCATGACAGGCACAACCGGACCGGAGCAGAGCCGGGACAAGACAGCGATCCGCGATGCGGCCACCGTCATCGCCGTGCGTGACCGCGACAGTTGCGACCCCCGTGTTCTGATGGGCCAGCGCGGCGCTCAGGCCGCCTTCATGCCGAATAAATTTGTCTTTCCCGGTGGCGCGATGGATGCCGGTGATCTCGATATCGCGTTGCACGCCGATATCGCGCAACCCTGCCGTGACCGCCTGAGGGCAGAGGGCGGCGACCGGATCTGGCAGGCGCTCTGCATCGCTGCGGTGCGCGAACTCTGGGAGGAGACCGGGCTTATTCTCGGCCGTCCGGGACATTGGCCCGGCACCGTGCCCGCCGACTGGCAGAGCTATGCCGCTGCCGGGCATGTGCCGGATGCCTCGGCCCTGACCTTCGTGTTTCGCGCCCTGACCCCTCCGGGCAGGCCACGCAGGTTCGATGCACGGTTCTTTCTTCTGGAGGCCGAGTCCCTTGTCGGCGATCTCGACGATTTTTCCCGCGCATCGGACGAGCTGTCCCATCTGCAATGGGTGCCCCTCAGCCAGGTCCGTCGCTTCGATTTGCCCTTCATCACCGAAGTGGTCCTGGCCGAGGTGAGCGCAACCCTGCGGTCCGGGAAATCCCCGGAGAGCACACCGTTTTTCCGCAACGATGACGAGGAAAGCCTGTTCCTGCGCCTGCATGGCCGTCCCATGCCCCAGGCCGATTGAGAGCCGCAGACCGCCGCAGCCTGATTGCGCCAGACCGCCGCAATCAGAGCGCAAGGATCAGGGCGAGGATCGACAGCACAAGAAGCCCCATGCCAAAGATCTCGCGCCGGGTGACGGTCTCCTTGAAAAACACCAGGGAGGCCAGCAGCGACAGCAGCAATTCGACCTGTCCCAGCGCCTTCACATAGGCTGCGTTCTGCAATGTGAAGGCGAGGAACCAACAAAACGAGCCGCCCATGCTGGTCAGCCCGACCCAGACCGCAACCCGCCGCGCCGCCCAGACCCGCCGGATCTCGGCCGGGTCTCTGACCGTCAGCCAAACCAGCATCATGACCGTCTGCAGACAGACCACCACCGCCAATGTCACCGCCGCCCGCAGCACAGCATCGGGGACCTGCAATTCCAGCGAGGCCCCGCGATAGCTCACTGCAGAAAAGGCAAAGAGAACCCCGGACCCCAATCCCAGCAGCGGCGCGCGCCCGGTGAGTTGCTGCCAGAGGCCGGGCGCGGTGTCGGCGGACTTTGACAACACCAGAACGGCCCCCAGCCCAATTGCGATTGCCAGCCAGCCCAGCACCGACACCTCGTCGCCCAGAACCACCAGCCCGACGAGCGCCGTCTGGATGACTTCGGTTTTCTTGAAGGTGATGCCAACCGCGAAATTGCGCGCCTTGAAGAGGGCCACCACACATATCGTAGCGAGGATCTGCGACAGGCCACCGACGGCTGCAAAGCCCCAGAACCCGGCCGACAAGGCGGGCATCTCGGCCCCGGTTGTCCGGGCATAGGCCCAAAGCAGCAGCAGGATCAGCGGCGCGGAATAGATGAACCGTGAAAAGGTCGCCCCCGCCGGGCTCAGTGATACGGAACTCAGTATTTTTTGCAGCATGAACCGCACGGTCTGGAATGTGGCGGCAGCGAAGGTGACAACAATCCAGAGCGGCATGGGATGGCCTCAGGGCATACTATTGCATACCGCATATATGACCTATTCCGCCGGAGGCTTCCAGAGCGGATGTGGCACCGGGTCCTTTGCCCTCAGGAAATACCGGCGGAACACGCTGGCGTAGCTCTTCAGCACATAGCCGTCGTTGCTCGCCTGAAACGCGCGCCGGTGTCGGTCATACAGGGCCGGCAACCGGTGCCACGGCACTCCGGGATAGAGATGATGAACCACATGCAGATTGTTGTTCAAAAAGAGAAACCCCAGAGTGCTGCCAAGCAGGCCACGGCTCTCGACGATGGCGGTTCGGCCGTGTTTGTCCAGATGGGCGCGATGCTCCAGATAGGTGCGGATCTTCAGGATCGCCAGACCAAGATAGGCCGCGGCACCATAGGCCCAGATCGGCATGGCGGAGAGGGACACAAGCCCCAGCACTGTCGCCGCACCGACCGCATGCAGGATCCAGTCGCGCAGAACGCCGGTCTCGCCTTGCCGGATCAGCGCCCAGTCTGTCTGCATGAAACCGATCTGCCCGACCAGCGGCCCCACCACCATCCGCCCCAGCAACGTGTTGTTGATCCGCAGCACCCCCCGGTGCCAGACCGGCAGCCGCATCCAGACCTGCGGGTCATGAAAATTGCTCTCGGGATCGTCATAGGGATCCGTCAGGTTTTCGTCCTGATGGTGCTGCAAATGGGTGTCGCGAAAACGCCCGTAGGGCACACACAGGTTCAGCGGCAGAAACACCAGCGCTTCATTCACCGCTCTGCGGTTGAACGGATGGCCGTGCAGAACCTCGTGGCTCAGGGATGAATGCAAAACCACCATCAGCGCCGCGACACAGACCGCAAGCAGCAGCGAGACCTGAGGCAGGGTGAAAATCGCGCCCCCCCAGATCAGATAGCAGCCCAGGATGAGGGCGAACGTGCCCCATTCGCTCCGCTCCGGAAGCGCAGAACGGGCGTCGGCCTCCACGCGCTCGATCTCTGGAAGCGGCGCAGCGGCGGCAGTCTGCGCGGATGCGAGCCGCTCTTCTTCGGTCAGATCACGCATGCTGGGACACGCTGCTCCGGCCCCAGGCGATCTGCGCCCAGATCCGCTCGTACATTACATAGGTGACGAACCCGATCGCGGCATTGATCAGCGCCATCGCGCCGCCGACGCTGGCCGACCCGGTCGCGACAAAGCCCACGGCGGTCATCACCGTCAGGCCTATCACATTCCACACCACCGCCTTCACGAGGGAGCGTCCACGCGTTTCCATATCACCTCCGATGTTTTGAACTGCCTTCAGACTAGGTCACCGGCGATCTGTGCAGAATTCTGTATGTGATTAACAAAATCCAACGTTTGTGATATTTATCGACACATGATGGAAAATATCGACAAACGCCTGCGTGCCTCGCAGTTTCGCGAGCGACTGAACCGGGCTCTGCGCGACAGTGGCCTGAGCCAGAGTGCATTGGCCCGGGCCACCGGCGTTGACCGCTCGACCATTTCGCAGCTCCTGACGGATGACGGGGCGCGATTGCCTAATGCCCATGTGGTCGGGGCCTGTGCATCGGCACTTGGGGTATCGGCAGATTGGTTGCTCAGCCTGTCGGACCGACCGGAAAGTGCAGCCGAGCTGCTGGCCTCGTCGGTCTCAATGTCAGAAGCGCCACGGGCCCTGGTCGATGCCCGTATCTACGAGTGGCATCAAGAGGCTGCCGGATACAAGATCCGCCATGTTCCGACCACCCTGCCCGATATGCTCAAGACGCGGGCCGTTCTGGAATGGGAATACGCGCCGCATCTGGGCCGGACCGCGCATCAGGCCATTGGCGCGTCAGAAGACCGTCTGGCATGGATGCGGACATCCGGGTCCGACTATGAAATTGCCCTGCCGATCTACGAGGTCGACAGCTTTGCCAAAGGCGTCGGATATTACGAAGGGCTCCCCGTGGAGCTGCGCATCGAACAATTGGATCATCTGGAGCGATTGACCACGCAGCTCTACCCGAGGCTGCGGATCTATCTCTATGATGCCAAGCGGCTGTATTCCTCTCCACTCACGATCTTCGGTCCGCTGTTTTGCGTGTTTTACGCCGGCAGCCACTATATGGCCTTTCGGGATCGCGAGCGGGTGGAAACCTTTACCGGCCATTTCGACAGGCTGGTGCGCGAGGCAGACATCACCGCCCGCCAGTTGCCGCGCCGGGTCAGGGCTCTGCGGGCTCAGCTCAGCCAGCCCAGGTGATCGACCACCCCAGGTGATCGCCTCGCCGAAGTGCCCCGCAAGGGGATGCGCCCGCAGTCCGCTCCGGTTCGGGATCAGACCTTTGGGTCCGGGTTTTCGGTATGGCCATCCACGGCAATCACCTGGCCGGACACCCGGCGCGCGGCGTCAGATCCCAGAAAGACGGCCATATTGGCAACATCCTCTGCCGTGACCCAGGTTCGCATCGAGGTGCCCGCCGCATAGCCCGTGTAGACCGCGTCCCTGCTCATCCCCTTCAACGCAGCCTCGCGGTCCAGAACGCCCTCCATCCGGGGGCCTTCGACCGCGCCGGGGCAGATGGCGTTGGCCCGGATGCCAAAGGGGCCGAGCTCCATCGCCAGCGTTTTCATCAGGCCGATGACTGCCCATTTTGCCGCCGCATATGGCGCGCGGTTGGGATAGCCGTAGATCCCGGCCGTCGAAGAGGTCAAAACGAGGCTCCCCTGCCCCGCCAGCTTCATCAGGGGGGCGGCGTATTTCGCGGCCAGAAACGCCCCTTCCAGGTTGACGCTGACGCAGGCACGCCAATCCGCCAGCGCCACATCCTCGACCGGTGCCGTCGGCCCGGCAACACCGGCATTGGCGCAGAGCACGTCCAGCCCTCCGGCTGCCCCGACTTCGGCAAAGAGCGCGGCGACAGCAGGCTCATCCGCAGCATCGACCTGCCGCGCCTGCCACCCGTCTGGCACATCCGCCAGCGCGGCGGCATTGACATCCGTCACCCAGACCTCGGCGCCGGTGGCCGCAAAGCCCTCGGCCATGGCGCGCCCGATCCCGGAGGCCCCTGCTGTGATCAGAACGCGGCTCACCGGGGAGCACCGATGGCGCGACCCAGCCCCTCAGGTGCAGGCAGCGCCGCATGGGCTGTGGCCAGCCTGACCAGATTGGCCTCGATATGCGCCGCAGGCGGAGCCGAGCGGCGGGTCTTCAGATCCACATGCAGCAACATATGTTCGCCGGTGGCCAGCAGCCGGTCGCCCTCATACATCTCATGCCACAGATGCATTTTCTTGCCCTGCCCCAGGATGACCCGCGTCCTGACCTGAATGGGGTGGCCCGCGTGCACCTCATCAAGGTGGCGGATATGCGTCTCGGCGGTAAAATAGCTGCCGCCGGAGGCAATATACTCCGCATCACAGCCGATGATCTCCATCAGCCGGTCGGTCGATTGCGCAAAGGCATCCAGATAGCGGCTCTCGGTCATATGGCCGTTGTAGTCGGTCCAGTCCAGCGGCACCACGCGGGCCTGCGTCAGTAGCGGCTGGCTGATGTCGGCGACCTCCTCCATGCTGCGGGCCAGACCGGCCTCGCCCATGCGCGACATGTCATGGTCGTTCTGCAAGGCCCCCGCGCCCCAGTCATTCGCCGACAGCGCTCGCATCATCCCCACCAGATTGTCGTCCCGGATCCGCTCCAGTTCGCGGATCGAGTGGTGGCCGGACTGCGCATCGGATTGGCCTGCGATCAGATCGACCAGCTCATCGTTGTATTCCGGCACATCCATCAGCTTGGTCCAGGGCCAGCTGAGACAGGGGCCGAACTGGGCGAGGAAATGTTTCATCCCCGCTTCGCCGCCCGCAACCCGGTAGGTCTCAAACAGCCCCATCTGCGCCCAGCGGATGCCGAAGCCATAGCGGATGGCATTGTCGATTTCCTCGGTGGTGGCGATGCCGTCCTTGACCAGCCACAGAGCCTCGCGCCAGACCGCCTCAAGGAAACGATCCGCTACATGAGCGTCGATTTCCTTTTTCAGATGCAGGGGATACATGCCGACCGAGGTGATGATCTCCTTCGCCGTGTCGATCACCTCGGGCGGGTTGGCAGCGGTGGTGACCAGTTCGACCAGCGGCATCAGGTAGACCGGGTTGAACGGGTGCGCCACCACGATCTGCGCGGCATTTTCAAACCCCTCCTGCAGCTGCGAGGGTTTGTAGCCCGAGGTCGAGGATCCGATGACCGCATCCGTCGGCGCCTGCGCCTGCAGCTCGGCGTAGATCTTCTGTTTCAGATCCAGCCGCTCCGGCACGCTTTCCTGAATCCAGGATGTCCCCGCGACCGCCTCGGCAACGGTGGCGTGAAACGTCAGCGCGCCCTCAGCGGGCAGCGCCACATTGCCAAGCCCCGGCAGGGATCGACGCGCATTGTCGAGCACTTCGCCGATCTTGCGTTCAGCCTGCGGGTCCGGGTCAAACACCCGCACATCCCACCCGTTCAGCAGGAACCGCGCAGCCCAGCCGCCGCCGATCACACCGCCGCCAATGATTGCCGCTGTCTTCATACCCTATCCTTCCAAATCCCGGGGCCATAGGAACTTGCCCCTGTCAACGTCGACTCAACGCCCTGTCATGCCGCTGCCAACGCCCTGTCATGTCACTGTCCATGCAGAGGCCCCGGCGGGGGTCCTGCCCCCGCTGCGCTGCCGGACACCCCTCACTTTGCCAATGGCGCCTGTTTCGTCAGACCCAGCTTCTCGCGCACTTCTGCCGGGGTGATGACCCGGGCGCCGAGGTTTTCGATGATCGATCCCGCGCGTTCGACGAGTTGCCAGTTTTCCGCCAGCACGCCCTTGTCCAGGTAGAGGTTGTCCTCCAGCCCGACCCGCACATTGCCGCCCGCCAACACCGAGGCCGCCACATAGGCCATCTGATTGCGCCCCAGTCCAAAGGCTGAGAAGCACCAGTCGTCCGGCACATTGTTGACCATCGCCATGAAGGTATTGAGGTCATCCGGCGCGCCCCATGGCACGCCCATGCACAGCTGCACCAACGCC
Source organism: Phaeobacter sp. B1627 (assembly GCF_006265095.1). GTDB lineage: Bacteria > Pseudomonadota > Alphaproteobacteria > Rhodobacterales > Rhodobacteraceae > Epibacterium. Next base: position 122,812 of record NZ_VCNK01000022.1, read on the forward strand.
GGGCTGTCGAGGATGCCGTCTTTGACCAGCTGTTTGGCATACCAGAGGTGGCCAGTGTCAAAGGCTTCGATTTCCGGCTTCACACCCAGCGCGGTCATCATCCTGCCCATCGCCTGCAACATGCCGGGCGTGTTGGTCATGACGTAGTCGGCCTCGGCAAAGTTCATGGTGCCGCAATCCAGCGTGCAGATCTCGGGCAGGCATTCGGCCACATGGGCAACGCGTTCCGTGGCGCCGATCATGTCGGTGCCGGCCGCGTTCACCGGCAGCGGGTTTTCGACGCCGCCAAAGATGATATCGCCGCCCATGCCTGCGGTCAGGTTCAGCACCACATCGGTGTCGCTGTCCCGGACCCGCTCGGTCACTTCGCGGTAGAGGGCGAGGTCGCGGGACGGCGCGCCGGTGTCGGGGTCGCGCACGTGGCAGTGCACCACAGCCGCTCCGGCCTTGGCCGCGGCAATGGCGCTGTCGGCGATCTCCCTGGGTGAGCGAGGCACGTGCGGGCTGCGGTCCTGCGTGCTCCCGGAGCCGGTCACGGCACAGGTGATAAAGACCTCGCGGTTCATGGAAAGCGGCATTTTTATTTTTCCCTCTGATGTACAGGGTTGTGCCTCGGGTTATCCCCAGGCTTCTCCCCGGATTCCAATTTGCGCTGCCAGCAACCTTGGCCCAGCCTTGCGGACAAGAGTTTACCTCAGGCGAATCGAAGTTGATGAAATCCGCAAAAAACATACTCCAGCCGGAGAACCGCCCGCTCAAGACTGCCGTTCTGGTGATGGACGATTGCAATACGTTGTCTTTTGCCGCCGCTGTCGACCCGATGCGGGCGGCCAATCGTCTCGCCGGGCGCCCTGCCTTCGACTGGGACTACATCAGCGCCACGACCGAGCCGCCGATGCTGACCAGCGGGCTGACCGTGCCCGCGTCGCCCCTGGCACGGCTGGACAGCTGTGACCTGTTGCTGGTGATTGCAGGGTTCCAGCTCGCCCGTCATGCCACCCCCAGCCTGCTGGCCGGCCTGCGCCGGATTGCCGGCACCGGCGCGACCATCGCGGGCATTGATGGCGGCCCCTGGCTGATGGCAGAGGCCGGTCTGCTGGATGGCCGCCCGGCCACCACCCACTGGGAAGACCTGGAGAATTTCTCCGCCCGCTTCCCCGACATTCACTGCCGGACGGACCGCTTTACCGTGTCCGACGGGCGGCTGACCTCCGGCGGAGCGACACCTGCGATCGAGATGATGCTGCATGTGATCGGCGCCCGGCATGGGCACGGTTTTGCCTCCCGTGTGGCGGGGCTGTTCCTCTATGACGGGATTGCCACGCCCCAACGGGCACAGAGCCGTCTCGGCCATCATAAGCACAACGCCCTGACCGCCAAGGCCAATGCCATCATGGAGGCGGCGCTGGACGATCCCAAACCCCTCGCTGAGATCGCAGAAGCCTTGGGCACCAGCCCCCGCAGCTTGCAGCAACAGTTCCGTCTGCGTCTGAACACCACGCCGCAGGACCACTACCTCCAGCTGCGCCTGGCCGAGGCACGGCGACTGGTGACAGATACCGACCTGCCGTTGATGGAGGTTGCCATGGCCACGGGGTTTACCTCGCAATCGAGCTTCGCCCGTGCCTTCCGCACCGCCCATGACACCTCGGCCCGGGAGTTGCGGCAGGCGCGAGAGACCGCGGCCATGTCCTCATACCCAGCAGTGCAGGCCAACAGCCACGCGAGCCACAGCACGAACTGAACCGGCCCAGTTGAACTGGCCCATCTGAACGGAGCGATGCTGTGTGTGGAGGGGGAGGCTCCCGCCCGTCGCCGGATCTTGGGATCCGCTCCCGTTGGGCATAGCGCCGCGCAAATGCGCGGCGCAGACGCGTCCGGTGGCAGGCATCGCGCATCACCCCTCCGCAGGCCAGGTCGCTGCCCGCTGCCAACACCCATCAGCCCCACCCGACCGCAGCCACCCGGAAGGTCCTGGGCCGCCATTGGGGCCACCACCGCATTCTCAACCAGGCGCCGCGCCGCGCCAGCGGCGCCGGGCCCAACCGGGGAGTCTGCATTTCAATGCAGACGACACGGGCGGGAGCCCTCGCCCCCACCTGCCACATTCAATAGGGCATCGGGTTGGCCCGGTGAGCGGCATCGATATCGGCCAGAACCGCATCGCTCAGCTCCAGATCCACCCCCTGCAGCAAATGCGCCAGCTGATTGACATTCGTGGCACCAAAGATCGCCGAGGCCATAAAGGGCCGGGTTTTGCACCACGCCAGCGCCATATGCACCGGATCCAGCCCATGATCCGCCGCGATCTGCAAATAGGCCGCCACAGCGCCCAGAACCCGATCGGACTGCCGCCCGCCCATCTCGGCGTTGAGCGATTTGCGAGACCCCTCCGGCACCGCGCCATTTTGATACTTGCCGGTCAGATATCCCGCAGCCAGCGGCGAGAACGACAACAGCCCCACATCCTCATAGTGGCTCAGCTCCGCAAGGTCGGTGTCATAGAGGCGGCACAGAAACGAATACTCGTTCTGGATCGAGGCCACCCGGGGACCTTTGCCCGCATCAGAGAGCCGCAACCATTGCGCGGTGCCCCAGGCACTTTCGTTCGACAGGCCGAACGCGCGGATCGTGCCCCGGTCCACCTCGCGCTGCAATGCACCCAGACAATCTTCCATATTTGCGATCACATCCGCCCGGCTTTGGGGCGATGTGGTCGGGTCGTATGTCCAGTTCTTGCGGAACATATAGCTGCCCCGGTTTGGCCAGTGGAACTGATAGAGGTCGATATAGTCGGTCCGGAGCCGTTTCAGCGAGGCCTCGATCGTGGCTGTTATGGTGGCACTCGATATCGGTGCCCCATCCCGCGCCACAGAGCCCTCTCCGGAATGTTTGGTCGCAAGGATATAGTCGCCCCGGCGGCCGGTCTTTGCATTCCAGTTGCCGATGTACTCCTCACTGCGCCCCATGGTTTCCGCGCGGACGGGGTTGACCGGATACATTTCTGCCGTATCGAGAAAGTTGATGCCCGCGTCCAGCGCCATGTCGATCTGGGCATGGGCGTCGACCTCATCGGTCTGCGTTCCATAGGTCATGGTCCCGAGACACAACTCCGATACCATCATGTCCGTGCGGCCAAGCCGGTTCATTTTCATCCCGCAGTCTCCTTATGTCATGCTTGGCAGGACCCTAGCCCGTGGGAGGGGCAATGCAAGCCGGAGATATGCGCATCGCTGCGATCATTAACCATTGAACAGCTTTCTGCTCCCTCAAAATGGTGTGCAATGGTATACAAATTTTATCTACTCCCGACCACTGATCCCGGATCACAGATTTACAAAGGAGGCCCTTCATGACTTTCATCACCACCAAGAGCTATCAGGACCTTGTTGCGGATGCAGAATCCGTGATTTCCTTCATTTCTGTAGAGGATGGCCTGGCGCTGCACGATACGCCCAACGCTGAATTCGTCGACCTTCGTGTCTTTCGCGAACTTCAGAAAACGGGTGTCATTCCCGGGGCGCACTCCTGCCCGCGCGGGTTGCTGGAATTCTGGCTTGACCAGAACAGCCCCTTCGCCCGTGAGGTCTTTGGCAAACAGGCGACGTTCATCTTTTACTGCGACAACGGCTGGCGGTCCGCGCTGAGCACCCGGCTGGCTCAGGATATGGGCCTGCAGGATGTCCATTGCCTGCGCGGCGGGCTCGATGCCTGGATGGCCGCCCAAGGTCCCCTGACCCCCTATCGCTGGTAAGCTCCCGCCCTGCCCTGCGCTGTCCGTCTGTTTTGAAATCTGCGCAGGGCAGGCACATTCAACTTCATATTCGACCTTGGAACAAAATGGGAACGCGCTTATATTGCGGCCATGTCATCTCACCTGTTTGCCCGCAAAACCCATTCTTCCCGCGCTCATTCCTCCCGCGATGGTATTTCGCCATTGCCGTCTCTCACCCTGACAAAGGGGCGCGCCCACGAGGCCTGCGGGCCCGCGCGGCGCACCTTTGCACTCTGGCTGGCCGCCGCGACCCAAGGTCCCGTGCTCTGGATCAGTCCGGCCTGGATACCCGATCAGCTCAATCCCGAAGGGATGGTCGACTTTGTCGATCCCGGCCGCTTCCTGTTCCTGCGCGCCACCCGCGCCGAAGACCTCCTGTGGGCCTGCGAAGAAAGCCTGCGCAGCGCAGCGGTGCCACTGGTGGTGGCTGATTTGCCCGCACCTCCTGCGCTCACCCCGGTGCGTCGCCTGCATCTGGCGGCCGAAACCGGAGGCGACGCCCCTCATGCTCCGCTGGCACTGCTGCTGACCCCGGGACAGGGCGGCGCCCCGGGAATCGAGAGCCGCTGGCATCTTGCCGCTGACCACAACGCTCCCGTTTCGCCGACCGCCCCGCGGATCGCGCCCTCGCCAGCTGCATCGCCTGCTGCATCGCCAGCTACATCGTCAGGCTCATCGCCTAGTTCATCGCCTGCTTCATCGCCCGCTGCCCGCCCCCCGGTGCCCCGTTCTCCCGCCGGGCAAACTGCGGCAATGCTCCGTCAATGGAGGCTGGAGCGCCTGCGGGCCCGCACCGCGCCCGTCAAGGCCTGGCGCGTCCGTCACCCCGCGCCGGGGGCTGCGCTGCAGCTGCTGGCGGATACGCCACATGAGGAAAATCCGCATCACCGCCCTAAAACGACATCCCGCGTCGAAAAGTATACTGCGCCAGACTAAAGTTACCCTATGGTCGGGTCTGATATGCGTACACTCCTGTCCTTTGCCGCCCTGTTCCTGTCCGTCATCCTGCTGCAGCTTTCGACCGGAGGCGTAGGGCCGCTGGACGCCCTGTCCGGCGCGGCGATGGGATTTGACAACCGCCAGATCGGTCTGCTCGGCTCGGCGCATTTCCTCGGTTTCTTCATCGGATGCTGGTGGGCCCCCCGGCTGATGGGACGGGTGGGGCACTCGCGGGCCTTTGCGGTCTGCACCGCCCTTGGCGCGATGGGGCTCCTTGGGCATACATTGACCGAAGACCCCTATGCCTGGGCCGCAATGCGGATCGCCTCGGGCCTCTGTGTCGCGGGCTGCTACACCGTCATCGAGGCCTGGATCAACGCCAAGGTGACCAATGAGAACCGTGGCCGGACCTCCGGCGTGTACCGCATTGCCGATACCGGTGCGTCCTTTGCCGCGCAGCTGCTGATCGCGGTACTGCCGCCTGCGTCCTATGTGTCCTACAACGTGCTGGCGATCCTGTGTTGCGCAACCCTGCTGCCGCTGATGATGACCAGCGCCAGCCAGCCCGCCCTGCCCTCTGCCGCGCGACTGCGGCCCTCGCTGGCATGGCGCTGCTCCCCGCTCGGGGTTGCGGGGGTGATTGTCGCAGCCCTCAGCGGCGCCTCTTTTCGGATGGTCGGCCCGGTCTATGGCCAGGAGGTCGGTCTTGCCGTTGACCAGATCGCCTTCTTTCTCGCGGCCTTTGTTCTCGGGGGGGCGCTGGCCCAATACCCGGTGGGCTGGCTGGCAGATAAATTTGACCGCCGCTGGGTGCTGATCTGGCTCTCCGGCATCTCCATGATGGCCTGCGCCCTGACCCTGCCGGCCAGTGGTGGCGGCACCTTTGCCATCATGGGGTCTGCCGCGTTTTTCGGCCTGACCACAGTGCCCATCTTTTCCGTTTCGGCCGCACATGCCAACGACTTTGCCACCTCCGAGGAGCGGGTGGAGCTTTCGGCCGCCCTGATGTTCTTCTATGCCGTTGGCGCCATCGCCGCGCCCCTGGTGGCTTCGGCCCTGATCGAGGCATTCGGACCCGGTGCTCTGTTCGTCTTTGTCGCCCTCGGACACGCCGGGCTCATCGTCTTCGGGATTGCCCGGATGCGGTCGCGCCCCGCCCCCGAGGAACGCACCCGCTACGTCTATGCTCCGCGTACCTCCTTCACCATCGGCAGGATGCTGAAGCGCGCCCGCGAAGGCAGGCAGTAGCGCGGCTCCGCTCCCTTTCGCCCCTGCCCGGTTCCCCTCTCGCACCCGTCTCGCGCCTGTCGGGAGCCCCCTTCGACCCACCGGTTTGCCACTCCCGATGCCATGAGGGGTTTTCGTGCCCTGCTGCATGGGATAGACGAACGGCCAGACAAGCGACGTGGATGGACGACATGGCCCGAATTCTGATCACCTCGGCACTTCCCTACATCAATGGGATCAAGCACCTCGGCAACCTCGTCGGTAGCCAGCTGCCGGCCGATCTCTATGCCCGCTACAACCGTGGACGCGGCAATGAGGTCCTGTTCCTCTGCGCCACGGATGAACATGGCACCCCCGCAGAACTCGCGGCCGCCAAAGCGGGCAAACCAGTGGCCGAGTACTGCGCCGAGATGCATGGCGTCCAAACCGACATTGCCAATCGGTTCGGCCTGTCCTTCGACCACTATGGTCGCTCCTCCAGCCCGCAGAACCACGCGCTGACCCAGCATTTTGCGGGCAAGCTGGCCGAGGCCGGGCTGATCTCGGAAGTCTCTGAAAAACAGGTCTATTCCAATGCCGATGGCCGCTTCCTGCCGGACCGCTACATCGAAGGCACCTGCCCCAACTGCGGCTACGACAAGGCGCGCGGCGACCAATGCGAGGAATGCACCAAGCAGCTGGACCCGACCGACCTGATCAACCCGCGCTCGGCCATTTCCGGCTCCACCGATCTGGAGGTCCGCGAGACCAAACACCTGTTTCTGCGCCAATCGGCAATGCGCGACCAGCTCGATGCCTGGATCGACAGCAAACAGGACTGGCCGGTTCTGACCACCTCGATTGCCAAGAAATGGCTGCACGACGGCAACGGCCTGCAGGACCGGGGCATCACCCGGGATCTCGATTGGGGCGTGCCGGTCAAGCGCGGCGATGCCGACTGGCCCGGCATGGAGGGCAAGGTGTTCTACGTCTGGTTCGACGCCCCGATCGAATATATCGCAGCCGCCGGTGAATGGGCCGAGAAGAACGGGCTGGACGATGCCGCGTGGGAACGCTGGTGGCGCACCGACAAAGGCGCGGATGACGTGAAATATGTCCAGTTCATGGGCAAGGACAACGTTCCCTTCCACACGCTGTCATTCCCCGCCACGATCCTTGGGTCTGGCGAGCCGTGGAAGATGGTCGACCACCTCAAATCCTTCAACTACCTGAATTATGACGGCGGCCAGTTTTCCACCAGCCAGGGCCGCGGCGTCTTCATGGATCAGGCGCTGGAGATCCTGCCGGCGGACTACTGGCGCTGGTGGCTCTTGTCGCACGCCCCCGAAAGCAGCGATTCCGAATTCACCTGGGAGAATTTCCAGCAAGCGGCGAACAAGGACCTGGCCGATGTTCTGGGCAATTTCATATCCCGGATCACCAAATTCTGTCGGTCGAAATTCGGAGAAGGTGTGCCCGCGGGCGGCACCTGGACCGAACAGGAACAGGCCCTGGTCGAGGAGCTGACCACACGAATCGGCGCCTATGAGCGTCACATGGAGGCAATGGACGTCCGCAAATCCGCACAGGAGCTGCGCGCGATCTGGGTTGCGGGCAACGAGTACCTGCAATCCGCCGCGCCTTGGTCCACGTTCAAGACCGATCCCGAACAGGCCGCCGCGCAGGCCCGCCTCGGCCTCAACCTGATCCGTCTATATGCAGTGTTGTCGGCCCCGTTCATTCCCGATGCGGCGGACCGCATGTTTGCAGCCCTGAAGACCACAGATCGCAGCTGGCCCGAAGACATTCCCGCCGCGCTTTCAGCGCTGCCTGCTGGCCACGAGTTTACCGTTCCGGAGGTGCTCTTTGCCAAGATCACGGACGAGCAACGCGAAGAGTGGCAAACCCGGTTTGCCGGGGTGCGCAAGGGCTGATCGCGACCAATCCACCTAACCTGTTCAGATCAAAGGCCGTTCCGTTCCGGGGCGGCCTTTTGAATGCCGCAAGATCCGGCGCCTCCGTTTAAACCAAGTAAAATTATCGGATTGACATATCTGACAAAATAAATCAGGTATCTATTAATCCAGCCAACCTGTGTGACCGCAGGCCAGCCGACAACCCGAACACTGCTCATGCTCCATGTTGACCCAATCTGGCCCAAACCCCGCGCAGACCGATCAGGACGCAGACCGCCTGCCGCTGCCGGATCTGTGGACCTGTGTCCTCTCCGAGGCGCTCCCACAGCCGAGTTTCTGCCTTGAATGGTTGTTCGACAAAGCCGAGCAGACACAGAGGCTCGCCCGATGACCAACCTGAAACCGATTTCCCAAGAAGACATGGCCGCCGCGACCCAGCCGGAGACCTACCCGACCTATCACGCCGAGGATCTGACCCGGGGCGGCGTGCAGGCCCGTATTCTGCTGAACGGCCAGATCTATTCGCTGCGCATCACCCGCGCCGGCAAGCTGATCCTGACCAAGTAAACCTGTTCACCCCGGCGAATTACCGCAAACCGACAACTGTCCAACAAGGATCCACATTATGAAAACGCCGCTTCTCACCGGTGCCGCAATCGCGGCTTTGACCGTAGGCACAACGGCCGCTTTCGCAGCTTCAAAGGCCGAGGTTCTGACCACCTACGCCAATATTGCTGAGGCAAATTACGAAGACAGTCTGATAACCGCAAAGGCTCTGCAGGCCGCAGTAGACGCGCTGATTGCAGCGCCGTCCGCCGAGACCCTTGAAGCCGCCAAAGAAGCCTGGCTGGCGGCGCGTGTCCCCTACCAGCAAACAGAAGTCTACCGTTTTGGCAACGCCATCGTGGACGACTGGGAAGGCAAGGTGAATGCCTGGCCGCTGGACGAGGGTCTGATCGACTATGTGGACGCCTCCTACGGCGGTGCGACCGACGAAAACGCCGCCGCCGCGCTGAATGTCATTGCCAACCCGGAGTTCACCCTCTCGGGCAAGACGATCGACGCGAGCGAGATCACCCCGGCCCTGCTTGAAGAAACCCTGCAGGAGGCCGAAGGCGTCGAATCCAACGTGGCCACCGGCTATCACGCAATCGAATTCCTGCTGTGGGGTCAGGATCTGAACGGCACCGACCATGGTGCAGGCAACCGGTCCTGGACCGACTATGCCACGGGCGATGACTGCACCAACGGCAACTGTGACCGCCGCGGCGCCTACCTGAAGGCCGCAACGGATCTGCTGGTCTCCGATCTGGAATGGATCACCGCGCAGTGGGCCACCGGTGGCGAAGCCCGCGAGACGGTGCTGTCGGACGAAACCGCAGGGATCACCGCGATGCTGACCGGCATGGGCTCGCTGTCTTATGGCGAAACCGCCGGCGAGCGTATGCGTCTGGGCCTGATGCTGAACGACCCCGAAGAAGAGCATGACTGCTTCTCCGACAACACCCACAACAGCCACTACTACGATGGTCTCGGCGTTCAGAACGTCTACCTCGGGGAATATGTGCGCGTGAACGGCGAGCTGGTCTCGGGTGCCTCTCTGGCGGATCTGGTTGAAGCAAAAGATGCGGGCCTGAATGCCGAGCTGACCGGTAAACTCTCCACCACGATGCTGAAACTGGGCCGCATCAAGACCGCTGCCGAGGCGGGCTTCTCCTACGACCAGATGCTGGAACAGGGCAATGAAGCAGGCGAGGCGCTGGTCATGGGGGGCGTCGAAGCACTGGTCGACCAGACCCGCTCCATAGAGCGCGTCGTCACTGCGCTGGACCTGGATGGCGTCGCCATCGAAGGCTCTGACTCGCTGGACAATCCCTCCTCGGTTTTTGAGTAATCCACATCCGAATTCGCCACCACAAGGCCGTGCATCTGATGCGCGGCCTTGTGCATTGCGGGCCTTTCCCCTGCCCCAAAAGAGGCGCCGAACCGGCGTCCGATCCCCGTGTTCACGATTTCCTGAGCATTTCACTTTATCTGACACTTGCAATCCAAGTCTTTTACTCGGATATTGTCATCAGCGAGTAGCCTACAGAATCTCTAGGGATCGGTGACCGGTCATGATCATCTGCCACTGCACTAAAATCTCGGATCATGACATCCATTCGGCCATCGACTGGATGCGGGCCTCCGACCCGCAAACCATTATAACTCCTGGGAAAATTTACCGTGCCCTCGGTAAAAAGGCAGATTGTGGTGGCTGTATGACGCTCTTTCTGGACACTATGCGCTCCAACGCTAAGGTAAGTGTACCTGCACATCTGCAGAACCTACGTACAGCCATTTCCTCGGAGAGCGAATATGAAGGGCGACCCCAAAGTCATCGAGTATCTCAACAAAGCACTTAGGAGCGAGTTGACCGCGATCAGCCAGTACTGGCTACATTACCGCCTGCAGGACGACTGGGGCCTCGGGCACATGGCCAAGAAGAGCCGCGAGGAAAGCATCGAAGAGATGAACCACGCAGACCGGCTGATGGATCGGATCATCTTCCTTGAGGGCCATCCCAATCTGCAAACCCTCGACGCCCTGCGCATCGGCCAGACGCCGAAAGAAACGCTGGAATGCGATTTGGCCGCAGAGCAGGAAGCCCGTGCCCTCTACAAGGAGGCCTCCGAGTATTGTAGGACATCGGGTGACTACGTCACCATGGACCTCTTCAAGGAGCTCCTGACGGACGAAGAAGGCCATATCGATTTCCTGGAGACCCAGCTTGAACTGCACGATCGCGTTGGCGCAGAGAATTACGCCCATCTCAACGCCTCGAAAATGGACGAAGCGGACTAGAGCCGTCGCGTCTCTGGGTGCGGCCTGTGTTCTGGGATTGGCCGCGCCCCTTCAGGCGTTTGATCAACGCCCGGGCCTGACAGAGCCACATCTGTCCGACCTCCCCCGTTCCGCCGAAGACGCCGACCGTGTGGCCAGAGTGACGGCGCCTGCGACCTCCTTCGATCAGGCCGAGCCCTTTGAAGGGAACCCCGCCGGAGCAGCGACAGTGGCGGCACGGGAGGATCGCGATGCCTTCAGCAAACCCTCGGCCAACCTGACGTTCGAACAGGGGTTGGAATTCCATCTGGGCGAGGCTCTGTTCGACAAGCTCTGGGCCTTTTCCCCGTCGTCCACACTGGCCTCCGACGGGCTGGGGCCGGTCTACAATGCCCGTTCCTGTCAGCGATGCCACATCCGGGACGGACGCGGCGCCCTTCCCGAAGGGCCGGACTATCGCTCGGCCTCGGCCTTCCTGCGGGTGTCTATCCCAGGCCCTGTACCCGTCGAAATGGCCGCAGTCTCCGACTATGTCGGCATGGCGCCCGATCCGACATACGGCTGGCAACTGCAGGATTTTTCGGCCCCGGGGATTGATCCGGAATACCGGCTGTCGGTCACCTTCACCGAAGAGGAGGTCCCCCTGAATGGCGGCGGAACCGCCACCCTCCGCAGGCCGGATTTCAGCGCCGCCGATCTGAAATACGGCCCGCTCCATACGGACGCCATGCTCTCGCCGCGGGTGGCGCCGCCCATGATAGGCCTGGGTCTGCTCGAAGCCATCCCCGCCGCCGACATTCTCGCACTGACTGATCCCGAAGACACCAATGGGGATGGCATTTCGGGGCGCGCGAACCTGGTATGGTCCGAGGAATTTCAGCGCATCATGCTCGGCCGGTTCGGGCTCAAGGCCGGCAAGGCAACCCTGCATGAACAATCCGCAGCGGCATTCTCCGGCGATATCGGCATTTCCACGCCGCTCTTCCCTCTGCCATGGGGGGATTGCACGCCCCCCCAGAGGGCCTGCCGGAACGCACCTCATGGCGATCAGGACGCCCGCAAGACCGAGATCGACCAGCCCAACATGGATCTCGTCACCTTCTACAGCCGCAACGTCGCCGTCCCGGCCCGCCGCGCGGTTGCAGACGCCCGCGTGCTGCGCGGCAAGGCCGTGTTTTATCAGGCCGGATGCACGGGCTGCCATCGGCCGAAATTTGTCACCCACCGCCTGAGCGACCGGCCAGAGCAGAGTTTTCAGCTCATCTGGCCCTATACCGACCTGCTGTTGCACGACATGGGTCCGGGCCTTGCTGACAACCGCCCCGAAGGCCGGGCCACTGGCCGCGAATGGCGCACCGCCCCTCTCTGGGGTATTGGCCTCACAGCGCAAGTCTCGGAAAAGGCGAGCTATTTGCACGATGGCCGCGCCCGTACCCTGCTGGAGGCAATTCTCTGGCACGGCGGCGAGGCCCAGGCTGCCCGCGACCGCGTGGTGGCGCTGTCGGTGGCTGACCGCCACGCTCTCATTTCCTTTCTGGAGTCCCTCTGACATGTCACTGCTCTCGCGTCTCACTTTCACCGCCTGCGCCTGCTTTGCCCTCGGAGGCTTTGCCAGAGCCGACGCGCTGACGGATGCCGTGGTCGATCGCCATATCCTGCCGACCTATGAAACCCTGGCGTCCCAAACGGCCGCCTTTGCCGAGATCACGCAGAACGACTGCAGCCCGACCTCCGCCCCGCTGCAGGCGGCCTGGGGGCAGGCTCTGGATGCATGGGTCGCGGCCAGCCACCTGCGCTTTGGTCCATCAGAGGCCGGGAACCGCGCCTTCGCCATCGCCTTCTGGCCCGACAGCCGCTCCAAAACCCCAAAGGCGCTGCGGAGCCTGCTGCTTGATGCGGATCCGGTGATCGCCAGTGCCGAAAGCTTCGCCACCGCCTCCGTCGCGGTGCGTGGCTTCTATGCGCTGGAGTTTCTGCTCTACGATCCCGCCTATGCCGATCTGGCCTCCGACGAATATACCTGTGATCTGATCCGCGCGATTGCCCGCGACCTCGCGGCCAACACGGCCGCGATCCTTTCCGACTGGCAGGGCGGTTTTGCCGACAGCCTGCGCCATCCCGGCGCCCGCCCCGGCGATCGCTACCGTACCGAAGAAGAGGCGCATCAGGAATTGTTCAAGGCGCTCACGACCGGTCTTGAAATCCTGACCGACATGCGGCTCGGGCGTCCGCTTGGCACCTTTGACCATCCACGGCCCAATCGGGCAGAGGCGCGGCGCTCCGGCCGGAGCCTGCGTCACATTCAGGTCCAGCTTGCGGCGTTACGTCCGCTTGCGCTGCTACTGGCGGAGGGTGATACGGCCCTCACCGCGCAGGTTCAGCACGCGTTTGACAAAGCGGACCGCCACGTCGACAGCCTGTCCGGCGACCCCACCCTTGCAGGCGTCAGCGACCCGCAGAAGCGTTTTCAGATCGAGGCATTGCAGCAGGATATCCGCGACATCAAAACACTGGTCGGCACGGACATCGGTTCCAAACTCGGGGTCGAGGCCGGCTTCAATGCGCTAGACGGGGACTGAGCAAACACGGAGACCGAACATGCAATCCAGACGCGGGTTTCTCGCAGGCCTAATGGCCACCGGCATGGCGCCCAAGGCAACCTGGGCCGATGCCGGTGCGCCGGCCTTTCTGGCGGCTGGCAAGGATGAGCTGGGTCTGTTTGTCATCGCCGGACTGTCGGCAACGGGCGAGGTTCTGTTTCGCCACACCCTGCCGGACCGCGGCCATGCGGCCAGCGCACATCCCACCCGCCCGGAGGCCGTCGCCTTTGCCCGCCGCCCGGGCCGTTTCGCGGATGTCATCGACTGCCGCAGCGGTGCACAGCTGGCCCGGCTCGAACCGCCTGCCGGGCACCACTTTTATGGCCATGGCGTGTTTTCCCCCGATGCATCCGTCCTTTTCACCACTGAGAATGCCTTTGAAACAGCAGACGGCATGATCGGCGTCTGGGACGCCGGCACCTACGCCCGCATCGGCCAGTTCCCCTCCGGCGCCATCGGCCCGCACGAGGTCCTTCTGCGTCAGGATGCGCCCGGTCTGGTGATCGCAAATGGCGGCATTGAGACCCACCCGGACTCCGGGCGCGCCAAGCTCAACATCCCCTTCATGCGCCCGAGCCTCAGCTACCTGACCCTCGACGGTCAGATCGAAGAGATCATGGAACTGCCCGCCGAGCTTCACAAGAATTCGATCCGCCATATCGCGGTGCGCAGCGACGGAACGGTCGGATTTGCCATGCAGTGGCAGGGCGATCCCGGCGATGAGGTGCCGATTGTCGGTTTGCACCGCCCCGGCGATACTCCACGCCTCATGGCCGAGGGTGATCCGCGCCGCCGCAACCTCAACGGCTATGGCGGCTCCATCGCATTCTCCGGCGATGAAACGCAGATCGCCGTCACCTCGCCGCGGGGGGGCGTTGTGCAGATCATGGCCTGCGCTACCGGTCATCTGGTCGCAGAACATCACCTGCCCGACGTCTGCGGTTTGGCTCGGACCGCAACCGGCCTGCTGGCCAGCACCGGCACCGGCGCAATCGTTCACTTCGGCCCGGGCATGGCGCATCTGGCCACTGCCCCGCTGGCCTGGGACAATCACCTGATCCCGCTCGGCTGACATCCTCTCTCGCCGCCGGACACCACCGCCGCCGGATCGGCGGCGGTTTCGTTTCTCATGATCTGAGGGCAATTTCGAAAACAAAGCATGACAAATTCCGCAATATAGCCTATCAGGCCCCCTGAAAAGGAAAGCCGATGGATGCAAGTGACCGCCAGAACGAAATCCTGTCCCTGCTGACGTTGCAGGATCGCGTCGAGGTAGAGGACCTCGCGCGCCGCTTTGGGGTGTCTCTGCAGACCGTACGGACCGACCTGCGCGACCTGTCCGGGCGCGGCCAACTCAGCCGGGTTCACGGTGGCGCGGTCCGCATCGCGTCGGCCGCCAATCGCGGCTACGCGGAACGGCGGATGCTGAATGCAGGCGGCAAACGCGCTATGGCCAGCCTGGCCGCCGAAGTCATCCCCGAAAACTGTTCGCTTGCGCTCAATATCGGCACCTCAACCGAACAGGTCGCACGGGCACTGTCGGGGCATTCAGGCCTGACCATCCTCTCCAACAATATAAATATTATCAACATGATGATGGCGATGGAGACTCGCGATCTGATCCTCGTGGGGGGCAGTATACGTCAAAGCGACGGCGCCATCGTCGGCGAAGATGCGGTTGATTTCATCAGCCGCTACAAACTGGACTATGCGGTCATCGGCGCATCAGCGATGGACCCGGACGGCGCTATTCTCGATCATGATGCGCGGGAAGTCTCTGTCGCCCGTGCCTTGCTGAGGAATGCCCGTAGCCGCATCCTGATCTGCGACGGCAGCAAATTTGAACGCTCGGCCCCGGTGCGCATCTGCGCCCTGACCGAGCTGGATATTGTCATCACCGACCGCCCCGTGCCTCAGGAATTCGCCGAAGCCGCCGCCGCGGCCGGAACCCGAATCCTGGTGGCGGATGCCCCGGTCACAAACGAAAGCAGCGAAAATGACTGACACAGCCCAAACCCCTGCCCGCACCAGCGCGGAAACCGTCCCGATCACCGATCTGTTTGTGATCGGCGGTGGTATCAATGGCTGCGGCATTGCGCGCGACGCGGCCGGTCGCGGACTGTCGGTGACGTTGGCCGAGATGAAGGATCTCGCCTCTGCGACCTCCTCTGCCTCCACCAAGCTGTTTCACGGGGGCCTGCGCTACCTGGAATATTTCGAATTCCGACTGGTGCAGGAGGCGCTGATCGAGCGCGAAGTTCTGCTCAGGGCGATGCCGCATATCTCATGGCCGATGCGCTTTGTGCTGCCGTTTCACAAGGATATGCGGTTTGATAACACCACCCCGACCTCAAAGCTGCTGACCACCGTCATGCCCTGGATGAAGGGCCGCCGCCCGGCCTGGCTGATCCGGCTTGGCCTGTTCATGTATGACACGTTGGGGAAACGCGGCATCCTGCCCGGCACGCGCCGTCTTGACCTGACCAGTGACGAGGCAGGCAAGCCCCTGAAAGACAAGTTCAAAACCGCCTTTGAATATTCCGATTGCTGGGTCGAGGACGCGCGGCTTGTGGTATTGAACGCCCGCGACGCCGAGGCCCGTGGCGCCGAGATATTGACCCGCACCGAAGTCACCCGCGCCGAGCGCCACGCCGACCACTGGGAGGTCCACATCAGGGATGTGACCACCGGGGCAGAATCCGTGCGGCGCGCCAGGATGCTGGTCAATGCGGGTGGGCCGTGGGTTGCCGATGTGTTGCGCCAGAAACTGGGACAGAACAGCCGCGAGGGCGTGCGACTGGTGCGCGGCAGTCATATCGTGGTGCCGAAACTTTATGATCACGGGCGGTGCTATTTCTTTCAGGGCCAGGACGGGCGCATCATTTTCGCCATCCCCTATGAGGAGGATTTCACCCTCATCGGCACGACCGATGCTGACCACCCGGACCCGCAAACCCGACCCGAGTGCACGCCCGAGGAGCAGGACTATCTGGTGGCCTTTGCCTCCGGTTATTTTGACAAGCCTGTGACCCGCGATCAGATTGTCTGGACCTACTCCGGGGTGCGGCCGCTCTATGATGACGGGGCCAGCTCTGCGACGGCCGCAACGCGTGAATATGTGCTGACGCTCGACACCGAGCAGGCGCCATTGCTGAATGTATTTGGCGGCAAGATCACCACATACCGCAAACTCGCCGAAGCTGCGCTGGCGAAGGTGGCAGAGGTCTTCCCGGGTCTCGCTGCCGACTGGACCGCCGGGGTGGCGCTGCCGGGGGGCGATTTCCCTGTGGCTGATGTGGCCCGTTTGCAGGACAAGCTGGCAACGGACTATCCCTTCCTGTCCGCCTATGCCACCCGCCGCCTGATCCGCGCCTACGGCACGGAAGCCTGGACCATCCTCGGGGACGCGAAGGCAGAAAGCGATCTGGGTCGGGAGTTTGGCGCCACCATCACAGCGCGGGAACTGGATTGGGCCATCGACCGGGAATGGGTCCGCAGCGGCGAAGACTACCTGTGGCGGCGCACGAAACTCGGCCTGCGACTGAAGGAGGAGGAGCGCGCAGCGGTCGATGCCTACATCCGCGAAAGGGTTTAGGCGACGCCGCCCGCGCGTTGCCCCCTTGTGGTCCGGACGCACCTGAACTGATGAACGCGACCCTGCCAAAGCGGGGGATGCCCCTCGACGTCCAGCCAGGCGGGACATCCTTCAGCAGCGTCCACCGCTTCCGGATCAGGCATCGGGGCCTACGCGGCGCCCTTCCATGTGGTCGGTGTCACATAGACAATGCCGTCATCGGCGCTGATCATCACCTCGCCGTCCTGGATATTGACCTGAATTTTCATTGCACGGCTTATCAGTTTGGCCAGGGCAGCCGTGTCGGCCTCGGGAAACCGCACCACCTGTAGATTGTCAAACCGAGTGGTGCTGTTCTTGATCTTGTCCCACCAGACCTCAGCCGTCCGGCCACCATAGGGATAGACCATCACCTTATTGGCCTTGCCGCAGGATTGACGTATCACCTTTTCGCTCGGCAGCCCCAGCGCCACCCAGACATCAAGCTCACCGCTCAGGCTCTTTTGCCAGATATCCGGCTCATCATCCGTTGAGAGCCCCTTGGTCATTTCCAGATGCTCATGGGCATTCAGCGCAAAGGCGACAAGTCGCACCATCAGCCGTTCGTCCGTTTCCGACGGATGCTTGGCCACGGTGAGTTTGTGGGTCTCATAGTAGTGACGATCCATGTCCGAGACCGAAAGCTCAATTTTGTAAATGGTGGCCTTTTGCGCCATGATCTGTCCCAAACCTCTGATGTTTGGGACGTCTATCCCCTCCGCTGAGGTTTGAAAAGCCGCCAATGAAGCCGCGAAACGGAAGCCGCGCGACCCTGCACGCATATGCGTGCAGGCGAGACCCGCTTGCGACAGTCTGGTTGATCCGCAAGCGCGGCAAGGCGCGCATGCCACCCCGGCATGGGCCTTCACAGGCCAGCACGCGATCAGGCAGACTGCATTTCGAGCGCCTTGCCGTCATACTTCCCGGTCGTCGCGGCGCTGGCCAGAACCTGCGCCACGTCGGTCCGGCTGGCCTTGGCGGATTTATCCACATCAGCTCCCAAAAGCACCTCGTCACCGGGCCCGTTGTCGGTCAGCATAACGGGCCGCAGGATGGCATAGGTCAGCCCGGAGGCCTTGAGGTGCTCATCCGCCTCGTGTTTCGCCTTCAGATAATGCGCCATATCGCCGGAAGGGTCTGACTGATCCGCCCCCACCGTGCTGAGCATGACAAACCGCTCGGCTCCGGCAGTCCGGGCGAGGTCGACCAGACGCATGGCCCCGTCGCGGTCGACCTTTTCGGTCATCTCGGGGCCGGTCGCCCCACCTGAGCCTGCTGCAAAGATCACCACATCCGCGCCGTCGCAAACGCCCGGTTGCAGATCGGTCAAATCGGCTTGGCGCAGATGTGTCGCCTCGGGGAGATGGCTGGTGTCAGAGCTTTCGCGCACCAGTGCTGTTACACTGTGCCCCTGATCAATGATCTTTCGGGTCAGAATGCGGCCGGTCTTGCCGGTGGCACCGGCGATCAGAATATTCTTCGTCATGTCATTTCCTTTCTGTGTCCGAAGGCGGGGCCATGGGGCCCGCGGCCTGGGTTGCGGCGATATAGCCTGGCTGCTGCTGCAGCGCGTCCCAGTAGGAGGCGAGCACGGGATAGCCCGTCAGCAGTCCGAACCGCTCCAGAAGGGCCAGGATGTAGGACATCTGGATATCTGCGAGCATCGCACGATGGCCGAACAGCAACGGGCCGTCACCGATCAGCCGGGTGATATAGGCGAGATGGACATCGAGCGCCGCGCGCGCCTCATCCGGCACCGGCTCGCCGCCAAACGCCGGAAGAATGGCCTTGAGGGCGACCTCGGCAAAGGAGGCCTCAACGTAGTCCAGCAGCGCTTCGTGCTGCCAATAGGCGGATGTGCCCTCAGCAGGCCTGTGGCTGGTGTCACCGTATTTCTCCACGAGATAGCGCAGGATCGTCGCGGACTCGGCCACCATTTCGCCGTCGTCCTCAATCACCGGAGATTTGCCCAGGGGATGCACTTGCTTCAGCGCCTCGGGCGCACGAAAGCGCTCGGTACGGTCATAATCGACCCGGTTGCAGGGCTGACCAAGATCGGCCAGCAGCCACAATACGCGGGTTGCGCGGGAGTATTTCAGAGCGTGCAGGGTAATCATGGTAAAAAGATCGCCTTTGCGTTGGTGAATTCCTTCATGCCAAAGCCGCCGTGTTCGCGCCCGTAGCCTGAATCCTTGACGCCGCCGAACGGCATGTTTGGATCCGCCGCGCCAAAGGAGTTGATGCGGACCATGCCGGTGTCAAAATGATCGCGCGCGAGCTGTACCGCGTGCTCTTCATCCCTGCAGAAAATCCCACCACCAAGACCATAGCGGCTGTCGTTCGCGATGCGCATGGCGTCTTCGTCGTCGCTGGCACGGATCACGGCGGCCACCGGGCCAAAGATCTCATCGTCATAGGCGGGCATGCCGGGTGTCACATCACCCAGGACAGTGGCGGGATAATAGGCCCCCGTGCGATCCGGCGCGGTGCCGCCACAGAGCACTTTTGCGCCTTTGGCAACGCTTTGCTCCACTTGGCCCTTCACGGTGTCAAATTGCTCTTCGCTGGAAAGTGGACCAAGCTGCGAGTCCTGATCCATCGGATCACCCAGACTGATCGCCTGCATCTGCGCGACGAACCCCGCCACGAAAGCATCGTAGACCTTTTCGGTCACCACAAATCGCTTCGCCGAGACGCAGGTTTGCCCGTTGTTATACAAACGCCCCATGACAGAGTATTTGACGGCAGTTTCAATGTCAGCGTCTTCCAGCACCAGATAGGCGTCGTTCGATCCAAGTTCGAGCACGGTCTTTTTCAACGCCTTGGCCGCCACGCTGCCGATGTGCCGCCCGGCCACATCGCTGCCGGTCATTGTAACGCCACGCACAAGCGGGTGTTCGATCAGCGCATCGCTGGTGTCATGGTCGATCAAAAGCACCTGGAACAGATCTTTCGGAAGGCCGGCCTCAACGCAGAGGTCGCGCAGGCGCAGGCCCGACCCTGTGCAGATGCTCGCATGTTTCAGGACGCAGCCGTTGCCAGCCATGAGGTTCGCCGCCAGCACCCGGACGGGTTGATACAGTGGAAAATTCCAGGGCTGGATCGAGTAGATCACACCGATAGGTTGGTGGCTGACGATCCCACGCGCTCCGTCGCTGCCATGGGTGCGGTCCTCGTCCGCCAGAACCTCGGGGCCATGCTGCGCGGTATATTCGAAGATTGCGGCACAGATCTCGACCTCGGTCTTGCCGTCCTTGAGCAGCTTGCCAGTCTCGCGGGTCATCAGCTCCGACAGGTCATCGCTGTGCGCGCGCAGGACCTCGGCAATCCGCATCAGGTAGGGCGCGCGTTCTTCATGGGTCTTTGTCCGCCACTCGAGAAAGGCGTCCTGCGCAGCTTCAAGCCTTTGCACCGCGTCCTCCGGCGTCATCAGGGGATACGTTTCTATCACCTTTCCGGTGGCAGGGTTCGTGGTCGTAATCGTCGACATGATGTCTCCTTCAAGCTTTGCAGCGCTGAAGGGGAAACACCCCAGTCGGGATTTGGTTCCTGTCCGGGGGGCCTCGCATGCCGCAAAGTCACGGGAACGTTATTGCCCAGGGCTGACTTGATCATAGGTTCGGGGGAGACGGCGGATTGCGATGGCGGACCAGACGCCCTCACAGTATCGACCAAGACTGACAGTATAGACCAAGAAGGAAACCAGATCATGACCACCACCGGCACACAGTTGTTCACCACGCTTGAGGCTGACGGCACCCTGACCGTCGCACTGGAGGAGGTGACTTTCGACGCCCCCACCGGCAATCAGGTTCTGGTGAAAATGGAAGCCGCACCGATCAACCCATCCGACCTTGCGATTCTGGTCGGCGGGGCAGATGTCGAGAATGCCGAATACACGCGAGGCAAATTTGTCGCCAAGATGCCAAAGGCCGCCAACGCGGCCTCAAAGGCGCGCCACGGCATGAAGCTCCCTGCCGGCAACGAAGGAGCGGGCACCGTGGTTGCGGCCGGCGACACCGACACCGCGCAGGCCCTTGTGGGGCAGCGCGTCTCTTGCGTGCCCGGTAATGCCTACAGCC
Organism: Phaeobacter sp. B1627; assembly: GCF_006265095.1. Taxonomy (GTDB): domain Bacteria; phylum Pseudomonadota; class Alphaproteobacteria; order Rhodobacterales; family Rhodobacteraceae; genus Epibacterium. Next base: position 143,766 of record NZ_VCNK01000022.1, read on the forward strand.
AATACTGTCTTTCCGATGCCTCAATGTGCCTGCCCCTGGGCGATCATTCCGCCGAAGAAGGGGCCAGCGCCTTCGTCAACCCGATGACAGCGCTTGGTTTTGTCGAAAATGCCAGAGCCGACGGGCAGAACGCCATTCTGCATACGGTCGGGGCGTCCAACCTTGGGCAGATGCTGACACGGATCTGTCAGGAGGACGGGATGGGGCTGGTCAACATCGTGCGCAAGAGGGATCAGGTGGACCTGCTGAAGGGGCTCGGGAGCAAGCATGTGGTCAATTCCTCCGACGAGGATTTCATGGATCAGCTGAGCGGCGCCATCCGGGAAACCGGCGCCTTCTATGGCTTTGATCCGATCGGAGGCGGCAAGCAGGTCGACATGGCGTTCAGAGCGATGGAGCGGGTCGCAATCGAGGAGATGAGCGAATACTCGCGCTATGGCTCCAACCAACCAAAGCGCATGTTCATCTATGGCCGCCTGGACACAAGCCCCACTGTTCTGACGCCCTCATACGGGTTCGGCTGGACGTTGTCGGGGTGGCTTTTGTTTCCCTTCCTGCAGTCCGTCGGGCAAGAAACAATGGGCCGTATGCGGCAGCGTGTGCGCGACAACCTGACCACCACCTTTGCCAGCCCCTATAAATCGCGTGTCTCATTGGAGGACATGCTCACGAAGGAGGCGGTGATGGATTATCGCGCGATGCGGACGGGCGAGAAGTATCTGGTAAAGCCCTGGTCCTGATGCCTGCCGGAGCGGCGCTGCTCGTCAGGGGCGGCGCCTGCTCTGTTCAGAGGGGCAGACCACTTGCCTGGAAAATTGCGCCCAGAGCGGCATCACACACGCCATGCAGCTTCGACAGGCGACGCCAGGCCTTCACAGGGGTTTCTCCGCCCAGCCCGTGATGGGGCGTGTTGTGGTAGATGTCGATCACCCAACGCAGCAGCGCGAAGGTGAAGTCGTCCAGGGTAAGTGCTGCGCGCTTCTCGGGATCCGCATCGCCCTTCTCCATGATGCTGGAGAACGTGTGCCCCGACAGACGCGGCGCGAAGTCGCTCCGGAGGCTGCCGAATGCACGCTCGATCGTTCCGCGGTTCTCCGGCACACCATTCATCGCCATTTCCCACATCACGCCGAGATCCTCAGCCGCCATGCGAAAGCGCATCGACTTGAAGGCAGAACCTCCATCGAAGAGGATCAACTCGGGCGTGCCATGCATGTCCCAAGGCGTCAGGGCCCCGACAGCGTCCGCCCAAACTGAACGAGAACTGCAGGACAGGTCCGTCCGCCGCGCTGAAAAACACCGCCGTCGGGACAGTAAACGGGGGGCGCGGTCTGATCCGCTCAGGTTCCGCAGCCTGCGCGACCGCAGGTGTTGCTCAGGGAGAAAAACGCTTGTCCAACGGTCGGATTCAGGCGATCTTCACGTCAAACGGCGTGCCACTTGGGGAATGTCGGTTCAATGTGTTACAAGCAGGAGAGGAAATTGACAAATAAAATTGAACGTGATTTCACCAGCCTAAAGAAAGCCGTGAGCGGGATTAGAAAAAGCCTTAAGCAAGGAAGTGATATTGACGATGTTTACTCACGGCTGAATGCACTTGAAGTGCGCCTGAACTCTCAATTGGAGGTGATGTCAAAATTTGAGTCAATCGCCAATCGAACAAAAAATGCCTATGATGAGTTGCTTTTGACTGCAATTAAAAAAAACTCCCTTCCTGACGAAGTTTTCTTCGACATCGCTCAGGCGCCCGACGTTAGAAAAATTTCAGATGCGCTGAGCCAAAACGGAATTTGTATCATTAGGGACGAGACCATTGTCGAGCTTGCCCGGAATGCGCAATCCGAAATGAACGACTTTCTGGAAAAAGTTAAAGATGATATTTCGAAAAAAATCTACACTGAGCTTGATGATGTAATCATTGACGGCGTTGACGAAATTAAAGGCGGACACAATGGGCGTGCGGGCCAAGACAAAGCAGTGCTGCATGTTCGCGGTGGCGCCGACGACGGTTTGGTCGATGTATTTAATGCCGATAGGATCTTCCCGTCTCTTGCTGCGATCAAAGAGGGGTTGAGAACTGGTTATGTCAAAGACGTCATCGACCGTGCGATTCCCGGTATGGAATTCGAGAATATAAATGTCTACATCAACAAGGGTGTAACGAAAACTCGGGGGTTCCATTACGACTCCCGTTCTCCGGTCGTCAAAATCTTCATCGTTTTGACCGATGTTCCGGATCATTCCTATGGTCCGTATTGCTACGAGTTGGGCAGCCATTTGGATGAAGTGACGATTGAAGAAAGTTTTTCAGGGATTGGCTTCACGTCATTCAGGAAGAATGACGCTTATTTCTCGAATTATAAAAATGTGATCGCGTGCTTGGGTAAGGTTGGCGATATTGTCATTTCCTACCAACATGGCTCTCATCGCGGTTTCCCTCAAAGCCCCGACCGTACACGCATGATGGGTGTGCAAGTTCTTCGACCAAAGAAGCCCTAAGGCTCAACCGCGCCTGGACGTGTTCGGAGTCCGCCCGTTCGCAAAATGGAATGAAATTGACTGAAGGTGCTGGCGGGCTTTGTTGCGCGAGCCATCCTTGTCCTGGCGACAGCATCATGCTAATCGGCAGGTGCAACACAGGGATCGGGCTTTCGCACGGTTCATTCGGGCGCCAAGCGCCTATATCTGGTTCTGGGTGTTTAAGCCTCTTTGGACAGTTTCTT
>NZ_VCNK01000023.1 GCF_006265095.1 Phaeobacter sp. B1627
CACTTTAAAGGGGGAGGCTCAACCGACGACGAGAAAAATCCGGAGCGTCGACGGATCAGGCAAAACAGTCATCTGTTCGGTGATTTCAGGGCCGCCCTGGGAAAGGCAGAGATTGAAGACTTCCGCTTCCATGATCTGCGCCACACCTTCGCGACACGGATGCTTCGTGCCACCGGCAATCTGAAGCTGGTAAGCAGGCTATTGGGTCACACCAGTATTGAAACGACTATGCGATACGCCCATGTTCTAGATACGGACTTGGCTGACGCGATGAACGATTTCAGCATGTTTCAAGTTGCCGAGTCCCGAAATTTCTCCCGAAGCAATCAATGCAATTCAATACTTTCAGTATCTTATGTCGCACAACTTACGGCTTCCCAAGCTGAACGCGCGAGTTCGATTCTCGCTACCCGCTCCAGATTGATCTCCCAAAGTTCATGCCTCTTCCTTCACCGAATGTCTGCCTGCACAGAACCGGGCGAGATTGCGCTGTGGCGCAGATCATGATCGCAGCTCATCCAACACAGAGCAGTCGGCTTTCGTATGATTTGAGCGCGACACGGGCCGTCGGACTATACTCGCCGATCTCGGCCATCAGGTTCAGAATTTCATCGCGGGTTTCAACGTCGAAGGCATCGAGCGTCTCGGCTCCGGGGTGATAGCTCTCACTTTCGAGCCCGTTGCCGAGGACAATTTCATGTTGATCAAAGAGCAGATGCACATAGGTCACTGCGCGGCCATTCGCCTCCACCCGGATCGAATGATCGTTGACGAGGAACTTGGCCTTTACAAGGACTTCGGCCTGGCCAAACAGCAGTTCTGCGCGCTCCGACGTGACAAGGACCCGGTGATTTTGCGAGACGCAGACACGGTCATGATCGCCAAGGGCGCCGGCTGCAAAGACCACCGGCGCATTCTGCCCCTCCGCGCGACGATGGGACCGACCGATCCAGCGCAGCGGCTGCATCCCATGATCGCGCGTATACACCAAGGTCCCGATTTCCAGCTCCTCGACCGCAACGGCACCGTATTCCGTCGAGATCATCGTGCCCGCGACAAAACAGGGGGGAGAGGACACGTCCGTCTTCACCTTGACGATGGCGTCGTCGGAATGGCCGAGACCATCACTCACCCGGTAGGAAAACGTATTGACCTCATCCACGGTGCTGTCGTTCGCGATTGACAGCGTACCGTCCGGGTTCAAGGTGACGACTTCGCCGCTGGGCAACGTCACCGACCCGCCCACTTCCACGGGCTGACCATTGATGTGGGTGATCGTCAGGCTGCTGCCGTCAATGCGCACATCGTTGCCCAAAACATTCAGGATCTCCGAGCCATCGCCTGAGATTTCCACAATGTCATCCGTGGCGACAAGATCGCAGTTGAAAGGGCCGGTCATCGTGTCAATATCGGAGTTCCAGTCGAGCTCCCCGAGGAGACCGCCCCCCGGCAGGCCGGTGAAATCAATCGTCAAAGTCGTATAGAGATCACCGGCGGCGGGATGTCCGGCAAGATTTACAATCCCTGAATACTCGGCCGTTATGCTGCCGCCCATATCTTCGTATTCAGACGACACCTGGAACGGATAGCCGTTCTTTGACCCGGGCGTGGACCCACCCAGCGGGTCATCGTCAGAGGCAAGGGTGGTATCAAAGACTGAGTTCGCGGGCGCAAGATCAATCTCAAGCGACGTCAAGACTTTGGTCGTGGAAAGCTCATGCCAACTATAGCCGTAGAACATGGAAATGTCTGACCCGGTCGCGCCGCCGGTAGTGTAGGGGTCCAGCGCCTGCCAGGTGAGGGTCTCGCTGGTGCCGTCCGCATAGGTCGCGGTGATCGTCGCCCCCTCCAGATCGACCCCGCGCGAGGATGTGTCGGCGCGAATGGCATAGTCACTTTGGTGCGGGTCTTCATCGAGCCGGACAATATCAATTGTGGGCATAGGGTATGCTCTTTCAAACGGACAGAGCCTGCAGGTTTCGGACCGCTGAAAGACCTGCAGACGCTCCAATCAGGACGTGATCTCTGTTGGCACCGGCGCGCGCAGGTGCTGGGTCGGCATCTTCCACTGCTTGGCTAATACTTTGGTTATCTATGCGCACACACTGTGCTGGCAAAGTGGCAAAACCATAGCCGGTTTGGGGCATTTTTGTCGGACCGGATCAGGACCGGCTCCGCTCCGATTCGACGGAGCATGGTACGCCGTTTGACCGCTTCAGAGACGCGCCCCAAAGGGGTGTCGAAGCCGGGACCGGGGCGCGATCAGTGTCGCACTTTCCAGACACATGACATATGCACGCCCCCTTCCCCGGCAGGATATAGTGCCCAAAACCTGTGCGGATCAGCAGCAAGATGCCAGGTAAAGCAAGCCAGGTATCGGTCGGCGCCGAAAACCCGAATTCCTGCGGGCCGCTTCCGCTTTACCGCCGGGTCTGGCCGACGTTACTCTGGTCGCTGACAAACCTGGGAAAGGAACGCGATGCTGGTGCGTGTTGGTGAGGATCGAACCGATACGATCGATTTGTTTTTAGCCGGGTTATTGTCGTCGATCGCCGGTGCGCTGAACGCAGTCGGTTTTTTGATTGCAGGCGCATTCACCGCGAATATGACAGGCAACATTTCCGCCTTCGCCGATCACATCGCCGAGGGACGCACCCTCATGGCTCTGTCCTTTGCCGGACTGGTGATCGCGTTCATCCTCGGCGCAGGCCTGGCCGCTGTGAGCATACAGATCGGAGAGCACAGGCGGCTCCGGTCCATATACGCTCTGGCGGTGTTTGCCGAGGGCCTCTTTCTGTTGCTTCTGGGGGCGATACTGCTTGTCTGGCCTCAGAGCGTTCAGCAAACGCTGTTGGTTGTGGCGCTAAGCTTCATTATGGGGTTCCAGAATGCGGTGACCACCATGATTTCCCGCTCCCGTGTCCGGACGACGCATGTGTCGGGCATGGCAACCGACATCGGAATTGAACTGGCTGCTTTGCTTGGAACCGAAACCGCCCGCCAGGACGCGCGGCCAAAGCTGGCCCTGCACAGCCTGACACTCGCGTGCTTCGCCGTCGGAGGCGTCGCCGGCGCGGTACTTTTCACGGTGGTCGGCCATTGGCTTTTTGGTCTTGCTGCAGTGTCGCTCTGGCTCATCGCCGTGCCTGAGGTTTTGCGCAGTCGCCAATGAAACCGGATAACCCTGACGGCTGGCTCGTTTCAATTTGTCCAACCCTCCGCCGACTCCGGCAACAGGGGCGGTTCAATGGCCATCCGCACGCAAATCCCTGTATTGAGCGGCGATGCAGAGGTCGGCGCCAGAATTTACATGACCCAGAGCAGCAGAATTGCTACAGAGTTAACTCATTGTTCACTTCGTTTTGGCCGCGGCTTTCTGAGCGAGCGGCAGAGACCGGGATGCGTCGCCCGCAGTTTTGAATCCGGCGCAGGTGCAGAGTGCGAGGTTCGTGAAACATGCCGACAGTGACATTGGAACTTCGAGGCGACCAGATCGGTCGATACACAAGAGTTTCGGGATACGGCAACGGGTCCAACAGGGTTGTCATCGTCAATGGCGTCGAGGCGATCGGATCTGCGAGTGATATTTATACCGTCGTCGTTGAACAGGTCCGCGCCGGAGGCACCGAATTCGAGAACGGTCAGTTCGTCACGATTTACGACTCCACCGGCGCCGTCGTGGTGCCGCGCTCCGGTGTCCAGCCCGATATCCAGCAGGGCCGAGGCGATGGGGACGAACATCTCATTCTTTACAACCAGCCCTTTCTCATCGATCTGGGCGGCGTGCCCGACGGGCCAGCAAGGGTAAGATACACCCGGGCAGATGAAGCGGCCGGCCCCGGTGGCGACGATGATGGCCATCTGGACTTTGATGATTTCCCCTGTTTCGCCACCGGAACATTGATCACGACGCCCTCTGGCCAGGTGGATGTCGCCGATCTCAAAGTCGGCGATCTCGTGCAGACAATCGACAACGGCGCCGTTCCGCTCCTTTGGGTCGGGCGGCGTACTCTGGATCTGACGGTGCGGGGTGCTGCAAAGCCTCTCTTGCTCAGGGCCGGTTTCAGCGGAGCGAAGACACCACATCGGGACACAGTGCTATCCCCGGATCACCGCATTCTGGTCGCGGGTCCGGCCTGCGACCTCTTGTTTGGCACGAGAGAGGTACTCGCCCCGGCCAAGGGGCTGATCGCGCTTGCACGCATTCGGGAAATGCAGGGCAGAAAGAGCGTGGAGTATGTCAGCCTGTTGACTGGCCGGCATCAGGTCATCCTGGCGAATGGCCTGCCGGTTGAGACGCTGTACCCCGGTCCGGAGGCGCTGCATCGGCTCGGAGCGGCCGGGCGCTGCGAAGTGATGGCGCTCTGCCCGGGCCTCAGGACCAAAGAGCTCTCGCTTGCCTACCCCGCCGCCCGGCGGCTCCTGTCGAAAAAAGAGGCACAAGCCCTTTCAGTTGTTCTGCGCCTGACGCGGCGACTAAACGACGCATCCCTGGATCCGCAGGGCCATACCCCGCTTCGGCTGGTCGGATAAACCTCGAAAACCACAGGAACCCGCCGGCGGGTTTCGCAGGCACCCAGCATTGCAATTTTGTCCGCGACGGATAGATAATGTCTCAACTGCGGAGCAAGAAATGTCACCAGATCCCTACGCCGCGCTTGGCCTGACCAAGGACGCAACCTCGGACCAGATCAAAAAAGCATATCGCAAATTGGCCCGGGCAAATCATCCGGATCTCAACCCGGATGATCCGGCCGCAGAGGCGCGTTTCAAGGATGCAGGCCGCGCCTATGACTTGCTCAAGGATCCGGAGACACGTCGCCGGTTCGATGCCGGAGAAATTGATGCGACCGGGGCGGAAAAGGCCCCCAGGGGCTACTACCGGGACGAAGCAAGACGGGCGCAAAACCCCTATACATCACATAGCCGCAGCGGATCGGGGGGCGACCCGTTCGATGAAGGGTTTGACGCCGACGATTTCTTCGCCAACTTCGCCCGGAGCCGAGGCGCTTCGGGCATGGGCCAGGGATCCGGCCGGGGCTGGTCGCAGGATCGCCAGGGACAGGACACGCAATATCGCCTATCGGTGTCCTTTCTGGATGCCGCACGCGGGGCGAAGACTCGGATCACCCTGCCGGATGGCGCCGCGCTGGAGGTCACCATTCCCGAGGGCGTGCGCGACGGGCAGACCATCCGCCTGCGCGGCAAGGGCGAAAAGGGCGTCGGCGGCGGCCAGCCCGGCGATGCCTTCATCACTCTGGACGTAAGCCCCAGCCCGGATTTCGAGCGCGACGGCGATGATATCGTGGTGTCTCTGCCGATTTCCATCGACGAAGCGATCCTTGGCGGCAAAGTGCCCGTCAAAACGATCGCAGGCACCGTAAACGTCTCGGTGCCCCCCGGCGCCAGCTCCGGTCAGGTGCTGCGCCTCAAGGGACGTGGGATCAAGGGGCGCAGCGGCAGAGGGGACCAGAGGATAAAACTGGTGATTGTCAGCCCACCCGAGATCGACGACGAGCTGAGGCGGTTCATGACAGACTGGAAGGCAAACCACGCCTATGACCCTCGGGCCGCAAAGGAGACCTCATGACCAAGTCCTACGCCCCGGAACAGGTAATTGAGAAAGTCACCTCCCTGACGCCCGAGCGACTGAGTTATTTCGAGCGTTTGCAGATCATTTCTCCGGTTCAGACGTCAGATGGTCCACGGTATCGCACGCTGGATATTCGACGGATCACCCTCCTGTGTGAGCTGACCGACGATTTCGAAGTGAACGAAGACGCACTGGTCATCATCATGTCGCTGCTGGATCAGCTGCATGGAACGCGCAGCAGGCTTGAGCAGGTGGTGCAGGCGCTCGGAGACGAGCCTTCAGAGGTCAAACTGCGCGTGTCCCGCCGACTGCATGAGGTCGGCGCTGCCGATTGACCCTGCGGCTGCAATGAGATCACATCGGATATCAAGGCACAGGGAAAACGGAACTGCAGGCTGCTCTGAACACCCCTGCCCTTCTTTCCTGTCCCTTCGACCACAATCCCGGTATCATTGACGCAAAGTCGCAGTACGAAAAGTGAAGCACCACATGAGCCTTTCGCCAGACAGTTTTGAGACCCGCGAAGCCATCATTGCGGCCTGCCTGGAGCTGAACAGAAGCGGGGTGAATCAGGGGACATCAGGCAATATCTCGGTACAGGTTGACGGCGGTTTTCTGATCACCCCCTCGGGGGTTCCCTACGCTCAGATGACCCCGGAATTGATCGTCCGGCTGCCTCTCGATGACAGCCCGCCGGAACCGGGACAGATGAAACCTTCGACCGAATGGCCGTTCCATCGCGCGATCCTGAACGCAAAGCCGGAGATGCATGCCGTCGTTCACGCACACCCCGTGTATTGCAGCGTGCTGGCGATGTCCCACCGCCCGATCCCGGCCTGCCACTATATGGTGGCGGCCTTTGGGGGGACCGATGTGCCCCTGGCCGACTATGCCCTGTTCGGCTCGCAGGCCTTGTCTGACAATATCACCCGCGCCATGGCGGACCGGACGGGATGTCTGATGGCAAATCACGGTGCGGTTGTCTGTGGCGAGACCCTGGACAAGGCCATGTGGCGCATGAGGGAATTGGAAACCCTGGCCCAGGCCTATGTGGCAAGCCTGTCCATTGGAACGCCACGCCTTCTGAGTGATGCTGAAATGGCTGAGGTGCTCGCAGGCTTTGCTGAATATGGCCCGGGCAGGGCCAGGGGCTAGCGTCCGGTTTCGCGCCTTCGCCTCCGGCAACGGCCTGCCCCCGCCAGGCGCGAGGCAGGCCTCCGCGCCGGAGCGATATGCGACCGTAAAAACCGGGGCGTGCATGGGGAAATTAACTGCCTGTTATCTCACCGGGCCGACCATAGATACATAGCAAGGAAAGATCGCATGTGACCATTCAGGGCGTGCAGTTTCAGCGAGCCCAATATGGTCTTTGGAAAATCCAACTCTCTGCAACACCGCGTATCGCAGCTCGCAGTCTCTACCACGGTTGTGGCCGTTGTCGTCCTGACACTGGCGAGCGCGTTGATTTCCCACAGCCTGGAAACCCGGAAAACCGCGTCGGACCTCGTTGAAGTTGCAAATCTTGTGACCAGGGCGACCGTCAACGCGACCGGGGCTATCGTCTCTGATGCCAGAATTCTGGCCAACATGCCTCCGGTGTCGGCGCTTGTACGCGCCGCGTCAAATAACGGAATTGACCCGAAAAGTGGTGACAGCACCGAGGAATGGTCAGATCGGCTCGCGACGGTCTTCACGTCATTTCACGCCCTGCGACCGAACTATATCGAAATTCTGTTCGTCGGCATCGCGAATGGGGGCCGTGAAATCGTTCGCGTCAGGAAAGAAGGCGCAGAATTGGTCCGCCTTGCCGAAGACCAGCTCCGCTCTGAAGAAGGAGAGCCCTATTTCCAGGAAGCTGCCGACCTTGGCCAAGGCGGCGTATACATCGGCCAGCCCGCGTTCGAGCGCGAGATCCATGGCCGTCAGACCCCTCTTAATCTCGTTTACCGCACGCTGGTCCCCGTATTCGATGCCTATGGGATGCCGTTCGGCTTTATCGCGATAGATACGGATCTGATTTCCCACAACGCTGCGACCTTTGATCCACTGGATTTGTCGGCAGACTTCCTGCTGTCCTACTCTTCCGGCCGCACCTATGCATGGCACTCCGACCAACAGAAGGGCGAATTCACCTTCGACACGCCGACCTCCCTTCCCCGCGAGGTTGCAAACCGGGTCGAGCGTGCGGAAACAGGCATGACGTGGATATCGAAAGACGGCACCGACTACCTCACAACTCAGCTTGACCGCTTGAGCCATAACACCCATCGGGTTCACTTCACCCTGATCAAGCCGAGGTTTTTTTTCGGGCATACGCTGCCGGTTTCGACCCTGCAGCTGTTTGCGCTGGGCCTGTTGCTCATTATTGCTGCGGCGCGATACACGCAGGCCGGTCTGAAACGGGCGCTCGCTCCAATGATCGACATGAGCCGGGATATTGTCAGCGCCGCCAATGGCGGGCTCGATCCGGTTCTTCCCGTTTCCTTGCAGGATGAGGTCGGAGATCTTGCCAGGAGCTTTCGGCACCTGATTGACCGGCTACACCAGCAGGAGGCTCATGCCGGAATGGTCTATGATGCGGTCCTCGACGGCTTGGCGGTTATTGACGGCGACGGGGCCATTCTCAATTGCAACCTGTCCTTTCAGACCGCGTTTGAAGTCCCGGCAGGAGAGATCACCGGCGTCAAGTTGTCCGATTTCGTATCCCCGGAGGCCTGGGGCGAATTGCACAGCGAAATCACCACATTTCTGTCGACCGGATCATCCGAGGCTCTGGGGCGCGGCAAACTCTGCGCCCGGCACAACCGGTTCGGGCAGGAAGTCACACTGGAGGTCCTGATCAGCCCGCTCCCCGACCAGCATCCGCCATTGTTTGTTGCAGTGATGCGGGATGTGACCGCGCGCATCGCGCTGGAAGATGAGGCCAAGTCTCTGATCGAGCGCCTCAACCGGTCAAACAGCGAACTGGAGGAATTTGCATATGTCGCCTCGCATGACCTCAAAGCCCCCCTGCGGGTCATTTCACATGCCGCGACGTGGTTAGAAGAAGACCTGGATGGCCTGCTGACAGATGACACCCGCGAACACATGTTTTTTATGAAATCGCGCATACAACGGATGGCACGCCTGCTGGATGATCTGTTGCTTCACTCAAGGATTGGATCCATCGAGTTTGATCCGTCACGGCAGATCGTCGATGGCACCGCAATCGTGGAAGATTTGGAGAAACTGGTGGAGTCCTCCGAACAAATATCGCTGACGTTTTCTGACGACTTCAAATCCGCGCGGTTGAATTTCCTGCCCCTGAGAACCGTTCTGCTCAACCTGATTGGCAATGCGATCAAACACAACGACAAGGCCCAGGGCGAGATATATGTGTCCTTGCACGACAGCATTGGCCACTACACTATTCATGTAAAAGACAACGGACCAGGTATACCGGAGAAATTCCATGATCTGATCTTTGGCCTATTCAAAACGCTTCAATCTCGCGACAAGGTCGAAGGCAGCGGCATGGGCCTGGCCTTCGTCAAAAAACATCTCACGATCCTTGGACATGATATCCGGGTTATTTCCGATGGCAGTGGTCAGGGAACGGAATTCGTCTTCACCTGGCCAAAGCCTGTGCTGACCGAAGGCCAAGATGCCGCATGATGTCACTCGTTCAAACGATCACTCTGACGACGGCGGCGGGTGCAGCAGGTCGGTTCTTCGCCAGATTATCGTTGCACAAACCGGAATAGAGGCTTACGGCAGGGGCCTATGGATCTCCGATATCTCACCCCGCTAAGCCCAGACGAACAACGCGCCCAAGGCCTGCCGACCCCGGTGCCAATGGCCATGGCAGACCGCGTGCGATTTTCCGAGATCGACATACTGCAGCATGTGAACAACAAAGCCTACCTCGATTGGTTCGAGGCCCTGCGCGTTGAGTATTACAACAGTTTCTTCCGCCACCATTTTGAGGGGCTCGACCAACCCCGGCATGTGGTGAGAAATGCAGACATTCACTATATTAAAGAGATGGTTATAGGCGAAACCTATATCACCACGGCCAGAGTTCTGTCGTTTCGGCGTACATCCTATGTGATCGAACAACAAATCTGGTCCGGCGACCTTCGCGCAACCATGCAAGGCGTCATGGTGTTTCGCACCGCTGACGGAACGGAGGGTTACCCTATTCCTGACAGCCTGCGGCAACAGTTTATTGACCTCGACAGGGCTACGGAAATTCGCTGACCCCACAGATTTCTGCACCGCACCCTCACCTGGACCAGTGAACCCTCACACGGCCCAGTGAACCTGGCACCCGGACAGGACTGCCTGGATCGGTGCGTCTTCCGGGGGCAGTTTCAACGCCCGATCCAGCGCCTCTTTCTTCTCCTCACCGAAGATCACCAGATGCTTTGCCATGGCGGCGTCCAGCACCCGCGCGGTCAGCGTTATGCGGGCCTCCGGTTGGCTGTCCGGGCGGACGACGGCCACTTCAGGAGCGTCGGGGGACAGGGCGGCCGACAAATTCGCTGCTCCGGGGAACAGCGAGGCCGTATGCATATCCGCCCCCATGCCCAGCAACGCCACCGTCAAATTGCCCTGCGCACTGACCTTTTCGCACAGCGGCTCGACCGCATCATCAGGATTGAGCCCCGCCATATAGAACGGCAAGAATTCCGCAGCACCAGCCCGGTTCGTCAGCAACCGGTTACGGATCAACCGGGCGTTGGACCGGTCACTGTCTTCGGGCACCCATCGTTCATCGGAGGCCATCACGCAGACATTGGCCCAATCAAGTTCTGCAGCGCAAAGATCGTCAAATATCGGACCCGGCGAGGTTCCGCCGGCGACCGCGATCGTCGCGCGACTGTTGCGCAGAAGGTGGCTTTTGAGATCCCCCGCGATCCGGTTCGCAACCGAAATAGCCAGCATTTCCCGATCAGGGTATTCGTTGAAAATCATTGACTTGCTCCTCATACTTGAGGTAACGACAGTGCAGCCGTAGCCCCCTTTGACGGAACTGTGTCACAGGTTTCGCAACAGGCCAAGAGCGCCCAGGAAAATTACTGGCACTGGGTCAGTTGATATAAAACTCGCCAGTCAGATTACACCACTCTCCGCTCGACACCCTCTTGCGATGTGAAAATCGCACCTGACGCAACGGCCCCTCGATTTCCTCCTTCCAAAAATCGATAAAGGACAGCAGCCGGGGATGATCCGGTGCCAGATCGTATTCCTGCCAAACAAAAACATTCAGGACATGCGCAAAATCAGGCATATGATAGATGAATTCCGCAGTCGTGAGGCCATACCCTCGCAGCATCAATTCGGCTTCAGATGAGTCCATTTTGGTTCTCCATTCACTGATCGATGCAATCAGCCTAGATATCCGGAGTAAATTTTCAACTAAATCAGTTTGTTATCAGATATACCCGCCGGCTGCCAAGCAAAGGCAGGCTGCTTGCTTGCACGTCATATACGCAGTCTGATAAGGTGCTCCCACAACATATAGATAAACAAGAAAAGCGGGCAGCCAACGTGAGTGATACGCCGGAAACCCCTGAAAATGCGGACGAAACTCCCCCGAAACGCCCGGCCTATGATGGGCCGTCCGTTTCCATCGAATCCGAGATGCGTACTTCGTATCTCGACTATGCGATGTCGGTTATCGTCAGCCGTGCAATTCCGGATCTGCGGGACGGTCTGAAACCGGTTCACCGCCGCATTCTCTATGCCATGCACGAGACCGGCAACAGCCACGACAAGCCCTATCGAAAGTCCGCCCGCCCTGTTGGGGACGTGATGGGTAAATATCACCCCCACGGCGACAGCGCGATCTATGATGCTCTGGTACGGATGGCTCAGGATTTCTCGATGTCCCTGCCCTTGCTTGATGGTCAGGGCAACTTTGGCTCGATGGATGGCGATAACGCGGCTGCGATGCGCTACACCGAGGTTCGGATGGACAAGCCCGCGGCCTTCATGCTGGCGGATATCGAAAAGGAAACCGTCGACTTTCAGGACAACTATGACGGCAAGGACAAGGAACCCACTGTCCTGCCCGCGCGTTTTCCCAACATGCTGGTCAACGGTGCCGGTGGTATCGCCGTCGGGATGGCGACCAATATTCCGCCGCACAACCTTGGCGAGGTCGTCGACGCCACACTCGCGCTGATTGACGACCCGGATCTGACCAGCGAACAACTGATTGATTATGTCCCCGGACCCGACTTTCCGACCGGGGGCGTGATGCTTGGTCGCTCCGGTGCCCGCAAGGCCTACCTCGAGGGAAGAGGCAGCGTGATCATACGCGCCAAAACCCGCGTCGAGGAGATCAGGAAAGACCGCTACGCGATTGTTGTGGATGAGATTCCCTATCAGGTGAACAAGGCGTCCATGATCGAAAAGATCGCCGAGCAGGTGCGAGAGAAGCGCATCGAAGGCGTATCGCATGTTCAGGATGAATCTGACCGAAACGGCGTCCGGGTGGTCGTGGAACTGAAACGTGATGCCACCGCCGAAGTCGTCCTGAACCAGCTTTATCGATTTACACCGATGCAAACCTCCTTTGGCTGCAACATGCTGGCTTTGAATGGGGGCCGTCCCGAGCAGCTTACTCTGCGCCGTTTCCTGACGTCTTTCATAGACTTCAGGGAGGATGTTGTCGCGAGACGGACCGCGTTCAACCTGCGGAAGGCCCGTGAGCGCAGCCATGTTCTCTGTGGTCTTGCCGTGGCCGTGTCCAACGTCGACGAGGTGGTCGCAACGATCCGCTCCTCGGCCGATGCGGCGACTGCGCGCGAGAAACTGATGACCCGGAAATGGCCTGCTTCCGATATCGCGGGCTACATTCGACTGATCGACGATCCCACCCATACGATGAACGACGACGGGACCTATAATCTGTCAGAGGTTCAGGCCCGTGCGATCCTAGAACTGCGCCTTCAGCGACTGACCCAGCTTGGTGTCAAAGAAGTCACCGATGAACTTGAAGAACTCGCTGCAAAGATCAAGGAATACTTGGAAATCCTTTCATCTCGTGAGCGGATCATGGGCATAATTGCCGATGAACTGCGGGAAGTTCGTGAGAGTTTCTCCGTCCCAAGACGCACCGAAATCGTCGATTGGTCCGGAGATATGGACGATGAGGATCTGATCGAACGGGAAGACATGGTTGTGACCGTGACCTCGGGGGGCTACATAAAACGAACACCTCTGGCTGACTTCCGTGCGCAAAAACGGGGCGGCAAAGGCCTGTCGGGCATGCAGACGAAAGAAGAAGATGTGGTGACCACGTTGTTTGTGGCGAACACCCACACGCAGCTTCTCTTTTTCACGACCGACGGCATGGTTTACAAGCTGAAGACATGGCGTCTTCCTCAGGGCGGGCGGACGGCAAAAGGCAAGGCGATCGTCAACATTCTGCCAATCCCGCCTGGCGTCTCCATTGCCGCGATCATGCCGGTCGATCGGAATGAGGATGAATGGCAGGATCTGCAGATCATGTTCGCCACATCTGCTGGAACAGTCAGGCGTAACCGACTGTCGGACTTCACGAATGTGATGCGGAACGGCAAGATCGCCATGAAGTTCGAGGACGATCACGCGGAGACCAAGCTGATCAACGCGCGGATCTGTTCCGAAGACGATGATATCATGCTTGTCACCAATACCGGGCGGGCCATTCGCTTTCCGACAACCGAAGTGCGCGTCTTCAACTCCCGGAACTCTGTCGGCGTGCGTGGTATCAAACTCGGCGATGGCCAGGAAGTTGTTTCCATGTCCGTCATCCGACATTTTGACGCGACCTCGGACGAGCGTTCCGCCTACCTGAAGATGCGGCGCGCCGTTGCGGGTCTTGCCGATGACGCGGACAGCACAACGGACGAAGAGGTCAATGAGAACGCGACGATTACTCCGGAGCGGTATGCGGAGATGTCTGCAGCCGAGAACCTGATCTTGACCGTAACATCAGGTGGCCAGGGTAAGTTGTCATCCTCACATGATTATCCGGTGCGTGGCCGCGGTGGCATGGGCGTGACGGCAATGGACAAGGCAATGCGCGGCGGCTCTCTGCTGGCATCCTTCCCGGTTGATCTGGATGACCAGATCATGCTCGCGACCTCCAAGGGCCAATCGATCCGGGTCCCTGTCGATGGCATTTCCTTCCGCTCAAGATCAGCGGGAGGTGTGCGGATCTTCAATACCGGAAAAGGCGAGGAAGTTGTCTCCGTCGCTTGGATCGCTGATAGTGGAGATGAGGAAGGCGAAGAAGAATAGCGCTTTAGTCGCCACTCCTAAACCAAAGCTCCGCCCGGCTGTGACACCGCGCGGAGCTTTTCTGTTTACGCTTCGCTCACCTATTTGCGCGATAGTTCTCCTCTGGATGCGTATCATATCGGGAGGAGCGGATCATGAACCTCTATCACTGTCAGATCGACCTGCAGCACGAGGCAAAAGCGCTTGCCTTTGCAAGTGCCGTTGAACAATGGATGGCGTATTTGAAAGATCGGTCCGCCATTGTCAGCTGGCGTCTGTTGCGCCGCAAGCTCAATCTAGCCAACGATTCCTGCAAGGATTTCCTGCTCGAGATTGAATTTTCCGACATGACCCAGCTCGATCAGGCCTTTCGTATTCTTGGTGAAAAGGATGAAGAGGTCGAACGTCTCTATGCCAATGTAAGCGCGTTGATTTCGTCGGCAGATTTTGGCCTGTACCGGCCATTTCCTGATCCGGAACGAGCGGAGCGTATGGCTCTAATCTGAGAAACCCTGCATCAGCTCGGGCTTTCATCACGGCCAGAGACGGCAATCAGAGCTTGTAAATATCGGAGAATTTGGCCTCCAGATAGCGCATCAAAGGACCATGATCCGGCGATCGACCGGCCGCATGTGCGATAGTATCCTGCGGTTCCCGGAGGCTGCCGAATTTTTGCAGGTTTTGGCGAAGCCACCCCGTTGCCCCTGATGTGTCACCAACACTGAGCTGCGTGTCCAAATCGGTCACATCCTGACGCAGCGCCTCGTGTAGGCATCCGGCATAGACGTTGCCGAGTGAATAAGTGGGGAAATACCCGAACAGGCCCACCGACCAGTGGACATCCTGAAGGCAGCCGTTTGACGGTCTATCGACTTCATATCCGAAATCCGCGTGGAACCGGTCATTCCAGGCGGCTTCCAGATCCTCGACCATCAGATCCCCCTGCATCAAGGCACGCTCCAGATCGAACCGGAGCATGATGTGCAGATTATACTGCAATTCGTCTGACTCTGTGCGAATGTAGCCATTCTGAACCGAATTGACGGCAGCGTAAAACGCCTCTGCGCTTTGGACGCCGATGTCTCCGAAGGTCTCTGTCATCTCACGGAACAGCCATCCGGTAAAGGCACGGCTGCGGCCGATCTGGTTTTCATAGATCCGGCTCTGGCTTTCGTGAACCCCCATGGACACCCCGCGCCCGATAGACGTCAGCAGGAATGCGCGGTCGATATTTTGCTCGTAGGCCGCGTGGCCTACTTCGTGGATCGTGGAATAGAGGCAATTGAACGGATCATCGACATTTGTCCGTGTGGTGATCCTGACATCCAGACCGCTGCCGGAACTGAACGGATGAACGGCTTTGTCAACGCGTCCATGGCGCAAATCATACCCAAAGGCTTCGGCAATTTTTCCCGCCAGCGCCATTTGCAGATCTTCATCAAACGCGCCGCGCAGAGCCGCAGGCCTTTGTTGATCCAGAACCCGGGCCCGTAGGTCCACCAGGCCTGGACGCATTGCGTCAAAAATTTTCGCTATTTCCCCAGACGTTGTACCCTGTTCGTAATCCTCGATGAGGGCATCGTATGGGTCACCGTCGGCGGCCAGGGCCTGCGCTTCCTCCCGCTTCATTGCGACGACTTCGCTCAGCACCGGGAGGAAGGCGGCGACGTCCTCATCGGCGCGCGCCTGCGCCCATTTTCCCTGCGCCTCGGATGTGACACGTGCAATCCGGCTGGCCAGCGCTGCGGGGACCTTGACCGCACGGTCATAGGCCCGTCGAATGTTGCGCAATTGCGCAGCGCCTGCGTCATCGGGTGCTTCTGCGTGTTCGAGAAGTTCGGCGACCCGGGGGCTTGCGCGGCGCGCATGCAGCACCCCCTCCAGTGCGGCCATTTCTTCGCCCCTCTGCGCAGCAGCCCCCCGCGGCATAACCGTCTCCTGATCCCAGCCCAAGCGCCCTGAAATTTGGGACAACGCCTGCGTTTCACGTTCAAAAGCAATCAGTTCATCATAAGAGCTCATGTCATCAGTGCCTCTTGATAAGCGTCGGAATTGGGTAACCCGCGAGAAATCTCGCCCGTAGGATCAGCACCCAGACAAGCACGGCAACTGCCTGATGCACAATGGCAATCTCGACCGGCGCAGCGGTCACAACTGTCCCAATCCCAATGGCGACCTGCACGCTCATCGCGGCGAGAACAGCGTTGAAGGCGAACCTTGTCGTCGCATGAGCGCTGCGGCGCCCCCGCACCCAGACCACGATGGTAAAGATGAACAGAAGATAGCCCGAAACCCTGTGAACAAACTGCACCAGGGCCGGGTTTTCAAAGAAGTTTTTCCAAATCGGATCGATCATGAAAGGGCGCGGTGGAAGGATCTGCCCCCCCATGAGTGGCCAATCCGTGTAGGATCGCCCCGCATCAATACCAGCCACCAATGCGCCGATCAGGATCTGCAGGAAGGCAAAATGCAGCAGCCCGGTGCCCATGCCAAATAGCTTGGCCTCTTTCAGGCGCCGTGCCTGCATCAGATCCCGCTCTTCCCGCGCCAGCAGGAAGAAGAACCAGGTGAGATAGCCAAGGATCACAAAGGCAAGGCCCAGATGGGTGGCCAGGCGATACGATGCAACAGAGGTCATGCCCTCGCCCTGGGTGACCCCGGACGACACCATCCACCACCCGATCGCGCCTTGCGCCATGCCCAATACCCCCGGCAACAGGAGCCGACCGTACCATCCTGCCGGAATGCTGCGCGTGGCCAAAAACCCGAGATAGCCAACAGCCCAGATGATACCGACCACACGACCCAGTTGACGATGGCCCCATTCCCACCAATAGATCTTTTTGAAATCAGAGAGTTCCATCCAGCTGTTCATCACCTGGAACTGGTCGATCTGCTGGTACTTCTCAAACTCTTCCTGCCAATGGGCTTCGGTCATCGGCGGCAAGGCCCCGGCAATCGGGCGCCACTCGGTGATCGACAAACCCGAGTCCGTCAGACGGGTCAAACCGCCCACAACGATCATGGCAACGACGCACAGAAAGAGCATCGCCAACCAGACACGGATGGCCCCGCGGGCACCGCCTCGCCGCTTGTCGATCCCCCCGGGCGTTGGAGAGATACGCTGGGTCGCATCGGAGGAGACTTCCTCAAATATTGTGCGGTTGCTCATCTTGGCCTCACATCTTCATCTGGCGGGACGCTAGGGTCTGTGTTTCAAAAGGTCCAGCAGGAGTTAGTCCTCGCCGTGCTCCTTCCAACGGACCATCTGTCGCATGATGCCGTGCAGCATTTGCACATCGGCCCGGGTCAACGTCATCCGGCTCCATAGATTGCGGAATACGGTCTTCATGCCGGGTGCTTTTTCGGGGGGAAAGAAATATCCCGCATCGGTCAGGCGCTCTTCGTAATGCCGGACGAGGGCTTCGATCTCCTGCCCCGTGGCCCATTCCGACTTGCCGAGCTCAAAGGTTTCCTCAGCAACGGTCTGGGTTTGGCGGCGCCACTCGTATCCGACCAGCAACACGCATTGTGCGAGGTTGAGCGACGCAAATTCGGGGTTGACGGGAACGGTGATGATCGCATTGGCGCGGGCAACGTCGTCATTTTCCAACCCCGAACGCTCAGGCCCGAACAGGACTGCGACTTTCTCCCCTTGTGCAATGAGTTGCGCGGCTTTCTTCATGGCGCCTTCGGGGCTGAAAACCGGTTTGGTCAGCTCGCGCGGACGCGCCGTGGTGGCAAAAACATAGGTACAGTCCGCAAGCGCCTCCGGCAGGTCCTCGGCAAGCTGCGCCTCGTCCAGAAGCCGTCCGGCGCCGGACGCCATGGCAACCGCGTTTGGATTGGGCCACCCATCACGCGGTGCAACGATCTGCATCCGATCCAGGCCGAAATTCCACATCGCGCGCGCCGCAGCACCGATATTCTCGCCCATTTGGGGACGAACAAGCACAAAGTGAGGTTGTGGGGTGTCAGTTGGCATGGGAAACTCCGGAAAAACCGCATTTGCCTTACTGGTTGCGCCCGCATGGGGCAAGCCTCGGGTGACATATTATCGCCACTATCCGCCCGTGATCCTTGCGTTGAGCGGGATTTCCGGTAAATACCCGCCAATCATGCCAACAGGAGCCCCGCCAATGGACAGCCCAGAGCAGACACCGGAGCAGCCGCAGATCTACCTTGTCACGCCCCCAAGCTTTGAACTGGGGCAATTCCCCGGGCAACTGGCGCGCGTTCTGGACAAGATTGAGGTCGCCTGCGTCCGTTTGGATCTGGTCAGCCGTGACGAAGACACGCTCAGCCGAGCCGCAGACGCTTTGCGCGAAGTGACGCATTCCCGAGATATCGCACTGGTGATCTCAGACCATCTGATTTTGGCGGAACGGCTTGGCTTGGACGGGGTTCACCTCACCGAAGCGTCCAAATCGGTGCGTACTGCGCGAAAAGCGCTGGGGCCGGACGCAATCGTCGGCTGTTTTTGTGGCGCCTCCCGTCACGAAGGCATTTCCGCAGGAGAGGCCGGTGCAGACTACGTATGCTTCGGCCCGGTCGGCGCATCTGGTCTGGGTGACGGCGCCACCGCCGAACCGGAGCTGTTTCAGTGGTGGTCAGAGATGATCGAAGTTCCGATCGTTGCAGAAGGCGGGCTCACACAGGACACCATGCGCTCTCTTGCCCCCTTTACGGACTTTTTCGCAGTTGGCGAGGAGATCTGGCGCGAAGATGATCCTGTCGCGGCCCTGAAATCACTTCAACTTGCAATGGTTTGATTTCCTTTGACTTTTGAGATGGGCGCGGTGAAAGATGCTGTGCCTATCATGATCTCTGGTCAAAGGAATGCTCTTTCCACAAACCAATAGGCACCGATCAGCGCAATGGTCGCAGACGCGGGAATAGCCACTCTGCCACGGTATTTGGGATGGTTTCCGAACCAGTATCCCAACGCGACATAGGCAATGGCGATCACCGTGAGCTGCCCCAGCTCAACTCCGACATTGAAACCGAGAAGCGCAGGGATAAACTGAGCCACCGGGAGGCCGAAGTCACCGAGCACCGAAGCAAAGCCCAGGCCATGTAGCAACCCAAAACCGAATACCACCACTGGCCGCCAGGGGTGCAACTTTCGAACGAATATATTCTCCAATGCAATCAACGTGATGGATGCCGCAATTAAAGGCTCTACAATCGTTGGAGCGACCTGGATCCACCCCAGCGTTGCCAGACCCAGGGTGAGTGTATGCGCCAGGGTAAAGGCGCTGACCTGCCACAGCAACGGCCGCAGTCGCAGGCTGAAGAAGAACAAGCCGAGGACAAAGAGGATATGGTCCAACCCCTGCGGCAGGATATGGTCAAACCCCACCGGGATATAACGGACAAAGGCCTCCCACCCCGTCAATTGAGCGCCCCCCGTGATCGCAATCGGAGGCGTGGTTTCCCCGCTCAGCAGATAGCCTGTGTAGGGATTTTCCACATCATGCTGGCGCAGCACCAGCCCGCCAGCCCCTTCGGGCCAGCTGAGTGTCAAATGCTGCGCGCGCTCTGGGAGGTCAGCGGAGACAAGCAGAATGGTCGCCCGCGGGATCTCTGGGTCTCCGACCGGCTCCAACTCAAGATCCTGCAGCCGCAGCGGCAGACTGTCCTTGGCCTCGATCCTCACTGACGGCAGCCAGTCCGCAGCGAAATTACGTGCAATCGGCTGCAAATCCTCGGGCGCCAGCAGCCGAAGCTCCCGGTAGGTCTCCGCTTGCTCGGCGCTGTCGGTGTTCACAACTGCGTCAAGATCCATCCCCGCTGCGAATGCCTCTAGGTTCATGCGAATCCGCATGGCAATCTGGGCGTCAATCACCCGAAAGTCGATGATGGTGGGTGTGAGTTCATGCCCCTGAGCGCCAGAGATACCGAAGCCGAAAGGGGCGACAAAAAAAGCCATCGCGAAAACGCGAAAAACGGCGCAGAGCCGCCTGAAGGAAAATAGAAAAAACCGCATGAATACCCTTCGCATCCTCTTCTCTTTCGCATCCATCATCATGGCGTTACCGGCTCTGGCCCATGAGTTCTGGATTGACGCGGCACCTTATGCCTTTCCCCCCAACAGTTCAGTGACAGCCGAATTGCGCAATGGCCAAATGTTCTCCGGGATGAAACTTCCGTACATTCCCAATAGCACTGCGCGCTTTGATGTGCATCACGCAGGAGAAACCTTCAATTATTCCGGGCGGATCGGGGACTTTCCTGCCTTTCAGAGCGACGGGTTTACAGATGGTTTGGTGACGGTCGTACATGAGACGATGCCCAGTACCATCACCTATACCACGTTGGAGAAGTTTCGACGGTTCGTTCAGGAAAAAGGACGGCCCGATATCCTGGATCGGCACCGCGAACTCGGCCTGCCCGTCGAGACTTTCAAGGAGAATTATACCCGCCACGCCAAGGCCCTCATCGCCGTCGGAAGCGGCGCCGGCGCGGATGTCACGCTTGGCATGAAGACGGAGTTCACCGCAATTTCAAACCCGTATGATCAAAACTTCACAGGCGTGATGACAGTGGAATTGCGATTGGACGGTATTCTCCAGACGCATGCGCCCGTATCGGTGTTCGACAAGAACGATCAGGGCCATGTCAGCCACACGCTGCACCGTACCGATGACCAAGGGCAGGTTCACATCGACCTGAGCCCCGGCCACCAGTACCTGCTAGATTCAGTGGCATTCTCACCTGCGCCCGACGGTTCCGAAGCCCTCTGGGAGACCTACTGGGCCGCCCTGACCTTTGCTGCTCCGGAATAGGCTTGCGGGGCCGCGCGAAAGGCGGCAAGAGGACGACATGACACAGCCTGCTTCCCGCTCCACCCCCGATATCCTCTGCGTTGGTTCCGTCCTTTGGGACATTATCGGCCGCTGCACCTCAGATATGCAGCACGGCGCTGACATGCCGGGGCGGATTACGCGGCTGCCCGGGGGCGTGGCGATGAATATTGCCATGACGCTGGCCCGCTTCGGGATGAAGCCCGCGGTATTGAGTGCTGTTGGCAGGGATGCCGAAGGCGATGAACTGGTTCTGGCCTGCGGCCATCTCGGCCTGATCACGGATCATCTCTACAGGTCCGAGGATCTGCCCACCGATCGCTACATGGCCGTCGAGGGCGCAAATGGTCTGACAGCGGCGATTGCCGATGCGCATTCTCTCGAAGCGGCCGGAGACAAAATCCTGCGTCCCTTGGTCACCGGTCCCCTCGGAACCAATGAAGCCCCCTTCGAGGGTCCCATCGCGCTGGACGGCAACCTGAAGCTGGCGCTTCTCGATGAAATTGCCACCCATCCGGCCTTTTCCCGCGCCGACTTGCGCGTGGCGCCAGCCTCCCCTGGCAAGGCGGAACGACTGCGTCCTTTCCTGAGCCATGCGCGGGGAACGCTCTATGTGAACCTCGAAGAGGCAGGTCTGCTCTGTCAGGATGTGTTCGACGAAAGCGCCGCCGCGGCCGAGGCCTTGCTGGCCCGAGGCGCGGCCCGCGTTCTTGTGACAGACGGCGGGAAATCCGCAACCGAAGCAGATGCAAGCGGTGCATGCACCCAAGTGCCTCCCCGGGTCACCGTGGCGCGGGTGACGGGCGCTGGCGACACTTTCATGGCAGCCCATATCGCAGCAGAAGCCAGAGGCGAGGACCGCGAACACGCGCTCGCCTCTGCGCTGCGCGCTGCCGCAACTTACGTATCCGGAGAACCACCCCTGTGATTGACATCCTCTATTCCGCCGAAGTCGCATCTGCCCGCAGCCAGGGCAAGCCTGTCGTGGCTTTGGAAAGCACCATCATCACCCATGGTATGCCCTATCCCCAGAACGTCGAGGTTGCGGCGCAGGTAGAGGACGATATCCGCGCCGCCGGGGCGACGCCTGCCACTATGGCGGTCATCGGCGGCAAGCTTCATGTTGGCCTCGAAGCCGACACCCTGCAGGATCTGGGCAAGGCAGAAGGCGTGGCAAAGCTGTCGCGGGCGGATTTCGCCGCCTGTATCGCGACCGGAGGCACCGGCGCGACGACGGTTGCCGCAACCATGATCGCAGCCCGGCTGGCCGGTATTCAGGTCTTCGCGACCGGCGGTATCGGTGGCGTTCACAAAGGAGCCGAGAGCAGCTTTGACATTTCTGCAGATCTGCTTGAGTTGGCACAGACGCCGGTCACGGTCGTCGCCGCCGGCGCCAAGGCGATCCTCGACGTGCCGAAGACCCTGGAAGTGCTTGAAACGCAAGGGGTGCCGGTGATCGCATATGGTCAGGACAGCTTTCCTGCCTTCTGGTCGGCCACCTCGGATCTGATGGCGCCGCTGCGGATGGATACGGCCGCAAGGATCGCGCAGGCTCATATGCTGCGTCGTCAGATGGATATTCCGGGTGGCCAGCTTGTGGCGAACCCAATTCCCGAGGATGAGCAGATTGCAGCAGAGATTCTGGCACCGATCATTGCCCAGGCACAAAGCGAGGCAGACGCACGGGGCATTTCAGGCAAAGAGGTTACGCCCTTCCTGTTGCAGCGTATTTTTGAACTGACGGACGGGCAGTCCCTGATCGCCAATATCGCACTGGTTCGCAACAACGCCCGCCTCGCGGCCGAGATCGCCAAAGAATTGGCCGCTCTTTGAGACAATCTTAGTAATGATCCCGCAAATCCATTGTGGCGGGAGACATCAGTACATACCTTGCACCCGACCCAATCAGACAGCAGAATATGAACACACCCTTTGATGACCCTCTTGTGCCAGCACGCCGCCCCGGGCTTTTTGCCCGCCTAAGATCGTCTTTTTTGACCGGCATCGTGGTGATCGCGCCGGTGGGCCTGACGATCTGGCTGCTCTGGACCGTGATGGGTTGGATCGATGGTGTCGTGTTGCCTTTGGTGCCCCACACCATCCAGCCGGAACAATATATCGGCATCAATCTGCGCGGCGTCGGCCTGATTATTTTCCTTCTGTTCACGATCATCGTGGGATGGATTGCAAAAGGCATCATTGGCCGGTCCCTGATTGGGTATGGTGAACGGCTAGTGGACCGGATGCCCGTCGTTCGCTCCATCTATTCCGGTATCAAGCAGATCTCCGAGACGGTATTCGCACAATCAGAACGCAGTTTTGAAACCGCGTGCCTGGTACAATACCCACGTCGTGGCATTTGGGCGATCGGTTTCATATCAACCGTTGCCAAGGGCGAGATCGTCAATCACGCGGAAACCAGTGGCCGCCTGATCAGCGTCTTCGTGCCCACGACGCCAAACCCGACATCTGGGTTCTTGCTGTATTTTCCCGAAGAAGACGTTGTGGAGCTGGATATGAGCGTCGAAGACGCCGCAAAACTGGTCATTTCCGCCGGGCTCGTCTACCCGAATGGCAAAGACCCGACGGTGGCCCTCGACGACAAGAAGGCGAAGTAACCGATCCTGATGTTCAGCTGAACATGGCTGCCAGATCGGCGGTCTGGTTCACCCCAAGATCGCCGTGGTGACGGTCCAGGAACGTATCGGCGGCCTCGCGGCCCGCATCCTTGAGCATATGCAAAACCTCCGGGATCGGGATCAGTTTCGTGGTCACGGACAGCCGCGTCATCAGCGCGTCATCTGCAATCATGTGAACAAGCGCCCGTTTCATGCGCCCCTGCTCCAGAGCGCCCTCCGCCAACAGCCGTTGCACAAAGGAAATCGCCCGGAGCTCGCGCAACAGCGACGAATTGAAGCTGATCTCATTCACCCGGTTCTGGATGTCATGGGCTGTTTTCGGCACGTCGTCCCGCACCAGCGGATTGATGTTCACCACGATCAGATCATCCGGCAAATCACTGCGAAACAACGGGAACAAGGCCGGATTCCCGGTGTAGCCTCCGTCCCAATAGGCCTCCCGTGCGCCCGTTTCGGGATCAGGGATCTCTATGGCTTGAAAGAGATTGGGCAGGCAGGCGGAGGCGAGGATGGCGTCGGTGGAAACATCCGTTCCCGAGAATACCCGCACTTTGCCAGTCTGCACGGATGTTGCGCAAATATACAGCTCCGGACCGGTGTCGGCGCAAACCTCGTCAAAATCAAACCGATCAACCACCTGTCGCAGCGGGTTTCGGTAAAACGGTCCATAGGAATAGGGCGAGATCGCCTGGCTCATCGCTTCCAGCGGTGAGAACGGGGCGGCCATTTTCAGGACATGCAGCAGTGGCCCGGCATCGAAGCCCGCAATCCAGTTTGCCATGCGCAAATCACCGACAGCCCCCATCTGCGCCCAGAGCGTGTCCAATGACTCTTTTGCTCCGGACCGGCCATCCCGCGCCATGCCCGCCTTGAAGGCCGCCCCGTTCAACGCGCCCGCCGACGTCCCCGTTATGGCTGCAATCTCAAGCGTCTCATCCTCCAGCAGACGGTCAAGCACACCCCAGGTAAAGGCTCCGTGCGCCCCGCCCCCTTGCAAGGCCAGATTTACGCTCTTTACCATTTGGTTTCTCCTGTCGGGGCTGACAAAGCCGGAGGATCCCGCCCTTGAAACTGACACATATGATCAAAGAGCGGTCCAACCGCCATCGACGCTGATAGTGGTTCCGGTAATCTGCGCCGCGGCATCGGAACACAGGAAATTCACCGTGCCTCCCAGTTGCTCTACCGTGGCAAATTCGCGGGACGGCTGGCGTTCCAGCATCACCTTCTTGATCACCTCGTCCCGCCCCATATTGTATTTTTCCATGGTATCCGGGATTTGCGCTTCGACCAGGGGGGTGAGAACATAGCCTGGGCAGACCGCGTTGCAGGTAATCGGCTCTTCTGCGGTTTCCAGCGCGACTGCTTTGGTCATGCCGACAATCCCGTGTTTTGCGGCAACATAAGCGGATTTGTATGGCGATGCGGTCAGCCCGTGAGCAGAGGCAATATTCACCACCCTGCCCCAACCTGCCGCGCGCATGATCGGCAGCGCGGCCGCCGTCGTATGGAAGGCCGAGCTGAGGTTGATCGCAATGATTGCATCCCATTTGTCCGTCGGAAACTGATCGATCGGTGCAACATGCTGAATACCCGCATTGTTGACCAGGATGTCGCAGGCGCCCGCCTTTTCGATGAGGCCCCTGCATTCTTCCGCCTTGGACATGTCAGCTTGAATATAGCGGACCTCCACGCCGAATTCCTTTGCCATCTCAGCGGCGATGGCGTGATCTTCATCGCGGTCCGTGAAGGAATTCAGCACAACACGCGCCCCCGCCCGCGCCAGCTCTCGGGCCACGCCAAGGCCGATGCCAGAATTAGAGCCGGTCACAACTGCGGTTTTCCCTGAAATGGTCATCGATTTTTCCCTTCGGATACTGAGGTCGCGTGCTTGAGGCAGTTTTGCATGCTGCACCCGCAAAATAAACGTTCAATCGTGGGGAAAGTTCCGGTAGTGCGTGTCGTCGATCCGGAGCGGTTGGGGCGGAGCAGATGGCCCGGAGCACGCAATAGTCCACCGTATCAAAACCGCAAAAAAAACGCCCGCACAAGGCGGGCGTCAGTTATTGAGGCAGGTTTCATACAGGCAAGAAACCTATCGAGCAGTGACTCCGTTATAAGCAATTTACGGCCTCTCTCCAAGCTAAAAGTTTGAATTGTCTGTTCCACACGGATAGCGTCAGGGCTTATGAAAATAAGGGCAGCGCAGGATTGTTCTCAAAATGAGACCATTATTTTTCTCTCGTCTCCGGTCAGCGGCATGTGGAATCACCCTTCTTGCAGGTGCGAGTCTCGCGACTGCAGAATCGTCCCATGGCATAGCTATGTATGGCGCACCCGCGCTCCCACAGGATTTCGTGTCCCTCCCCTACGTCAACCCCGATGCCCCCAAAGGTGGGCAGGTGGTGTTTGGCAATCTGGGCAGCTTTGACACCCTCAACCCCTTTACGCAGAAAGGCACCCCTCCTTGGCAGCTGCGGTTCTGGGCCTACGAGAGCCTGATGGGGCGGTCATATGACGAGCCTTTCTCCCTTTACGGGCTGCTCGCCGAATCGATCGAGACCCCGGATGACCGATCATGGGTGGAATTCAGTCTCCGAACTGAGGCCCGATTCTCTGATGGGAGCCCGGTTACAGTAGAGGATGTCATCTGGTCCTATGAGACGCTCGGCTCCGAGGGCAACCTGCGCTACCGCAGCTTTTGGAACAAGATCGAGCGGATTGAACAGACCGGGCCGCGCCGCGTGCGCATGACCTTCAACACGGAGGATCGGGAGCTGGCATTGATCGCCGGATTGCGCCCGATCCTGAAGAAACAGCAATGGGACACGGACCCGGACAATGCGCCGGTCGGAACCGCCCCCTATGTGGTCAGCGACTTCGAGCTGGGTCGCTCGGTCACATTGTCACGAAATCCCGACTATTGGGGGCGTGACTTGCCACTGCGCAAAGGCACCAACAATTTCGATAAATTGCGTCTGGAATACTTCGGGGACCAGACGGTTCTGTTCGAAGCGTTCAAAGCCGGAGACCTGTCCGCCGTGCGTGAATTCAACGCTGCCAAATGGGATAGCGATTACGATTTTGCACGTGTGCAAAACGCTGCGGTCATCAAGACTGAAATTCCAAATCAAACTCCGTCAGGGATGACCGGCTTGGTCATGAACACCAGGCGCCCGCCCCTGAACGACTGGCGTGTCCGTCAGGCGTTGATTGAGGCGTTTAACTTTGAATTCATCAACGACACGCTGACTGGCGGCCGATTGCCCCGGATCACCTCGTATTTCTCCAATTCCTACCTCGCCATGAACGACGGCCCCGCCACCGGGCGGGTTGCAGAGCTTCTGGAGCCGTTCCGGGACACGCTTCTGCCCGGCGCCCTGGAGGGCTATACCCTCCCCGTCAGCGATGGGACTGAGCGCAATCGGGCCAATCTTCGCACAGCCCGGAAACTGCTCTCTGATGCCGGATGGACCATCCAGGACGGAGTTCTGCAGAATGCCGAGGGACAGGCCCTGGAATTGCAGGTCCTCCTTCAACACGGAAACCTCGGCGAAGAAGAGATGCAGAAAGCCGTCGACATCTACGCCACGTCGCTGGAACGCCTCGGCATCAAACTGACCACGGATCTGGTCGATGGGGCGCAATATGTTGAACGTCAGAACGTCTACGATTTCGACCTGACGTTCTTTCGGCGCGCCCTCTCCCTCAGCCCCGGAAACGAGCAGATGCTGTATTGGGGCGCCTCAGGTGCCGACATGCCCGGATCGCGAAACCTGATGGGTATGAACAGTCCCGCAGCGGAAGCGATGATACTCCACATGCTGAAGACGTCCTCTTCGGAGGAGTTCATCGCAGCTGCGCAGGCGCTGGACCGGGCGCTGACGTCTGGGCGCTATGTGATTCCGATCTGGCAGTACGCCAAGAGCCGTATCGCGCATGATGCGACCATGCGATTCGCGCCCCGGGTTCCGATATACGGCGATGGCATCCACTACATGCCAGAGGTCTGGTGGAGTTCAGGCGAATGAAGACGGATTGCCCCTATCATAAAATGGCCGTGTCTGCACAGGAATATCGTGTCACAGCAAGGCCCCGGCACGGTGAAGTTGTTCTACTAACCCTATGGCAAACAAGAATTTCAGAGCTAGCGCCGTCTCTCTGAGCATATTGACGCTGCAGCATCTTCGGATCTGGTCGGCAAGAGGCATCCGATCGGGCATTGCAATTATGTCAAGAAACGCTGACAGTTTTGGCGTTTCTTGCTACATTGCACTTCAATAGTTCGGATTGTATCTCACTGAGTGAGGATCTCGATGCAGAATTCGCCCGAATTTGACCTGACGACGAGCCTGCCCCGGCTTCGGCAGCGCTTCCCCGGTATCGTGGTCGATAAGAATCTATGTCCCGTGTCGCAGCGCGATGCCTTCATCGCAGCCTTGGCAAGAGCTCAGGGCATCTCCCTGACCGAAGCCGGTGAAGAAATGCGCGATTTCCTCTATATGGAAAGTCTGCGCGCTGAAATTGCGTAGCACATCGATCCGGAAAATCTAATTTGCGGCAAGTCCTTACACGAGAGACGTGACCCATAGAATGGTCGCATCGTCAGGACTGCAGGACACTACGTTATGGCCCATCGCGCCGTCATAATAGGCACTGTCTCCGCGCCGCATCTCAACGGGTTCGTAGAATTCAGTATAGAGCCTGACGACACCAGTCAGAACATATAGAAACTCTTCCCCATCGTGACGCACCCAGCCGTCAAATTCGTCAAGCGCACGCGCCCGAACGCGCGCTCGGTACGGCAACATGTTTTTGCGGGTCAGCCCATCGGCGAGCAGTTCGTGTTCATAGGTTGCCGTGGCATGGGCGGACCCTTCGCCAAATTTGGTCACGATCATGCGACCGTTGACTTGCTCACGCTGCGGCGGGGTGAACAGTTGCGGCACCGATATCTGCAGGCCAACCGCGAGCTTCTTCAACGCTTCATAGGTGGGCGACATCTGGCCGTTCTCAATTTTCGACAGCGTCGACCGGGCCAGTCCCGCCTGATTGGCCGCATGCTCCAGCGTCCAGTCACGCTGTTTGCGCAAATCCCGCACCCTGGCACCGAGGTCCAAAGGTTCCGGCGTGCGCTCCTCGCCATTGGCATGCGCAATGGAGATCAGTTTCTTCGGGTCGCGTTCTTCCATGAACGTCCTATATGTCCACATGGTCTTTCTTGCAACGCAGACTTGCCCAAATACCCGCTGCGCGGTACCTCTAATCAGGTTTCGCAAACGGTCGCGAAGACGTGACCGAAACCGGTCGGCAAGCTTTTGCACAATGTGAGTGAGACGCGTACATAGCTCACGGAAATCAAAAAGAGATAGATCGCTATGACCGAGACCCTGCCATTGGTAAAACTCGATATCCTTTCCGATCCGATCTGCCCGTGGTGCTATATCGGAAAGACGCTGCTAGATCGGGCCTTGGCCGAAGAAGGCGAACTGCCCTTCGTGGTGGAATGGCACCCATTCCAGCTCAATCCCGACATGCCTGCCGCAGGGATGGATCGGCGTACCTATCTTGAAACCAAATTTGGTGGCAAAGACAACGCGGTACGCGTCTATGCTCAGATCGCGGAGCATGCGGAAAAATCCGGCGTTCCAATCGATTTCGAAGCCATGAAGCGGACCCCAAACACCACAGATGCCCATCGCCTCATTCACTGGGCCGGACTGGAAGCGAAACAATCGCCGGTGGTGGATGCGCTGTTTCAGGCCTATTTTGTCGAGGGAAAGGATATCGGCGACCACAGCGTGCTTGCCGATGTCGCGGACAAGGCCGGCATGGATCGAGCGGTTATCGAAAGGCTCCTCAGCGGCGACAGCGATCGGCAGGATATTCAGGACCGGGATGCCCATTCCCGCAAGATGGGCGTGACGTCTGTTCCGACCTTCATTGTCGCCAACCAGCATGTCATTCCCGGTGCCCAACCGCCCGAGCTATGGGCTCAGATCATAGCTGATATTCGTTCACAGCTCCGATCCGACCAAAGCGCCAATGAGGATGCCGAAGATACGCGCCTAACACATTAAAATAATGTACATATTTAGATGTCGCCCAATGAAGTGGCGACATCTTGTCCAGGCCTGCACATAGGTATGTGCGCTCGTTTAACATTTGAAGCACTTTTCGGATTTCGAATTTCATGTTAGCGCCGTCGGGCCGGTGGCCGAACCCGGAGCGATGTCCGCCCCCGTTCAAGTCGCCGGGAGAGGTTTACACATGATAGAACAACGCAAATCGGCGCTGTCGCAGGGTGAATTCATCGCAATGATCGCGATGATGTTTGCCACAATCGCATTTTCCATCGATGCGATGTTGCCAGCCCTTCCGGAAATCGGCGCAACTCTTAGTCCGAATGATATAAACAGCGCCCAACTCATCGTCACATCCTTTGTCGTTGGCATGGGGGTCGGTACCTTCTTTACCGGACCGCTGTCCGACGCGTTTGGACGCAAACCAGTGATCTTCGTCGGCTCGGCGCTGTATTGTCTTGGCGCTCTGGCAAGCTACTTTAGCCAATCCCTGGAAACCATTCTTATTTCACGTGTTTTGATGGGATTGGGTGCGGCGGCTCCGCGTGTCGTGGCGATTGCTATTGTGCGTGACCTCTATGTTGGACGCGATATGGCGCGCATCATGTCGTTGGCGATGATGATCTTTACCCTCGTACCTGCCTTCGCGCCGCTGCTCGGAACTGGCATCATCGCTCTGTCAGACTGGCGCGGGATCTTCGCCGCATTCGCCCTGTTCTCACTTATCACCGTTCTATGGATGGCGCTCCGTCTGGATGAACCTCTGAAACCGGAAAACCGTCGGCCGTTCCGCTTACCGACGTTGCTTTCGGCCCTCAGCGAAATGATCCACCACCCAACGGTTCGCCTTTCGATTTTGGCCCAGACCTTCTGCATGGCAATGCTGTTCACCATGATCGTTATGGTGCAACCCGTGTACGACGTGGTTTTCGACCGTGCCGAGACCTTCCCCGTGTGGTTTATGGCCGTCGCGCTGCTGGCGGGATCCGCAAGTTTTCTAAACGCCTCCCTCGTGGGTCGTGTTGGGATGCGCCGCATGGTCACATGGGCACTTGGGATTCAGATTCTGGTCAGTGTAGTGATGTTCCTCACAACCTTCATCAACCTGAGTGAACCCGCTGATTTCTATATCTTTGTTGCATGGCAAACGAGTGTGTTCTTCATGGTCGGCCTGACCCTTGGCAACCTGAACGCCATCGCGATGGAGCCGATGGGACATATCGCCGGCATGGCAGCGTCTGTAATGGGCGCCATCTCTACCGTGGCGGCCGCATTCATTGCTGCCCCCGTCGGCCTGTTGTTCGATGGAACCATTCTGCCAATGGTTGGCGGCGTTCTGTGCACCGCGATCCTTGCCTTTTTAACGATGCTACGGATGGCCAGGGTCGAGGAAATGACCGCAGTTGTGTAGAGATCACGCCATAACGCACTGAAAATATGAGCCACTCGCGGATACCGTGAGTGGCTCATGTCTTGTCAACGACCGCTGTGATCCTTCTTTTTCTTTTTCGCGGCAACGACTTTTTCCGCCAGATCCCGGGCGATGGCAAAGGCGCCTTTGATCTTGTCGCTGTCCTTTTTCCAATCCCGCCGCACGACAATCTTATTGTCCTTCACCTTGGCGAGGCCATCCTGCGCCTGAATGAACTCCACGAGGCCTTGCGGGGAGGCAAACTTGTCATTGTGGAACTGAATGGTTGCGCCCTTCGGGCCACCGTCCAATTTGGCAATTCCAGCTTTCTTGCACATCGCCTTGATCCGAACAACGAGCATCAAGGTATTGACCTCCCTCGGCAAAGTTCCAAAACGATCGATCAATTCGGCCGCGAAGCCTTCCATCTCAACCTTGGAGGCGAGGGACGACAACCGGCGATAGAGACCCAGGCGTACGTCGAGATCCGGCACGTAGGTCTCCGGGATAAGAACCGGCACGCCCAAATTGATCTGCGGCGCCCATTGGTCGTCATGCTCAATCAGGCCCTCAACCTCACCGGACTTGATCTTTGCGATCGCCTCTTCCAGCATGGATTGATACAGCTCATAGCCGACATCGCGCATCTGGCCGGACTGTTCTTCGCCCAGAAGATTGCCTGCGCCCCTGATATCAAGGTCTTGCGAGGCGAGTGTAAAGCCCGCGCCGAGGGTGTCGAGCGAGCCAAGCACCCGCAATCTCTTCTCGGCGGTGTCGGTCAGACGCTGACGTGGCTTGGTGGTCAGATAGGCATAGGCCCGGGTCTTGGATCGTCCCACGCGCCCGCGGATCTGATAGAGCTGAGCCAGGCCGAACATATCGGCGCGATGCACAACCATGGTGTTCGCGGTCGGAATATCGAGGCCGGATTCAACGATCGTGGTCGCCAGGAGGATATCGTATTTGCCGTCGTAAAAGGCATTCATCCGGTCATCGAGCTCACCCGCGGCCATTTGGCCATGAGCTATCACATATGTCAGCTCCGGCAGCTGCTCTTTGAGGAACCCCTCAATTTCGGGAAGATCAGAGATCCGCGGCACCACATAAAAGCTCTGTCCGCCCCGGTAGTGCTCGCGCAGCAAGGCCTCCCGAATGGTGACTGCGTCGAATTCTGTGACATAGGTGCGGATTGCCAGGCGGTCCACTGGCGGAGTGCCAATAATCGAAAGATCCCGGACCCCTGTGAGACTAAGTTGAAGCGTCCGAGGGATCGGCGTTGCGGTCAGCGTCAAGACATGAATGTCGGACCGGAGCTGCTTCAGACGTTCCTTATGCGAGACGCCGAAATGCTGTTCCTCATCAATGATCAATAGCCCGAGTGATTTGAACCGGATGTTCTTTGCCAGAAGCGCATGAGTCCCGACAACGATGTCGACGGTTCCCTTGGCCAGGCCCTCGCGTGTTTTACTGGCTTCTTTTGGTGAAACAAACCTGGACAGCTGCCTGACTTCCAGAGGAAACCCTCGGAAACGGTCTTTAAAGCCAGCCGCGTGCTGCCGCGCCAGCAAGGTCGTCGGCGCGACAATAGCAACCTGCAGTCCGGACATCGCCGCCACAAAGGCTGCGCGCATCGCAACCTCGGTTTTTCCAAACCCCACATCGCCACAAATCAGCCGGTCCATCGGCTGCCCCGAGTTCAGGTCCGCCATCACGTCTTCAATCGCGCGCAGCTGATCGTCCGTCTCCTGATAGGGGAAGCGCGCGGAGAATTCCTCCCAGGCATGCGCGGGCGGATCTATTGCCGGCGCCTTGCGCAGGGCCCGCTCTGCTGCAATACGGATCAGCCGGTCTGCCATTTCGCGAATGCGCTCTTTCAGGCGCGCTTTCTTGGCCTGCCAGGCTCCACCGCCCAGCCTGTCCAGCAAGCCCTCATCGTGGCCGTATTTGGACAGCAATTCGATATTTTCCACCGGCAAATACAATTTTGCCTGCTCGGCATATTCCAACAACAGGCATTCATGCGCAGCGCCCGCCGCCGTGACCACCTCAAGCCCGACATAGCGACCAATACCGTGATCCACGTGAACCACCAGATTTCCAGCGCTCAGAGATTGAGCTTCGGTCAGGAAGTTCTCGGCTTTCCTACGTTTTTTGGGCGACCGTATCAGGCGATCCCCCAACACGTCCTGCTCGGAAATAACGGTCATGTCCGGCGCTTCGAAACCGTGCTCCAATGCCCAGACCGCCAAATGTAGTCCCGACCGTCCGACGCGCGTCACATCAGCAACGGGGATCGCTTCTGCCAGCCCCTCGTCTTCAATCAACCCCGTCAACCGCTCCCGGGCGCCCTCGGAATAGGACGCCACGAGAACCGGGCCCTTCTCCATACGGGATTTAATATGATCGACCAACGCGCCGAAAAGGCTGACACTTTCCAGTTGTCGTTCAGGAGAAAAATTGCGCCCGATCCGCCCGCCTGCATCAACAACACCGGGCCCGGAGGCCTGTGGCAGCGGATGGAACTGCAATGTGCGGTGCGGCTTGATCCGATCCGTCCATGCCGCATCATCGAGGTACAAACGTTGTGGCGGGGTCGGCTTATAGACCGTATCCATTCGCCCCTTGGCACTCATGGCGATCTTGCGGGTTTCATATTGGTCAGCGATGCTGTCCCAGCGTGCGATCCGGGCCGGCGTGAGCTGATCATCCAACGTCACCGCGGCGGTCGGCATATAGTCAAATAGCGTCTCCAGCTGCTCGTGGAAAAACGGCAACCAATGCTCCATGCCCTGATGCTTGCGCCCCGCACTCACTGCTTCATAGAGCGGATCGTCATTTCCAGCCGCGCCAAATTCAATCCGGTAGTTCTGCCGGAACCGGGTGATCGCGGCTTCGTCCAGAATGACCTCTGACACCGGCGCAAGCTCGATCAGTTCCAGCTTTTCGGTCGTGCGCTGGGTCGAGGGATCAAACCGGCGCGCCCCGTCAAGAACATCGCCGAACAGATCCAATCGGACGGGACCACTCTCGCCCGGTGGAAAGATGTCGATGATGCCTCCGCGCACCGCATAATCGCCGGGCTCCATCACTGTCGGGCTTTGCGAAAAGCCCATTCGAACCAAGAACTTGCGAAGCGCTTCTTCATTGATCCTGGAATTCACCCGTGCTGTGAAGGCTGCTTCTTTCAGGACCTCTCGCGCCGGCACGCGCTGCATAGCGGCATTGAGGGTCGTGAGGAGAACAAACTGCTGCGGCATTCCGTGCACCAAACCGGCAAGCGTCGCCATCCGCGCCGCGGAAATATCCGCATTCGGCGACACCCGGTCATAGGGCAAGCAGTCCCAGCCGGGAAAAATGACGACGGGCACCGATGGCGCAAAGAACCGCAGCGCGGCGCGCATGGCCTCCATACGTTTGTCATCGCGCGCGATATGCAGGACGGGCGCGTTGCTCCGATCCAGCTCACGCAAGATCAGGCGTGCATCATACCCTTCTGGTGCGCCCCCCATGACAACGGACTGCTGAGCCATCTGGCCTTCCCCTCGTTCGTTTTCGCCCTTCGTCTCAGCCCAGAACGCCGATCGAAAGATTTTGGTACATACCCCAAATGGCGGTTACAAATATGGATACGATTCCAACAAGTTGGATGTAGAACCTCGTGCGGACCAAGCGGCGACGCAAGTCTTCGTTTCCATGCGGCCGTGCCTGCATTGCTCTTGCGGCGGACAGGTTGATCAATCCCACGATATTCATAGGCAACAGCATCAGGACCACAGCCTGCGCAAATTCTACGCCATGAACAAAGCCCAGCAGGATCAGCGACGTGAGCAGAAAGAACATCAGCGCCACAAGGAATAAACCCGCGACATCAGATATATACAGAATGCGGTTGATTTGAATTCTCACAGCATCCTGCAGGTCCTCGGCCGCTTGACCTCCCACCCTGGAGGCTCTGCCCACCATATCAAACGGCACCCCAAGCACCCAATGGCTGGCCGAGGACCACAGGACCGCCAGCGCGATCCAGTACCACAGGTTTGAAAAGGACCGAAGATCGATCAATTCAACGATTATACTAAACAGATCCAAGGTCGGCCCATTCCTCGACAAGTGATCCCGATACACCGCCTCTGCGGGATTTAGAGCCCTGTATCCATTGCCACGCGGCGCGACACAAGGCCCCCTGCGTCATAAATGCGCTGTCGGGGCACTTGTGAAACACCGCAGTTCCATGTCACCCATAGTCATCGGAATAATGCAGAGATCACGATGACCTCCACACTCGCCCCTTTTCCCGCCGCACGTCCGCGCCGGTTGCGCAGTTCAGCCGCCATTCGCAATCTGACGCGCGAGACCGAGCTCTCCGTCAACGATCTGATCTGGCCGGTCTTCGTGCGCGACGGTGAAGGGCTGGAAGAGCCGGTACCGTCCATGCCCGGCGTCCTGCGTCGCTCCGTCGATCGGGTGGTCCAGGCAGCAACAGAAGCCTATGCGCTCGGTATCCCTGCAATCTGCCTGTTTCCCTACACGGACCCCTCTCTGAAGACCGAAGACTGCGCTGAAGCTTGGAACCCTGACAATCTGTGCAACCGCGCCATCCGAGGGATCAAGGCAGCGGTGCCCGACCTTGCGATCATGACCGATGTCGCGCTGGACCCCTACAATATAAACGGCCACGATGGCTTTGTTATTGATGGGGAAATCAGGAATGACGAAACCGTTGATGCGCTGGTGAAAATGACGCTTGCCCAAGCCGAAGCCGGGGCAGATATCATCGGCCCTTCGGATATGATGGACGGACGTGTCGGAGCAATGCGCAGCGCACTGGAGGGCCGGGGCTTTCACAACGTGAAGATCCTGTCCTATTCCGCCAAATACGCTTCGGGTTTCTATGGTCCGTTCCGTGATGCGGTTGGCGCGTCCGGAGCGTTGAAGGGGGATAAGAAGACCTACCAGATGGACCCGGGAAACTCTGACGAGGCCTTGCGCATGATCGCACGCGATCTGCGGGAGGGCGCCGATATGGTGATGGTCAAACCCGGGCTCGCCTATCTGGACATCTGCCACCAGGTCAAACGCGAGTACCGCGTGCCGACGTTTGCCTATCAGGTCTCCGGCGAATACGCGATGATCCAGGCTGCGGCGCAGAACGGCTGGATCAATGGCGAACAGGTCATGCTCGAAAGCCTGATGGCTTTTCGCCGCGCCGGATGTGACGGGGTTCTGACGTATTTTGCCCCGCAGGTCGCGCGCCTTCTGAACGGATGACCGTGAGGGGTGACCTTGACGCACACGGCACCAGAACGGCGAGATGCCGCCCAATGGGCCACAGATCAAGATGACACCCTGCTCATTTCCGCCTATAGTGCATCTTAACAAGGTGCATTAAGCGCCGTAACAAATTTCAGGTTCTCACAAAATGAGCGCAGATAACTCCCGGATCACCCGTCGTACCTTTGTCGCAACGAGCCTCGCCATGCTGGCTGTCACAGCCGCCTGTGGCAACGGCATCGGCAACAGCAACGACGTCAAAATCGACGCCCGCGTCGATGCGACGTTGAACCAGATGTACAATACCTACCCCGGAACACGGGATCTGGCTGCCAAGGCCTCGGGGATGCTGGTTATCCCGCTGGTAACCGAAGCCGGGTTTATTCTCGGCGGAGCCTATGGCCGGGGGGCGCTTCGGATCAACGGCGCCACTGTCGATTATTATTCCTCCGTCAAGGGCAATGCCGGGCTGCAAATCGGGGCCCAGCAATACGCCCATGTTCTGTTCTTCATGACGGATGAGGCGATGGCCCGCTTCCGCAGGTCCTCCGGATGGACTGCTGGTGCGGATCTGGAATATGTGGTTCGCGACGAGGGCAACGCACTTACGGCCGATACCAACACGCTGACCGCGCCGGTCATTGCCGCCGTGTTTGGCCAGGCGGGACTCCGGGTCGGGGCAACCCTTGAGGGGGCAAAATACACCCGCATCATCCCCTGATCCAATTTAGACATTTCAGGTCAATATGATAAAAGCCTCCCCTCATGTGGGAGGCTTTGTTATTTTATCCCTCGGGACGTCAGCCCATGGAACGCAATCGTTTGATCAGAGCAGACGTATCCCAGCGGCCGCCACCCAGCTTTTGTACGTCTTTGTAGAATTGATCGACCAGTGCAGTGAGCGGCAGGCTCGCTTCGATATCATCTGCGGTATCCAGACAAATGCCCAGATCCTTGCGCATCCAGTCGACGGCAAACCCGTGTTCAAAATGGTCATCCAACATGGTCTGATAGCGATTGGACATCTGCCAGCTGCCTGCGGCGCCCTGGCTGATCACCTCGACGACCGAACGCCCGTCCAACCCGGCCTTTTCCGCGAAATGCAGCGCCTCACTCAGCCCCTGAACAACGCCTGCGATGGCAATCTGGTTGCACATCTTGGTCATCTGGCCGGCACCGCTTTCGCCAATACGCCGACAAATCCGCGAATAGGCCTCCATGATGGGAACAGCCGCATCGAAAACCTCCGAGTCGCCACCACACATGATGGATAGCACACCATTCTCGGCTCCGGCCTGCCCGCCTGAAATCGGCGCATCAACAAAGCCGATATTCTGTTCCTTTGCGGCAAGATACAGCTCTTTGGTAACCTTGGCGGACACCGTCGTGTGATCGACAAAGGTGGCCCCTGCGGACATGCCGACAAAAGCCCCGTCGGAGCCGAGACACACAGACCTGAGATCGTCGTCATTTCCAACGCAGGACATCACAAAGTCGGCACCATTGGCCGCCTCTTTCGGTGTTGTCGCCAAAGATCCGCCATGCTCGGCGACCCAGGCCTCTGCCTTTGCGGTCGTGCGGTTGTAAACCGTGACGCTGTGACCTGCTTTTTGCAGATGTGCTGCCATCGGATAGCCCATCACACCTAGCCCCAGGAACGCAACGTTTGTCATGTCCTTTCCCCCTCTTCTGTCTTCGCATATGTTGGCGACAACCCTACCAGCCGCTCGCCCAAGCGCAATGCGACTCGGCAACAAATAATGAAATTCCAAGGGAATAGACAAAGAATGGCACGCCTTTTTCAATGGCTCCTATGGCTGACCGCCAGTTCGATTCTGCTTGGCCTGACAGGCGCGGTTCTGGCCTATTTCCTCGCCTCTCAATCCTTGCCCGAATACGATAAGGAGATTGCCCTGCCCGGGCCCACGGCTCCGGTCGAAATTGTGCGGGATCATGCCAACGTCCCGCATATCTTTGGCAGTTTCGGCGCCTCGGACGAAGATGTATTCTTTGGCCTTGGCTATGCGCATGCGCAGGATCGCCTGTGGCAAATGGCGGTGATGCGCCGCACGGCCCAGGGACGGCTGTCGGAGGTTTTTGG
Organism: Phaeobacter sp. B1627; assembly: GCF_006265095.1. Classification (GTDB taxonomy): domain Bacteria; phylum Pseudomonadota; class Alphaproteobacteria; order Rhodobacterales; family Rhodobacteraceae; genus Epibacterium. The sequence goes on from NZ_VCNK01000023.1 coordinate 38,158, forward strand.
CCCGCGTACGGTGAAGACGGACAGCTTTCTGCGCCGCCTGGATATCTATCGCCTGGCGCGGAGTTCCGTTGCTGCGCAAAGCCCCGAAACGCTGCGCTCCCTGGAGGCCTATTCCGCCGGGGTCAATGCCCGCATACAGGAGATCAATGAACGCGCTCTGGGGCGCGGCGCTCCTGAAATGTTTTTGTTCAACATGCCACTTGCCCCGTGGCAACCTGCCGACAGCATCGCATTGATGAAACTGATGGCTCTGCAGCTATCTTCGCATATGCAGGAGGAAATTCTCCGCGCGCAGACCTCCATTGCGCTTGATGATGCTGCCCGCCTCAAGGACATCCTGCCCGATGCGCCGGGGGCCGGCACCGCGACCCTTCCCGAATACACCAGCCTGTTCCCGAGCTTGCGCAACCGCCCGCAATCGCGTTCGGATATCGCCGCGCTTATGCCCGTGGCGCCGCGCGATCTGGGGGGGGCGTCGAATGCCTGGGCCGCGGCTCCCACCCGATCAGCAGCCGGAGGCACGTTGCTTGCCAATGATCCGCATCTGAAACTGACCGCGCCGGGGGCGTGGTATCTGGCGCGATTGGAGCTCGGAACCGGCGGCGTGATCGGCGGAACAATCCCAGGGATCCCGGCGGTTCTGACAGGGCGATCCCAACAGATGGGCTGGGGGCTGACGTCGTCCTATCTCGATGACCAAGACCTATTTATCGAGAAAATCAACCCCGACAACCCACAGGAATACCTCAGCCCGACCGGCTACAAAAGCTTCATCTCCCGCCCGTCGATCGTTCAGATCAAGGGAAATGAACCGCTTACACTGACGCTGCGCTGGACAGAAAACGGCCCCGTCCTGCCCGGTTCTCTGTTCAACCTCGCCTCGATTACGCCGCCCGGTCATGTGGTTTCACTGGGTTGGACCGCGCTGTCGCCCAGCGACACTTCAATGACAGCCGCCTTGGATCTGATGCGGGCGGGCACCGTGGCAGAGGCGCTTGCCACAGGCGAGAAGTTTATCGCGCCGTCACAGAACCTTACACTCGCAGATGAAACCACCATTGCGCTCAAGACAATGGGGGCGATGCCGGATCGTGATTTGCGCAACCAAAGCCAGGGGCGGCTGCCAAATCAAGGGTGGCGGCGCGAAAACAAATGGCAGGGCCGCCTGCCCTATGCCGCCAATCCGGAGTTTCTCAGCCCCCGTGGCGGCATTGTCGGCAATACAAACAACAAGCTCCTCGACCGGCCGTTTCCAAATCATGTTTCCTTTGAATGGGGCGACACCCAACGGATCAATCGGTGGCGGCGCCTGATGCAATCGCGCGAGGTTCACACCCGGGACAGTTTCATCGAGGCCCAGCTCGACACCGTCTCCTTCAGCGCACGCACCTTGTTGCCCTTGATCGGAGCGGATCTGTGGTTCACGGGCGAAGCCGCAGCAGAGGGTACTCCGGCACGCCAGCGTCAAATTGCGTTGTCGCTTCTGGCGGAATGGAATGGCGAGATGAATGAACATCTCCCCGAACCACTCATCTATGCCAGCTGGGTCCGATCGTTGCAAAAGCGCCTTATCGAGGATGACCTCGGCCCGCTTTCGGATGCGTTTTCTCGGGTAAACCCCCTGTTTCTGGAACGTGTGTTCCGCAATGTCGACGGAGCGTCAGCGTGGTGTGATATAAGGCGCAGTGCGCCGACCGAGACCTGCACCGATATGGCGCGCCTCGCTTTGGACGATGCTCTGGTCGAAATTCACGAGAAATACGGCAACGCGCTGGAAGCCTTGCGCTGGGGCGACGCACATCAAGCGACGCACGACCACGAGGTGCTGGGCGAGGTTCCGCTGCTGCGCTATTTTGTGAACATCCGCCAATCCACCAGCGGCGGAGACAACACCCTGCAACGCGGACGCACCTCCGCTGAGGGAGAAAGCCCATTCAACAACGTCCATGCTGCAAGCTATCGCGGTGTCTATGATTTTGCTGATCCGGACAGCTCGGTGTTTATCATCGCAACTGGCCAATCCGGCCATTTTCTGTCACGCTATTACGATGATATGGCCCAACTCTGGCGGCGCGGAGAGTATATTCCGATGTCACTGGATGAGGAACTGGCGCGCGCTGCGGCCGTCGGCGTCACACGTATTCTGCCTCGGGAGGACTGAAACGCAGCGCCTCAAAGCGCTGCGTATTTTGCCTTCTGGGTCTCCGTCCAACGTACGGTGATTTCAAACCCGCCCTCAGTCTGCTCTTCAGACTCCACGATGTCTTCCTTGAACAGCCACGCCCGCTGCTTGCCTTGCGAAAAATCCAAGCTGAGGACTTCAAGCACCCGGACGCCTTGCAATTTTACAGCAATATCCTTGAGGAGTTCGGGAATGCCTTCGCCAGTGACGGCTGAAATTGCAAACAAGGCATCACTGCGCTCAGCACGTTGGCGACAGGCGTCCGCCTCTTCCGGCGTCAGCTGATCAATCTTGTTCCAGACTTCGATCCGCGCGCGGTCATCCCCAACTCCCAGCGATGACAGAATTTTCTCGACATCGGTAGCCTGGCTCTCACTGTCGCTGTGACTGATATCTCGCACGTGCAGAATGACATCGGCGGCCAGCACTTCTTCCAATGTCGCGCGAAAGGCCGCGACCAATTCGGTAGGCAGGTCGGAGATGAAGCCCACCGTATCGGACATGATCACTTCCGGCCCATCCGGCAATTGAACGCGTCGCATCGTAGGGTCCAACGTGGCAAACAGCATATCTTTTGCCATCACATCTGCGCCCGTCAACCGATTGAAAAGGGTTGATTTTCCGGCGTTCGTATAGCCGACAAGCGCAACAATCGGATAGGGTATCTTTGCACGAGCCGCGCGATGCAGCGTCCTCGTTTTCACCACTTTGTCCAATTGACGGCGCAGTCTCACGAGCTGATCGTCGATCGCGCGCCGGTCCGCCTCGATCTGGGTTTCACCGGGGCCGCCGACGAATCCCAAACCACCCCGCTGGCGCTCCAGATGGGTCCATGCGCGCACGAGCCGCGTACGCTGATAGCTCAAGGCAGCCATCTCGACCTGCAAAACACCCTCGCGGGTCCGCGCGCGGTCCGAGAATATCTCGAGGATCAGCCCGGTGCGGTCAAGAATTTTGACGCCCCAGGCCTTCTCCAGATTGCGTTGCTGCACCGGGCTGACCGAGCCGTCGATCAGGACCAACTCGATATCCTCGGCCTTCAGCTCCGCATTGATTTCCTCAATTTTCCCGGAGCCAAACAGCTTTCCCGCATGCGCCTTGGGCAGGCGCACGACAGCGGAGCCAATCACATCCAGATCAGGCAGGGCTTCGGCAAGACCAACAGCCTCCAACAGAGCAGGCTGGGCAGGGCGTCGCCGATTATCTGATTTGATTTCCGGATGCAGAACCCAAGCCCGGGTCCGCTTCCTGTCATGCTCCATCAATTGGAGTCTTCACCCTCATAAAGACTGATCGGCTGGGCCGGCATGATGGTGGAAATCGCATGCTTGTATACAAGCTGGGATTGACCATCGCGGCGCAACAACACGCAAAAGTTGTCAAACCAAGTAATTACACCCTGTAGCTTAACACCATTGATCAAAAAAATTGTAACCGGAACTTTGGTTTTGCGAACGTGATTCAGAAACGCGTCCTGAAGATTCTGTCTGTCCGAAGCCATTCTTATTATCTCGCCTTTGTTCTTGTCACGTGTTGCGGCCCAACACGCCCCTTCAGCAGAGTATGGACGCAGATTTCTCGGGTTTCCAGCCGAAAAACGTCACTTTTCTATATGGCTTACGCAGTTTGGCTCAGCTTCGCCAAAGATTGGGCGACAGAAGCGCGATTATCGCCAGTGTTTCCAAACGCCCCAGTACCATCGCAAAACACAAGATCAGTTTTGCCGGAGCAGCCATCAGGCTCAGCTCAATCGGAACTTGTCCTGCCGCCTCGATCAGCGGGCCCGTTGTTGACAATCCTGCAACCGCCAGAATCATGGCCTGTTCAAAGGGAATGCCAAACGCGGACAAAGCAACACAGATCACGGCGAGCGACAGCGCGAACAGCATGAAGAAGATCCATGCCACGAAGGCGCCGTTGCTCTGCAGGCGCCTGTTCCCGCGCCCTTCGCCGCTGACTGACGACGGGAGCACCAGGCGCTCCATCTCGCGCAGACCATTGAGGTAAAGCGCATAGACCCGCAGCAGTTTGACCCCGCCGGCGGTCGTGGCGACGCCGCCCCCCATGACAGCCAGCCCCAAAAGGATCATCCCCGGTGTCTCCAAGCCGGACCATTCCTGCGCACTAAGCCAATAGGCGCTTTCAAATCCGTTGGTGGTCAGGAACGATGTGACCGTGAACAGCGCGCCCCAAAATGACGCGAACGCCATTGAAATATCATCGGATGCGTTGACTTCCAGCGCCGCCATCCAATGCCGGGCGAACAACAAAAGAGGCACACCCAGAATGATCAGGAGCCCCGTGCGAAATTCCGGGTCCTTGTCCAGACGGCTGTGACCAACCGCCACCGTATCGCTGGAGAACGTGAGGCGAGATAGCGCAAACAGCAGAAACAAGAACATCACCATCTCGCCCGCAAGCCCCGCCTGGGCCGCTCCGATGCCACCGATCGGCGAGATCCCGGATGTCGCCATGATCGACATTGCATGGCAGATACCAACCAGACCGCTCTCGCCGCAGAGGACCAGCAAGACCGCCAGCGCAAGCGTCAGGCCGAGATAGACGGGCGCGAGGGTCCGCGTAACCAGGATCAGTTTCCGACGCGGATCCGGGCGTTGACTGTCACTCAGATTGGCGTCGCTGCGTCCGGGCTCCGCCCGGGCCGTGACCTCAAATCCGCCGAGGGACAGCGGAGCCAGCACTGCGGAGGCAGCGATCCACATGAACAGCCCCCCCAGCCAGGCCACTAATGCCCGCCACAGATGAACCGACAGAGGCAACCGGCCCGGCGCGTCAAACACATCCGCGCCCGTCGTCGTCAATGCGCTGACCATATCGAAATAGGCATTCAGATAGCTTGTATTCTGCAAAGCGTCCTGCAGGGGAACAGCTAGGTACAGCGGTAAAAACACAAAGGTCGCGAGCAACGTCATCAACTGCCCCGGCATGCCATAGCGCGGCACCCGGTTGGCGACAGACAGGCCGATAAAGGTCACCAAAGTGAGCCCGACAAGACCTGCGTAAAAGAAACTCTGCGATGTCTGGTGATCGTCGGCCACCACCGCATGCACCGCGGGGATCCACATGGCGATCGCAAAGACTCCCCAGATCAGCAGCACCAGCGGCAACCGCAATATACCGCGCACCTGTGAGCGAGGACGACGGGGCATTCTAGAAGTAATCGATCGAGACCTGCATCAGGCGCTCGACCTCCCGCACGTCTGCCGCCATCGCAAACAGGGCGATAGTATCCCCGGCCTCAATACGTAGCGCGCCACTTGGGCGCATGACCTCGCCATTCTTGCTCACGGCACCGACCAGCACACCCTCGGGAAAATCGATATCGCGGATGGCTTGCCCCGCCATCGGCGAGGTCGAGAGAACCTCTGTCTCGATCACTTCGGCCTCGGCATCGCCAATGGAGTAGACCTGACGAATTCGGCCATAGCGGATGTGGCGCAGAATGGAGCTTACGGTGGTGGCGCGCGGGTTGATATGCGCGTCAATCCCAAGATGCGGCAACAGCGGCAACAGGGTCGGATCATTGATCAACGCAATTGCAAAAGGGCATCCCTCGGCTTTTGCACGCACAGCGGCCAGCATGTTCGTCTTGTCGTCATCGGTGACCGCCAGCATCGCATCGGCCTTGTCGATCCCGGCTTCGATCATCAACCCGCGATCAAGTCCGTCTCCGTTCAAAACGATGGTGCGTTCCAGGGCCTCGGCGGCGCGCTCGGCGTTCTTGCGGCTCTTTTCGATCATCTTTGCCCGGGTTCTCCCGGACCGGCCCTCAAGCGCCTTGGCAACCTCCAGCCCCACGTTTCCGCCCCCGACAATCACGACACGTTCCTGGCGTTTCTCTTTTTTACCAAACACTTCCATCGTACGGTTCACGTCATCCGCATGACAGAACACATAGGCGGAATCACCGACAAACAATTGATCCCCGGGTTCGGGCGCAAAGAGCGTTCCGTCCCGACGGATACCGACCACAATCGCCCGCAACGTCGAGAACAGCTCTGTCAACTGACGCAACGGAGTATTCACCACCGGGCAATCGTCATCCACCCGAATCCCCAGAAGCTGCGCACGGCCATCCATGAACACCTCGGTATCGAATGCAGCCGGCGCCCGCAGACGTTGCATCGCCGCTGCCGCGACTTCGCGCTCCGGGCTGATGACGACATCAATCGGCAGGTGATCGCGCCGATAGAGATCAGAATAGATGGCGTTCAGATAGCTCTTTGCCCGCAGTCTCGCAATCTTGCGCTGGATCGAAAAGACGGAGTGCGCCACCTGGCAGGTGACCATGTTCACCTCGTCCGAATGGGTCGCCGCGATGATCATATCCGCGTCCCGGGCACCTGCACGATCCAACACATCAGGATATGAAGCAAACCCTGCAATCCCTTGAACATCAAGCGTATCTGTCGCCCGGCGCACCAGATCAGGATTGTTGTCCACAACAGTGACATCGTTGTGTTCTCCAGACAGATGGCGGGCGATCTGCCAGCCCACCTGCCCGGCACCACAGATAATTACCTTCATCGATCCGCTCTCCGGGCGCTGGAATGCTCTTCTGCATGACAGAAGGCCATGATGTGGTCAATTCAATTGTCCGGCGCCGACCCGCCACAGGAAGGCCGGCCGTCAGACAGCCGGCTCTTCGCTTTCAACCCGCGCAATGCGACTGCCTGCCTTGTTGGAAGTGACCACGCCCAGCGACTTCAGTTTTCTATGCAAGGCGGACCGCTCCATTCCGACAAAAGACGCCGTCCGGCTGATATTTCCGCCGAACCTGTTGATCTGCGTCAGAAGATATTCACGCTCGAACGCCTCACGCGCTTCTCGTAGCGGCAAAGTGGCCAACGCACCGGAGAGCACGACGCGCCCCTCCGTTTCAATCTTTTCCTCTTCCCGCGGCAAATCCTTCGCCTGGATCGGTCCCGAAGTTTCACCAAGGATCAGAACACGTTCCACGAGGTTCTTGAGTTGCCGAACGTTCCCGGGCCACATCATCGTCTGTAAAAGAGCAACCGCATCATCACTCAGGCCGCGCAAGGGCAGCCCCTGGGTCGTGTTGAAATGAGCGATGAAGTGCTCTGTCAAAAGCGGGATGTCTTCCCGGCGTTCGGACAGGGCGGGGACATTGATCGGAACCACGTTCAGACGATGAAACAACTCCTGGCGGAAGGTACCGTTGGCAATCTCCTTCTCAAGATCCCTGTTGGAAGAGGAGATCACCCGCAAATCAACCTTGAGCTTCTCCGTCCCGCCCAAACGAACGAACTGCTGATCCACCAGCACCCGCAGGATTTTGGACTGGGTCCCGGCCGGCATATCCGCCACTTCGTCAAAGAACACCACCCCTCCGTCAGCCTGCTCAAGCAATCCCGGCTCGATACCGCGCTCGCTGCTTTCGCGCCCAAACAGGACATCCTCCATCCGCTCCGGCTCAATACTCGCGCAGTTCACCGTGATGAAAGGAGCCCCAGAACGGTTTGAATTTGAATGAATATACCGCGCAGCCACTTCTTTGCCACTGCCAGCAGGACCGGTCAGCATGACGCGGCCATTGGATTTGGTCACCTTGTCCAACTGGCCAATCAGCGTCCGGAACGCAGGCGACACTCCGACCATTTCCGCGACGCCGCCATCCTTGCGGCGCAGGTCCGTGTTTTCGCGTCGCAGCCGCGAGGTTTCCATGGCCCGCCGGATCACCACCATCAGCTGATCAATGTTGAACGGCTTCTCAATAAAGTCATAGGCCCCCTGTTTGATAGCGGCCACGGCAATTTCGACGTTCCCATGCCCTGAGATGATGACGACCGGCACCTCCGGATAGTCACGCTTTACCGTCTTCAGGATATCGATTCCGTCCATCTGGCTGTCTTTCAACCAGATATCCAGGATCAAAAGCGCAGGCGGCGCCTCCTCGAGCGCAGCAATGCAATCATCCGAATTGGCGGCTTTGCGTGTCGCGTAGCCTTCGTCTTCCAGAATATCCGAAACCAGTTCCCGGATATCGCGCTCATCGTCAACGATCAGAATATCACTCATGTCAGCCCTGCTACTACGTTTGGATGGTGAACGGCATCGTCCGGTGAAAGTGCCGGAAGGCGAATGATCGCCATCGCGCCCCGGTGGCCTTGTCCCTCGAAAAGGGGAGCATCTTCCAACGTCAGCGTGCCACCATGCTCTTCTATAATTTTCTTGACGATCGGAAGTCCGAGCCCCGTGCCTTCGTCACGGGTGGTCACATAGGGTTCGAACAAACGCGCCCTGTCTTCCGGCAGACCAACCCCATTGTCCGCGATTGTTATCAGATGCCCGCCGCCCTCTGATACGAGGGAGACCCGCACCTCCGGCACATAGTCTTGTGGTGCACCTTTTTTCTGCAGAGTCACAGTGGCTTCTCCTGCGTTCTTGATGAGGTTGGTCAAGGCCTGCCCGATCATCGTGGCATCGACATCAACCATAGAGGCCTCATTCGGGACGTCGGATCGAAGTCTCAGATCAGGTTGCCCCGCTTGCTGCAGCAATACCGCCTCTTGCACAAGCTTCCCAAGGTCCTCCTTGCGACAAACCGGCTCCGGCATCCGCGCAAATTTTGAAAACTCATCAACAATACGCCGCAAGTCATTGGTTTGTCGAACGATCACGTCGGTCATAGACTGTAGCTGATCGCTTTGCTCGCCACTGAGTTTCGGGGCGAACTTGCGTTTGATCCGCTCGGCACTGAGTTGAATCGGTGTGAGCGGATTCTTGATTTCATGTGCGATACGTCGCGCGACGTCACCCCAGGCGGCCATTCGCTGCGCGCTCACGAGGTCAGTGACGTCATCAAATGCAATCACATACCCCTCCAGGCTCCCCTCATCCGACCGACGCGGCGACATGCGAACCAACAGGTTTTCCAACCGCCCCTGGCGCGTGACCTTGATCTCACTCTGGGCCACCTGAGAGCCGCCCTCTACCATCTCGGCAAAGAGCGGGCCGAATTCCGGAACCACCACCGCGAGGGCCAGAGATTGCTGATCCTCGCGCCAGTCCAGTAGCCGCTTGGCAGATTTGTTCACAAAGGTGATCGCCCCGTCGGCATTCAGACCGACCACCCCGGACGTGACCGAAGACAGCACCGAGTCAAACAGCCGCCGCCGATGCTCAATCTGGCGCGTATTTTCCAGAAGAGCGTCTCTCTGAACTTGAAGCCGCTTCGTCATCTGATTGAAATACCGGCCCAATTGGGCGATTTCATCGTCGCCACGTTCCTCGGTGACCTGGACATTCAAATTGCCGCCGCCGACCCGTTGCGCAGCAATCATCAACCGCCCGACGGGGCGCGACAGGCGCTCGGCAAACCACATACCCAACCACATCGCCGCCAGGATCAGAATCACGGCAAAGCCGAGGTAGAGCAGTCCGAACTCGAACAACATCCTACCCCGCTCATTCTCAAGCTGCTGGTACAGATGGGCCGTTTCCTGGGTATCATCGAGCAGGTTCAATAACTCGCCATCCACGTCACGGCTCACATATAGATAGCGATCCACGAAGGCGGCCAGCTTCACCAAAGCCCGAAATTCATTGTTTTCCCAATCCTGTATAACGACAAATCCATCCGCCTCGGCGGTGCTGATGTCCTGCCGGGACGGCATTTCGAAATCAAATTCGTAGGACCGTTCGCCGCGGGTCAGGATCGTACCCAAGCCGTCAATGACATAGGCTTCCTGCAGGCCACGCTGAATGCCCAGCTGTCCCTGCGACAGGAATTGCCGTAAATCAGCGTCGCTCATAAAGAAATTCGCCGTTCGGCTGCGATCGAGAAACCGCGCTAACCTCACGGCATCCTGCTCCAGATCCTGACGCTGCTGCCTCTGGTAGGCTTCGGCCGCTTTCACTGAGTTGCCAATTGCGTCCCTGACACGCTCTGAGAACCAGCCCTCCAGGCCGACATTCACCGTCAGAACCGCAAATACGGCAACGGTCACCGTGGGAACCAGTGCGAGGAACGCAAAGGCGCCGATGAGTCTCAGGTGCAGGCGTGATCCCGCCGATTTTTCGCGACGTGCAGCAACCAGACGACCGATCTGGCTGAGAACCATGGCGGTCACGGTGAGAACATAGACCAGATCGGCCAGCAGAATCAGCCGCAGCGCCGGAGAGCTTGCCCCCTGTCCGAAAGGGCCAATGACCAGAAAGGTCACCAGGGCCATAGCCGGACCGAGTATCACCAGCCCAAAGGTCGTGATATTTCGTGCCCGGCGTGTTTTTCGCCAACTATCCAAGGCCGTAAGCCACGGATAGGCCAAGCGGATGTGTGACATCTGCGCCACTGACTGCCCCCAGTTGATGTTGCGCGTTCTGCGCTCACCACATGATTTCGCGGTTTCCCATGTGCCGGTCGGCGAAGGGGTCACGCTTCTGTGGCGATATTACATCAGTTTGCGGCGGCGTGTCACCTCAATATCGAGGTCGGTGATTTTCTTGCGCAACGTATTGCGGTTGATGCCGAGCAGATCGGCACATTTCGCCTGATTTCCACCGGTTGCTGCAAGCGCAATTTCGATCAGTGGTGTCTCCACCTCTTTTAGAAGCCGGGTATAGAGGCCCGGAGGCGGCAGCATATCGCCGTGCAGATCAAAATATCTCTGCAAGTGACGGGCAACCGCGTCAGAGAGTTTTTCATTGCTTGCACCGCCCCCCATCACCGGTTCGACACCTGTGGTCTGGGGCCCCAAGGCAGCCGCGACCTCGGCTTTTCCAATTTCCTCACTACGTGCCGTAAGAGCCAGCCGCTTAACGATATTTTCTAGTTGCCGTACATTTCCTGGCCAGGCGTAGTGACGCAGGATTTCACGGGCATCCTCGCTCAACATGCGCCGTGCTGCGCCGTCGCTTTCGGCCCGCGCCAGGAAGTGCTCGCTCAGCAAAGCGATATCCTCCACCCGTTCGCGAAGGGCCGGGACCGCCAGTTCTGTTCCGCAAATCCGGTAATAGAGATCCTGCCGCAGGGCACCCGCCTCGAGCTGCTTCGCCAGATTTTGCTGGCTGGTCGTGGCGATGAACCGCGGCGCGTGGTCACCGGGCGCATCCATCATCCGGACCAATCTCGCCTGCGCTTCATCCGGCAGGTCCACGATTTCATCGATCAGCAGGGTCCCCCCCTTCACCTGCCCCAAAAGCCGCGACGGTCCCTCAAGCTCAATCAGGTCGGAGGCCTCAGCGACGACAAACGGCAGCGTCCGGCGGTCAGAAAAGTCGTGAATTGCCCTCGCTATCAACGACTTGCCGGTGCCACTTTCACCAGTGACCAGCAAAGGCATATCCGTGTTCATCACCCGGGCAATCAACCGGTACAGGGATTGCATGACCTCCGTGCGCCCGACAAGCGGGAGCTCGTCCGGACGTTCCTCAACCATCTCAATCCGTCCGGCCGCCTGAGCCGTCCGTTTTTCCGACAGCGCCTTCGCCGTCCGTTTCATCAGTTCCGGCAGATCAAACGGCTTGGGCAGATAGTCGTAGGCATCGGCTTCGGCCGCCTTGATCGCCGTCATGATTGTGTTTTGTGCAGAAATCACGATCACCGGCAGGCCAGGCCGATCCTGGGCGATCTTCGGCAGCATCTCCAGCCCATTCCCGTCCGGCATCATGACGTCTGAGATCACAACATCTCCTTTTCCTTCGCTGACCCAACGCATCAACGTGGTCAGAGAAGAGGTTGCATGGACCTTGCACCCCGCGCGTGTGAGCGCCTGGGTCAGGACTGTGCGGATCGTGCGGTCGTCGTCAGCAACAAGAACGGTGCCGTCCATGTCATTGTGCTCCTTGAGTTATGTATGATCGCGCGGAACACGCGAGAGGGACAGTCGGAATACGGTATTGCCCGGCTCAGACCGAACCGAGATCCAGCCGTCATGGTCAGCGATGATTTTGCTGACCAGAGCCAGCCCGAGGCCGGTGCCATTTTCACGCCCCGAGACGAAGGGTTCGAAAATATCATCGCGGATATGCGCCGGAAGCCCCGGCCCGTCATCGACAATTTCGATTTGAAGAGGCAACAGCTTGCCCTGGCCATCACTGCGTCGCAGGCGAAAAGAATGCTCGTAAAAGGTTCGGATGGTGATGGTTCCCTGTTTTTTTCCAGCCGCTTCAGAAGCATTCTTCAACAGGTTCAAGACCACCTGAAGCAGCTGGTCGGGATCCCCCCATGCCAAGGGCAAAGAGGGGTCGTATTTTTCAATAATCTTCATATGTGCGCCAAACCCCAGCAACGCAGAACGGCGCGCCCGATCCAGAACATCATGCAGGTTCACGGGGCGAAAATCCGGCTCCGACAGATTTCCGAACTGTTCCACCTGCTCCAACAGTTTTACGATCCGGCGGCTCTCACTGACAATAAGGTCCGTGAGTTCAAGGTCATCCGGGCTCAGGTTCATGCTGACAAGCTGCGCTGCCCCGGTGATCCCAGCCAAGGGATTCTTGATTTCATGCGCCAGCATTTCCGCCATGCCAATGGCCGATTGCGCCGCCGATTTGGCGGATTGGTTTTGCGTCATCCGACCGGCCAACTCCCGCGGGGACAACATCAGCAGCATATATCCCTTGTGGCCATGCAGCGGGGCGATCTGGACCGCACATTGCAAGGGCGCCCGGCTACGCGCGCCGACATCCACGTCGTTCACAAACAAGGGCGTCCCCTGATCGCGCGCCTTGTCAAAGGCCATTTCGATTGTTGTCTCAAGGGCCACTTTTTGCCAGATCGGGCAGCCGACCAGAGACTTTCTTGAAGCGTTGATAAAGCCTTCTGCGGCGGAGTTGACGTCAGCGATCCGGTTTTCCGCATCCACAAGAAACGCGGGCACCGGCAGCGATGCCCAGATTGCGCAATCGGCCGTATGTGGAACATGAGACGGGCTCATGCGGCGTTCTCCTGCTGCTGGGGGCGGTTCAGGGCCTCTTCCAAACGGGTCAATACCTCCCCCGCCGTGCGTGCGGTCAGAATCTCTCGCCTGAGATGCGTTGGGGTTCCCGCCTCATCCATGTACCAGCCGAGATGCTTTCGGGCGACGCGAAGACCCAAGTCGAGACCGTAAAAGCTCAGGATTGCCTCGTAGTGCTCTGAAACCATTGAAACCAGACCCGCTCCTGTAGGGATGTCAGGCGCCGCGTTGCCCCAGATCTCATGGGCGATTTCTGCAAGCACCCAAGGGCGCCCCTGCGCGCCGCGCCCGATCATGACGCCATCCGCACGCGATTGCGCCAGGGCCTGTCGCGCATCAGATACCCCGATGATGTCCCCATTGGCCAACAAAGGGACGGAAATCGCATCCCGGACCGCTGCAATCGCGGCCCAATCCGCCTGCCCCTTGTAGAACTGACAGCGCGTGCGCCCGTGAATGGTGACCATCTGCACGCCCGCGTCCTGTGCCCGGCGCGCCACATCCGCGGCATTCAAATTCGTATCATCCCAACCAAGCCGGGTTTTCAACGTCACAGGCACATCGACAGCCTGAACAACGGCCTCGATCAGAGAAATCGCATGGTCCGGCGTCTTCAACAGGGCGGACCCCGAATAGCCACTGGTCACCTTCTTGGCCGGGCACCCCATGTTGATATCGATCATGCGAGCACCGCGATCCGCGACTTGCCGGGCGGCCTCTGCCATCCAATAGGCCTCACGCCCTGCCAGCTGCACTGCCGTATTCTCCACATCCGCGCTCAGTTCCGCCCGCTCCCGCACGCCGGGTTTGGCCTGCACCATTTCCTGGCTCGCCACCATTTCGCTGACCACCAGACCAGCCCCGAACGACCGGACAAGATCGCGGAACGGGCGATCCGTGATGCCGGCCATTGGAGCCAGCGCAATCGGAGGGTCAAGATGTGTGGGTCCAACAGAAAAGGACAATTGCTTAATCCTTGTGCACATGATTGTTTATTAGCTTGAAACGTTCCTATGCTCCATTCCAACACGCCATTCCAGCCCAGTCATCCGGCGTGAGTGCCTATTCTTTAATCACTTTACTCGCGACCGTTGCCAGTTTATCCGCCGCACCGTAGACACTGCGCAGGTTTGCACGCGCAAGGGACGCCAATCTGACATGACCACTGCCGTTTTGATTGTTGCCGCGGGCAAGGGAACGCGGGCTGGTGGCGGGATTGCCAAACAATGGCGCATCCTTGCGGGCAAGACAGTCATTGACTGGACCATCGCGGCCTTCCGGCGCGCCGGGCTGAACCATATCATGGTGGTTCGTGACGCTCAGGACGCTGCCGGGCGGGATGCGCTTCGCGCTCATCCCGATGTGCAACAGGCAGACGGCGGAGCTGATCGTGCATCGTCTGTGTTGAATGGTCTTTTGGCGCTGCAGCGCGACGGCATCCAACATGTACTGATCCATGACGCCGCCCGCCCCTGTGTGAGTCCCACTGTCATTCACGGCGCCCTGGACGCGCTCAAGACGTCAATCGCCGCCGCTCCGGGACTGCCTGTGACCGATGCGCTTTGGATCGGCGATGACAACATGGTCGCAGGCCCCCAGGACCGCAGCAATCTCTTCGCCGCCCAGACACCGCAGGCGTTTCACTTTGACGCAATCCTGTCTGCGCATCTTGCGCTTGAGGGCGCGGCAGCAGACGATGTGGAGGTCGCACGCAAAGCCGGCCTGCCCGTGCGCATCACCCCCGGCGACAGCAACAACATCAAGATCACCCGGCCCGAGGATTTCGCCCGCGCCGAGACCATATTGAGGAGCTCCATGGATATCAGACTGGGCAATGGCTATGACGTGCACCGATTCGGCCCCGGAGACCATGTCACCCTCTGCGGCATTCCCATCCCCCATGACCATGGCCTGCAGGGGCATTCGGACGCCGATGTCGGAATGCATGCGGTGACCGACGCGCTCTATGGTGCATTGGCCGAAGGCGATATTGGCCGCCATTTCCCCCCCAGTGACCCGCAGTGGAAAGGGGCCGCCTCGGACATCTTTCTGCGCCATGCTGTCGATCTGGCGACCTCCAGGGGGTTCAGCATCGGCAACATAGACTGCACGTTGGTCTGCGAGTTTCCGAAAATCGGCCCCCATGCCGAGGCCATGCGGACCCGGATGGCAGAGATCACCGGGATCGGACGGGATCGGATTTCGATCAAGGCCACCACATCCGAACGCCTCGGATTCACCGGGCGTGGCGAAGGGATTGCGGCACTTGCCACCGCAACTTTGGTGCGCGTATGACGGTTGCAAAACTGCTCGGAACCTGTTGCGGAATAGGCTATTTTCGCCCTGCCCCCGGCACCTGGGGATCCCTGGCGGCGCTGCCTCTGACATTGGCATTGCACCTTCTCGGCGGGTTTCCCCTGCTCGCCATTGTCACCCTCTGTGCCATCGTCATCGGCTACTGGGCCGCGATAGAAATGACCCGTGGACAAGAAGACCTCGACCCCTCCGAGTTCGTGCTGGACGAACTGGCCGGGCAAATGCTGGCGTTATGGGCCATTTCCCTCCCGGCCTGGCTGCATGGTCTCGATATCACAGCCCTCTGGCCCGGTTGGGTCGCAGGATTTTTGCTGTTTCGCCTGTTTGACATCTGGAAACCGGGTCCGGTCGGCTGGGCTGACCGCCGCAAAGGCCCGTTCGGTGTCATGATGGATGACGTGATTGCGGGCGCGATGGCAGCCATCGGCATCGTCGTGCTGGCCGGCCTCTCACATGGGGTGCCGGGGCTGTGAGCGTCGATGTCGCCAGGCTCCTTGACCGCGCCAAGGCGCTGAATGCAACGGTCGCCACCGCAGAAAGCTGCACCGGCGGCATGATCGCGGCCGCCTTGACCGAGATCCCGGGCTCCTCCGCCGTTGTGGATCGCGGCTTCGTAACCTATTCCAATGGCGCCAAAATGCAGATGCTGGGCGTCCGCTCCGATACGCTAGAGACATTCGGAGCCGTCAGCGAGGAAACCGCCCGCGAGATGGCAGAGGGGGCGCTGGCGCAGGCCGGTGTCCGTTTCGCCGTCTCGGTGACGGGTATCGCAGGCCCCGGAGGGTCAGAGCATAAACCGGAAGGACGCGTCTGCTTTGGCCTCGCCCAGACCGGCGCCGACACCATAACAGAGCTGGTGGACTTTGGTCCGCTCGGCCGGGATCAGGTGCGCCTGGCCAGTCGCGATCACGCGCTTCAGATGCTCTGGCGGGCTCTGTCACGCATATAATTCAGCGGCACGACGTTCAAAAGCGCGGACAATCCGCTGCATCGCCTCGTTGAAAACGACACCAATTATGCCCTGTAATACCGCGTTCTTGAACTCAAAATCGACAAAGAAGGACGCATCGCACCCGCCGTCCTCACGATCGGAAAAGGCCCAGTTCGACTTCATATAACGAAAGGGTCCGTCAAGATATTCGGTGTCGATCTTTTTGTCGTCGGGGTGCAGCACAACACGGCTTCCGAAGCGTTCGCGAAACACCTTGAAGGAAATCACCAGATCCGCCTCCATCACTTCGGAGGCCTCTTGCCGGGTCCGGCTGCGGATACGTGCAGCAGAGCACCAGGGCAGAAATTTGGGATACGCAGCCACATCCGCCACCAGATCATACATCTGTTGTGCGGTATAAGGCATCTGGCGGGTTTCCGAATGGGTTGGCATTTGCGCGGGCTTCGTCTTCTGTACAGGTGGCGCGTGGTGTCCTATGAACGCGCTCGGATTTCAAGGGGGCAAGGATGTCAGAGCGACCATATGTCATCGATGTGATGATTTCAGCCAAGTCGATCGCTGCGCGAATCGAACAGCTATGCGGCGAGATAACCACCGAGTTCGGCGATACCAAGCAGCTGGTCGTCGTCGGCCTGTTGCGCGGAAGCTTTGTTTTCATCGCTGATCTCGTCCGTGAACTTGATCTGCCCATCGAGGTCGATTTTCTCGAGGCCTCTTCCTACGGAGACGCGATGGAAAGCAGCCGGGAGGTTCGTATTCTCAAAGACTTGCGCGGCGCAATTGAAGGGCGTGACGTGTTGGTGGTCGAAGACATCGTCGACACGGGTCACACGCTGAACCATGTCACTTCGCTTTTGAAAAGCCGCAAGCCCGCGCGGCTCAAGACCATTGCGCTCCTGGACAAACCCTCACGTCGCGAAGTGGACTTTCGCGCCGATTGGATTGGTTTCGAAATTCCCGATGAATTTGTCGTGGGCTATGGCATCGACTTTGCCCAGAGGAATCGCAACCTGCCCTATATCGGCAAAGTGCGGTTCACCTGAGCCGCACAGATACAGCGGACCGAACATAGTCTGTACCGAACACAACCTGTTCCAAATACAGCCTGTCTTCGGCGAAGAAACTCCTGGCGCGGCGTCATTGCCGCGCCAAGGCATTCACATCATGCCAGCCCGAGCTTGGCGTTGCGGGCGTCGCGCAGACGGGCAAAGTCATCGCCCGCGTGATAGGATGACCGGGTCAAGGGCGTTGCCGACACCATCAGGAACCCTTTGCCGTAAGCCGCTTTTTCATAGCTTGCGAATTCTTCCGGCGTCACGAAACGATCTACCGCATGGTGTTTAGGCGTCGGCTGCAAGTACTGACCAATAGTCAGAAAATCGACATCGGCGGCGCGCATGTCGTCCATGACCTGCTTCACCTGCATGGCCTCCTCTCCGAGCCCCACCATAATGCCTGACTTGGTAAAGATACTGGGGTCACGCTCCTTCACCCGCTGCAACAGGCGAAGCGAATGGAAATACCGCGCCCCGGCACGGACTTCGGGATAGAGGCCCGGCACAGTTTCCAGGTTGTGATTAAACACATCCGGTTTTGCATCCACTACCGTTTCGAGCGCCGACGCATCACAGCGCAGGAAATCCGGCGTCAGGATCTCGATCGTGGTGGAGGGCGACCGGTGGCGCACCGCGCGGATGGTCTGCGCAAAATGCGAGGCGCCGCCATCTTCGACATCGTCGCGATCCACCGACGTAATGACAACGTGGTTCAGCCCCAGCTTGGCGACAGCATGCGCCACACGGCCGGGCTCAAAGGCATCCAGGGCCTCGGGCGGTTTGCCCGTCGCAATATTGCAGAACGAACAGGCGCGCGTACAGGTGTCCCCCATGATCATCATGGTCGCGTGACCCTGGCTCCAGCATTCGCCGACATTCGGACAGCCAGCTTCTTCGCAGACTGTCACGAGATTGTTCTCCCGCATGATCTTGTGAGTTTCTGCGTAGCCCTTGCCACCTGGCGCCTTCACGCGGATCCAGCTTGGCTTTTTAGGCTGAGCATTGTCGGGACGGTGCGCTTTTTCGGGGTGGCGCTGCTCGGGGATCTTCAGATCTCGCACAGGGTCTTCCTTGTGACTGCGTCGGTTGCTGCAGCGTAACATATCAGCCTGCGATGGCCACGGCCAGTGGTGCATGCCTGCTTTGTTCTCAACGCAATCTACTGCGTCTCCATTCCCATACCGTTAACACTTCATCTCAAAGATGTCGCGCGAATGTCCCGGATATCTTGCATGCCTCCAATTAATTTTATTTCCGAAAATCCTCGAAATTTCATTTACAAATATAGAAAGAAAAGTATTCGGGATTTCGATCATTCAGATGCAGGAACGAGTTTTCAAATCACACAAAACAGGAACGGCACAAAGGGCGAACTTGCAAATACAACGTAAATAGATCTGCACGCATTCCCATTTTGTTCTCCATTCATTCCCACCACATCCTATCTGGCTCTATATTCCAATATTCAAATATTCACGAAGCACCGGATCAACCTCTTTCCCGCGCAAAATCTAGGGTCTCAACACACTACCCAATCATCTGGTTTTGCGGTGGGAGTGATTCATAATATTGGTGTAATTGCTCCAAAGCTATTCGCAGAACAATTTTCCCAGAGCGCGCGGACCATCCCAGCTCCCGCTCTGCGGCTTCCAGGCCCTCCAGATGACAGCAACACCGCAGCGCGATATCACTCAGACCCGGACCAAGCGCGCACAGGGCGTCTGCCGACCGCTGGAACGCCTGCCGGGCCGGTCTGTCATAGTCACGTGCCTCGGACCGGCATCCTCCCTCCGCAAAGACGGCCCGCTCTTCGGCGATATGCTGACCGATTTGTGCCAGTTCAAAGTCCTCGCGCAACCTCTCTCCGGCACGTAACATTTCGACTGTAAGAAAGGGTTTTCCTTGCCGGTCCGAAAGACGTGCCAGCGTTTGGATCGGGGTCTCCTGCGGACCATATCGCGCTCTCTTCTGGACCAAATCATCGCCACCGTCGGCCCCCGCAAGAACTCCGGAAATGCCCGACTGAGTCGTGGTTTCAGCCCGGATGCGCTTTTTGTTTTCCGCCGCCGCCATCATGGTTGCGAGTGCGCTGCGCCCGTCCTTGGAGATCCGGTAGCGATGGACCCGCCCGGCCGAAAAACAGCTGATCCAGTCCAGCAGAGCCAGTATTTCTGCAAGGTGGCGATCCACCACCGTCTTGTGAATGTCTTCCTGAACGCCACGCACAATGATCACCTTGGGCAGGTTCCGCCCCGCCACAAGCACCGCCCCGGACTGGGTCAACATGGTCAAACAACGCGCCGCATCACATTCGGAAAAAAGGGTATTATTCGGCCGCGGACCGGAGCGCTCCCCCTCTTCGTAAAAGACGTCAGAGAGCCGCGTCAGAGCGCCGTCCACGAGCGGGTCCTCCCTGAGTTGCTCAAGGCGGCGTACCTGGCGCAGAACGGTCGAGGCGTGGCATTGCGCGTTGCGGGACAGCTCCCGGATGGAGACTTGGGCAACTGTATGTTCCAGATATCGGAATACCTCGTCCGACACCCAAGCTGGCAGACTTGTTTGTGTGACCCTGTTCATCACTGACCCCCAATTTTACTCAAGAGGCACTTTTAGCGAAAGAACGACAGAGCCGATTTTCCTATCCTGCCTCGTGCACTCTTTTGAACGATTGAATTTCGACAGCTCCGAAAGCATGCCACCTATTCTCAAACCGATTGAAAATACACCGTTCGCTGACTCACGGATCTCCGCAACACCCGGAAAGGTTGATTATTATTCGGGTCGTCATTCACAGATTAATGGGGAACTTCATGCAGGACCTGAGCAGCCGAATATTCACACTTCGCCGCCCCCGCCTTCTTTCCCGCGCCGCACGGATCGGCGCGGATGACTATTCCCGCTCGCGGGATCTGAAGCGCCTTATGGGAGCGACAGTTCCAAACCGGCTCAGTGAGCTTTTGATGCGGCTTCTTGACCTAGAAGCCGAGCAGGACGGCGCGCGACGCAGCAACAACCCCAGCTACTCGCTGACTCGCCACGTTGAAATTCTGATCGCAATCGCAGCCGAAAGCCGCCTCTACCTGGCGTCGAAAGAAGCAGCCCCCGCCCCCGAAAAAAGCCCCTGCGCCCACCTGTCTTCCTTGTCTCAAATACCTGATATAAAATAAAAAACGGCGCCACATAGGGCGCCGTCAAAGTCCTGTTTCAATCACCCGTTCCTACATGAAGGCATCCGGCATCGAGGCTTTCTTCTCAGCCACAAAGGCCAGCAAAGACTCGCGGATGGCGGGGTCCATTTCCGGCTGCTTGTAGTTTGCCATCAAATGATCCACCCGTGAGGTGGCCAGCTTGTAGGTGTCGCGCGCGCCTTCCTCCTCCCAGGTCTCAAACGGTTTGTAATCGAGAAGATCCGATTTCCAGAACGCGGTTTTGAAATTGGCCTGGGTATGCGCACAGCCGAGGTAGTGCCCGCCCGGACCCACCTCGCGGATGGCGTCCATCGCTTGCCCTGTTTCGTCCACGGTGATTCCCTTGGCAAGACCGTGCAACGCCCCCAGCTGATCCGCATCCATCACGAACTTTTCAAAATCCGCGACCAATCCGCCCTCAAGCCAACCACAGGAATGCAACATGAAGTTGACCCCGGACATCAGCCCCATGTTCAGTGAGTTCGCGGTCTCATAGGCGGCTTGTGCGTCCGGCAGTTTTGACCCGCAGAAGGACCCGGCCGAACGGAAGGGCAAGTTCAGACGACGTGCAAGCTGTCCGGCCCCATAGGTGACCAGCGACGCCTCGGGCGTCCCGAAGGTGGGCGCCCCGGAGTTCATGTCGATCGAAGAGACAAAGGCGCCGAATATGACAGGTGCACCGGCCCGGATCAGCTGGCTGTAGGCAACGCCGGCCAGGACTTCGGCCAGAACCTGCGTCAGGGTGCCCGCCACGGACACCGGAGCCATGGCACCGCCGACGATAAAGGGCGAAATGATACAGGCCTGATTGTTGCGGGCATAGACTTCCAGCGAGCCCATCATCACATCATCAAACGTCAGCGGCGAGTTGATGTTGATGAGGGAGGTAAGAACGGTGTTGTCCTGCACGAAGTCCTTGCCAAACAGCACGCCGCACATGTCGACCGAATCCTGCGCCCGGCTGGGCTCTGTCACCGAGCCCATGAAGGGTTTGTCGGACAGCTCCATATGCGCCATCAGCATGTCGAGATGGCGCTTGTTCACCGGCACGTCGGTCGGCTCGCAGACTGTGCCGCCGGAATGGTGCAGCCATTTGGACATATATCCCAGCTTCACGAATTTCTGAAAATCCTCCAGCGTGGCATAGCGGCGACCACCATTTGCATCGCGCACGAAGGGCGGCCCGTAGACCGGTGCCAGCACGAGGTTTTTCCCGCCGATCACCACGGATTTCTCCGGGTTCCGGGCATGCTGGGTGAACTGACTTGGCGCGGTCTCACAGAGTTTCCGCGCCAGACCACGCGGAATGCGGACCCGCTCGCCCTGCACGTCTGCTCCGGCATCGCGCCACCGCTGCAAGGCACCCGGATTATCGACGAAATTGACACCGACTTCCTCGAGAATGATCTCGGCGTTGGCCTCAATGATCTGAAGCGCTTCTTCGTTCAGCACCTCGAAGTTGGGGATGTTGCGCTCGATGTAGCGGGCGGTTTCGATATGGACGCTCGTCCGTTCTGCACGACGGGCGGCGCCTCCGCCACCCCGACTACGGCGACGCGGTGCTGCATCTGTCATTGTTGTTCCTCACGACAGTATGAAATTCTGTGCAGTCTGATTATCCGAGCGCGTCACCTCAACGCCGAAGGATAACGGCTATTCTCGCATAAATGCGACATCCTGCCATGGATTTTTGGCCGGACCCGCGGGTTTGCGGGCCTTGCCAGCAACCGCTCGCGCCCGAAGCCCTCGCGCGGGCGGGGAAACGGGCGGGAAAACACGGCGCCGCCATGCTGTGGCCCCTTGCCAGATGTTCCGTCAGACCCTAAGAGCCAAGCATGATAGAGACAGCCCATGACCGCCTTCTTATTATAGACTTCGGCAGCCAGGTGACGCAGCTCATTGCGCGCCGCCTGCGTGAGTTGAACGTCTATTGTGAAATCCACCCCTATCAGAACGTCACGATGGACTTTGTGCGCGATTTCGCGCCAAAAGCCGTGATCTTCTCCGGAGGTCCCGACAGCGTCACACGGGAGGGATCACCGCGCGCGCCGCAGGACATATTCGACTATGGCGTGCCGATCCTCGGCATCTGCTACGGCCAGCAGGTCATGATGCATCAGCTGGGCGGTACGGTGCAATCCGGCCATGGCACCGCTGAATTCGGACGCGCGCATGTCACCCCGAGCGCAGATCGCATCGACCTGCTCAATGGTTGGTTCCTTGAAAACAAGGAACAAGTCTGGATGAGCCACGGCGACCATGTCTCTGAAATCGCGCCTGGTTTCAAAGTTTACGGCACATCGCCCAATGCCCCGTTCGCGATTACCGCCGATCTTGACCGGCAGTTCTACGCGGTTCAGTTCCACCCCGAGGTTCACCACACGCCCAACGGCAAGACGCTCTACGAGAACTTCGTCAAACTCGCAGGCTTTGCCGGGGATTGGACGATGGGAGCCTACCGCGAGCAGATGGTCGAAAAGATCCGCGACGAGGTCGGCGACAAGAAGGTCATCTGTGCGCTCTCCGGCGGCGTCGACAGCTCTGTCGCGGCGGCCCTGATCCATGAGGCGATCGGCGACCAATTGACCTGCGTTTTTGTCGACCACGGCCTGCTGCGCAAGAATGAGGCGCAAGAAGTCGTGGGCATGTTCCGCGACAATATGAATTTGCAGGTCATCCACGCCGATGAAACGGAATTGTTCCTCGGAGAGCTGGAAGGCCAGTCCGACCCGGAGACCAAGCGCAAGATCATCGGCAAGCTTTTCATCGACGTCTTCCAGAAATACGCCGATGGAATCGACGGTGCCGAGTTCCTCGCCCAAGGAACACTCTACCCTGATGTGATTGAGTCCGTTTCGTTTTCCGGCGGCCCCTCGGTCACCATCAAATCCCACCACAATGTCGGCGGCCTGCCGGAAAAGATGGGGTTGAAGCTGGTTGAACCGCTGCGCGAGCTGTTCAAGGACGAGGTCCGCGCGCTCGGGCGGGAACTGGGTCTTCCTGACAGCTTTATCGGTCGCCACCCCTTCCCCGGTCCCGGTCTTGCCATTCGCTGTCCGGGCGAGATCACCCGCGCCAAGCTCGATATCCTGCGCGAGGCCGACGCGATCTTCATCGACCAGATCCGCAAGCACGGGCTCTATGATGACATCTGGCAGGCCTTCGTGGCGATTCTTCCCGTGCGCACTGTCGGCGTCATGGGCGATGGTCGGACCTATGATTATGCCTGTGCGCTGCGAGCGGTGACCTCTGTGGATGGCATGACAGCAGACTACTACCCGTTCAGCCACGAATTCCTTGGTGAGACGGCGACCCGGATCATCAATGAGGTCAAGGGCATCAACCGTTGCACCTACGACATTACCTCCAAACCTCCGGGCACAATCGAGTGGGAATAACTCCCCCGCTCGGAAAGATGATAAAAACCTCTGGCCGCCCCCCGCGACCGGAGGTTTCTTTTTGCGCGAAGTTCTCCAAACAAACCCATGAATTTTCCTGAAAAAACGCGCCTGATCCAGGATAATTTTGTGCGCAGGCACCGGCGGCAAGGGCTTGACCTCGACGATATTTGACGACTTTCTGCAGGCAGTTTGACCCAAGGACATTTCATGCAGGACAGCCACCCCAAAACCGGACGTGCGGCGCTCTGGATGATCGGCGCAATCCTGTCCTTTTCTGCGATGGCCGTGGCCGGCCGCGAGGCCAGCCTGTCGCTCGACACATTTGAGATCATGATGTACCGCAGCTGCGTGGGCGTGTTGGTTGTCGCCGGAATGATCACCGCGCTTGGCCGGTGGAAAGCCGTCAGCACCGCCCGTCTCGGCCAACATGGGCTGCGCAACGCGGTTCACTTTGCCGGCCAGAATCTATGGTTCTACGCGGTCTCCGTCCTGCCATTGGCACAGGTCTTCGCGCTGGAGTTCACCTCGCCCATCTGGGTCATTCTGCTGGCGCCCGTGCTCTTGGGCGAAACGCTCACCCGCATGCGGGCGCTCGCCGTGCTGCTGGGATTTATCGGCATATTGATCGTCGCCCGGCCAAGCCCCGCGACCTTCAACCTCGGCCTTGCCTGTGCTGCCGCCTCTGCCGTGTTCTTTGCCCTGACCGGGATCGCCACCAAACGCCTGACCCGGCACGAGACGATCTGGTCCATCATGTTCTGGCTGACCGCCCTGCAGTTGGTCTTTGGGTTGGTTTGTGCAGGCTGGGACATGGATATCGCCCTGCCGGACGCGCAAAACCTGCCGCTGTTGCTGATCATCGGCTGCGCCGGGCTGGGCGCGCATTTCTGCATCACCAATGCGCTGTCGCTGGCGCCCGCTGCGGTGGTGATCCCGATCGATTTCGCCCGCCTGCCGTTCATCGCAATACTGGGCTGGCTGATCTACAGCGAGCCGGTCGAAATCTGGCTCTTTGTCGGCGCGGCCCTCATTCTGGCCGGCAACCTCATCAATATTGTATCATCCCGGCAACAGTAGTCGGAACGCGACGTCACGAAAGCGGAGCCTGCCGTTCCGTCAACATTGCCTGAGGTGTCACATATTTTTTACTGTCTCTTTTAACGTGGTGTGAAATATTCTTTCACTCCACACCTGAGGGAGGAAACTTATGAAACATTTCATCGCCGCATCTGTTGCGACGACCCTGATGGCGTCAACTGCCATTGCGGCTGGACTTGACCGGACCGGACAGCCGACCGGGATCATCTTTGAAGAAGGGACCTACGCGGAGTTCTCTTTTGCCACCACCTCTCCGGAGCTGAGCGGCAATGACCTGTCAACATTCAACCCGGCGCAATCGGCAACCGGTGATGTTGGCAACCGTTTCAACTCTGTTTCCGGCGGTTTCAAGACCGACATCAATGACCGCCTCTCGCTGGCCGTCGTCTTTGACCAGCCCTGGGGCGTTGACGTCAGCTACCCGGCCACCGGTGGCTCCGCGCTGCTGAACGGCACCGCCGCAGATGCGACCTCCAATGCGATCACCACCCTGCTGCGCTACAAGCTCAATGATCGGTTCAGCCTGCATGGCGGTCTGCGCTATCAGGAGATCAAAGGGGATGTGACCCTCGCGGGTGCCGCCTACGGCGCCCTGTCCGGCTATAACGTCAACGTCGCCAAGGAAGGCGGTTTTGGCTTTGTCGCCGGTGGTGCCTATGAGATCCCCGATATCGCTCTGCGGCTGGCGGTCACCTACAGCTCTGAAATCACGCATGATTTCCAGATCACCGAGAATTTCCCGACCGCTCTTGGTGGCGCTACGGCCAACACGGAACATGAAACCAAGACACCGCAGTCGCTCAATGTCGATTTCCAGACCGGGATCGCCAAGGACACGCTGCTTCTGGCCGGAATTCGCTGGGTCGAACACAGCACCACCCGCCTTGACCCCGCGGCCGTCAACGCAGCCCTTCCGGTTCCTGTCGAGCTGATCACACTCGATGACTCGATCACCTATACGCTGGGTGTCGGCCGGCGACTGAACGACAACTGGTCCGCATCTCTCGCCTATATCTATGAGGATGTTGATGGCGACGATCTGGTTTCGCCGCTGGCGCCGACTAAGGGATCGCAAGCCATTCGTCTCGGCGTGCAATACCAAAACGACAAGGTCAAAGTCACCGCGGGCGTACGTTACACGATGCTTGAAGACGCCTTTGCCGAAACCGGCACGCCGGACACCGCGCGGGCCAGCTTCACCGACAATGACGCGCTCAGCTTTGGTTTGAAGGTCGGTTTCTACTTCTGATCCACACAGCATGTGATTTGGTTTGGCCCCGCCGCTTTCGGTGGGGCTTTTCCATGCAGCAGAGACAATTGCATAGGGTCCGTGCAGTCGCTTGAATTGACGGCGCTCATCTGGCTCTCTAGCAAGGGTGCAAAGATCGCGACAAAGGCTTCTGGTACATGCTTTATTCCTCTGCTCAGGCGTGGCGTGACGCGCCGTCGAAACGGGTTCTCTTCTTCGGCATGTCCGGCCTCGGAAAGACCTATATCAGCAACATCCTGCGCAGTTCCGGCGACTGGTTTCACTATTCCATCGATTACCGTATCGGCACCCGCTACATGGGCGAGTACATTGCCGATAACGCCAAAGCCGAGGCGATGAAGGTGCCGTTCCTGCGAAATCTGCTGCTGAACGACTCGATCGACATCACGCCCAACATCACCTTCGAGAACCTCAACGCCGTCGCCGCCTATCTCGGTGTCCCCGGAGACCCCGAAAAAGGGGGGCTGCAGATCGAAGAGTACCGGCGCCGGCAGGACCAGTTTCGCCGCTCCGAAATCGAAGCCCTTCTGGACACACGTTATTTCATCGAGCGCTCCGAACGGATCTATGGCTACCCCAATTTCATCTGCGACACGGGGGGGTCGATCTGTGAATGGGTGGACGCCGCCGATCCCGAAGATCCGCTCCTGCGGGATCTGAGCCGCGACACGCTCTTGATCTGGATCGAGGGCACCGAGGCCCACACCCAAGAACTGATCCGTCGCTTTGACCGGGCGCCGAAACCGATGGCCTATCAACCCGAATTCCTGACCCAGGTCTGGGATGATTATCTGAACAATCACAATGTCCAACCGGAGGATGTTGATCCCCAGGCCTTCCTGCGCTGGACCTATGCGCAGGCTTTGGCGCACCGCCAACCCCGATACCGGGAAATGGCGCGCAGATGGGGGGTGACGGTCACCGCTGATCAGATTTCCGCGGTCAAAACAGCCGCCGATTTCGAGGAGTTGATTTCATCTACCCTTGAGGCCCAAAGCTAACGGCCCTATTTACGGGGACCTTCCGGATCCCTTTCGGCCATTCATTGAGGACAAGACATGCCCATCACGATCCCCGCAGACCTGCCCGCCTATTCTGTTCTGTCGAACGAAGGCGTCATGGTCATGTCGCCGGATCATGCGGCACGTCAGGATATCCGGCCGCTGCGAATCGGCTTGTTGAATCTGATGCCAAAAAAGATTCAGACCGAAAACCAGTTTGCCCGGCTGATCGGCGCGACTCCGTTGCAAATCGAACTGTCTTTGATCCGCATGACGGAGCATCAAACCAAGAACACGGCCGCCGAGCATATGGAAGAATTCTATCGCCCGTTTCAGGAAATCAAGGATCAGAAATTCGACGGGCTGATCATCACCGGCGCCCCGATCGAACACCTGGCCTTTCAGGAGGTCTCCTACTGGGATGAGCTGAAGCAGGTGTTCGAGTGGACGCAGACCAACGTACATTCCACCTTCGGCGTGTGCTGGGGTGGCATGGCGATGATCAACCACTTTCACGGCATCACCAAACATAGCCTCGACCAAAAGGCCTTTGGGTGTTTTCGGCATCTGAACCTGCAACCGACCTCGCCCTATCTGCGGGGCTTTTCCGACGACTTTGTGATCCCGGTGTCGCGCTGGACGGAAATGAGCCAGAGTGACATCGACAATACGCCCGGTCTGACCACGCTTTTGGGCAGCGCAGGCGTCGGCCCCTGTCTGGTCGAAGATCCCGAGCACCGGGCGCTCTATATCTTCAACCATTTCGAATATGACAGTGATACGCTGAAACAGGAATATGATCGGGATGTGGAAAGCGGCACAGCGATCAATGTGCCGGTGAATTACTACCCGGATGATGACCCGAGCCGCAAGCCTCTGAACCGGTGGCGCAGCCATGCGCATCTGCTGTATGGCAACTGGCTGTCCGAAATCTATCAGACCACGCCATATGACGTGAACCGGATTGGCCTGGAGACCGCCGACCTCAGAGCCTGATCGGCGCGCCCCCCGCCTGGCCAGACCGCATTGCATTTTGGATGGAACGAGAAAGGACCGATCGAACATGACCCTGCCCTTTGACGGTGCGATCAGCCAGTATTTCAATGATGAGGCCCCCAAGCCCATCCGCAAAGCGATCACAGCTGCGAAAAAGGATGACATCCTGAGCGAGAGCTACCCCTATGACGCTGTCATCGCAAAGAAGGACTATTGGCAGCAATTCGACGCGCTGCAGATCGAACTGGTCAAGCTGCAGGCCTGGGTGAAATCCACCGGGCAGCGTGTCGCGATCGTGTTCGAAGGGCGGGATGCTGCGGGAAAAGGCGGAACGATCAAACGCTTTCGCGAGAATCTTAATCCACGGGGGGCACGGGTCGTTGCCCTCTCCAAACCGACAGAGACCGAGGCCACGCAGTGGTATTTTCAGCGCTACATCAGCCAGCTTCCCGCCGGCGGAGAAATCGTGTGTTTCGACCGGAGCTGGTACAATCGCGGCGTTGTGGAGCCGGTCTTTGGCTTTTGCACCGACAGTCAACGCGAACACTTCTTCTCGCAGGTTATTGATTTTGAAAGGATGTTGGTCGACGAGGGTATCCACCTCTTCAAGTTCTGGCTGAACGTCGGCCGCGCCGAACAGCTGCGGCGGTTTCTTGCCCGGGAACAGGATCCGTTGAAACACTGGAAGCTCAGCTGGATTGATGTCGAAGGCCTGAAACGCTGGGATGCCTATTCCGACGCCATTCGCGAGACCTTTGACCGCAGCCAAAGCGCGCACGCCCCCTGGACGATTGTGCGCTCGGACGACAAGAAACGGGCACGGCTCGAGGCGATCCGGCACGTTCTTCTGTCCATTGACTATGACAACAAGGATACGGCGGCCATTGGAGAGGCCGATCCCTCCATATGTGGAGGCCCGGACATCTGGGATGCCTAAAAAACGCGGCTATCACCACGGCAACCTGCGTCAGGCACTGGTCGAGGCCGCTCTGAGCCTGATCGAGGCCAAAGGCCCGACCGGTTTTACCCTGTCCGAAGCCGCCAAACAGGCCGGTGTGACCCCCGCCGCCGTATACCGGCATTTTGAAGGGCGCGAAGAGTTGATCGCAGAGGCCGCGCGGCAGGGCTTCTTGATGTTTGCCGACCTGATGCTGCACGCCTACGACAAATACCAACCCTCCGCCCTCGCCGCCTTTGAGGCAACCGGGCGCGCCTATCTGGCCTTTGCACGCAAGCATCCGGGTCACTACATCGCCATGTTTGAAAGCGGCATCTCCGCCAACCGGACGCCGGAACTTTCCGAAGCTGCCGCCCGGGCGAGAGGCGTTCTCGAACGCGCAGCCTCAGAGCTCAGTCAGCATATTCCGGTCGAGAAACGTCCGCCCGCCTCCATGTTCTCGGCCCATATCATGGCCATGAGTCACGGGGTGGTTGAGCTTTATGCCAGGAATGCGCCGGGAGCGGCTTCCCCCTATGCGCCAGAAGATCTTCTGGAAACCGGCATCGGGATCTACTTGCGTGGTCTTGGGCTGATAGAGCCGGACGCCTAGATCCGTCGCGGCTGATCCCAGCTCACATCACATAAAGAAAAGGCCACCCGAAGGTGGCCTTTTGCAAATATCGCAACGTCGCTGAAGCTTAACGCTTGGAGAACTGGAAGGAACGACGCGCTTTGCGGCGGCCAAATTTCTTCCGTTCCACAACGCGGCTGTCGCGTGTCAGGAAGCCCGCAGCCTTCAGTGCGCCGCGCAGGGACGGATCATAAAGCTGAAGCGCCTTGGAGATGCCGTGCTTGACCGCACCGGCCTGACCGGAGAGGCCACCGCCCTTGACGGTTGCGTAGACGTCAAACTGGTCTTCCACACCGGCAACCGTGAACGGCTGGCGCAGGATCATCTGCAGCACGGGGCGTGCAAAATAAGCCTTCATTTCCTTGCCGTTGACGACAACCTTGCCGGAACCGGGCTTGATCCAGACGCGGGAAACCGCATCTTTCCGCTTGCCGGTTGCATAGGACCGGCCCAGCTCGTCACGAACGGGTTCGCGCGGTGCTTCCAGCTCTTCGACTGCGGTTTCGACGCCTGCGACGGCGCCCAGCTCTTCGAGAGTAGTGATCTGATCAGCCATCGTCATTAGCTCCGGGTGTTTTTCTTGTTCATGGATTTGACATCCAGAACTTCGGGGCTCTGGGCTTCATGCGGGTGCTCGGCACTTGCATAGATGCGCAGGTTGGTCATCTGCTGGCGGGACAAACGGTTTCCCGGCAACATGCGCTTGACGGCCTGAAAGACCACGCGCTCGGGGTGTGCACCCTCGAGGATCTGTTGCTTGGTGCGGGATTTGATTCCGCCCGGGTGGCCGGTGTGCCAGTAGAAGTTCTCTTCACGCTTCTTGCCGGTCATCTGGATCTTGTCAGCATTGACGACGATCACATTGTCGCCCATGTCCATATGCGGTGTGAACGTGGCTTTATGCTTGCCGCGCAGGCGGGTGGCGATGATCGACGCAAGACGGCCCAGCACCACGCCTTCGGCGTCGATGATGATCCACTTCTTGTCGATATCTGCCGGGGTAGCAGAGTAGGTTTTCATGTCAGGTCAATCCTGTTTGTCGTGACGATGGGGCCGCAGCCGACTCCACCTGAATTCGATGGACGGGGTTTACGGTGCTGTCACACAGCAGTCAACACAGGGAGAAAAGATTAAATTCATTGATTTCAATATCTTGTGAAATAGGTATTAAAATACCCCACAAAATGGCCGTCAAACGCTGATTTGTTCCGGCGGATTGTCAAGAAGCATGCGCAATCGCTCCATGGCCCCCTCGAACCGCGCCAGCGTAACATGACCGTTGACGGCGATCCGCACGGCGTTGGGAGCGCGCCCGTCCCGCAAGGCAAATTCATCAGCGGACCGCAATTGCACGCCCTCAGCTTCTGCGGCGCGGGTAAACGCACCGGCCCGCCAGCCCGACGGCAGTTTCAGCCACAGGAACGGAACCTGCGCATCCCAGGTCAGCTCGAATGCGCCAAGGGCATTGACGGCCACGCGCACGTAGTTTGCCATTTCGTCCCGGACCTTTTGCACCATCGCTTTGCTGCGCGGATCCGACAACAGGATCCGCGTCACCTCGGCGAGCGGTTGCGACAGGCCGAAATAGCCATATTCCGCCACCCGGCGCAGATCCGCGGATTTTCCCACGGGCGCAATGGCAAACCCCACACGCAAGGCCGGTGTCAGAGATTTCGAAATTGAGGTCACATGCCAGGCCAGATCCGGTGCCAGCGCGCGATAGGTCGGTGCCCGGGCCTCCCCCATCCGGTAGCAGTCGTCTTCGATGATTTGTACCGAATGACGCCGCAACACACGCAGAATTTCCTTCCGCCGCTCCAATGGAGTGAAGCTGCCGGTCGGATTGTGCACCTCCGGGCTGGTACAAAGCAAAGATGCACCGGATTTCCGGATCGCCGCGTCGAGCGCCTCGGGGACGACTCCCTGCTCGTCAATCGCGACGCCCACAACCTTTGCGCGCAGGATTTCTGCGGCTCTGCGAAAGCCCGCATAGGATAGGTCTTCGACCAGAATGGTCGGAGTACTGTCTTTCAGGATGGCCTGCATGACGGTCATCACGGCATTCTGGCCCCCATGGGTCAACACGATATCGCGCTCTCCGAGCGGACCGAGCGGGGTGTCCGACATCCAGTTCACAACCGCCTGCCGAACCGCCTGATAGGCATCCCGCGTTGGGTAGTTCAACAGAGCCAACCGGTCGCAGTCCGCTGATTTTCTGAGAGCTTCCCGAATGAGGTTCACCTGCCCCACGTCAACGAGGCGTGGGCTGAACAGGCTGACGTGATCGGGATTGGAGCGTTCCATCAGATGCAGCTGCCGGGACCAGACATCGTCCATCACCACGGTTTCGCGTTCCGCGACGAATGTGCCACGCCCGACCTCGGCCTGCAAAAGCCCCTCATCCGTCAGAATCGTATACGCGCGTGCCACGGTCCCCGGCGTGATGCTCAACTGGTAGGCAAGCTCGCGCACAGGTGGCAGCTTTGCCCCCACATTCAATGTACCATTTTCCACCGCAGACCGTATCGTATCGGCGACCCGCTTATATTTGGGGCCCGGCTTTTCAGCGAGGGATCCCGTTAATGTGGAGGGCCAAATTGTACCCATAACAATTCCCTCTTAGACAAATTCCGCTAGCCTTTGTACGCAATGCATACCGATACAATTGAATTGCATCAATACAAAATGTGAGACAGACCATGATACAAGTTTCAGAACACTCGTCACAGCTTGCTTACCTGAACAACCGCCCGGCCCTGCCGATGGTTGCGGAAATGGCAATCGGCGTCGCGGTTCTGGCGACAAAATGGTCCGTGCGAAAACGGGGACGCCGCCAGCTGATGCGTCTCGACACACAACAGTTGCATGACATCGGCGTCACCCGCGAGGAGGCCATGCGCGAAGGAACTCTTCCGTTCTGGAGACCCTGATTTCCCCCGAGGCGATCAAGGCCCAGAACCAACTGTCAGGCCGGGGCATGTCCCCGGCCCTTTTTTTTGTCGCCCCCCAAATCTCATCGCGACCCATTTGTAGAATTCGTCGCATTGAACCTTGATCGAATCTCTCGACTTGCCTATCTGCGCCTGACTTTCGGTACCGATCCCAACCCTGAACTCTTATTCGGGGGGGCGCTAAGGACCGTCTGGATTGTCATCTACTGGAACGAAGGGGAGTGTCATGACGGACGCCAACCTCTTCCAACTGGGGATCGGTCTGGAGACAGGCGCCCAAGAGGAAGAAACCAACCGCAGTGAAACCACCGCGATTTGCGACGCATTGGTCGATAGCAACCGCGAAGATCACTTCATCCGCCGCGACGGCAAAGTGTTTGCCGGAACCCATCTTATCATTGAGGTGATGAAGGGGACCGGTCTGGACAGTCAGGCCCTGATTGAAACCGCATTTCGCAGAATGGTCGAAGTCTGCGGCGCGACCTTGCTGCATATCCATACGCATAAATTCTCCCCGCAGGGAGTCTCGGGCGTTGCCGTATTGGCCGAGAGCCACATCTCGGTGCACACCTGGCCCGAAATCGGCTACGGTGCGTTTGACGTCTTCATGTGCGGCGACGCAGAACCGTGGAATGCAGTCGACGTTCTGAAATCAGCCTTCGAGACTGACATGGTCGAAGTGCGTGAATTGCTGCGCGGAGAAGAGCTGATTGCCAAAGAGGTTGCCGCATGACGGATGAGGTCTGGAACACCGAACGGTTGCATGATCACTTTGCCCAATCTTTGCGGATTGGCGAAATGCTCTATGACAGCAAGACGGAACATCAGCGACTGAAAGTGTTTCAAAACGGCACGTTCGGGCGCGTTCTTACTCTGGACGACGTGGTACAGACTACCGAAGGCGACAATTTCATCTATCATGAAATGCTAACCCATGTGCCAATCCTGGCGCATGGAGCTGCAAAACGGGTGTTGATCATTGGCGGTGGCGACGGCGGCATTGCACGCGAAGTCCTGAAGCACGCCACAGTCGAGCATGTCACCATGGTTGAAATCGACGCCGGAGTGGTTGATTTCTCCAAAGAATACCTGCCGATGTTGAGCCTGGGTGCCTTTGACGATCCGCGCCTCGATCTGGTGATCAACGATGGTGCGGCTTTCATGAGGGAGACTGACGCCAAGTTCGACGTGATCATCGTTGATTCCACCGATCCGATCGGTCCCGGCGAGGTGTTGTTCACCGACACATTCTATGGCCACGCCGCCCGCGCCCTGACGCAAGATGGCATCATCGTGACCCAGAACGGCGTGCCCTTCATGCAGGGGGACGAGCTGACCAATACCATGCGGGCGTTTCAGGCGCTGTTTGCTGACGCCACCTGCTATCTTGCCACGATCCCCACCTATGTCGGCGGACCGATGGCGCTTGGCTGGGGCAGCCACTCCACGAGCGCGCGTGCCGTGGATCTCGCCACGCTCAAGGACCGTTTCGCTGCTGCCGGACTTGTTCCGGATTACTACACGCCCGAGGTGCACAAGGCCGCATTTGCCCTGCCCGGATATGTACAAAAGCTCATTCCCTGACCGTGTGTTGGGGTCGATAGTTCAGGTATCGCCCGTCACATCGGCGGGCGGATATCACCGTTTCGGCGGAATTGAATAGGTCATCGTCGACCGCGCGACCGGCTGCTCCACCCCTTCGGAAAACACCAGCACGTCTCCGACCGCGAGCGAGCGGCCGAGCTTCAGCAGCCGGGCCTGGCCGATCAGATCACGACCGGCTTGCGGCTTGCGCATGAAGTCGAACGAGGCATTCGTGGTCACAGCCAGCGCTTCTCGCCCGAGATGCGCCAGAACCAGCGCGTAGACCGCAACGTCAGCCAGAGCGAACATCGACGGACCGGAGACCGTTCCGCCGGGACGCAGGTGCCGGTCCTGCACGTTGAGGCGCATCGAAAGACTGCCCGATGACAGCGTGTCCACGGTGAAGTCCTCCCGGACCTGAGGGAAGACTTCCTCCAGATACGCGGTCAATTCCTGCGCATCAAAAATCAGCTCCATAGCATTGCCCTCCCACGATTTTCGCCCGCTCAATCTGCACTGAGCATGCGCCAGAATGAAAGCGAAACGTGACGGCACGATAGCTCTGCCGCTGAATTACTCAAATTTTTCTAAAATTATCCACGAATTCAGGTTTTGTTTACCAATCGCGATCTATTGTTTCCCTATTGAGGCTTTCAATGAAGGCAAGAAAATGGCAAGAGTTGGGCAAGCCTGATGGCTTGTCACAATTCGGGCCGCTGCTTCGAACCGTCCCTCCTCCCGGATCTCTCACCCGGATTTGACGTTCACGAAGCTGCGGCCCAAATTTTCTTCACTCCCCGACCGATCTCCCCCATTCGTGATATTGCGCCCGCAGTCTGCCTGCCCTATTTGGCCAGTCATGACACAAGAGCTTCACATCGTCGGCGGCGGAATGGCCGGATCCGAGGCAGCCTGGCAGGCCGCCCACATGGGCGTCAACGTGGTCCTCCACGAGATGCGTCCGAAGGTTGAAACCTTTGCCCATCAGACCGGCAATCTGGGCGAGATGGTCTGTTCCAACTCGTTCCGATCCGACGATGACGAGCAAAACGCGGTCGGCCTGCTGCATTGGGAAATGCGCGCGGCCGAGGGGTTGATCATGGCCACGGCGGACCAACACCGCTTGCCGGCCGGAGGCGCGCTGGCCGTAGACCGCGAGCCCTTTGCCGAAACGGTCACCGCGCGGCTGAAGGCGCTGCCCAACCTACAGGTCTCCTACGAAGAAATCACCGAGCTGCCGGACCAAGGTCAGTGGATCTTTGCCACCGGCCCTCTGACCTCGGCGACACTGGGCGCGGCCATTCAACGCGAAACCGGCACCGAGCGTCTGGCGTTCTTTGACGCAATCGCTCCGATTATCTACGCCGACAGTATCGATATGTCGAAGGCCTGGATGCAGTCCCGCTATGACAAGGGCGACACGGAGGAAGAGCGCACTGCCTACCTCAATTGCCCCATGGACAAAGATCAGTATGATGCCTTTATCGACGCGCTTCTGGCTGCGGAGAAGGCCGAATTCCACGAGGGCGAAACCGCCGGCTACTTCGATGGCTGTTTGCCGATCGAAGTGATGGCTGAAAGAGGGCGCGAAACCCTGCGTCATGGCCCCATGAAACCCGTGGGTCTGACCAATCCGCACCAGCCAGACGTCAAGGCCCATGCCGTCGTCCAACTGCGCCGGGACAACGCGTTGGGGACCTTGTTCAATATCGTCGGCTTTCAGACAAAGATGAAATACGGCGCGCAAACTGATGTTTTCCGGATGATTCCGGGACTTGAAAACGCCAGTTTCGCACGGCTTGGGGGTATTCACCGCAACACCTTTCTGAACTCACCGACCTTGCTTGATCAGGAGATGCGCCTGAAATCCCGGCCCAATATCCGCTTTGCCGGGCAGGTCACTGGGGTCGAAGGCTATGTCGAGAGCGCCGCCATGGGGCTGCTGGCTGGCCGTCTCGCCGCCGCTGAGATGCTTGGG
Source organism: Phaeobacter sp. B1627 (assembly GCF_006265095.1). GTDB lineage: Bacteria > Pseudomonadota > Alphaproteobacteria > Rhodobacterales > Rhodobacteraceae > Epibacterium. The sequence goes on from NZ_VCNK01000023.1 coordinate 74,644, forward strand.
ATGGCGCTGCCTCCGGTTCCTCAGGACAGCGCCATGGGCGCCTTGATCCACCACATTACCGGCGGCGCGGACGCCAAGACGTTTCAGCCGATGAATGTGAACTTCGGCCTGTTCCGTCCGCTGGACGGCGTCAAAGGCGGGCGCCGCGGCCGCAAGGATCGCTACAAGGCCTATACGGACCGGGCGAAATTGGCCTGGCAGGACTGGCTTGGTAACTTTTCATAGACGCTGTCATGGTCCTGGCGCTACACTGGGACCATGACTGAAAAGTTTCTCGAAAAAACCTATGCGCTCGGGACCGTGAAAGAGACCCTGGAGCATTACAATCGCTGGGCTGAGAGTTACGATGCGGAAATCGCGGAAAACAACTATGCCACGCCCGGTCGGATTGCCGATGCATTGTGGTCGTTCCTGCCATCCCCTCAGGCGCCGGTCCTCGATTTTGGCTGCGGCACCGGACTGTCCGGCATAGCGCTGCGCAGAGTGGGCTATGAAACCGTGGACGGGCTGGACCCCTCTCCGGCGATGCTGGATGTCGCACGCACAAAAAGCGCACATCGCAGGCTTTCGCTTCTGAAGGCCGATCACTCCGTACCCTATGCGCCCGGCACATATCGGGCTGTTGTCGCCTGTGGCGTCCTTGGAACCGGAGCAGCTCCGCCCGCCGTTTTTGGGCGTCTGATGCACAGCCTTTCGAAGGGAGAGCTTCTGGCATTTTCCCTGAATGACCATGCACTTGCGGATCCTTCCTACACCGGCGCCATCAACGAGTGGCTGGATTGCGGAGCGGCGCGGCTGCTGTTTCGCGAACACGGGCCCCACCTGCCCGGCCTCGACTTGAACGCTGACGTCTACGTGATTGAAAAAGCTTGACCTTCACCACGAGATTTGCGCCATCGCCGACGGGCCCCTTGCACCTCGGGCATGCGTTTTCGGCGCTTCTTGCATCGGATTTGGCCGATCAGCACGATGGCACGTTTCTTTTGCGCATCGAAGACATTGACCAATCGCGGGCGCGCCCCGCCTGGGAAAAACAGATCTATGAGGATCTCGCCTGGCTCGGGCTTGATTGGCCACGTCCCGTCATGCGCCAATCAGATCGCTTACCCCGCTATACGGCCGCGCTGAAGACCCTGACCGACTTGGGGCTGACCTATGCCTGTCGGTGCAATCGCGCCGATATCGAAGCTGCCGCCGGCGCGCCGCAAGAAGGCGTTCCGCAATTTGGCCCCGATGGTCGGATATACCCCGGCACCTGCCGGGATCGCCGTATCGCCACGCCCGCGCCCCAGGATGTTATCCGGCTTGATATGCGGGCCGCTCTGGCACAGTTGGGCCCGCTGTCTTTTGGCGAGACCTCGCAGGACCTTGGCGGGCGTATCCGAATAGACCCGGAACATCTTTTGACCGGTGTCGGTGACATCATCCTGGTGCGCCGGAATATGGGCAGCTCCTATCATCTGTCGGTGGTCGTGGATGACGCCGATCAGGGAATTACCGATGTGGTCCGCGGCGCCGATCTGTTCGAGACCACCCAGATCCATGTTGTCCTGCAGACCCTGCTCTCCTTGCCGGTGCCGCGCTATCATCATCATCGCCTGATCCGAGACTCTGCCGGGAAGCGACTGGCAAAACGCGATGACGCGCGCGCCATCGCCAAATATCGCAGCGAAGGCGCGCGCCCGGCCGACATCCGGGACCTGATTGGGCTGAGCGGAATTCTGACCTGAAATCAGGTCATTGGCGTCATGATTTCAACCTCATCACCACCCCGGACAGCCGTGTAGAAACAGCTGCGTCGGTTGGTGTGACATGCGGGTCCGGTCTGCCGCACAAGGGCAAGAAGAGCATCGCGGTCACAATCGATGCGCAGCTCGACCAATTCCTGCAGGTTCCCAGAGCTTTCACCCTTGACCCAAAACGATTGCCGCGAACGAGACCAATAGGTTACACGTCCTGTTTCAAGTGTCTTTGCAACACTTTCGGCGTTCATCCACGCCATCATCAGGATCTCGTGACTATCGGCATCCTGAGCAATGCACGGCACCAGCCCCGCGTCGCTATATGTCAGTGTTTCAGCGGAAAAACTCACCGGGATTTGCATTTGAAAAACCTTTTGCATCTGCGGGGCGCGCCCCTATGTATGGAGAATGCGCCCCAAGGGAAACCCCAAGGAAGAAATATGTCCGGCGAAACTGACCTGATCAAACTCTACTCGACCAAGATCCTCGCTCTGGCGGCGGAGATCCCCCATCAGGGACGCCTTGACGACGCCGATGCCACAGTCAAACGCCGCTCGCCGCTTTGCGGATCCACCGTGACGGTCGATATCGCGCTGGAAAACGGCAAAGTGTCGCGGTTTGCGCAGGATGTAAAGGCCTGCGCTTTGGGGCAGGCCTCGGCGGCGATCGTCGGTCAGGTGATCATCGGCCGCACGCTCTCCGAGGTGGAAACCGCTCGCGATCAGCTCAAGGCGATGCTGTCCGCATCCGGCCCGGTCCCCGATCGCCCCTTTGACGGGCTGGAGGTTCTGATCCCCGCGCGGGAATTCAAAAACCGCCACGCCTCCATACAGCTGGCGCTCGACGCGACCCTCGAAGCGATGCAGACAGCGCTGAAATCGAACTGCGCCTGACCCCGCCCCCGCAGCGGTTTATCTCTCTGACATCAGAAGAGACCCACCCGATCCGCGTAAAAAAACCGCCGCACATCCGGGCAGATGGCGGCGGCCAGTGAGAGCATTTTCATGCGGGACCCGGAGTGAACCAAGCACCAAAGGCAGATGCCACAGGTGCGGATCGAACAGGCAATCGATCCTTGCCAGACAAACGGCAGGCCCATCCGGCATGAAAACACAGGCAAAAAGAAAAATCTCGGAACGGGATGCTCAGAACATCCCCGGCAGGTGGAGGCCGACAACAAGCATCACCACGAGAGAGGCCGCGCCCAACGCATCCTGAAGCAGCGTCGATTGAGAATTGCGCAGGGCGGATTTGAATTGCGTAACCATCTTGGGACCTCTTCGTTCTCTGTCAAACGAGCTCAACGCTCTTGTTGTCTCTTTGTTCTCATTTTGCGCGAGTCGTGTAAAGAACTTTTTAAGAACATTTGAGAACAAATAAGAACACCCGAGACCTCAGCAGAACAGAAGAGGTTTCAGCCCACAGAGATCAGACGAATGGCTTCGTCCTGCCGCAACAGCCACAAGAGCGTCCGCGCCGCGCGCCCCCGCGTGCCGGACAGGTCCGGATCGGCGGTCATCAGCGCACGGGCGTCGCTTTGTGCTATCGCCATCAAATCTGCCTGACGTTCCAGATCGGCAATCTGAAACCGGGGTAGCCCCGATTGCGCCGTGCCGATGACATCCCCGGCCCCGCGCATCTGCAGATCCGTTTCCGCAATCACGAAACCGTCTTCGCTCTGCCGCAGAACCTCCAGCCGCTTGCGCCCGCCTTCGGTCAGAGGCGGCTGATACATCAGCAGACAGGTCGATTCTGCGCTGCCGCGACCAACCCGCCCACGCAACTGATGCAGTTGTGCGAGGCCAAAGATCTCGGCCCTTTCAATCACCATAATAGAGGCATTCGGCACGTTGACGCCGACCTCAATCACGGTTGTGGCCACCAGCACGCGCGTGCGCCCCTGCTGAAACGCCGCCATGGCCGCGTCCTTGTCCTGTGGCGGCATCTGCCCGTGCACAAGCCCAACCACCTCTTCGCCCAGAACCGCACGCAGATGTTTGAACCGAGCATCCGCCGCCGTCAGGTCCATCACCTCGGACTCCTCGACCAGCGGGCACACCCAATAGCACTGTCGGCCCTCCGCGATGGCCGTGCGCAGATGGTCCACCACCTCTGACATCCGTTCCGTACTGATGATCGCCGTCTTGATCGGTTTGCGCCCCGGCGGTTTCTCGTCCAGAACCGAGACCTCCATATCGCCATATTGGGTCAGGGCCAGAGAGCGCGGGATGGGGGTTGCCGTCATCACCAGGACGTCGGCGCGCTGACCTTTTTCGGCCAGCTCCATACGCTGGCGCACCCCAAACCGGTGCTGTTCGTCCACGACCACCAGCCGTAGATCGTGAAACGCCACATCCTGTTGAAACACCGCGTGGGTTCCGACCAGAATGTGAATATCACCCCGCTGCAGCGCCTCCAGCTTTGCCTTTCGGTCGCGACCCTTGTCACGCCCGGTCAGGATCTCCAGCACAACGCCCGCATCATTGGCCAGCGGCTGCAGTCCCTCCAGGTGCTGGCGTGCGAGAATTTCGGTTGGCGCCATCATTACCCCCTGCCCGCCCGCCTCAACCGCGACCAGCAGCGCCATAAAGGCCACAAGCGTTTTTCCCGCTCCCACATCCCCCTGCAGCAAGCGGTTCATGCGCCGCGCCCTCGCCATATCTGCGGAGATCTCGTCAATCGCCCGCGCCTGAGCCCCGGTGGGACGATACGGCAATGCCGCGAGAACCTTGCTCTGCAGCTTCCCGGTGGCGACAGAAGGTCGGCCGGGCTGCTCCCGTTCCACCGAACGCGCGATGGCCAGAGTCAGCTGATGCGCGAACAGCTCGTCATAGGCCAAGCGTTCCCGCATGGGCGCATCAGCCAGAAGATCGTCCAGCCCGGCAGGCGCATGAGCGGCCACCATCGCATCCTGCCAGCCCGCCCAGTTTTTCTTCGCCTTGAACGACGGGTCGATCCACTCCGCCAGATCCGGCAGCCGTGTGAGTGCGCTCTGCACCGCCTTGTACATGGTTTTCTGAGTGATCCCATGGGTCAGCCGATACACCGGTTCGAACTCGGGAATTTCATCCGCTTCGGCGAGGGGCAGCATGTAATCCGGATGCACCATCTGCGCAGCGCCATCGAACAGCTCCAGCTTTCCTGACACGATACGACGGGATCCTTCGGGCAGTTGCGCCGTCAGATACCGGCTGCGGCCGTGAAAGAACACAAGCTGAAACTCGGTGTCCTGATCAGTCAAGTCGATCCGGTAGGCTCCGCCCTTGTTTCGCGCCGGGCGATGCTGACCGACCGTGACCTCCACCGTGGCGGTCGCGGGCAGCTCCAGTCCTGCGATGGATGCGCGCCGACGACGATCAACGACCCCATGCGGCAGCGAATACAGCAAGTCTCGCGGGGCGATGATATTCAGCTGTGCAAAGTGTTCAGCCGTTTTCGGACCGACGCCTTGCAATGTCTCCATTTCCCCAAACAATGGGAACAGCTGTTCCGGACGCCCCTTCATGTTTTATTCATACCCGCCCGATCAAATCCAACCAACTGTCCTCATCCATGATCCGAATACCCAGATCTGCGGCCTTGGTCGCCTTGGAGCCTGCCCCCGGCCCCGCGACGAGGATATCAGTCTTTTTCGACACTGACCCGGCGACCTTCGCGCCGAGCGCCTCGGCCCGTGCCTTGGCTTCCGCGCGCGTCATCTTTTCCAGCGTCCCGGTGAAGACCACCGTCTGCCCCGCCACGGGGCTGTCCTGGGCCGGCGCATCGGGGGGGATGACCTCCAGATGCGCCAGGAGCCGATCAAATGCGGCCCGTTCTTCGGCGTTGGCAAAAGCATCGGACAACGACAAAGCCACCGACGGGCCGAGCCCATCGACACTGATCAGATCATCCCAGGCCGCCTGCGCGTCCGATGAGACTGAAGATTCTGAAATCGCCGCCTTGCGCACCTCGGAGATGCGGGCCCGGCGCCCTTCCGACTGGGCGCGCTGGCGCTCCTGCAACTCCGCCTCATCCGCTGCCCGATGTGCAAGCGCTGCGGGACGAGCCAGATCGGCCGCCGTTGCCAGCGCCTCCCAGCTGCGGAAATGCAGCGCCACATCCTTGGCCGCGACCTCGCCGACGTGGCGAATACCAAGGCCGAAGATCAGCCGCGCAAACGCGATGCTGCGCTTGTCGTTGATGGCCGAAAACAATGCGGAGGCGGATTTCTCCCCCCAGCCTTCGCGGTTTTTCAGCTGCTGCAGGCCACTGCCATAATTTGTTTGCAACTCAAAGATATCGGCCGGTTCCCTCACCCAGCCGTCGCTGTGAAACTGTTCGACCTGCTTTGCCCCGAGGCCCTCGATATCGAAGGCCGCGCGCGAGACAAAATGTTTGAGCTTTTCCACTGCCTGCGCCGGGCAGATGAGACCGCCACTACAGCGGCGCACCGCGTCACCCTCTTCGCGCACCGCGGGGCTTCCGCAGCGCGGGCACCGGGTCGGAAACACGAACCGCCCGGCCCCATCAGGTCGCCGTTTCAAATCGACGTCCGCGACCTTGGGGATCACATCGCCCGCGCGGTAGATCTGAACCCAATCCCCGACCCGCACGTCCTTGCCGTCGCGAATGACCGCGCCCTTGGAATCCAAACCGGCGATATAGTCCTCATTGTGCAGCGTCGCGTTGGAGACCACGACCCCACCGACGGTGACCGGCTGCAACCGCGCCACCGGGCTGAGCGCCCCGGTCCGGCCGACCTGAATGTCGATCCCATCGAGCCGCGTCCAGGCTAGCTCTGCGGGAAATTTGTGAGCGATCGCCCATCGCGGCGTTGTCGAGCGGAACCCCAACCGATCCTGCAGCGCAAGATCGTTGACCTTGTAGACGACCCCGTCGATGTCATAGCCAAGTTCCGCGCGCTGCTCCTCGATGGACTGGTAGTGGGCAAGCAAGGTCTGCACGCTGTCACAAACTCGGGTAAGCGGATTGGTCTGAAAGCCGAGGGACTGAAATCTGGAAATCGCCTCAATTTGCGTTTCCGCAATCTTCTCGGATGTTTCGCCCCAGCTATATGCAAAAAATCGCAAAGGTCGCGCGCGGGTAATCTCCGCATCCAGCTGCCGCAGGGACCCCGCGGCGGCATTGCGTGGGTTTGAAAAGATCTTTCCACCAGTTTGCAGATGCCTGTCGTTCAAAGCCTCAAAATCGGCATGGCTCATATACACTTCACCGCGGACTTCCAGAATTTCGGGCGCAGCAGAAATTTCCTGTGGAATATCTTCGATGGTCCGGGCGTTCTCAGTCACGTTCTCGCCGACAGCGCCATCCCCCCGCGTCGCCGCCTGCACCAGCCGTCCGTTTTCATAGCGCAGAGACAGGGACAGCCCGTCAATTTTGGGCTCTGCCGTAAACGCCAGTGCCGCGTCCGCCGCCATCCCCAGGTACCGGCGCAGGCCCGCTACGAAATCCTCAACATCGTGATCTTCAAAGGCATTGCCCAACGACATCATGCGCACCGCATGAGACACCTTGCCAAACCCCGAAGCGGCAGGCGCTCCCACCGATCCAATCCGGGACGCGTCCGCGGCCAGTTCCGGAAACGCTTCGGCCAGGGCAAGATAGCGGCGTTTCAGCCGATCGTATTCGGCGTCAGACAGAGTGGGAGCGTCTTTCTGATGGTAGTCGAGATCAGCCGTTTCGATCTGTGATTCCAACTGCCGGAATTCTGCGCGTGCGTCGGCCACATCCATTGACCGGAGGTCGTGATCTGTCATTCTGGCTCTGCCCCTTGGGGTAAACATATCGCTCCGGTGATACTGCTCGATCCTGACGAGGTCCAGAGACCTTTCCGGATGAGAATGTAACCCCGTCGGCCACATGACGCAAAAACCCCGCCGGGCCAAACGGCCAGACGGGGTTTTGAAAATCGATCCGATCTAAAGGCTAGGACGCCCCAGACACGGGAACATTGAAGCAGAAAAGTCGGAGCGGGAACCTAGGCACCAACCGCCATACGCGGCCCGCCCGCAACGTGATCTTCCTGGGGATCACGCAGAACATAGCCACGACCCCAAACGGTTTCGATGTAATTTTCGCCCTCGGTTGCGGTGCTGAGCTTTTTGCGCAGCTTGCAGATGAAGACATCGATGATCTTCAGTTCCGGCTCGTCCATGCCGCCGTAAAGATGGTTCAGGAACATCTCTTTGGTCAGGGTTGTGCCCTTGCGCAGGGACAAGAGTTCCAGCATCTGGTACTCTTTACCGGTGAGATGTACGGACTTGCCTTCGACATCCACGGTCTTGGCGTCGAGGTTGACCGAGATCTTGCCCGTCTTGATGATCGACTGCGAATGCCCTTTGGACCGGCGGATAATCGCGTGGATCCGTGCGACCAGCTCTTCACGGTGAAAGGGCTTCGTCAGATAATCATCGGCACCGAACCCAAATCCCTTGATCTTGTTCTCGGTATCATCTGCGCCGGACAAAATCAGGATCGGCGTCTCAATCCGCGACAACCGCAGCTGACGCAGGACCTCATGGCCGTTCATGTCCGGCAGACCCAGATCCAGAAGGATCAGATCGTAGTCATAGAGTTTCGCCAGATCAATGCCTTCTTCGCCGAGATCAGTCGTGTAAACGTTCAGGTTTGCATGTGTGAGCATCAGCTCGATGCTTTTCGCTGTCGTAGGATCATCCTCAACGAGAAGAATGCGCATATTTCGTCTCCGCCTGTACTCTGTTTTCCTCAAGTTGCATTAACCTTGCTGGCAAAAGGTTAATGTCCCGTTACCATGTTGGTTAATTTTGAAGAATCGCACAAGTTAACGGAGGTGTTTTTTCCTTAGGGCTTACGATAGTCCTTTAATCGAGTGGTTTTCAGCGCCTCTTCGCCAAAATCTGCAACCGCAGCTATCCAGCTTCGGAACTCTTCTTCGCTTAAATTGTACAGCTTCAACGCCTCACCTTGGGGAATCAGCCCATACAATACCCCCCGCACCACAGCCGCCTTGCGGGAGGCGACCCAGCGTTTGGTTGTCTGCGGCGGAAGATCCGCCCGCGTCATGACTGTACCATCCGGCAATGTGACCGCACGTGGGCCATCTACTTTCTTCAAAAACATCGCTATACCCTTACTAGGATGCGTCTTCTGTATTCCTAGGGGAGATTGGCGTGCAGGGCTTAACGCTAAGTGAAATGCCCCCCTTGAGATTACTTTGCATTTTCATATATTCTTCGATGTTTTCCCGATCCCCACTCAGACCGTTAAGGAGTACACCATGGCACTGGACAATGAGGCCCCAGTGAATTCGCTTGGTTTTGCCAAACCCCCATCCGAGACCCGCGTCGTCGTTGCCATGTCCGGCGGCGTCGATAGCTCTGTGGTGGCGGCATATCTGGCAGATCAGGGCTATGATGTCGTCGGTGTGACGCTCCAGCTATATGACCACGGCGCGGCGCTCGCCAAGAAAGGCGCCTGCTGCGCCGGGATCGATATCCACGATGCGCGCCGCGTTGCCGAGGAACGGGGCTTTCCCCATTACGTTCTGGATTATGAGAACATTTTTAAGGATGCCGTGATCGACGAGTTCGCCGACAGCTATCTGGCGGGGGCGACTCCGGTGCCCTGCATCCGATGCAACGAGCGGGTGAAGTTCAAGGATCTGCTGGAGACCGCCAAGGATCTCGAGGCCGATTGCATGGCAACCGGCCATTACATCCAGCGCAAGATGGGTCCGAACGGGCCCGAACTGCACAGCGCCGAGGACGCAAATCGCGACCAAAGCTATTTCCTGTTCTCCACCACCCCCGATCAGCTCGACTTCCTGCGGTTCCCCCTCGGGCATCTGCCCTCCAAGGACGCGACCCGCGAGATGGCCGCACAATACGGTCTGGCGGTGGCGGATAAACCCGACAGCCAGGACATCTGCTTCGTGCCAAACGGCAACTATGCCGCCGTGATTGAAAAGCTGCGCCCCGGTGCAGCCGAGCCGGGCGACATCGTGCATGCCGATGGTCGGGTGCTGGGCCAACACAACGGCGTTATCCACTACACCATCGGTCAGCGCCGCGGTCTCGGCATCGGCGGGCTGAGCGATCCGCTTTATGTGGTCAAGCTGGACGTGGACAGCAAACAGGTGGTGGTCGGGCCAAAAGATATGCTGGCCTCCCGCACTGTTCCGGTTCGCGAAATCAATTGGTTGGGGGATGAGCCCTTCACCAGCCGCAAGGAATGGCACCTCAGTATCAAGGTCCGCTCCACCCGACCGCCCCGCGACGCCATCGTGCGCCCGATCTCGGACACCGAGGCCGAGGTGGAACTGCTCACTCCGGAGGAAGGCATATCGCCCGGCCAGGCCTGTGTGTTCTATGATCCCGACAGCAGCAGGATCTTCGGTGGGGGCTGGATCTGGAGAGGGAACTGACCCTCTCCTGCGGGCCTGCGCTCTTTTCCGCGGAGGGGCCTTTTCTGCGCCTGGTCCTTTTTATACGGGTGAGCCTTTTTATACGGGTGGTCATCTTTCTACGGATGGGTGATCCCTGCTGACGGCAGTGCACCCGCCCCCGACAACAGTCCGCACAGAAAATTCGCACAGAAATCAGTCCGCACACCCAAAAGGGCAGGCTGTCGTCAGCGCGCGCCAGAAGCGCGCTTCCTGTCCAAAGGCGCCAGCACCGCACGCGCCGCTCGGAGGCCCGGGGCCTCGCCGCCCTCGCCGATCCGCTCCATCGTCAGGCGCATCGCATCCTGCTGCAGCCCCGGCGCCGCAAGCACCTCGTTCAGTTTCAGCGCGATGAGATCGGCAGTGCACTCCGGGCCGAGGCATTCCGGCACGACGCGGCTGTCACTGACCAGATTGACCAGCGTCACCGTATCAATCAATGCCATCCGCTTCATGATCTGCCAGGTGAGCCAATTGAACTTGTAGGCGATCACCATCGGCGTTGAGGCCGCTGCCAATTCGAGCGAAACGGTACCGGACGCAGCCAACGCCAGCTCTGCCGTCGCGAAAGCCGCCCGTTTGTGGGCCGCAAAGACAGGACCCTCGGTGTCCGCCGGATCAAGCAAAACGCAGCCATCCGGCCAAGCGGCACATTTGTCCCGCAACATCGCGGCCACAGGCCCAGCCATGGGCACGACGATACGATACTCGGGATGCTCGGCGTGGAACCGGGTCAAGGCGGCGCCAAAAATATCTGCCAGCCTGCTGACCTCGGAGCGGCGCGAGCCCGGCAGAGCCAGCAGGACCGGAGCCTCACCGATCCCGTAGGTGGCCCGGAAACCGGCGATCTCTGCCGCTGTGGCTTTTGCTTCGGCCACCACCGGATGACCGACAAAATCGCATTCCATGCCGGCCGCCTCCATATAGGGGGGCTCGAACGGCAGCAGCGCCAGGACCTGGTCGATGACCTCGGCCATCCGCACCGCCCGCCCTGGCCGCCAGGCCCAAACGGATGGCGCCACATAATGTACGGTTCTGATGCTGCTGTTTTCTTTGACACGCTTCGCCACGCGCAAGGAGAAATCCGGGCTGTCGATGGTGATCATGACATCCGGTTGCAGGCTCAGGACCGCATCCGCGGTTTCCTGAATACGCCGTTTGAGCGCGAAATATTTTGGCAGGATCTCGGCGATCCCCATGACCGAAAGCTCTTCCATGGGGAATTGCGACTGCAGGCCCTCGGCCTGCATCTGTGGCCCTCCGATGCCGTCAAAGGTGACGTCGGGCACCAGCGTCTTCAGCCCCCGCATCAGCGCGCCCCCCAGACGGTCTCCGGACGGTTCACCCGCGAGAATGAAAACCCGTAGGCTCATCTCAACTCTGTCTCAGCCACAGGAACATGCCGCGCCGGTCACAGGCCGCAATCACCTCATCGCGGTTCAGCACGATGACGCCCTGCGCCTCCAGAACGATACCGTTCAGACCCGCCATCGCGGCTCCTTCAACCGTCGCCGGGCCAATGGTCGGCAGATCCGCGCGACGGTCCTGGCCCGTTTTGGGCGCCTTGAACAGGAGGCCACCCTGCCCATCCGGGCGCGCGGCCAGATTTGCCAGCATCCAGTCGGTCCCAAAAAGCGTTTCGATGCCAATCGCCTGACCAGAGCGCACGGCGCAGGCCTGTCCCACGTCAACAGCGCTCAGGGCCGCCGCAATCGATGCCGCCCGCTCCGCGTCGGCCTTGTCGATCTCGCCCGGCTTCACTTTGGTCGGAATGCCCTCTTCCATCAGCAGATCCGGCGCGATCTCATGCGCGGCCCTGACCGCAAAGCCGCTCTGCTCCAGAATGGCAATCACCGCCCGCAATGCACCATCGTCGCCCAGAGCAATCGCCCCCTGCAACACCGGCACCAATGGCAGCGTCGCTGCGTCAATGGCAGAGGGGTCGATATGTGGCCGCGCCACGGCGCCCGCCAGACAAATGTCGGTCACATCCGCGGCCTTCAGACGCTCGAGAAAGCTCCCGAGCTGCTCGACCCGAAAGATGATCTCCGCATCGACCTGATCCGGTTCCGATCCAGCCATGGCACAGACCAGGGGCCGGGTCGGCAAACGGTCCAGCAGTTCGGCGGGCAGATGGCCACGGCCGGCAATCAGTGCAATCATGTTTCTAGGCCTTTCTCAGCCACCTGGGGTCAGGAAATGGCGGTCGCTTTCACCGGTGATGAAGGCAACGATTTCCTGCACATAGGCGCTCTCGCTTTCCTCGCCCAGACGGCGGGCGCGTTCCGAAAACGTCCCCTCCCCCTGTGCCAGCATCTGAAATGCGGCCCGCAGAGCCGTTATGTCCGACCGGTTGACACCGCGCCGCTTCAGCCCAACGAGGTTCAGCCCGTCCAGCTCGCCGCGCGAGGCCTGGACCAGACCGTAGGGGATCACATCATTTGTCACCATGGTCACCGCCCCGATGATGGCGCCGCGCCCGATCCGTACCCATTGGTGGATGCCCGACAGACCGCCGATGATCACGTCGTCTTCCAGGACGCAATGCCCTGCAATCGCTGCGGAATTCACCACGATCACCCGATCCCCCACCTGTGCGTCATGGGCAATGTGGCACCCGGCCATGAACAGTCCGTCATCGCCGATCCTGGTGATACCGCCGCCGCCTTCCGTCCCGGCATTGACGGTCACATGCTCCCGGATGCGGTTGCGCTTGCCGATCACGGTACGGCATTTCTCGCCCTTGAACTTCAGATCCTGCGGGATCTCGCCGAGGACGGAAAAGGAAAATACGACGGTTTCATCGCCGATCTCTGTGTCTCCGGTGATGACCACATGGGATTTCAACACCACCCGGTCGCCCAGAACCACCTCAGCGCCGACACTGCAGAAGGGACCGATTTCACAGTCTTCGCCCAGTCTGGCACCGTCTTCGATAATGGCGCTGGGGTGAATTTTACTCATCAGCCGTCCTTTCCGTCGCGATCAATCATCGCGGTGAATTCGGCCTCGGCCGCCAGTTCGCCCTCGACGGTGGCACGGCCGGAGAATTTGAAGATCTTGCCCCCCGGCTTGCCGCGCAGGGTTTCCACATGCATCTCCAGCACATCACCGGGAACGACCTTCCGGCGGAATTTGCATTTGTCGATGTTCATGAAATATATCAGCATATCGGTGCCGATCAGATCCATGCCGACCCCCAGCATGACGCCCGAGGTCTGCGCCATCGCTTCGATGATGGTGACCCCCGGCATGATCGGAGCTCCGGGGAAATGGCCCTGAAAATGCGGCTCGTTCATCGTCACGTTCTTGATGCCGCGCGCGGACTGAAAACCGTTGATGTCCAGAACCTTGTCCACCAGCAGAAACGGGTAGCGATGGGGCAGGATTTTCTGGATCAGGCCGATATCGGCGCTTTTCAGGTCGGGATTGGCGTCAGAGGTCATGATCATGTTCCAATGGTTTCAGGTCGTTGATTGTCCTAGCAAGTCCCGGCGGAAGGGGCAAGTTCAGGGCCGTGCCGCCTCTGCCTCGTCGGAGACTGTCCCGTCACCGAGGATGGCATCCACACGCGAGATGGCAAGCTCTGTCACGTCGATGGCATCGGCACTCAGCAACACAGTAGACTGTTCCAGAATTGCTGCAGCCCCGGTTTCCGTCATGATCTGTTCGAGAATGGGGATCGAGGTTTGGCGAAAGGCGCGCCGTGCGTCATCGCGGGCTGTGGTGATTTCCAGAAACTTGGCTTCCTGAGTGCGCCGGGTTTCCTGCACTTTCTGGTCAAAGGCAGTGGCCAGCGCCCGAAAGGCGTCGGGCTCCATCGTGGAGCGGCGCTCGGCCAGATCCAGCTCTTCCGCCCGCAGCTCAGCTTCGATCCTGCGATTTTCCGCCATCAGAACCGCGCTGCGCGCCTCCGTTTCCCGCGCCACCCGCTTGCCATAGGCGCTTTCGGTAAAAAGCCTGTCCGCATGGATCGTCAGCAGTTGGCTATTGGGCAGCCCAAGGTTCTGGAACGTCGAGAATTGCCCGACGCCCGCGCTTGGAAACGGGGTCTGCGCCACAGAGACACCACAGGACAGCCCGGCCAAAAGCCCGGCCATCCAGAGGAGTTTCGCTGATGCACAGCCCCGCAATGGGTCAGAACCGCGCCTGAATGGTCAGGTCGAAGTTGCGTTCCTTGTCAAAATCTTCCTTGACGATAGCCTTGGAGAAATTGAACCGCAGCGGACCAAGTCCGGTTGTCCAAAGCAGGGAAAACCCGACCACATGGCGGAAGGAGCCGTTGCGCCCGACCACATTGTTTCCGGCCGCCGCCGCGTTGGAATCGTTTAGCCCCCAAAGGTTGCCCACGTCATAGAACACCCCGCCTTTCAGGCCGATCTCTTCCGGCAGCCCCAGCGGGAACTCCGCATCGAAGCGGGCCACGGCATAGAGGTTGCCGCCCAATGCGTCGCTATAGTTGCCACCGCCGGCAATCGGCGAGATGTCCCGCGGGCCGACGCCGCCAGGTTCAAACCCGCGCAGCAATTCCGAGGACAACAGGAACCGGTCCGTTGTGCGGCTTTTGTTGTCGCCCAACCAGCCCAGATAGCCCGACTCAAAGGTCGCCCGCAGGGTCACCTCTTCATTGAAGACCAGCTTTTGCGCCACCACTTTGCTGGTCGCCCGGATGAATTCGTTGTCACCGCCCAGGCCCGCATAGTCAAACCCACTCTGGATCAGGAAGCCTGCGGTCGGGTTGAGACCGGTCCGACGGCTGTCATAGGTGAAGGTGGCGCCAACGGAGCTTGTGACCCGCTCGCCTTCGGCGATGTCACTGCGAAAGACAGGACCGGCATAGGGATCGCCGTTGGTGTCCTCGCCGCGCGAAATCATCTCGTCCTTGTCCCAAGAGTAGCGCAGGGTGAGCGATGTGGTATCGCTGGTGTCAAAGGTGATCGAGGGGCGGAAGATGATGGCAGAGGTGTCGTATTCCGCAAAACTGGATTCTGTCTCGCTCAGGCCAAGATCGATGGCGAACTGCAGATCCCGCCCCAGCAGCTTGGGCTCGACGAAGCGCAGATTGTAGGCTTCGGTGTCCTCAGCGGTCGAGATATTGAACGACAGTTTCTGACCACGGCCCAGAAAGTTATCCTCGGAAATGCCGATTGCCACCCCGATCCCGTCATCCACGGAATAGGAGCCGCCAAGCGTGAAGGAGCCGGTCGGCTGCTCGACCACATCAACGTCGACGATCACTTCATTGGGGGCACTGCCCTCGCGGACATCAACTTCGGAGTCAGAGAAGAAACCCAGCGCGCGGATACGTTCGGCGGAGTTGCGGATCTCACGCTGGTTCAGCGGATCGCCTTCGACAATCTTGAACTGCTGGCGAATCACGCGGTCCAGAGTCGTGGTGTTGCCCTCGATATCGATGCGTTCCACAAAGATCCGCGGCCCGCGCACCATCGCGAATTCCACATTCAACGTCAGGTCCCGGTCATTTCGGGTCACCCGCGGCTCGACGCGCAAAAAGTCGATGCCCTGCTTCACCGCAAGCTGTTCCAGCGTGGTAATCGCGTTTTCAATCACCAGCGGCGAATAGGTCACCCCCGGCTTCACCCGCAGCTGCGCCCGGTACAGATCCGGATCGGCATCGGCGAATTCACTGGTCACCGAGATCTCGCCGAAGGCATATTTCTGCCCCTCGGTCACATCGACAACCAGGAACACAGCGTCACGCTCCTTGGTCACTTCGGCGTTGACGCTATTGATGCGGAAATCCACATAGCCACGGGACTGATAGAAATCGGTCAGCACCTGCCGGTCGAACTGGATCCGGTCCTCGATCAGCGTATCCCGGTTGATCAGCGCCCGCAGGAAGGTCGCCTGCTTGGTCTCGAGAACCCGGCGCAGACGGCGGTCGGAGTAGGCCCGGTTGCCCACGAAGGACACGCGCTCGACTTCAACGGTATCGCCCTCGGCGATTTCAAAGACGAGATCGACCCGGTTGTCGTTCCGGCGGATGATCCGGGGTGTCACAGTGGACGCAAGACGCCCCTGCGCCTTGTAGAGTTCGGCGATGGCGGCGGCGTCCCGTTCGGCCTGATCGGCGCTGAAGACCCGGCGCGGCGACGAGTCAATCACCTCCGCCAGCGCGTCATCCTTCATCCGTCGGTTGCCTTCGAAATTGATCCGGCTGATCGTCGGGTATTCAACCACCTTGATCACCAGCGTATTGCCGTTTGGCACCAGCTCCACGACCTCGAACAAACCGCTGTCGAAGACGCCCCGATAGGCATCGTTCAACGCCCCGGCACTCACCGTTTCGCCCCGCTCTAGTCCGGTATAGGCGACGATGGTGGCGCTCTGAATGCGTTGATTTCCTTCGACACGGACGTTTGTGAATCTGAAATCCTGCGCCAGAGCGGCCATCGGCGCCATGCCAAGGCCGACAGCCAAAACCGCTGACAGCGCGGTGGAGCCAAGAATGCTCTTTGCATTACCAGAACGTACAAAACCAGAACGTGCAGAACCAGACACAGCACACACGCGGCGCGCCTCGCGGACATTTGCCGCGTTTTTCCCCCAGAGCATCAGTTTTAACCCAATTGTTATAGCAGCTTAAAATCTGCGTATCGGGTTTGGCAGCGGTTGTCAAAAACAAGAAAAGCAGCAGGCATGTTGCCGCTGCTTTAACTGAGGTCGCATATATAACAACCCTTTGAATTCAAACGGTTTGACCTAATCCTCAGAGGCCAGAGACAATCCAGGTCCCCAGCATAAGCGCGGCACCGATCGCGCCCGCGCACAACACGCGGTCCGCATTCAGCCGCATCAAGAGGCCAAGGCCCGTATAGGACCGCTGCAAGGTTTGCATGGCATGCTCCCAGTTTTCATACGTCCCGAACAGGTTGTTCGGAATCACTCACCCAAGCCCAACGCTATTCAGGATTTATGGCGAGAAAGGGGCAGCAAAGCGGCGGCAATCGCACATCCTGCCGTCGCGCAGGCCTCACGCTGGCGGTGTCTCGGGCCCTGTGCAGCCATGTGGCGTCAGCAAAACAGCAGATCGTTGCTGATTGAAAACAGCATGAGGCTCAGAATCAGGCCCAGGCCAATCATCATCAAAATCTGCATCGCCCGATCGTTGGGTGGACGCCGGAACACGGCCTCATAGGCGAAAAACACCAGATGGCCACCATCCAGAACCGGCACCGGAAACAGGTTCAACAATCCGATTCCGGTGGACAATGCGGCAATCAGCCAGATGAAATCCACCGCGCCCTGACTTGCCATCGTGCTGGAGGTCTCGGCAATCGCCACAGGGCCCGACAGGTTGCAGGTGCTGATGTCGCCGGTGATCATGTGTTTCAGCCCCGAAAGCGACCGCCCGATCATCAGCCAGACCTGAGCTGCCCCCTGCCCGACCGCCGTCACCGGAGACATCGCCTCGCGGGCCGGATCAAAGGCAAGCCCGCCCGCAATCCCGATCCGCCAATTGCTCTCGAACCCGCCATCGGCTGCGGGCTCGTCCGTGCGACGTGGGCTGAGCGTCAGCTCGCGCGTTTCGCCCTCGTTCCAGACCGTCAGCACCAACGGCGCGCCCTTGCCTGCCTCGACCTTTTGCTTCAGTTGCGAAAAGGCAAATATGGCCTCCCCGTCCACCGCAGTGATCACGTCACCCGCGCGCAGACCTGCGTCCGCAGCCGCACTGCGCGGAGCGATGCGCGACACGGAACTGGGCATCAGATACGGTCCGGAGACGGTCAGTTCGCTGCCGCCGCGGCCAACACGATAGTCCAGCGGCTGTTCCACCGGCACGCTTGCCTGAAACTGGTCCCAGGACCCACCCTCGGATGCATTCGGAATGGGCACTCCGGCGACCGCCAAAATCACATCCCCCGGACGCAACGTGTAGCCCAGTTCGGGCAGATCGCGGATTTCGCCCACCGCCAATGGGTCCTGCACCCGCCCCTGGCTGAGGTTCACCGCCGTGAAAATAACGATCGACAACAAGAAGTTGAAGATCGGACCTGCCGCGACCGTCGCCGAACGCGCCCACAGCGGCGCCCCGTGCATGGTTTTGCGCAGCATCTGCGGGTCTTGTTTCGCCGTCTCGATCTGCGCCGGGTCCCGGCCTGACGCCGCATCCGCATCGCCGAGGAATTTCACAAAGCCGCCAAAGGGGATCGCCGCCAGCTGCCATCGGGTGCCGCGCCGGTCGACGCCGCTCAGCAGCACCGGGCCGAACCCGAGAGAGAAGACCTCCGGATGGATGCCGCTCCATCGGCCGACGATATAGTGGCCGTATTCATGCACCGCGACGATGACGGACAAAACAACGACAAAGCTGCCGATCGTAAATAGGAAACTGCCAAGTTGCGAGATCAGCGATACTACGTCCAAATTCTTATCCTGCTTTTTCAGCCATACGACGATCCACCGCCCGCCGGGCGAGATCATCCATTCGCGACACGTTTTCAAGTGTCATTGCGTCATCAATATGACCCGCGTCAGCCTCGATCTGCGCGAGCACATCTTCGGTTACGTCAGCCATGTCCAGAAAGCCAAGACGCCCCGCGATAAAGTGATCGAGCGCGCGCTCCTTGGCGCCGTTGAACACGGCTCCGCTCAACCCACCGCGCGCCATCACGTCATAGGCCAGCCGCAGCGCCGGATACCGGCCCTGCTCCGGGGCGCGAAACTCCAGTTGCCCCACGGCCGCCAGATCCAGCCGCGCCACCGGCAGGCTCTTGCGGTCCGGCCAATGCAGCGCATAGCCGATGGCATGCCGCATATCGGGCGCGCCAAGGTGGCTCATCAGCGCACCGTCGCGAAACCCCACCAGCGCGTGAACCAGAGACTGCGGATGCACCAGGACTTCGATCTGCTCGGGGGTAACGCCAAAGAATTCTTTTGTCTCAATGACCTCCAGCGCCTTGTTGAACATGGAGGCGCTATCAACAGTGATCCGCTGGCCCATATCCCAATTCGGATGAGACGACGCCTGTGCAAGGGTTGCGGACTTCAGATCCTCCAGCGGCCAATCGCGAAACGCTCCGCCGGAGGCGGTGATGATGATCCGCTCCACCTCTTCGATACGCTCGCCCACCAGAGCCTGAAAGACGGCGGAATGCTCGCTGTCCACGGGCAGAATACGGGCGCCGTATCGCGCCGCCGTCTGCATCAGCAAAGGCCCGGCACAGACCAGCGATTCCTTGTTCGCAAGCGCCAGAGTGCTGCCCTGTTTCAGCGCCGCAAGGCCCGGCGCAAGGCCTGCGGCACCGACGATGGCCGACATGATCCAATCCGCAGGACGGCTTGCCGCCTCAATCAGCGCCTGGCTGCCGGCCGCCGCTTCGATCCCGGTCCCCGCCAGAGCAGCCCGCAGCTCCTCCAGCCGGTCCTCATGGGCGGTAATCGCGGTCTCGGCCCGAAATTCGCGCGCATCCTTTGCCAACTGGGCGATATTGTGCCCGCCGCTCAGGGCGACGACCTCATAGGCTGCCGGATCCCGGCGCACAAGATCGATGGTATTCTGCCCGATGGAGCCGGTGGCCCCGAAGATCGAGATCCTGCGCATGGGCTACCCCCAGAAAACCACCACGAGAAAACACAAGGCGGAGGCGCCGAGCATGCCGTCAAACCGGTCAAACACCCCGCCATGCCCCGGGATCAGGTTGCTCGCATCCTTTGCGCCCATCCGCCGCTTCACGGCGCTTTCGACGATATCCCCCAGCTGGCTGGCCATCGAGACGCCGACAGAGAGCAAAATCAGCGAGGCGGGCATCGCCCCCAGCACAACAAATCCGAGGCCAATCAACGCCGCAGCCGCCCATCCGCCAGCCGTTCCGGACCACGTCTTGTTCGGGCTGATCGCGGGCCAGAACTTTGCCCCGCCGATGTATTTTCCGACAAAATATCCGGCAACATCAGTGGCAACCACGACAAGGATCAACCACATCGCCCAGGGCAGCCCCTGTATGTTTCGCAGCCATATCAACCCAAAGGCCCCGATCATGACCCAAAGCCCCAATATGGCAAAGCGGACCCTCTGACGGCGCAGACGGACCAGCCCCAGCGCCAGCGGCACCAGCAGCATCACCGGCACCATCGCGATATAGGATACCGTCGCCACCACCAGGGCCGCCGCCGACAGTATTCCCACATTGAGCGCCACTTCACCGCTGGAGGTGTCGAGCAGACGTACGAGCTCCCACATCACCGCGCCCGTCAGAACCGCCACGAATATCGTGAAAATCAGCCCTCCGCACCACAGCGCCCCGGCCCCCGCCGACAGCAAAACCAGCGCCGAGAGGGTGCGCGGCAGCAGATCAGCCCATCGGCCCCGCGCTGTCATGGTTTGACCGCACCGAACCGACGGTCCCGACGCCCGTAGCTCCGGCAGAGCGCCGCGAGCTCCTCGGCGGTGAAATCCGGCCAAAGCGTGTCGATGAACTCATACTCCGCATAGGCCGATTGCCACAGCAGAAAATTCGAGATCCGCGCCTCTCCACTGGTGCGGATCACCAGATCGGGATCGGGCAGAACATGGGTATCCAGATAGCGGGGCAGCGTCTCTTCATCCACATTGGCCGGATCGAGCCTGCCATCGGCGACATCCTGCGCCAGCCGCCGGATCGCGCGCGCCACCTCATCGCGGCTGCCGTAGTTCAGCGCGATGGTCAGATGGGTGCCGTCGTTCTCGGCGGTCTCGTGCTCCAGCGCGTCCATCAGGTTGATCAGCTTGGCATCCAGGCGGACCCGATCGCCGATAAACCGAACCCGGACGTTCTTGGCCGCGAGCGCTTTCATCTCCTTGGAGATATAGCGGCGAAACAGGCTCATCAGCCCGGCCACTTCCACTTGTGTGCGTTTCCAGTTCTCTGTCGAAAACGCAAATATTGTCAGATACTTGACACCCAAGGCCGGACAGCATTCCACGACTTCGCGCACCCTGCGGGCACCGGCATGGTGCCCAAACAGGCGCGGTCGGCCGCGGGCCTGAGCCCAGCGGCCATTGCCGTCCATAATGATCGCGACATGCCGCGGGCCGCAGTCAGGCCCGGCCATTTCGCCGTCACAGCCGGTCTGTTCACAGGTCCCGATGTTGGTCCGAAAGGGCATCAGATGCGATCAGACCTGCATGATTTCGGCTTGCTTCGCTTCAAGCGCGTCATCGACCACTTTGATCATCTTGTCGGTCAGCTCCTGCACCTCGGTTTCCCAGAACTTCTGGTCATCCTCGGACATGCCGTCTGCCTTGGCCTTCTTGATCTGGTCCATGCCGTCACGCCGCACGTTGCGGATCGACACGCGGGCATGTTCAGCGTATTGGCCGGCCACTTTGGTCAAATCACGGCGGCGTTCCTCGTTCAGCTCCGGGATCGGCAGCATGATGATGGTGCCGTTCAGCTGCGGATTGATACCGAGGCCGCTTTCACGGATGGCTTTTTCCACCTTGCCGACCAGACCTTTGTCCCAGACGTTGATGGTGACCATGCGCGGTTCCGGCACGTTCACGGTTCCGACCTGGTTGATCGGCGTCATGGACCCGTATGCGTCCACCATCACAGGCTCCAGCATGGAGGCCGAGGCACGGCCGGTCCGCAGGCTTGCGAACTCGGTCTTGAGGTTGCTCATCGCACCGTCCATGCGGCGCTTCAGATCGTCGGTATCCAGTTCAAAATCATCAGACATTCTGCTCTCTCCCCTGACTTGAGGTCGTCTTTACACCGCTCTTAAGCGATTGGCAGGAGATTGTATAGCAATCTTGAATTAGAAACACCTATTGCCGCTCAGGACAGCAACAAACACGCACCAGCAACAAACACGGACCATCAAGAAACACAGGCCATCAAGAAACACAGACCAACGCCATGTCCGTGGGGCCGAACATGGTTCACCCACGACGCCGGACCGGCGCGCAGCCGCTTCACGGCACCCTAGATCACCGCGTCGAGGTGTTGCCGACACCTGCCACCCACGACGCGCGCGACAATCAGGCCAAGGCCTGCTTGAGCTTGTCTTTTGCGTCTTTGAAGGCCATCGCGGATCGAATGATCTCACGCGGGAATTTGTCTTTATTGTTACGCACCTGTTTCTGGAACTGGTTGATATGGCGCAAGTCGTCGCTCCCTGCCTTGAGATGCATCAAAAGGCTCTTGGCGTAGACTGGATTATACTCATTCAACATCAGCAAGGGAGAGACTTTCGTCTTGCCCTTCACCTTTTTCGCAATGACCGTCGCCTTCGTCATGTTGCTAGTCAGCTCGTCCAGAAGTTTCTTCTGCTTGGCATATTTACGCTCGTGGATCTGCTCCACATCCCGTCCGATATCGCGAAAATACGTAGACACCTGCTGCAAGTTCCGCAGGTCCACCATTTCCAGCTTGGAGCCGATTTCACTGATCAGCTCCGGGGGTAAGTCATCTAGGTCCGGCATATTCAAACTCCTCTCAAATAACATGTGAAGTGAATTGGTGTGGCGCCCAGAAACCAGACGCCAGAAAGGGCCGACCCAATGGCCCCATAAACCAAGGAACACAAATCCATGGGTCACAAATTCAACCGACCGCCCAATGGTTGCACAAATCAATATTTTTTCAACTCAAAAGACAAAGCGCGCGCGACCTTTGGGCCCGCGCGCGCTCTGCAATAGTTGTGATCAGAACCTCAGGCACCGGCCTACATCACCTTTGTACAGGTGCCCTCGCCAGCCAGAACGCCGCGGAAACCACCGGGCTCATCAAGCCCGAAGACAAACAGCGGCAGGTTGTTGTCGCGGGCCAGCGCGATCGCCGAGGCATCCATGACCCGCAGACGCTTGGTCAGCACGTCATCGTAGCTGACGCTGTCATATCTCACCGCATCGGGATTGGTTTTGGGATCCTTGTCGTAGACACCGTCGACACCGTTTTTCCCCATGAAGATCGCCTCGCAGGCCATTTCATTGGCGCGCAGCGTCGCCGCCGTGTCGGTGGTGAAATACGGGTTGCCGGTGCCGGCCGCAAAGATGCAGACCCGTTTCTTTTCCAGATGGCGCACGGCCCGGCGACGGATATAGGGCTCTGCCACCTCATCCATCCGGATGGCCGAAATCACCCGGGTAAAGACGCCGAGGTCCTCAAGCGCCGACTGCATCGCCAGTGCATTCATCACGGTGGCAAGCATCCCCATGTAATCCGCCGTGGTCCGCTCCATCCCCTGGGCAGAGCCGGAGAGCCCGCGAAAGATGTTGCCGCCTCCGATCACCATGCAGATTTCGACGCCAAGATCGTGGACCGATTTGACCTCTTCCGCAATTCTGCGCACGGTGGGCGGATGCAGACCGAAGCCCTGCGTGCCCATCAGGGCCTCGCCGGATATCTTCAGCATGACACGGTTATAGGACGCGGCCGGCGAGACGTCCGGCTGTTCACTGGTCTGGGGCATGTTGTGCTCCGCAATATGTCGGGGTTAAATCTGTCGGCAAAATGGAGCAAAAGCCGTCCGGGATCAATGCAGCCAATGGCTTTATTCCACATCACCTCGAAATGACCTGAAAACATGCTGAACTTTGCCGCGGAAGATACTGATGCAGCTTGATAATATCCCCAACGACCAACCTGTTCTGATTGCTGGGCCCACCGCCTCGGGCAAGTCGTCCCTGGCGATGGAGATCGCAACGACCCGGGGCGGGGTGATCATCAATGCCGACGCCAGCCAGGTTTATGACTGCTGGCGCGTGGTCACCGCACGCCCGTCAGAGGCGGACGAATCCGCGGCTGCGCATGCGCTCTACGGCCACCTGCCCTACGATGCCGGCTATTCTGCCGGGCATTGGCTGCGCGAGGTCACGCCCCTTCTGACCGGCCCCGAGCGCCCCATTATCGTGGGTGGCACCGGGCTCTATTTCCTCGCCCTGACCGAAGGCATGGCCGAGATCCCCGCAACGCCGCCCGAGGTGCGCGCCGAGGGCGACGACCTGTCTCTGGACGCCATGATACAGGCGCTGGATCCCCGCACTGCCGCGCGGATCGACCTGCGGAACCGGGCCCGCGTGCAACGCGCCTGGGAGGTGCTGCGGGCGACCGGACGGGCGCTGGCGGATTGGCAGGACGACACCCCGGCGCCGCTTTTGCCACGCAGCGCTTGTGCGGCTTTTGTGGTGGACACGGACAAGGATTGGCTCGAAGCGCGCATCAGACGCCGGTTTTCCCGGATGATCGAAGAGGGCGCGCTGGAGGAGGCCCGCGCCATGCTGGACCGCTATGATCCGGCCCTGCCCTCCTGCAAAGCCATCGGCGTCCCGGAACTCATGGCCCACCTCAAAGGGCAACTGACCCTCAGCCAGGCGGAGGAACAGGCCTCGATCGCAACACGCCAATACGCCAAACGTCAGCGCACATGGTTGCGGTCTCGTATGGGAGAATGGTCAAAACTGACGCCAAAATCGTAAAATCGAACTGTTTTTTCACGTTTTGCGCGCCAAAATCACGGGACTTGCAAAAACCACTGCAAAAAAATTGATCGAATCACTTCATCACGCCAAGCTCCCGCCAACTTTGACCAGATAGCGCAGTCGCCATGCCCTTTGATCCAAAAGCCACTGGGCCACTTGATGTCAGCCCCCTGCTGCGACTGATGTCGGGCGGGGCCTGGCAAATCGAACTGGCACACGAACGGGATTGTCATCTGGTCATCTGGATCACGCGCGGTCAGGGGCGGGTCATGATGGACGGGCATTGTCGCGGCTTTGGCCCCCATACGGCGATCAGCCTGCCGGCGCGCACGTTATTCTCGCTCGAGCTTGGGCGTCAGAGTATCGGTCAGGTGCTGCGTGTCGGCGAAGCCATCCCCTGCGGTCTGCCGGAGACACCAATGCAGATCCGGATCAGCGATATGCAGGAACAGGCGCGGCTCAACGGTCTGTTCGATTCCATGCTCCGCGAACAGCAGATCAACGACGACTACGCCCATCGTGCCATCCGAAGCTACGCAGATCTTCTTGGAATTCAATTGA
Organism: Phaeobacter sp. B1627; assembly: GCF_006265095.1. GTDB lineage: Bacteria > Pseudomonadota > Alphaproteobacteria > Rhodobacterales > Rhodobacteraceae > Epibacterium. The sequence goes on from NZ_VCNK01000023.1 coordinate 99,794, forward strand.
AACGGCAGTGGCAGTCAGTCGGCGAGACCCAAAGCGCGTCAGCCGCGCGGCGGCTGTGCCGGGCATTCTGTACCCGCCTCGCCCAGGACGGCGAAGGCACCTATAATATGGCAGGCCACGCCTCGGAACTGGGGGTGACGCCCACCCATCTGACCCGGGTCTGCAAACAGGAGACCGGCAAGACGGCCGCCGTCCTGCTGACGGAACGCCAGCTCCACGCCGCGCGCAGCCTGCTGATCAGAACCAGCCTGCCGATCCGGGACATTGCACAATCGCTCGGCTTCGGAAGTGCTGCTTATTTCACCCGCTTCATCACGCAGCACACCGGCGAAACCCCGAGCACCCTGCGCAAAACAGCAGGTGGTGACGCAAAAACGCAGGCCCTGCACCCCTGAATGGCATGATCCCGAGCGAAAACTGGACAGAAGTGTCTTTTTCTCATTCCCGACAGCCAAGATGTCGTTTTTTTACCTTGAGCTGCCGATACTGTGCATTGACCTAGCCCTTGTTCTGTTGCCGTATGGTGGCGTCGGGCAACATTGTGGCAACTCAAATGTCTCGACACGATACAAAAAGCCCGCGGCGCTGGACCTCTCATCGGCAGAGGGCCAGTCCCAGACGGGCGAGAACAGGGAGACACTCATGACCACCACCACCCCCACGCGCACGACCCCCCATTGGGCGGCTGAGATGCACGCGCAGGAACTGAAAAAAGGCAGGATCTCTCGCCGCGAGTTCCTGACCCGGGCCACCGCACTCGGCGTTTCGGCGACCGCAGCCTATGCGATGATCGGCCTCGGCGCGCCGGTTCGGGCTGCGACGGACATGCAGGACGGCGGTACCCTGCGCGTTCAGATGAGTGTCAAAGGACTGAAAGATCCCCGCACCTACGACTGGTCGGAAATGGGCAATGAGACCCGTGGCACGCTGGAATATCTTGTCGAGTACAACAACGACGGCTCGATCACGCCGATGCTGCTTGAAAGCTGGGAGGTCAACGAAGACGCCACCGTCTATACCCTGAACGTGCGCAAGGGCGTCAAATGGAACAATGGTGACGACTTCACCGCCGAAGATGTGGCCCGCAACGTGCTGGGCTGGTGCGACAAGTCGTTGGAAGGCAACTCCATGGCCGGCCGTTTCGCCAGCCTGATCGACGAAGCCACCGGAGCCGCCCTGGACGGCGCCGTCGAGGTTGTCGACAGCCACACGGTCAAGCTCAACCTGCCCAAATCCGATATCTCGATCATTGCGGGCATGGCGGATTACCCGGCGGCGATGACCCATGCCAGCTTCTCCACCGAAGACATGACTCAGAACATCGGCACCGGCCCCTATCTGATGACCGAACTCGAGGTGGGCGTGAAATGTACGCTTGAGCGCAACACCGACCACACATGGTGGGGCGAAGAGGTTTTTGGCAAGCCGGCTCTGGACCGGATCGAATATATCGACTTTGGCACCGATCCGTCGTCGTGGCTCTCCGCGCTCGAATCCGAAGAAGTAGACATGCTCTATGAATCGGTCGGCGAATTCATCGACGTGATGGACGCGCTGGGCTTTGTCAAATCCGAGGTGGTGACCATGTCCACCGTGGTGGTGCGCCCCAACCAGCTGGCCGAAGTCGATGGCAAGCAGCCCTATGCGGACAAGCGGGTGCGTCAGGCGATCCAGATGGCCGTCGACAACAACATCTGCCTGGAACTCGGCTACGGCAATCGCGGCGTTGTGGCGGAAAATCACCACGTCGGCTCGATCCACCCGGAATATGCCGAACTGCCCGCGCAGGTTGTCGACCCCGAAGGCGCCCGCGCGCTGATGGAAGAGGCCGGGATGATGGATTTCGAGCATGAAATCATCTCGATCGACGACGACTATCGCAAGAACACCACCGATGCGGTTGCCGCACAGCTGCGCGATGCAGGCTTCAAGGTCAAACGCACCGTTCTGCCCGGCTCCACCTTCTGGAACGACTGGACGAAATATCCCTTCAGCTCCACCAACTGGAACCACCGTCCGCTCGGCGTGCAGATCCACGCCCTCGCCTATCGCTCTGGCGAGGCATGGAACGAATTCGGCTGGTCCAATGCGGAATTCGACGGTCTTCTGGACGAAGCACTCGCCATTGCGGACGCTGACAAACGTCGTTTGGTAATGAAGAAGATGGAAAAACTGATCCAGGACGAAGGCGTCACCATCCAGCCCTATTGGCGCTCCCTCTACCGTCACATGCGCGAAGGCGTCTCCGGTGCGGAAATGCATATCTCCTTTGAGCATCACCACTACAAATGGGGCTGGGCGGCCTGATCAGCTCTGATCACGCCCATACCCCAGATCCGCCCCCGGCAATCGCCGCTGGGGGCGGACACCACAAAAACAAATAAAATCAACAAGAACACGGCCTCCCAGCCCGGAAGACCCAGTTCCGGCGCACATCAGGGCCAGCCGACCGCCAGTCTGCAGGGGATCACATGGGACTATTCATATTGCGTCGTTCAGGCGTGATGATCATTACGGCGTTGTGCCTGACGTTCATCGTGTTCTTTCTGACAAATCTCTACCCGAACCTTGAAAAGCTCGCCAAGACCGAAGGCAACTTCCGCATGTCGGACGAGGCCGTGGCCAGCTGGCTGGACAAAAACGGCTATGCGCAACCGATGATCGTGAAATACGGCCAATGGCTCGGCGTGGTGCCCGGCTGGACCCGTGTGGGCGAGGACGGCATCACAGGCCGCTGCATCAAAGGCGCCGTGGAGCCGACAACTGTGGCTCAGGCGCCTCAGTTTTGTGGCATTCTTCAGGGCGATTGGGGCTATTCCACCCGGTTCAAGACCGGCGTCGGCGACATCATTCAGACCCGGCTCGGCAACACGGGCTATCTGATGATGTGGGTGCTGATCCTGATGATCCCCTCGGCGCTGATCGTGGGTGTGCTGGCGGGCATGCGCGAAGGCTCGGCTACGGACCGCTCGCTCTCGACCCTGTCGATCATGACCACCGCAACGCCTGAATATGTCTCCGGTGTCATATTCATCGCGGTTTTTGCCTCCTCGACCGTGGGGCTCAAATGGTTCAAGGGCACGGCAACCGCGGCGATGGAGAACCCCACCTTCGAGAATTTCTTTCTGCCGGTGCTGACCATCGCCCTCTACGGTATGGGCTATATCGCCCGCATGACACGGGCCTCGATGACCGAGGTCATGACCGCGCAATACGTGCGAACCGCGCGGCTCAAGGGGGTCAGCTTTCCCAATATCGTGCTGAAACATGCGCTGCGCAATGCGCTGATCGCGCCTTTTACCGTCATCATGCTGCAGTTTCCCTGGCTGCTGAACGGCGTGGTGATCGTGGAGAGTTTGTTTAATTACAAAGGCTTTGGCTGGGCCTTGGTCGAAGCGGCCAGCAACAATGACATCGAGCTGCTGCTCGCCGTCTCTGTTGTCTCTGTCGTTGTGGTTCTGCTCACGCAGCTGATTTCCGATATCGGCTATGTGTTCCTGAACCCGCGCATCCGTATTTCTTGAGGCAGGACGCATCTTATGGAACCTTTGACCTGGACGGGCGCGCTTGCCTTTCTCAACCCACTGTTCGCCATCGCCTTGACGGCGTTGGCCGCCGCCATTGTGATCTGGATGCTGCTGAGCATTGCGGCCGCGGGTACCCGCCAGGTCGCCAATGCCGATGGCACCATCACGCTGGCCGGCAATCCGCAGGCCATCGCCAGCCTTGGCCTGCGCTTCGCCTTTATCGCCGTATCTCTCATCGCGCTGGCCTATCTTCTGTTTGGCCTCGTGATCGGGTCCGGCGCAGGGATCGTCGGGGCGATCTCGCGGCAACTGCTGCCCACCTGGACGGCGCTGGTCCTATTGTTTGGCCTTTCGGTCTGTTTCAAGCGCCGCCTCGGGCTTTATGGCAAACTGTTTGACAGCCCGATCGGCGTGATCGGATTTGCACTCGTGATGTTCTGGGTCTTCACCGGCATTTTCGGCGCGATGGACCTGATTGCGACGCATGACCCGCTCTCGCAGGTGTCCGGCATGAAGAACAAGCTGCCCGGCACCCCGGTGCGCGGTGCGGAGGCCGGGGAATACGGCTGGTATCTTCTGGGCGGGGACAACCTCGCGCGGGATGTCTTTTCGCGTATGGTGAAAGGCGCGTGGGAGGTGTTGAAATACGCGCCCCTGGCGACCCTCTTTGCCTTTATGGTCGGGATCACGCTGGGCTTGCCTGCAGGCTACTACGGCGGCCGCCTCGACACAGCCCTGTCGTTTCTCGCCAATCTGATCCTCGCCTTCCCGGTGATCTTGCTGTTCTATTTGCTGGTGACCCCGGAAATCGTCGCAACCGGACTGCCTCAATACATGGCCGTAGTGCTCTTTGCTTTTCCGATCATCTTCTGCGGCGTGTTGATCCATTCGCGCTTCCGGACCCAGCCGAAGAAAAACGCGCTCTGGATGATCGCGGTGCTGCTGCCGGTGTTTCTGGCCTACATGTCCCTGATCAATTCCGCCGGGTCCAAAATCGATTTCTGGCCGCTGGATTTCTTTGACATTCCGGGCGGTGTGCTGGTGGTCTTCGTCTCGGTGGTCTTCGTGAACTCCCCCACCGTGTTCCGTATCGTGCGCGGCCTGGCGATGGACATCAAAACCCGGGACTATGTGGCTGCGGCCCAGACCCGCGGGGAACGCCCGTGGTACATCATGCTGTGGGAGATCCTCCCCAACGTCCGCGGGCCGCTGATCGTGGATTTTTGCCTGCGCATCGGATACACCACCATCCTTTTGGGAACGCTCGGATTTTTCGGCCTCGGCCTGCCGCCGGAAAGCCCCGACTGGGGATCGACCATCAATGACGGCCGCAAGCTGCTGCAGATCTACCTGCACCCGGCGCTACCGCCAGCCGTGGCGCTGATGACCATGGTCCTGGGGTTGAACCTTCTGGCCGACGGGTTGCGCGAAGAAAGCCTGAAGGACTGACATGACCGCGGCCGGGGGTCCTGTCCCCGGCCCCCAAGGTATTTTGGGCCGATTGAGGCATCAGACCTCATCAGCCTCCCAGGGAGCCAAAGATGAGCAAACTTGCAGACCATGCCGGCCCGATCCTCGAGATCGACAAGCTGTCAATTTCCTTCTTCACCCGCCTGCGCGAGATCCCGGCAGTGATGGATTTTTCCGTCTCCGTGCAGCCGGGCGAAGCGGTCGGCCTCGTCGGAGAGTCCGGCTGCGGTAAATCCACCGTTGCCCTGGGCGTCATGCAGGATCTCGGCAAGAACGGTCGCATCGTCGGGGGTTCGATCAAATTCAAAGGCCGCGATCTGGCGGGGATGAGCACGGAAGAGCTCCGTGATGTGCGCGGCAACGAGATCGCGATGATCTATCAGGAACCGATGGCCTCGCTGAACCCGGCGATGAAAATCGGCAAGCAGCTGATGGAAGTGCCGATGATCCACGAAAAGATCGGTGAAAAAGAGGCCTACGCCCGCGCGCTGGAGGTGGTGACGGACGTCAAGCTGCCGGACCCCAAGCGCATCCTCGGCTCCTACCCGCATCAGCTGTCGGGAGGGCAACAGCAGCGGATCGTGATCGCCATGGCCTTGATGTCGAAACCGTCGCTGCTGATCCTGGACGAGCCGACCACTGCGCTCGATGTCACTGTCGAGGCCGCGGTCGTCGAACTGGTCAAGGATCTTGGCAAGAAATACGGCACCTCGATGCTGTTCATTTCTCACAATCTGGGTCTGGTGCTGGAAACCTGCGACCGGATCTGTGTCATGTACTCCGGCGAGGCAGTGGAGCGCGGCTCCATCGAGGATGTATTCGATCACATGCGCCACCCCTATACCCAGGCTCTGTTCAGATCGATCCCCTTGCCGGGCGCGGACAAGACCGCGCGGCCTCTGGTGGCCATCCCGGGGAACTTTCCCCTGCCCCATGAACGTCCGCGTGGCTGTAATTTCGGCCCCCGTTGCGATTACTTCGAGGCCGGGCGCTGTGACATGGGCGACATCCCGATGGTCACCATCACGGGCAATGAACGCCATCATACACGCTGTGTGAAATTCGAAGAGATCGACTGGACCGCCCCGATTGCATTGGGCGAACAGAAGCCGCGCAATGAACCCGGCCGGGTTGTGCTGAAGATCGACAATCTGAAGAAATACTACGAGGTCGCCGCAAATGCGCTGTTTGGCGGCGGCACAACCAAAGTGGTCAAGGCCAATGAAAGCCTGAGCTTTGAGGCCCGCGAATCCGAGACCCTTGCCATCGTGGGGGAGTCCGGCTGTGGCAAGTCGACCTTTGCCAAGGTCCTGATGGGGCTGGAAACCGCAACCGAGGGAGAGATCCTGCTCGACAACCGCAATATCGAGCAAATTCCGATTCAGAACCGGGACGCGGGCACGGTCTCCGACATTCAGATGGTGTTTCAGAACCCATTCGACACGCTCAACCCCTCCATGACGGTCGGACGTCAGATCCGCCGGGCGCTGGATATCTTTGGCATTGGCGACAGCGACAGCGATCGCAAACAGCGGATGTTTGAACTGCTGGATCTGGTGAAACTGCCGCGCGCCTTTGCGGACCGGATGCCGCGGCAATTGTCCGGCGGGCAGAAGCAACGGGTTGGCATTGCCCGAGCCTTTGCCGGCGGCGCCCGCATCGTGGTGGCGGATGAGCCGGTCTCGGCTCTAGACGTGTCAGTGCAGGCGGCCGTGACGGATCTCCTGATGGAAATCCAGCGCGAGGAAAAGACCACGCTGCTGTTCATCAGCCATGACCTGTCCATCGTGCGGTATCTGTCGGACCGGGTGATGGTGATGTATCTGGGCCATGTGGTGGAATTGGGTGATACGGATCAGGTGTTCTCGCCGCCCTATCATCCCTATACCGAAGCCCTGCTGTCGGCGGTGCCGATTGCAGATACATCCGTTCAGAAGACACATATCGTGCTGGAAGGCGATATACCCTCTGCCATGAACCCGCCGTCCGGCTGTCCGTTCCAGACCCGGTGCCGGTGGAAATCGCAGGTTCCCGGCGGTTTGTGCGACAAAGAAGTCCCGCCAATCCGCACATCAGACAATGGCCACCAGATCAAATGCCATTTGAGCGAGGACGTGCTCGCCAGCATGGAACCCGTGATCAAAATCGCAGCCGAATGACCGGATACAGCTCCGCCCCCGACATATTCCGCTACAGTTGCCCGTGCAAAGCCGTCTCACCCTCAGAATGGGGTGAGACGGCTCCGATATGCTGATCTGGATACCCATCTGACCGAGGCAGAATCCATCTGCCGGACCCGACTGCCAGACCCGACTACCGGACCCAACTGCCAGACCGTAGGTAGATCCTCACCCCCGATCAGATCAGATCAGAGAAGGGCGGTCCGAGCCAACGGCCAGGTTCAACGGAGCGTCTCGTCAAAGGCCTCCCAGGCCGCGATCCAACGCTCACCTCCCAGCGCGTCGGACACTGGCTTCAGCTCCTCGGCGTAGGCATGCCACTGACCCTGCGTGGCCGGTGACAGCTCTTCGTGGCCCAGCGTATCCGCCAGAGAGTCGAGATCACACAGCGGGTTGGGGGTCAGGCACGCGTCCTTGAACGGCAGGCCTGCGTGCTCCAGCAGCAGCGCGATTTCGGCCTCGGGATTGTTCACCAGCGCCTCGTAGGACTGCAGCCGCATCGCATCGCCCAGCTTCGCAGCATAATGCGATGCAGAGGAATAGACCACGCCTGTCACTTTTGCGATCCATTCTGCGCGAGAGGCAAGCGCGTTGCCGTTCAGAACGTTGGACGCAATATTGGCCAGCGCGGTTTCCAGAGGGTGACGCGACATAAAGACGAATTTCGCCTCCGGGAAGAGGAATTGCGCCAGTGCGAATTCCAGGCAACCAAGCGGATGCGCATCGACGATTGTCTTGCCGCCCGCAACCTGCCCACCAAGGGCGCGTTCCAGATAATACTGACGGAAGATATCGACTTCCTCAGCGGTCATCTGATCCATCCAGTCCCAGTAATTACAGGGACGATCCGTTTTGGCCATATGCATGCGGATCGCACCATGCGTCCGCGACAGGGCCGTGTTCTGGCCGACGCTGAAGACGCCCGGATGTTTGGACAGGATACGCTCCACCAGACCGGTGCCCGCCATCGGCATACCACCGATGAAGACGATGCTCGGCAGGAGCGCGGCCTCTTCGGTGGTGGCGCAGGGCTCGAACAGTTTTTCCTGTTCCGCCACCATTTCGTCAAAGATCGCAGGAGCAAACGCGCCGGCGACTTCCTGACGGGAGGACTGAAACAGCGTGTATGCAACCGCAGTCTCGCCCGCCGCATGCGCGATCTGCGCCAAGGCGTGATGCACCAGGGCGCGCAGGTTCGGTTCCAGGGTTTCACGTTCCGAAAGCGACAGCAGCCGCTGCGCATAAAGGCTGTCAATCGCGAAGGTCTCGATCCCATTCAGCGCGGTCAGTGCCGGAATGGAGTTCGGGTCCCGGCGCAGCACTTCTTCAAAGGCGGCTGACGCGCCGGCCAGATCGCCATTGGTCTGCAGCATCAGGCCCAGCTTACCCCAGCTCGCCGTGTCGTCCGGAAAGCTCTTGGTGAGGTGTTTCATAATGTTGATTGCGTTATCAAAATCACGCATTTCAAAGAAACAATCGGCCGTGCGGTCGAGCAGGCCGGGATCAAGTTCGCCTGACTGCACATGCGGCAACATCACGCTGAGAGATCGCGCATATTTGCCCGTGGCCATAAGACCATCGACGGTTGCGAATGCCTCGGTCAAGGCATCTGGAATTTGGCTGTTTTCTACCAGCATGAAACGTTCGCCCTTCTATAACGATGCGCCCGACCCTGCTGCAGAGAAGTGAATCACCGGTAAAGCGGCTGGTTCAAAATTGTGTCTTTTTCTTGGAAATTCACGCAAACCTGCCTTACTCGCCGGATTTGCCGCTCAAAAGCAAATATGTCAGTCGCCAAGCAGCGTCTCGTACCGAGAATCTGTCAGTGTTTCCAGAAACGCAACCAGCGCGTCGATCCGGCGCGCATCCAGCGCCGGCCCATGGGTCAGCTCCGTGGTAGACAGGGTCTCCGGCACCGGTGCTGCGCCCCACTCCATGCCGGTTTCCGGATTGATCCGGGCGGCCTCTGCGGCGCTGTTGTATTTGTTGTAGAAGACAATGACCGTGCGCAGATCCTGAAACACGCCATTGTGCATATAGGGACCCGTCACCGCCACATTGCGCAGCGTCGGCGTCTTGAACTTGCCCCGTTGCGCCGGATCCTTCACCAGAGGGTTGTCAAACAGGCCATTGTCCACCCAATCGGCGCCGACGCCGTTTTCCTGCCGCCCGGCCAGATTGGCAGGCACGCCGATGTTGTGATAGCGAAAATCCGTGAAGGGTTCGGAGGGGTCCATGGCGCTGCGCCGGAGCTGGTGGCATTGGTTGCAATTGGTGAACTGCTGCGAGAAGAACAGCACCCGCCCCAGCTCTTCCTCGCGCGACAGCTCCGCCTCGCCGCGCAGGAACCGGTCGTATTTACTGTCAAAGGGCTGAAACACAGGGCTGGCTTCAAATTCCGCCAAGGCTGCGGTCAGGGCGGCGAACCCCGCCCGCGCATCTGACCTGATGTCCACACCGTAGAGAGCGGCAAAGGCCGCCACATAGTCGGGGTCCGCGGCCAGACGCGCGACGGCCTCTGCCTCGGTTTTATGCCCCAACTCGATCGCGTTCAAAATGGGGCCGCCCGCCTGCTCTTCCAGATCCGCCGCGCGACCGTCCCAGAATTGCCCGCCGACCCACGCGCCGTCGGCGTTGCGATGAAAGGCCGGCGACAGTGCCGCATAGGCGGCGCTCGGTGCATGGCGCGCCCCCAGAGACACGCCGTCATCGCCCCGGGAAAAGGCCCCGTTGGCGTCCCGGCGGGGATCGGCAAACCCTGCGTTGGGGTCATGACAACTGGCGCAGGACTGCGTTCCGTTTGCCGACAGCTCCGTTTCGAAAAACAGCGCCTCGCCCAGCTCCACTGGCGTGGCGTAGCCCTCGGCCAGAAGCGGTGAGGAGAAACATATCAGGCAGGCAGCAGCGCGCAAAACCATGGGTGGGATATCTCCGGTGGTCAGGGCCGTGACCTAGCGCAAATCGGAGCGATTTTCCAGATGCAGAATGGACGCAGCCGTTTCCGACCGCGTCCCTCTCTCCCCCCGGTCCCACCCGGTCCCACCCGCGGGATCAGGTCCGGCTGCCGCTCAGACGAGCACCACAATCAACACCGTCAGAAGATTGACCGACGCCCATTGCAGCAGATGCGGATGCCTCCGGCCGATGACAATGGCCAGACCCGCGGCTGCGACAGAGGCACCAAAGCCCAGCAAGGCGACGGAGCCGACCAGCAGGCCGATCAGGCCGGTCTCCGGCCCCCAGGGCACACCCGGCAGCGCCATTCCTTTCAGCAGCACTCCGATCAACGCTCCCATGACGACACCCATCAGTGTCGGAGCGATCTCGCGCTGCGGCGTCGCCTTGCCATGATGAGACAGGATCGCATCAACCAGTTCGGGACGGGGCTGCGCACCGGGAACCCAGCTCATGCGGTCCACTTGCCCCTGAAACGTTTTGCCACTCATACTCAGTCCCTCCGTATTGGGACCGATATTTACGTCTGATTAAGGCAGGTTAATGACCGGTTAACGAAATCAGCGGGGCAAATGGTTAACGCCCCCTTGCGCGGGGCCGGTCGAGGCTACGCCTGTGCCGGTTTTCGCCTCAGCTCCCGAGGATCCGGCGCACATAGGTCATTGTTTCCTCAAACGGTGGCACACCGCCATATTTGCGCACCGCATCGGGACCAGCATTATAGGCCGCAAGCGCCAGGCGCCAGGAGCCGAACTTGCGGTATTGCTGCGCCAGGTATTTTGCGCCACCGCGCAGGTTCTCGGCAGGGACCAGCGGGTCGACCCCCAACAGCCGGGCCGTCCCCGGCATCAGCTGCGCCAGCCCCAGAGCGCCCTTGTGCGACTGGGCGGCGGGGTTCCAATTGCTCTCCTGCTGGACCAGCCGCAGGAACAGATCCTCCGGCACCCCATTGGCGCGGGCTGCGCTGCGGGCGACCTCGAGGAATTCACCCCGGTAGCTGCCGCGATAGAGCGGCAGGATATCATCCTGCAGGCTGTCCGGCCTCAGCCGTTCGGAATTCTGGTACTGACTGGCGGCCCGGGTGTCGAGAAACCGGGTCTGGGCGGCAAACGTCTTGCGCTTGTTTTTGGTCTTGAACAGATCAGAGGCCGCCACGGGGGCAGCGCAGGTCGTCAAAATCAGGGCAGCAGTGGTTAAGCGTCGCATCTTGGCAATGGAACCGTCTGTTTCCTCAGGTGCGGGCAATATAGTCATCTCTGAGCGAAAAGAAAGATATCCACATCTTCTGACCGCGCCGGGGTGAAATTGCGCCGTTTCCCGCCCTCTCTACCCCCGTCCTGCCCTTTCATCACACCGCAGGGGCGGCTACTGTACCGGCCAGGCAACGGACGGGATTCGACATCCTGTTCAGGCGACCCGTCGCACACGCTCTCGATATAGAAAGAAACAAAGGACAGGATCCATATGGCCGGCTCCCTGAACAAAGTAATGCTCATCGGTAATCTGGGCCGCGACCCGGAAGTCCGCAGTTTCCAGAACGGAGGCAAAGTGTGCAACCTGCGCATCGCCACCTCTGAGAACTGGAAGGACCGGACCACCGGCGAACGCCGCGAAAAGACAGAATGGCATTCCGTGGCCATCTTCAACGAAGGTCTGGTGCGTGTCGCGGAACAATATCTGCGCAAAGGCTCCAAGGTCTATATCGAAGGCCAGCTGCAGACCCGCAAGTGGCAGGACCAGAGCGGTCAGGACCGCTATTCAACCGAGGTCGTGCTGCAGGGCTTTGGCTCCACGCTCACCATGCTTGACGGTCGCGGCGAAGGCGGAGGCGGCGGCTTTGGCGGTGGTGGCCAGGGCGGCGGCGGTGACTACGGCGGCGGCGGTGGCGATTACGGCGGTGGCAACTATGGCGGCGGCGGTCCGTCCGGTGGTGGCTACGGCGGTGGTGGTCAGTCCGGCGGTGGCTTTGGCGGCGGTCAGGGTGGCCCCTCCCAGAACATCGACGACGACGAAATCCCGTTCTGAGAACAGTTTCCCGCGAGGCCAGGTTGGCCAGGCGGCCCAAATATCTGCCGACCTGAACATCCGCTGACCTGAACATCAGGTGGCGCGAAGATCCGGCAGGACAGACAACATCAAAGCCCGGCAGCGAAAGCTGACCGGGCTTTTTCAATTTCAGGACGAGGTTCGGGACGCGGTTCGGGACGGGGGCCAAGAAGGCGGCCAAAACGGGGGCCAAAACGAGGGAGGCGCAGTCTTTGCCCCTTCAAACGCCGCCGGAACCCGCCCCCGCCTGCAGCGGAAACCTGATGCAGATCACGCCTCTGACGCCCGTCCCCGATGCAGGCAGCCGGGGGCTAGCCTGCCCTCTGATCCAGCGCGTCCTGCAAAACCGCCAGAACCGCATCGCCCGGCACGTCTGCCGTCACAAAGGCCGAACCGATGCCGCGCGCAAGGATGAAATTCAACTGCCCGTCCATCACCTTCTTGTCCTGGCCCATCAGCGCAACCAGATCGGCGGCCGGAGGCAGGTCTCCGGGGATGTCGGACAGATCGGTTTTCATTCCCATCGCCTTCAGATGCGCCCGCACCCGGCTCGGGTCCTCCTGACTGCACAGGCCCAGCCGCGCCGAGAGTTCAAACGCCAGCGCGCAGCCGATCGCCACCCCTTCGCCATGCAACAACCGGTCGCCATAGCCCGTCGCCGCCTCCAGCGCGTGGCAGAATGTATGGCCCAGGTTCAGCAGGGCCCGGTCGCCCTGTTCCGTCTCGTCCCGCACCACGATGTCAGCTTTCATCTGCACCGACCGCGCCACCGCCTCGGTCCGGAGCGCCAGGTCCCCACCAGCCATCGCAGCCGCATGGGTTTCCAGCCAGGCAAAGAAATCCGCATCCCCCAGCAGGCCGTATTTCACCACCTCGCCGTAGCCCGCCAGAAAATCCCGGGGCGCAAGCGTGGCGAGGATCGCCGTATCGGCCAGCACCAGAGAAGGCTGATGAAAGGCCCCGATCAGGTTCTTGCCCTGCGGAGCGTTGATGCCCGTCTTGCCCCCGACCGAACTGTCCACCTGCGACAGCAGCGAGGTCGGGATTTGCACAAAGCGCACGCCGCGCCGCAGAACGGCCGCTGCAAAGCCGGCCAGATCGCCGATTACCCCACCGCCCAGGGCGATCACGATATCGCCGCGCTCCACCTTGGTCTCCAGCAGCCACTCGACCGCGCGGGTGAACTGGGGCCAGCCCTTGGTGCTCTCGCCCGGCGGCAGCACCAGCGCATCCAGCTCGATGCCGTCTTTCGCCAGCCCCGCCCGTAGGTGCTCCAGATGCAGCCCGGCCACCGTCTCATCCGTCAGCACGGCCACTTTCCGCCGCCGCAGCAGCGGCGCAATGCGGGCACCGGCCTGCCCCACAAGATCCGGGCCAATCACCACATCATAGGCCCGCTCCCCGAGCGCCACATGTACCGTCCGTTCCATCACTTCTCCTCCTCCATCACGTCGGGGCGGGCGGCCAGCGCCTCCAGCACCCTGTCCACCATTCTCTCGATCGAGACCACCCCGTCGGACGGCACAACCAGATCCGCCTGCGCATAGACCGGCACCCGCGCCTGATACAGATCCGCCAGCGTCTGATAGGGATCCGCAGACCGCAGCAAAGGCCGTGAATCGCGGCCCTTGACCCGTTTCCACAGGACATCGAGATCGGCCTGCAAACAGACCGAAACACCGGCGGCTGACATCACTGCACGGTTGCGCTCGGCCAGAAAGGCACCGCCCCCGGTCGACAGCACGCCGCATTCCTCCTTCAGGAGCCGGCAGATCACCTGATATTCCTTCTCGCGAAAGAACGGCTCGCCATAGCGGGCAAAGATCTCGGGGATCGTCATATTCGCGGCCACTTCGATCTCGTGGTCACTGTCGAGAAACGGCACCTGAAGGCGCGCGGCCAAGGCCCGCCCGACGGCTGTTTTCCCGGCGCCCATCATCCCCACCAGCACAATGGTCTTCTTCAGATGTCCCGGCGCGCAACTTTCTGCCACCGCACCGCTGATTTGGTCTTTTTCGCTCATTCTTCCGTGAATGACGTGATATTGCCGAAAAGGCCATATATAAAACTCGTAAAACAGGCAAAGAAGCAGGCACCGGGACACCCATGGCACGTTTGGCAAAATACTTGGCTTTCCTCATTCTTTTGGCAATTATCGCGCTGGTCGCCTATGCCTATGTCGGCCCCTGGTTCGGCGCTGATTTCTCGGCGCCCGCCGTCGAGGTGCGCAAGCCCGTGGTGCTCAATGCCGACTAAACCCGCAGCCTTGGCCGTTGGCGCATTCCTGCTGACAGCCATCGCCGCAGACGCGCGCGAACCGCTGAGCGCAATCGACTGGCTGAACGCGGCGCCCCCCGTGGCCAATATCCCGCAGACCCTGCTGACGGAGCCGCCGGTGGCGCAAACGGCGAATGGCCCGGCCATTACCGTGACGCCGCTGCAGCGCCTCCTGCCGCCGGTGGGCCTGGTGGCGCAGAACCGCACCGGTCTGCCGATTACCCTGTGGCAAAGCAGCCCGCCGGAGCGGCTCGCCGAGCTGATCCGCGACGTTCCCGTCAGCGGGTTGCCGGCCATGCAATCGCTCCTGATGACGCTGCTGCTGACCGAGGCCAGACCACCGTTCGATGACGACGACCAGGTCCTGCTGGCCCGTCTGGACCGGTTGCGGGAGGCCGGCGCCACCGATCCGGTCCAGGCCCTGGTGCAGGAGGCCGGCCCCACCGGGAATGCCCAGCGGTTCTCGCGCTGGTTCGATGCAACTCTGCTCAATGGCGACGAGGACCGGAGCTGCGCCGCGCTGACCGCCGATCCCTACCTGATGAGCGACTACCGGGCGCGGATTTTCTGTGCCGCCCGGCGCGGGGACTGGCCGACCGCGGCCCTGATGCTCGAAACCGCGCATGCGCTGGACCTGATTTCCAAATCGGAGCTGGCCTTGCTGGACCGCTTCCTGAACCCCGACATCTACGAAGGCATGCCGCCGCTGCCGCTGCCGAACTCCCCGACGCCGCTCGAATTTCGCCTGTTTGAGGCGATTGGCGAACCCATGCCCACGGCGCCCTTGCCGCGCGCCTTCGCCAGTGCCGACCTGCGCGACATCGCCGGCTGGAAAGCGCAGCTCGAAGCGGCCGAACGCCTGACCCGCAGCCGCGCCATGAACCCCAATCAACTGCTCGGCCTCTTTACCGCCCGCCAGCCTGCGGCCTCGGGCGGGGTCTGGGACCGGGTCGACGCCGTGCAGCGGCTGGACACCGCCCTGACCGCAGGCAGTGCCGAGGCCGTCCGCAAGACGCTGCCCGGTCTGTGGTCTGCCGCCCAACAGGCGGGGCTCCGGCTGGCCATGGCAGAGCTGTTTGCCCCGCGTCTGGCGACCGTGCCCCTGACCGGACAAGCCGCCCGTATCGCCTGGGAGTTGCGCATGCTGTCGCCTGAATATGAGCAAGCCGCCGCGACCCCACCGGACCACGCGCAGAAAACGCGGTTTGTCGCAGGCCTCGCACAGGGGCAGCCGGATCCGCAGCTCGCCTCCTCCGATCTGGAACGCGCCATTGCGCGGGGCTTTGCCCCCGACAGCGAACTGCCTGCAGCGCAACAGCTTCTGCTCGATCAGGGGCGGCTGGGCGAGGCCATTCTGGTCACCATGAAAAGCTTCTCTCACGGCGCCGACGGCAATCTCGAAGCCGCCGCTCTGTCGCTCGCCGCGTTCCGTCGGATGGGCCTTGAAGATACCGCCCGCCGGGCGGCGCTGCAGCTTGCCCTGCTGGGCCGGGGATCGTGACCATGCAGGCCCCCGCCAGCGATCACCAATGGATCTCGACCTTTCTCGATGCCCAGGCCGCCGAATTGGGCGCCGCCCGCAATACGCTGCTGGCCTATGGGCGCGACCTGAAGGATGCCGTCCAGTGGTTCTCCGGCCGCCAGCTCAGCTTTGCGACCGCGCATCAGGCCGATATTGAATCCTATCTGATTGCCTGCGATGCAGAAGGCCTCAGCCGGGCCACCCGCGCGCGCCGCCTGTCCGCGCTCAAGCAGATCTACCGCTTCGCCTTTGAAGAAGGCTGGCGACAGGACAATCCTGCCCTGCAGATCAAAGGCCCCGGACGCGCCAAATCCCTGCCCAAAACGCTGGATGTGGCCGAGGTTGACCGTCTTCTTGAGGCCGCCCGTCAGGTCGGTCGCAGCCCCTCGGACCGGTTGCGCAATACCTGCATGATGGAGCTTCTCTATGCCACCGGCATGCGGGTCAGCGAGCTGGTCTCCCTGCCCGCCTCCGCGGCACGTGGCGATCCCAACATGCTGCTGGTCCTCGGCAAGGGCGGCAAGGAGCGGATGGTGCCGCTCTCCCCACCCGCACGGGCCGCCCTTGCCGACTGGCTCATTGACCGCGACAAAACCGAGGACGACCGGGAGACGCGGGGCGTCAAACCCTCCGCCTTCCTGTTTCCCTCCCGCGGCAAGGACGGCCATCTGACCCGCCACCGGTTCTACCTGCTGATCAAGGAACTGGCGATTGCGGGCGGCGTTGCGCCGGAGAAGGTCACGCCCCACACCCTGCGCCACGCCTTTGCCACGCATCTGCTCGCCAATGGGGCTGATCTGCGGGCCATTCAGGCGCTGCTGGGACATGCCGATATCGCGACGACAGAAATATACACCCATGTTCTGGACGCCCGGCTGTCGGAACTGGTGCATCGCCACCATCCTCTGGCGCGCAGCGAAGACCCGGAGGCATAGGATCACATGCCCCGCAGCGCGCCCGGGCGGCCCATGCTGCGCCAACAGCGCTTGATCCCGTTCCGGCGGACCTTCATAACCCTATAAACACGACGGCAGTTCAGGACCCCCTATGGACAATATCACCACGGTTTTCGACAGCTCTTTCTGGATCACCACCGGCGGCATCTTTCTTCTGCTGGTGCTCTCGGGGTTTTTCTCCGGGTCAGAAACAGCCCTGACCGCCGCCTCCCGGGGGAAACTCCGCAGCCAGGCCGACAAAGGATCTCACGGGGCCGAGCGCGCGCTGCAGGTCACCGAGGACAGCGAGCGGCTGATCGGCTCCGTGCTGCTGGGCAACAACCTCGTCAATATCCTCGCAGCCTCGCTGGCGACGGCCCTGTTCACCAAGATCTTTGGCGAAAGCGGCGTGGCGCTGGCCACCATCGTGATGACATTCCTCGTGCTGATCTTTGCCGAGGTCCTGCCAAAGACCTACGCCATCACCAATTCCGAAAAAGCCGCCGCCGCGGTTGCCCCGGTGATCGGCACGCTGGTCACCATTCTGGCACCTGTCGTCGGCGCGGTGCGCCTGCTGGTGCGCGGTGTCCTGCGGATCTTTGGCGTGCAGATCGACCCCGACAGCCACATCATGGCGGTGCGCGAGGAAATCGTCGGCGCCTTGCAGATCGGCCATTCCGAGGGCGTCGTGGAGAAGGAAGACCGCGACCGTATCCTCGGGGCACTGGATCTGTCCGACAGGTTCGTGGAGGAAATCATGCTCCACCGCTCCAAGATCGAGATGATCGACGCAGGCTCCGACCCGGAGGCCATTCTGGAGCAATGCCTGACCTCCTCGCACACCCGGCTGCCGGTGTTTCGCGATGATCAGGAGAACATCATCGGCGTTGTCCATGCCAAGGATCTGCTGCGAAAAATGTATGCCAAGATCGGGGGGCCGGACGGGGATGCCTCTGCCCTGCGCGATTTCAAGATCACCGAAGTCTGCAAGCCGCCGTATTTCATTCCCGAAACCACAACACTCGACGACCAGATGCGCCAGTTTCTGCGCGTGCGCACGCATTTTGCCCTTGTGGTGGATGAATATGGCTCGTTGCAGGGGCTGATCACGCTTGAGGATATCCTCGAAGAAATCGTGGGCGAGATTACCGACGAATTCGATCCGGCAGAACAGAGTTTTGCCCGCAAGACCACGGACGGCAACTATATCGTAGAGGGGGCGACCACCATTCGTGACATCAATCGCGCGATGGACTGGAACCTGCCCGACCTCGAGGCCAACACCGTCGCAGGTCTGGTGATTCATGAGGCGCAAATGATCCCTACGGTCGGACAGGTGTTTTCCTTCCACGGCTTCCGCTTCGAGGTCACGGCACGGGACGGCAACAGGGTAACAGGCCTGAAAATCCGCCCGCTCGAAGGGTAACCGCCCCCCCTGTTCGTTTTACCGATCCGAAGTGAGGGGTTTCGCTTCGGGCTTTGCCCGAAGCGACCGGCGCCGCGCGCGCGCCCCTGCGGGGCGCGCGCGCGGCGCCATGCCCAACCGGAGGACGGGTCCCCTTTTAAAAGGGGCACGGCAAATGGGCGGGAGAATGCGCGGTAACAGCGCCGACATCAATGGTCGCTTTTTGACTGGACTACTGGGCATAACTGTCCAGAATGCATCCGAACAGGATCCCGACAAGGAGTGATCAGTCATGAAAACAAGCACCCGCGTGGCAGTTATCGGGGGCGGCGTTGTCGGCTGCTCCGTTCTTTACCATCTGACGAAACTCGGCTGGTCCGACGTCATGCTGATCGAGCGCTCAGAGCTGACGTCCGGCTCCACCTGGCATGCAGCGGGCGGCTTTCATACCCTCAATGGCGACACCAACATGGCCGCACTTCAGGGCTATACGATCAAACTATACAAGGAGCTCGAAGAGATCACCGGCATGTCCTGCGGGTTGCATCACGTCGGCGGGGTGACGCTCGCGGACAACAAGGAACGCTTCGATATGCTCAAGGCGGAGCGCGCGAAGCACCGCTTCATGGGACTTGAGACAGAGATTGTAAGCCCCGAGGAGATCAAGAAAATCGCGCCCGTCACCAATATCGACGGCATCATCGGCGGCCTCTACGATCCACTTGACGGCCACCTCGACCCCTCAGGCACGACCCACGCCTATGCCAAGGCCGCACGACTGGGCGGCGCCACCATTGAGACCCATTGCAAGGTCACCGAAACCAACCAGCGCCCCGATGGCACCTGGGACGTGGTCACCAACAAGGGCAGGATCCACGCCGAACATATCGTCAATGCCGGCGGTCTCTGGGCGCGGGAGGTCGGCGCCATGGCGGGCATCTACTTCCCCCTCCACCCGATGGAACACCAATATATCGTCACCGACGAGGTGCCGTTGATCCGGGACATGATGGCCAATGGCATCGAACACCCGCATGTCATGGACCCCGCCGGCGAGAGTTACCTGCGCCAGGAAGGCCAGGGCCTTTGCATCGGTTTCTACGAACAACCCTGCCGCCCCTGGGCGGTCGATGGCACCCCCTGGGATTTTGGCCACGAACTTCTGCCCGACGACTTTGACAAGATCGAAGACTCCATCGCCTTCGCCTACGACCGCTTCCCGGCCCTCCAGGAGGCTGGCGTGAAATCGGTCATCCACGGCCCCTTCACCTTCGCGCCCGATGGCAACCCGCTGGTCGGCCCGGTGCCCGGCGTGTCGAACTACTGGTCGGCCTGCGCCGTCATGGCAGGCTTTTCGCAGGGCGGCGGCGTCGGTCTGATGCTGGCGCAATGGATGGTCGAGGGCGAATGCGAACGCGACACGACGGCCATGGATGTGGCCCGCTACGGGGACTGGATCACACCCGGCTATACCCGCCCGAAGGTCATCGAAAACTACCAGAAACGCTTCTCCATCGCCTACCCGAACGAAGAACTCCCCGCCGCGCGCCCGTTCCGGACCACGCCGATGTATGACATTTTTGACCAGATGGGCGCGGTCTGGGGCCACCAATACGGAACCGAGATCCCGAATTACTTCGCCGCCGACGGGGACCCCCGCTACGAGACCCCCTCCTTCCGCCGCTCCAACGCCTTCGAGGCCACCGCGAGAGAGGTGAACACCGTCCGCGAAGCCGTTGGGATCAATGAGATTCACAACTTCGGAAAATATCGCATTCGGGGCGCCGGGGCCCGCGCGTGGCTTGACCGGGTGATGGCGGGCCGGGTGCCGAAACCGGGCCGCCTGAGCCTGACGCCGATGCTGTCACCCAAGGGGCGCCTGATCGGGGATTTCACCATCTCCTGCCTGGCCGAAGATGACTTCCAACTGACCGCCTCCTATGGCGCGCAGGCCTACCACATGCGCTGGTTCCTGCAAAATCTCGACGAGGGCGTCACCATCGACAATATCTCCGACAAGGTGAACGGCTTCCAGATCGCAGGTCCCAATGCGCGCGCAGTACTGCAGGCCTGCACCCGCTCCGACATCTCCGACATGCGCTTCCTCGATGTGCGCCGCCTGACCGTCGGCATGGTGGACTGCGTCGTGCAACGGGTCAGCTACACCGGCGATCTCGGCTATGAGATCTACTGCGATCTGCCCAGCCAACGCGCCCTCTGGACCACGCTCTGGGGCGAAGGGCAGAGCCACGGCATGAAACCTTTTGGCATGCGCGCCATGATGAGCCTGCGTCTCGACAAGTTCTTCGGCTCCTGGCTCTCGGAATTCTCGCCCGACTATACGGCGGCAGAAACCGGCCTTGATCGCTTTATCTCCTTCAAGAAACCGGTTGATTTCATTGGCCGTTCCGCAGCCGAGGCCGAACGCGACGCAGGTCCCGCACGTAAACTCTGCGCCTTTGAGGTCGAGGCCGGGGACGCCGATGTCACCGCCTACGAGCCGATCTGGCGCGATGGTGCGGTCGTGGGCTTCTGCACCTCCGGCGGCTACAGCCACTTTGCCCGGAAATCCATCGCACTCGGCTTTGTCCCGGCGGATCGTGCCAGCGAGGACGGCCTGGAAGTCGAGATTGAAATCCTCGGCGCGCGTCAGAAGGCCCGGCTGATCACCACGCCGCTGTTTGACGCCGATGGCGCCCGCATGCGCGGCTGACCACGCGAACCAGGTCAACCTTCCTGACCTTTCTCCACGGGTGTTGCCAGATCAGCGCGCGCTCCTGCCCGGGCGCGCGCAATTTATCGGACAACATCCCTGCCCCAATGTTTCGCGCGCGAAACAA
Organism: Phaeobacter sp. B1627; assembly: GCF_006265095.1. GTDB lineage: Bacteria > Pseudomonadota > Alphaproteobacteria > Rhodobacterales > Rhodobacteraceae > Epibacterium. The sequence goes on from NZ_VCNK01000023.1 coordinate 120,951, forward strand.
AAGGTCACAACAGCTGACCTATCCCCCTTGGCATTTCCTTTCATCTTTTCCAAAATACCTCCGCCGGAGGCTCCCACCACAGCCTCCCTGCGCAAAGGAGCCTCCTCTTGCCCGAACCTCTCGCCATCCTCCTGCTCGCCGCCGGCGCCTCGACCCGGATGCAGGGGCGCGACAAGCTGATGGAGGCCGTCGACGGCCAGCCCCTGCTGGCCCATCTGATCCGCCAGGCCCGCGCGACCGGATTGCCGGTCTTTGTCACCCTGCCCGAACGCGACCATCCCCGCGCCTGCGCAGCGACGGGGGCGACCATTGTTCCGGTCCCGGGGGCCACTGAGGGCATGAGTGCATCGATCCGCTCCGGCCTGCAGGCGCTGCCGGACGACATTCAGGGCGTACTGCTGCTCCCCGCCGACATGCCCGACCTCACCACCGCCGATTTTCAGCATTTGGCCGCCCGGTTTCAGGGCGCGGACGGTCCCATCCTGCGGGCAAGTGGCGCGGATGAAACCGGCAGCCTGCGCCCCGGACACCCCGTTCTGTTTCCCAAACGCTGCTTTGCGGCGCTGCGGGAGCTGCGCGGCGATACCGGCGCCCGGGCCCTGCTGCAGAACGACAGGGTGGAGATGGTCCGCCTGCCCGCGGCCCATGCACTGACCGATCTCGACACCCCCGAAGCCTGGCGACACTGGCGCAGCCTCCGCCCGTGAAAGGCGCAAGCCATCAGCCGCCCTCCGCAACAGGGTCGGCTTGCCGCCTGGGTCGGATCCAACCTCGGCGCGTGGTCAGGGCAGCCCGCCTGCGCCGCGAGATCTCAGCAGTTCACTCCCCCGTCCATTCGGGCATGGCGGATTTGTTGATAAAGGCCCCGATCCCGGCCTCTGCGTCCCGCGCCATCATGTTTCCCGCCATCACCCGCCCCGCATGAGCGTAGGCGTCAGACAGCGACATCTGCGCCTGCTGGTAAAAGGCGCCCTTGCCGATTTTGACAGCGGCGGGCGATTTATCGGCGATCGTCCTGGCCATCGCACGGCTGGTCTCCGCCAGCTCAACCAAGGGTACAACGCGATTGACCATGCCCATGTCAGCGGCGCGCTCAGCGGCGATAAACTCGCCCAGCAACAGCATCTCCATCGCGTGTTTGCGCGCCACATTGCGCGAGAGCGCCACCATCGGCGTCGAGCAAAACAGACCGATATTGACGCCGGATGTGGCAAAGCGCGCATCCTGCGAGGCCACCGCCAGATCGCAGGTCGCGACCAACTGACATCCCGCCGCCGTGGCGATGCCCGAAACTTCGGCGATCACAGGCTGTGGCAGGGTCACGATCCGCTGCATCATCCGCGAACAGGTGGCAAAGAGATCCTGAAAATACTGAAACCCGCCGTCCTCATCACTGCGCGCTGCAGTCATTTCCTTCAGATTGTGCCCGGCGCAGAAATGATCGCCCGCGCCGCGCAGGATGACCGCCCGCACCGTGCTGTCCCCGGCAATTTCGTCCAGCCGGGACTGCAGCGCCTGCAGCATCGCCTCGGACAGCGCATTGATACTGCGCGGATCCGTCATCGTCAGAGTGGTGACGCCCGCGTCGTCGTGCCGGGTGACCAGCGGCCCGGGGCTGCTCTCTTCTGTCTCTTGCTGTGCCATGACCTCGCCCTCCCTCTCATTGGACAGAACCCTAGGCGATGTCTCCCGGGCGGCCAAGAGGGCACGGCTCAGGCCAGACCAAAGGCCTCAAGAACCTCTGCACGCATCGCCGCACCGCTGGAGACGGTCAGCCGCCCTTCGGCAATCGTCGGCGCATAGGCCCGCCCGTCAACCAGCTGCGCGTGGCCGCCAGCTTCGGTGACCGCCAGAACGCCCGCCGCATGATCCCAGCAGTTGATCCCCTCGGTCTGCACGAAATCGGCATTGCCCTGCGCCATCACCCGATACTCGTGACAGGAACAGCACAGCGCATTCACCCGGCGCGCGGTGACCATGCCATGGGCCAGCCGGGGTTGCTCGGCCTTGGGAAACAGGTAGTGCGGCAGAAACCCGGTCGCCTCGGCAAAGGGGCGTTCCGGCGCCACCCGGAGCGGCTCCGGCGGCCGACCCGGGGCCGCAAACCATGCGCCACCTCCCAGACTGGCCTCGACCCAATCATCCACCACAGGATCATAGAGCAGACCAAAGACCGTCTGCCCCCGCACGGTGACCGCGAGGATCACACCAAAGGTCGCCAGGCCGTTGGCGAAATTCCAGGTGCCGTCGATCGGGTCGACAATCACTGCGATCTCGGCACCCGGGAGCTGTTGCAGCCGGGAGGCATCGGCAGAGACCGCTTCCTCGCCGATCACAACCGCGCCGGGCAGAATGGTGTCGACGGCCCGGGTGATGTGCTCCTCGGCGGCGACATCCGCATCGGTCACCAGGTCGATGGCAGAGGATTTCGTCTTGATCGCCCCGGCCGACAAATTCCGAAAGCGCGGCAGGATCTCCGCCCGGGCAGCGCCCCGCACCATGGCAATCAACGCCTGCTCAATGTCGCGTTCCAACCGCATGTCTTTGGTCCTCTGGTTCATTCTTTGCTGTGCTGGTAGCCTGTTGCGGATCAGAGTTCACCTGGAACCCTCGTGATTTATGTGAATTTTTGACGACATGGACCCGCGGTGTCCTGGACCGACGGCGACATGCAAATTCGCTGTGGCGGTTTCGGCAGCGAGGGCTAAAATGGCTGCGGCTCCACGGTGGACCGGATATCGAAAGGTCGAGCGCATGAAAGTCAACGGCACCCCCTACAGGTCGCTTTGGTGGGACGACACCAAGGGCGCGCTGCAGATTATCGATCAGCGCTGGCTGCCTCACGATTTCCGCATCCGGCAGCTTGATACGCTGGCGGACTATGCGACGGCGATTGTGGACATGCAGGTGCGCGGCGCGCCTCTGATCGGCGCCACGGCCGCCTATGGGATGGCGCTTGCCATGGCACAGGACCCATCGGACTCCGAGCTGGACCGCACCTGGACGCTTCTGCATGCCACCCGCCCCACCGCGATCAACCTGCGCTGGGCGCTCGATCGCTGCCGCGCGGCGCTCGAACCACTGGCGCCGGGCGCGCGGGCCGACGCCGCGCTCTCGCTCGCCCATGATATTGCCGATGAAGATGTGGAGATCAATCGCCGGATCGGTGCACATGGCCTCACTCTGATCCGCGAGATTGCCGCGCGCAAACCGGCAGGCGAGCCGGTCCGCCTGCTCACCCATTGCAACGCGGGCTGGATTGCCACCGTCGACTGGGGCACCGCCACCAGCCCGATGTATCAGGCCCATGATGAGGGCATTGCGCTCCATGTCTGGGTCGATGAGACCCGGCCACGCAATCAGGGCGCGCTGACCGCCTGGGAGCTCGGCAGCCACGGTATCGCGCACAGCTATGTCACCGACAATGCCGGCGGTCATCTGATGCAGCAGGGGCTGGTGGATCTGGTCATCACCGGCACTGATCGCACCACCCGCCAGGGCGATGTGTGCAACAAGATCGGCACCTATCTCAAGGCGCTGGCGGCGCGGGACAACAATGTTCCTTTTTATGTCGCCCTGCCCTCACCGACCATTGACTGGACGGTGACCGATGGCCTCTCCGGCATCCCGATTGAGGAACGCCCCTCCCGCGAGGTGACCCATATTCAGGGCACGCGCGCAGACGGGTCCATCGATGTGGTGCGGGTCACCCCCGAGGCGACCCCGGCTCAAAACCCCGCTTTTGACGTGACCCCCGGCCGGTTGGTCACCGGGCTGATCACCGAACGGGGCATTTGTGCCGCGAGCCTTGAGGGGCTGGCCGGAATGTTCCCCGACTTGGCCAGTTGATCAGAGGTGGCTCGGTCCGTTTGACCAGTTTCGAGCCGTTTCCTAAGGGGCTCTCCCGCTCGGTTATGGCGCGACCGGTATTTGCTGCGGCTTGATGTGGTATGCCTGATCGGGCGTCTGCCCGGCCCGCGATGAATGCGGTCTCCGCGTGTTGTAGAACGTCAAATACCGGCGCAGATTTGCGCGCGCAGCCGATACGCTGTCATAAGCACGCAGGTAGACTTCCTCGTATGTGATCGTCCGCCAGAGGCGCTCGACAAAAACATTGTCGCACCACGCGCCTTTTCCGCCTATGCTGGTCTGGATATCTGCGTCCTTCAGCGTCTTGAAGAAGTCAATAGATGTGAAGTGGCTGCCCTGGACGCCCTTCTAAGAGACAAGCGGTGATCTGGGATTGATTGATCTGCTTCTGGCGACGCATGATAGTGCCGAAGACTTCTCGGGCAATATAGCGTTTGAGGCTGCGAATGGTTTCCAGCGTCACCGACAGCCGCCAGGCCAGAACGGCAACCAGATAGACGAACCCGCGCGCCATTGGGATGTAGGGAATGTCCATCGCCCAAACCTGATTTGGTCGCGTCACCGCAAGCCTTCTCAGCAGATACCGGTAGACCTTGTGGCCGGGTGCCGGTTTGTCTGCCCTTGCTGGTGGCACATGACGTGCTTGAAGCTGAATTCGAGCCTTCGCAGGGCCAGCCAATAGTAACCGACCGCGCAGCGCAGCTTGCATGGCTGTCAACGGCGCAGCGTGACGGCTTCCCTGCCTGCCGGGTGGTCAGTGTCGCAGACGGCCAGACTTTGCGCCAAGCGGCTGCTGCAGGCGGCATTGATCCCGACGCCGACCGCTTGATTGTGGGCATTCCCCAAGCCTGTTTCTAACGATCTTCCGAAGGGGCAATTTGGAAGCTAACTGACCCCCGTTGCTGCGATGCTTCGGGGGTCTTTTTTCGTCGCGATTGTCGTGTATGATTGAGATTTAACCGAATGATTTAGAGGAATTTTAATCGTGAACGTACTCTCACTTCTTACAGCTTTTGGCCTTGGGTCAGTCGTAACGGCTCTTATCCAGTCATGGCTTGCGCAACGGTCAAAACAAGACAACCGACGCTTTCGAGAAAAGCAGGTTGCTTACATCGGTTTGCTTGAAGCCTATCATCGCGCCGCTGTCGAAAGCACCGACGAAGCCGCCAAGAACTTCGCCCTTTGGCAAATGCGTTGCGAATTAGTTGCACCCGAAGTTGTTCGTAAGTCGATTGAACGAATTGTTGAAACAAACGAAGACCCAGAAGGCCGAACGAAGGCCCATGACGGGCTGAAAGCTGCATTCCGTGCCGATCTAGGCATCGCGAAGTGAGCGTGACTCAAAATGGACAGATCACGAATGCGTGATCCACGGCCCGCAACCTGCGCCGTTTCATGTCCAATCGAAGCATGGGTTGAAGTGTGGGTTGAACCGCATCTGGCAAGCCAGATACGCCCCTATCTTATTGTTATTAAATTAAAAATTAGGGTGACAATGGCGGAGAGACAGGGATTCGAACCCTGGAGACGGTCTCCCGCCTACACACTTTCCAGGCG
>NZ_VCNK01000024.1 GCF_006265095.1 Phaeobacter sp. B1627
AGACGGTCTCCCGCCTACACACTTTCCAGGCGTGCGCCTTCGACCACTCGGCCACCTCTCCGTGAGGCGCATATCTGATGTATTCGCCGGGGAATTGCAAGTGCCAATCCGAGAAAAAATACAGTTTTTTTGACCCCACCTCGTCCCAAGCTAAGAAACTGTAAACAAACACTGAATCAGAGCCCATCCGACGCGCAAACCGGCAGGGGAGGCAAATTTTACTCCCGGAATACGCAATGACAAACGCCGCCGCATTGCCGGAATGCGACGGCGAAATACCACAGCGCGTTTGCCCCTGAGGGATCAGTCCTCGGACTTGGGTGGCTCCTGCGACACATCGTCGAGATCCGGCCTGACGGGCGCTGAGGCAACGGCAGATGCGGCCGTAGATGAAGCCGGGGATTGGGGCGCCTGCCCTTCGCCGGAGGATGGGGGTTTGATCGCTTCCGGGTTGCGGATCCAGATGTCGCGCTGCGCGAAGGGGATTTCGATCCCCTGTTCCTCAAACCGTTTGGCGATCTCGTAGTTCATGTCGGATTTCACCGACAGCACCCAGTTCACGTCCCGCAGAATGGCGCGGATTTCGAAATCGAGACTGTCTGCGCCAAAGCCCTGAAACACCACCGCAGGGGCCGGGTTCATCAGCACCATCGGGTGACCTTTGGCGACGGCCATGAGGATCTCTTCGACCTTGCGGGGGGAGGTGCCGTAGGCCACGCCGACCGGCACGATCACCCGGCCCACCGTGTTGCCCCGGGTATAGTTGGTCACCGTGCCCGAGATCAGGTCAGAGTTCGGAACGATCAGGTCCGTGCGGTCGAAGGTCTCGATCCGGGTGGAGCGGACGGAGATATCACGGACATAGCCCATCATGCCCCCGACCTCGATCCAGTCGCCCTTGGAAATCGGGCGCTCGATCAGCAGGATGATGCCAGAGACGAAATTCGACACGATCGTCTGCAGACCAAAACCGATGCCCACCGACAGGGCGCCGGCGACAATAGCCAGCGACGACAGATCAAGACCAGCGGCCGAGACCGCCACCAGCGCAGCCAGGAAAATCCCGATGTAGCCAACACCCGAGACGATGGCATTCTGCCCACCGGGGTCGATCTTTGTTTTCGGCAGCAGCGAGGACCGCAGGCTCCCCTGCAGCAACCGCGTCAGCAGATAGCCAATGGCGAAGACCACGACAAAAGAGAGGAAGATCGTGGGAGAGATCTTGGTGTCACCGATATTGAAGCCTTCGAGAAAGCGCGACCACAGCTCTGTCAGATCGGAAACCCTGGCCCCCCAGATCAGTGCCAGTACCGGCAGCGACAGCAGGGCCAGAACAAACCCGGTGATCACCGCAAAAAGCGAATCCTGAGCCTTTTGTCCCTCGCGGGTCAGGTAGCCGTAGATGTCGGACAGGAAGCGCTGCAGGACCAGCACCAGCGCGATCAGCCCATGGGTCAGGATCGTCGGGTAAATGATTGCGATCGCAGCATTTATATAGCCAAACGCCCCGAGCACCGGCGCCGCAATCGCCAGCATGAACACCAGCCGGCGCAGGATGGAGATGGCCCGGCTTGTCCCGATGGCGATGGCACCTTCGTCATCGGTGCTGTCGTCCTCGGCCTCGGCCTGCCCCAGGCGCGCGCCGATCCGGTTGAGACGCAGCAAAAGCAGCGCAGCCAACACGATCAGCGGCCAGCTGAGCACGGCCATTGTCCCCTCGTCGAAATTCTCGATCGCGTCGAGGCGATCCAGCACCAGCTGCAGAACCAGGACCACAACCAGCGATCCGAGGATGACACGCACCTGCCCCTGAGACCGCGCGTCAAAGGGGATCAGAACATTGGTGATTTCATAGACCTGCAGGCGCTCGCCCAACCAACGCGAGGCATAGAGCAACATGATCCACAGGGGCACATAATCCAGCAACAAGGTGCCGCGCACCCCAAGAATGCCCGACATGTCGATGGCCCGGACCAACAGCAAAGTGCCGACATAGGGCAGCACAACCTGCAGGAGCGATACAATGAAGCGCCATACCCCGGTGCCCCGCCCGCCCAACTCGCGCAGGTAGTTGCCCACCAGGTGCGCCCAATGGCGCCCGCGCGCCAGCAACAGAAGGGCAACCGCGCTGAGCAACAGCAACAGCGGCAGACGGACACGGATCGCTTCGCGGGTGGTGGCGCTGTTCAGATGGCTCCTGATTTCGGTCCAAAACGCCGCCAGCACATTGGCACCATCGGTCACCGCGCCGGGCCAGTTTTCCGGATTGACGGGCATTGGCACCCGTTCCAACAGCCTGCGGGTCGCCCGTTCGCGGATCAGCTTGTCGATTTCTGAAATCAACCCCTGTGCCCGGCTGTAGCCAAGATCGGCGAGCACCTGCGGCGCGGTCAGATTTGCCAGCTGCCGCTGCATTTCCTCGCGCAGCCGCGTGATGTTTTCAGGCTCGGTCGCGCTGTCTTCTGGCACGGGACCAAGGGCGTCGAGCTGGGCCCGCAGGGTCTTGATCCGATCCGAATTCTGACTGCCCGCATCAAGAAACTGCTGGCGGTATTCAGCCAGGTCCACACGCAGGGATTCAAGCGCGCCATTGGAGGCCTTTTTGGCGTCCAGCACCCGCTCGGCCCGGTCCGCCGCGCGCTGCCAGGCCTCGTAATATTCGCCCAATGCGCCCGAAGCTGCGGTCTGCGCCAGATCGCGGGCCTCAGACAGCCCCGCCCCATCCGGAACCGCCCCACCGGGGTCCGTCCCACCGGGGTCCGATTGTGCAAGCGCCGCAAGGGGCAGCAACAGGCAGGTCAGACACAGAAGGCCGACCCGGAGCATCATTTTCAAGTCGGCCATCAAGGTCAGACGTCCTCAAACACACCGGGGATCGACGCAGGAGAATGGGTCATCCAATCCGGCACCGGCAGCCCCTTGTCCCGCAGGAAGTCGGGATTGAACAGTTTGGATTGGTAGCGGGTGCCATAGTCACACAACACGGTCACGATGGTGTGGCCAGGACCAAGATCCCGCGCCAGACGCACTGCCCCGGCGATATTGATCCCCGAAGAACCGCCGAGAACCAGGCCTTCGTCGTGCAGCAAGTCAAATACCACCGGCAGCGCCTCCGCGTCGGGGATCTGATAGCTGAAATCCGGTGTGAACCCTTCGAGGTTCTTGGTGATCCGGCCCTGGCCGATGCCTTCGGTAATGGAGGAACCTTCGGATTTCAGCTCGCCCGTGGTGTAGAAGGAATAGAGCGCCGCGCCCTGCGGGTCGGCGAGGCCGATCTTCACCCCCTTGGGCTGCAGCACATCCGCAATGCCCGCCAATGTTCCGCCCGAGCCCACGGCGCAGACAAACCCGTCAACCTTGCCACCGGTCTGTTCCCAGATTTCCGGCCCCGTGGTCTCAATATGGGCCTGACGGTTGGCCACATTGTCGAACTGGTTGGCCCAGATGGCGCCGTTGGGTTCGGTCTCTGCCAGTTGGGCCGCGAGCCGTTCGGAATAGCGGACGTAGTTGTTGGGGTTGCGATAGGGCGCTGCGGGGACCTGAACCAGCTGAGCCCCGGCAAGCCGCAACATGTCCTTCTTTTCCTCGGACTGGGTTTCCGGGATCACAATCACCGTCTTGAACCCCATCGACGCGCCCACCAAAGCAAGGCCGATCCCGGTATTGCCGGCCGTGCCTTCAACAATGGTCCCGCCGGGCTTGAGCGTGCCGCGGGCGATCGCGTCCTTGATGATAAACAGCGCGGCGCGGTCTTTCACGGATTGGCCGGGGTTCATGAACTCCGCCTTGCCAAGGATTTCGCAGCCGGTCTCTTCGCTGACTTTGTTCAGCCGGATCAGAGGGGTATGGCCAACGGCGTCGGCCAGATCGCGTGCAATGCGCATAGGGGTCCCTTTCACTCGTTCCCTTTTGATGTAGCCGGGGTTCCGGTCGATCACAAGGGTGGGCTCCCGCCAGGCCAGGCCTCAGGCGAATTCGGCGCGAAGACGGTCCCTATGACGCGCCAGCCAGAGCGCTGATGTTACCAAAGGCATATCCTGATAGGTACGGTTGTCCACGCCCGCCATCAATTCTTGGAACGAGATGACTTTACTGCGGATATCCTCGCCCTCGCTCGGCACCCCGCCCCCGCCTTCGATAGAGGAAAAGTCGGCAAGCCCGCAGAAAATATGCACATATTCACCGGACATGCCGCTGGAGGGGTAGAGGCTGGAAACGGGCTCAAGGTGGGTCAGTTCAAGCCCCGCCTCTTCCTTTGCCTCGCGCCGGGCGGCGGCCTCGGGGCTCTCGCCCGGATCAAGAAGCCCGGCCGGCGGCTCCCAGAGCCAGGGATTGATTTCCCCCGCGATGAAAACGGCGGCGCGGAACTGTTCGATCAGCAGCACCGCATCGCGCCGGATGTCATAGGGCAGCACCACAGCCGCCTCGCCGCCCAACACCACGCCGCGGTTGATCACCTGGCTCATGCTGCCATCGAATTTGCGATACTGAAGGTCCATTTCCTCCATCGCGAAAAAATTCACGTATTCGCGTTTATGCGCCTGAATGGTCACATCGCGCGACAGATCACGGGCAGGATCCGCATGACGTCGCTGCGCGGAGAGCCAGGCGCTGGCGCGAAGACGCATGGAAAACAGCGATTTGGTCATGTCCTGCGCAGGTTTGCGCGTTTGATACGCCATGAGTTCCGAGGCCATCCGGGTGGCGACTCCGGTCCATTCCGCAGACCAATCCGCCAGGTCGGCATGGGCGATCCGAGAGGGCTCTGTCCCGACGGCGGTTTTCACTTCGCGACGCCCTGTCCCGGTTTCGACGGTGGCCGCGACAGCCCTGCGCCCAAAGCAGGTTTCATAGTAGCAGATGGCGTTCTGCTCCGCCTCCGACAGGCCGGACAGGCACAGGCCATGGACCTCAGACCCGTCACTTGGGACGATAGTGGGATGATGGGCAGGGTCGCAGATCACCAGCGCATGATCGGCCAGAACCGCAGGCATACGCTGCTCAGGCAGCAGACCATGCCCCAGGACCGCGTTCAGTACATCGGGCAGGCATAAGGCGCCGCCAAAAAATACATCCGTCACCAATCGACCCTTCTCAATCGAGATTATTTCCAGCGCTTTGCCGCAGATTCGGTAATCCAGCCCACCAGGGCGCCGCCAATCGCAAGGGTGGCCAGCACATTGGGCACGGCGATGATAAAGAAGTACTCCAAAGCAATTGTGAAAATCGCGGCGAGCGCTTCAAATGGCCCGTTGTAAATATGGCGGTAGGCCAGGCGGAACATCTCCACCGCGCCCTGCAGAAGAAGCGCCCACAACACCAGAACCGCCACTCCGGTCAGGCCGTTGTTGATGCCCGGCACAAAGCCACGTCCGACCCGGGGCCCCATCAGGGTCCAGCCGACCAGGACCCCCAACCCCATGTTTATCGGGGTGAAATAGCCAAAATCCGTTCCCTCCGGCATCAGGGGCATAATCAGCCCCGACACGAAGAAGGCCAGCGCCGCGAGGGAAAGCGCCGCCACGAGGCGGCCAGCAGTGGGGTTCATCAGTCCGAAAGTCCTGCGAGGAGTATGCGTCTGCGGCCACGGTATGCGCAGCCTCCGGACAAATCCAGAGCGCGCGGCCTATTTTCATCACGGCGGGTAATCTGGTGCCGGATCAACAGGCTACCCGCCTGTCTTATACGCCTGATAGGCCAGCAACGCCCGCTCGCGGCCTGCTTTGAGGTCGACCAGCGGGGCTGCGCGCGGCGCGGAGGGGCTCAGCCCCCACCCGGAGGGAATCGCGGCAAAATAATCGAGCGCTGTCCGAGGCGGGTCGGATTGCCCTTCGGCCAGCCATCTGCGCACATAGTGACCGCTGCGGTCGAATTTGTCCCGCTGTCCCTCCGGGTTGAAAATGCGGAAGAACGGCGCAGCGTCCGGGCCGCACCCCGCCACCCATTGCCAGCCCATCGCATTGGCCGCCGGATCCCAGTCCACCAGACAGTCGGCGAACCACTCCATACCCAGTTTCCAGTGCAAAAGCAGATGCTTCGTCAGGAAACTTGCAGTGATCATCCGCGCCCTGTTGTGCATTTTCCCGGTCACATAGAGCTCTCGCATGGCGGCATCGACAAAGTCGTATCCAGTCCGCCCCTGCTGCCAGCGCAACAGTTGCTCCGCCGCCCCGGTCCCATCCCCGGCACTATGCCCATCCCCGGCGCTGTGCCAGCCGAAGCCCTCCCATTCCGGGCGCCAGCTTCGGGTCAGGATCGCGGGAGTGTGAAACATCAGATGATAGGCGAACTCGCGCCAGACCACCTCTTTCAGGAAATGTTCGCCGCCCTGCTTGCCTTCCGCGCGCGCCCGCTGTCCCAGATGCCACATCCGGTGCGGGCTGATCTCGCCCCAGGCCAGGTTTTCCGACAGCTCCGATGTGGCCGCGCGCGCAGGAAAGTCGCGGTCCGCCTGATAGGTCATCACCCGCTCATCGAGAAACAGGTCCAACTGCTCTAGCGCGGCGTCCTCCCCGACCCGGCAATGGCGCGCGACGATCTCTGCGCCGCGCCCCATGGCCGCCGACATGGCGTAATCAGCCAGCGCATCGCTGGCGGGCCATTCAGCGGGGGGCGGCAGCTTGGCAGGGGCATCCGTCAACCCGGCCACCTCCCGGTCCCGCACCGCCTTCCAGAACGGTGTGTAGACCTTGAACATGCCGCCTGCTTTGGTATTGACCGTCCAGGGTTCGAACAGCAGCCTGCCGCCCGTGGATTTCACCGATATATCAGCGGCTTTCAGGCTATTCTTGATTTCCGTATCACGGGCAACGGCGGCCGGATCATAGAGCCGCGACCAGATCACCTCTGCGGCGCCGCTGTGCCGGATCAGATCGGTCAGCACATCAAGCGCCCGGCCCCGCCGCAGGATCAGGCGACTGCCGAGCCCGGCCAGCGTGTCGGCAAAATGCGCCAGCCCAAGACCCAGCCGGAACTTTGGCGCGGCGCCGAGGGCCTGGTCCTGTTCGTCGTAGATATAGAGCGGCAGAACGGGGCGACCGCCCGCCAGGGCTGCCTGCAGCGCGGGATTGTCACGCAAGCGCAGGTCGCGCCGTATCCACCAGATCACCGGTCGAGTATCTGTCATAGTTTGGCCCCTCCTGATCGTCAGTGTCTATACGACGCGATCCAGCGCCTCGATCAGTTTGGCCACCTCATCTTCGGAGGTATAATGGGTGAAACTCAACCGCAGCACACCCTCGGCGGGATCGATCCCCATGGCAGAGAGCGCCCGCCCAGCATAGAAATCGCCACCGCCCGCCATGATCCCCAGCTCTGCCAGTTGCGCCGCGACCGGCTCTGCCGGACGCCCCAGCGCCAGCGCCACCGTCGGGGCGCGATCCTCTGCCGTGGAGGGGCCGAGCAGCCGCAGATCGTTGCGATCCTTCACCGCGTCCAGCAGGGGTTGCAGCAGGCCGATTTCGCGCTGGCGCATCAGATCATGCACGAAATGCCCCATCTCGGCACCGCGCATCCGGTCTGCGCCGTGGTGATCCGCCAGCGCTTCGAAGTAATCGACCATGCCCGCGCAGGCCGCGACCTGAGCATGGTCCGGACCGGCCGGAGTGAAGCGTTTCGACAAATCGCCACCGTTGAACACATGGCCCTGATTGGGCAGCAGCTCTGCCAGGCTCGGGTTGATGACCATGATCCCCTGATGCGGCCCGTAGGTCTTGTAGGCGGAAAACAGATAGATATCAGGGCCCAGGCCACCAACATTCGGCAGACCGTGGGGCGCGTAGGAGACGCCGTCGACACAGACGAAGGCCCCCGCCGCATGGGCCAGCGCGGTGATTTCCGTCACCGGATTGATCTCACCCACAACGTTGGAGCAATGCGGAAAGCAGACCAGACGGACGCTTTCGTCCAGCAGCGACTCCAGCGCGGCCGGGTCCAGATGGCCTGTTGCGGGGTCGACCGTCCATTCCCGTACCTCAATCCCCGAGTCCGACAGTCGGCGCCAGGGACCGGAATTGGCCTCGTGGTCCTGATTGGTGACCACGATGGATTCGCCGGGTTTGAGGAACTGGCGAAAGGCCTGAGCCAGAACATAGGTGTTTTGCGTCGTCGAGGGTCCGAAGCTGACGTCCCGATCCGCGACCCCCAGCATCGCGGCGAGACGGCTGCGGGCCTCGTCCATCTCTGCTCCGGCCTGCCGGGAGGCGGCATAGGGCGCATAGGGCTGGACCTTGTGCCGACTATAGAAGCGAAACAGCCGGTCAATCACCGCCCCGCAGGGATAGGACCCGCCGGCGTTTTCAAAAAACGCCTGTCCCTGCAGCGACGGTTCCTGAAATGCCGGAAACTGTTTGCGGACGAAATCGATATCCATGTGCCTTCACCTCACCCCTGCGGCCTGTGCGACAGAGAGTGCAACTTCGTGGCGCAAGATCAAGCCCGGAAACGAACTTCCCGGCGGGATCGGAGGTCAGCGGGTCAGATTGCAGGGCCATCGATCAAAAAACCTGCCCCCCCGCGCATCGGCGGGGGGGGAGGGAGGTCAATTCCGGTGCGGCGGCAGGGATCTAGCCGTTCACGTCCACGACAACGCGCCCCTTGACCTGACCCGCGAGGATATCGGCGCCAAGGCGCGGCAGATCCGACAGTGTCGCCGGTTGCACCATCGCCTCGAGCTTGTCCATCGGCAGATCCGTCGCGATCCGCTGCCAGGCGCGCAGGCGGTTTTCATAGGGCTGCATGACGGAATCGATGCCCAACAGGTTCACCCCGCGCAGCAGGAAGGGGATCACGGTCGCAGGCAGCCCCGCGCCGCCGGCCAGTCCGACCGCAGCAACCGAGGCCCCGTATTTCATCTGACCGAGGACGCGGGCCAGCATGTCGCCGCCGACCGCATCGATACAGCCGGCCCATGTCTCGGACTCGAGCGGGCGCTTGACCGTTTCGTTGATGTCTTCGCGGGCCACGATCTGCGTCGCGCCGAGGGATCTGAGATAGTCGGCAGTCTCCGGTCGGCCGGTCACCGCCGCGACCTCATATCCGAGATGCCCGAGAATGGCCGTCGCGACCGAGCCGACCCCGCCTGCGGCGCCGGTCACCAGAACCGGACCGGTCCCCGGTGTCAGGCCGTGATCCTCCAGTGCCATGACGGCCAGCATCGCGGTGAAACCTGCGGTCCCCACGGCCATCGCCTGTCGCCCGGTCACCCCCTCGGGAAGCGGCACCAGCCAATCCGCCCTGACACGGGCCTTCTGCGCATAGCCCCCCCAATGGGCCTCGCCCACACGCCAGCCGGTCAGGACAACCTTGTCGCCCGGCGCATAGCGATCATCGTCGGATGCTTCGACGGTCCCGGCAAAATCGATCCCCGGAACATGCGGATATTTGCGGACCAGACCGCCGCCCTTGGCGCTGAGACAGAGGCCGTCCTTGTAGTTCACGGTCGAATAGTCGACCGCAACCGTCACTTCGGCATCGGGCAACTGATCCTCGGTGAGATCCTCGATCGCGGCCGTCGCTTTGCCGGTTTCGCTGTCCTGCGTCATAACCAGTGCTTTGAACATGTTGTTTCCTCCCGTTAATTCCAAAACCCATCGCGGACGGTCGCAGTGCGCATCCCATCCGGTGTTTCCACTTCGACCCGCGTGCCCGGGTCCCAATGTGTCATCAGCACCATACCAATGGCGACATTGGTCTGTGCATCCGGCGACCATGCCGCCGAGGACACCCGCCCGACACGGCGCCCCTGCGCCAGCACCGGCCAGTATCTGTCACAGCCCGGCACCGGATCCCCGTCAATTGCGATTGGCCGGATCTGCTGGACCGGACCTTCCTTTGCCACCCGCAACAAGGCATCCCGGCCTATGCAGCCGATCGCCGTATGGGTGTTGCAGAAGCGGCCAAGCCCACATTCGTGCGGCGTGTTGTCATCGGTCATGTCGTTGCCGTAGCTGAGCAATCCGCTTTCGATACGTTCGATCAGGTTCGGACAGCCGGCCCGAACCTCCAGATCGGCACCGGCCTCAAACAGGCGGGTCCAGAGCGGCATGCCCAGATCGCTGCCTTCGACGTAGATCTCAAACCCACCCTGCTTGGAATATCCGGAGCGCGCCACCACCAGATCACGGCCTTCGAACTGATAGACTCCGAACCGGAAAAATCGGATCGCCCGCACGGTTTCGCCAAAGACGCGCGCCATCAGATCCTCGGCCTTTGGTCCCTGAACCGCGAGCGGCGAGACATCCGGCTCGTCCACCAGCACGTCCAGACGCCAGCCATTTGCGATGCCTTTCACCCAATAGAGCAAATCACTGTCGGCAATGGAAATCCACCAACGGTCCTCGGCCAGTTTGACCGCGACCGGATCGTTCAGCATGCCGCCTGTCTCATCGACGATGGGCACATAGTAGCATTGCCCGGCCGTCATGCCGCGCAGATCGCGCGGTGTCAGCATCTGCATCAGGCGCCCGGCATCCGGTCCGCGCAACTCCACCTGCCGTTCACAGGCCACGTCCCAGACCTGAACATGGCGCTTCAGGTGGTGATAGTCGGCTTCGACACTCTCGAACACCGTCGGCAACAGCATGTGGTTATACACGGTGTAGCCCTTGACTCCTGCAGCTTCGACACCATCGGCAAAGGGCGTCCGGCGCAGCCGTCGTGACAAGGAAATACTTGGTTGGATCAATGCCATGGCGTTCCCTTTCATGGCAGGTGGTCAGATGAGCAGCCCGGCCTTTGCTGTCTGCCGTCCCCCTTTGGGGGATCCGGCAACTGCAGCGCGGCAAACGCCACCCGGTCCCAGGTCAGCCCACCTCAGCGCGGGCCTTTCCAATCGATCTGGCAGATTTCGGCAGAGCGCCCGTCAAAGTCCCAAACCCGGCCGAAGGCGCGCACGCGGCCCTTGGTGGCGGTGGCAACCGTGATATCCGGCCCCATCCAGTATTCGGTATTGGTGACCACGATGTCCTGATCGCTGTCGGCGCCGCCAACGGGCACGACCTCGCCATGGATCTGTTTGCCCACAATCAGGCGGCGGGTCTTGCCTTCGGTCTCAAAAATCACCGGTGCGCGCTCGGCCCCGAGGAATTCGCTCACCAGAACCTTGAACAGACCGGTGGTGCCGCGCGCCTTGCCGGAGAAGATGTCGATCAGACCGTTGTAGGCATCATTGCTGGCCCGTTCGTCGATATAGGCCGCAGCCTTCCAGTTGCCACGCGCCATCAGGCCCGGAATTTCGAGGATCAGGCCGACATTCAGCCCCGACAGATCCTCATTTCCATAATGGCCTTCGTCGATGCGGACCCCCGCCCAGGCCTGGCAATAGCCCTCGGTCGGTGCGTGTTTCCCGAGGGAGACGACACAGGGGCAGAACACGGTGCAATTGCAGTTCAGGATCAACTCCCCCTTGATCGCCCAAGGCACCGTCCCCTGCCCCGATTTCGGCGCGCCCGGATGGCGGTTGTCGATGCGCTCTGCGGTTTCCAGTCGATCGCTCGTCATTTCTGTTTCCTCCCTTTAGACAGTTGTCACGATGACCCCGAGACCGGATGCCAGCAGGACTGCGCCCATCGGGCGGGTCAGCCAGCGCCCGATCTCGGGCAGTTTTTCCAAAACCATGAACAGCGTCGCGAGCCCCATGAACGCCAGGTTCATCACCCCGCCCACAAACGCCAGCAGCATCAACGCCCAGCAACATCCCAGGCACACGGCGCCAAGCCGCAGCCCGTTGCGCAGGGGGCCCTCGTCCCAATGCTGCATGAAAAAGACCAACGGGCGGCGACATTTGCTGAGGCAGGCCTCTTTCAGGGGCGCGAATTGGTAGCCCCCGGCCAGCAGCAGCAGCCCGCCCGACAGCAGCCCCGACCGGCTGTCGCCAAAAACGCTGATCAGCTCCGCGCGCAGCAATGCCATCTGAGCCGCCGCCGCCAGCAGCGAGAACCCGACCCAGACCGCGAGATAGCCCAGCACCAGGTCGCCAAACCGAGTACCCGGGGCCGATTGGCCGAGGTCGTCATAGGTCGCAAACGCAGGCAGGGCCGTCGGCGCCATCATAGCCGCCGACATCAGGGCCCACATCAGCACCATTTTCGCGCCGCCCGCAGCATCCGGCGTCATCGTGCAGAGCTGCAGCCAGAAGTCGCCGCCATAGGTCACCCCGGCAGCCCGCAGATCCGCAGGCACCGACATCGCAAAAAGCGCAGCCCAAGCCGACAGGATGCCCGCAAACAACAGCAGCCAATGAAGGCCGGTCATCTGGCGAAAACTCTCTGTCAGGCGCGCTTTCAGCATGGCAAGCCCCATGGCCTCTCGGGTATCGGTGCGAGTCGAATTCTGTTGTGAATCAAATGTCAGACTTTTAAATGTCTGACAAATGATTGTTCGCAAGCGGTCTGCCCCCCGCGCCATGCCACAAGGACCCGACGCCATGAAGATCGACCCCAACAGCCCGGCCGACCTGTCCGCCCAGATTGCCTCGGCGATCCGTGACGCCATTGTCACAGGCCATCTGATCGTCGACGAGCGCCTGCCCTCCGAGGCGGAGCTGGCCGAACAGTTTCAGGTGTCCCGGCCGACCGTGCGCGAAGCATTGAAACGGCTGGCGGCCCAGTCGCTGATCCGTACGCAGCGGGGGGCCACGGGGGGGGCCTTTGTGAACCGGCTGAGTTTTGAGGACGCCTATTGCCAGCAGGTCACCACCTCGACCCTGTTGCTGAGCATGAATGCCGTCAGCTTCGACACCGCCTGCGAGGCGCGATATGCGCTGGAACGGGCCTGCGCGCCGCTGTCTGCCACGCGCCGCAGCGCCGACCAGCTGGCAACCATGCGCGCCGAGATCTTCCGCCAGGGGCAGCCCGGATTGACCGACGAGGCCTTCTGCGCCTCTGACGTGGCGTTTCACCGTGCGCTGGTGGACGGTGCGCATAATCCGGTTCTGAGCTATCAGCTCGCGGGCGCCGTAGAGGCGATGCAGCCCCTGATGAACATGATCACCTTCACCGCCCGGGATCGCCAGAGCATCCTGGTCCTGCACAGCCAGATTGCCGATGCGGTCGAGGCCTGTGACGGTGCGGCGGCGGTCGCAGGCCTGACTGCGCTGGAGGAGGAGACGCGCAAACTGGCGGCGGATGTCTTTGCCCGCCGCGCCGCCAAACGCTGAGCGGTTTCATCTTTTTCCAAATACCTCCGCCGGAGGCTGCCCCTTGGGCATCATTTGCCTCTTTAACTTCGCCGCAAGCCGCCCTATATTATCTGTGTTCCCCTGGGAACTATGAACATAAACGCGCTCATAATAAACGGATCGGACTCGGGGGCGGTACCCGACGGCTCCACCAAAAATCCTTCGTTTGGGGATCAAGGGGCCGAAATAGGATCGACGGACGTCTAAAAGGGTTAGCTTTGTTTCGGCGGGGTGCCACCGTACCGGCCCAAACAGTACAATTGCAAACGACAATCGTGCTCCGGTTGCTCTGGCTGCGTAAGCAGTTCGAGTCGAACCGAACTTAAGTCCTTGTGCCTAGCAGCGTAAGGCGGGGTTCGCAGGTACCTGGCAACAGAAACCTGCACTTTCCCCTCTTCAGGTCTGATGATGTA
>NZ_VCNK01000025.1 GCF_006265095.1 Phaeobacter sp. B1627
GCCTCAGCGCCGCCGGTGAGGGGCTGTCTACGGATACCCACCCAAACCCGCAACCCCAAAATTCAAAAAACGCACAGGAAATGTGAACTTTCTCACAAAAAGTCACAAAAACAATAACTTACACCCCACGCACCGGCATCAAAACCCGCACCCATCCCCGGAACCCCAGACAACTTCCCAGGCTCAAACACCCCGAAATCTCCAAAACCAGCCCTTATCCACAGCAGAACCAAACTTACCCACAGACTCAACGCCCGGAACTCCAAGATCATCAAACGATATCACCCGAGTCGCCCAAAACCACAGAGCCAGAGCAGGATGGCAGCAATGCCAGAGTGGCCTTCGGGAAAGGTCAGCGCCCCGACGCGAACACACTCACCGAAGCGTTGCAGGCCGTTATCGTTGCGCCACGAAGAACGGCAGAGCTGATGCGCCATCTGCGTACCATTTACGGATCAAGGACCGCTCCGCGGCTTCCATAAATGTGACATTCGCGGGTGGCATCGCATGGGTCACCCCCGCCTGAAGATAAATCAGCCGCGCGGATTTAGCGACGTCCGCCGGCGTTTCGAGCAGGATATTCTTTGGCGCGCGACGGATGCCTTCGTAGTAGGGCTCGCGTGCGTGACACATTGCACAACGTCCGGGCACAACATTCATGATGTCGTCAAAATGATCGGACGCGGCAAATGCCATCTCGGTCCTGGTCAGCCCACGGGCCTCCGACTCTTCATAAGTATCCTGCATCAACGGGGCCTGGCTCAGCGCCATGATGGCGATGAACAACAAGATCGTGACCAGCCAGGTCCAGGTCGGGTTGCCCGCACGCGCGTGTCGCGTGTTGAAGTAATGGCGGATCGTCACGCCCATCAGGAACACCAATGCCGCAATCACCCAATTGTACTGTGTCGCAAATGCCAATGGATAGTGGTTCGACAACATCAGGAAGATCACCGGCAGGGTCAGGTAGTTGTTATGAGTTGACCGCAGCTTGGCGATTTTCCCGTATTTTGGATCCGCCCGTCGGCCCGCCGTCAGATCCGCCACCACGATGCGCTGGTTCGGCATGATGATGAAGAACACGTTTGCTGTCATGATGGTTGCCGTGAACGCACCGAGGTGCAACAGAACGGCCCGCCCGGTGAAGACCTGATTGTAGGCCCAGCCCATCACGACCAGCAAAACGAACAGCAAGACCATCAGCACCGTCGGACGCGCGCCCAGCGCAGATTTGCACAAATAGTCGTAGATCAGCCATCCGACGCTGAGAGAGATCGCGGAGATCGCAATCCCTTGCCACAGGGCCAGATCAGCCTTGGCCGCATCGATCAGGTAGAGCTCGCCTCCGGCCCAATAGACGATCATCAAAAGCGCCGCCCCGGAGAGCCAAGTGGAATAGCTCTCCCATTTGAACCAGGTCAGATGCTCCGGCATGCGCTCCGGCGCCACGAGGTATTTCTGCACATGATAGAAGCCACCGCCATGCACCTGCCACTCCTCGCCATCGGCCGGGCCGGAAATATCGCGGTTCAGCCCGAGATCGAGAGCAATGAAATAGAAGGAAGACCCGATCCAGGCCATCGCCGTGATGACATGCAGCCAGCGCACGGCAAGGGCCAACCAATCCCACATGATCACGAGTTCTTCCACGGTGGCCTCCTTGTGCTTTTGCCCAGACCCTAGGCGACGCGTCCATTTTCATGTATCGGGGAAAAATTCCAAGCTGTTTCAAACATAAGCTGACAATCTCCCGGACCACATGGCCTATCTGAACAATATCCGCACATTCGTCCGCGTCTATGAACTCGGAAATATGTCTGCAGCCGCTCGGGACATGCGGATTTCTGCAGCGGTGGCGTCCTCCCGGATTTCGCAATTGGAGGAGCACCTCAAAGTCCGGCTTTTCCAACGCACCACGCGGCTGCTGAACCCGACGGAACAAGGGCAATTGTTCTACACGGGCGCCGTGAAAATACTTGAGGCGGTTGAGGAGGCCGAAGCGGATATCTCCAATGTGACCCGGACGCCGCGCGGCACGCTCTATGTCGCGGCGCCTCTGGGGTTGGGACAGCGCCTGATCGCACCGGCCGTGCCGCACTTCAAGGCGGCCTATCCCCTGATCAACATCCGGCTTCGCCTGTCGGACCGAAAGCTGGATCTGGCAGCAGAAGGCCTGGACGCAGCCTTCTTCCTCGGGTTGCCGGAAGATTCCAACCTCAAGATCCGGAAAATCACCGACTGCCCCCGCGTTCTGTGCGCCGCGCCCGCCTATATCGAACGGCGCGGCATGCCGACCTCCGGCGATGAGTTGAAATCCGACGCCCATGATTGCCTGAACCTGCGCTACCCCGGCGCCCCGGAATTTCAATGGCCGCTGCAAGGGCCACAGGGCTTGCGCCGGGTGGCTGTGACGGGGCCGTTTGAATCCGACCATGGCGACGTGCTCACGCAATGGGCGCTCGACGGCCACGGGATCATCCTGAAACCCCTGTTCGAAGTTGCCGACCACCTGACAAGCGGTCACCTGGTCCCGGTGCTACCGGAGGAGCCCCCGACCACGATTCAGTTGGCATGTCTCTACATGCACAGGCGGCATCAGGATCCGAAGGTGCGGCTGTTCCTCGACTTCATGGTCGAACACATCCTTGCCTCCCTGCCAAACGAACCCTAGCCGAGCCTAGCTGCCGCGATAGGTGGAATAGCCGAAAGGCGACAGCAGAAGCGGCACATGGTAATGGCTGTCCTCTTCGCTCATCCCGAACCGGATCGGCACCTGATCGAGGAAAAGCGGCTCCCCCTCTGCCAGACCACTGGCGCGCAGATACTCTCCAGCAAAGAACACCAGCTCATAGGTGCCGGGCTTGAACTCGCCCTGCGGCAGGATCGGGCTGTCTGTTCGCCCATCTTCGTTTGTCACCGCCTCGGCAATCTTGCGATGCGAATTGCCGCTGACCCGGTATAATGCGATCTTGATCCCCTGCGCCGGGCAGCCGCGTGCCGTATCCAGAACATGCGTGGTCAGATATCCGGTCATGAATAGTGTCTCCTGTACGACATGGTGTCCAGCCCATTGACAGGCAGGGCCTGACAGCTGTCAGCTGAATTTATCGTCATATTGCGCGCAGGCTGCCCGTCATGCACGCAGAAGCATCAAACAGCACTTTCAAAAATTGTGGTAAAGCCTCGCGGTCGCATCCATCGTATATCATGAAACAATCATATGACTCCGGAGTTCTCAAGAGTGACACGCTATCCCAGAGACATGCGTGGATTTGGGGCGCACGCGCCGCATCCGCATTGGCCACATGATGCAAAGATCGCCGTCCAGTTCGTGTTGAACTATGAAGAAGGCGGCGAGAATTGCGTCCTACACGGCGATGCCGCCTCAGAGGCGTTTCTGTCCGACATCCCCGGTGCGGCACAATGGGCCGGTCAACGGCACTGGAACATGGAGTCGATCTATGAATACGGCGCACGTGCGGGCTTCTGGCGCCTGCACCGCCTGTTCACAGATGTTGAGATCCCACTGACCATATATGGCGTCGCCACGGCCCTTGCCCGCAGCCCTGAACAGCTTCAGGCGATGAAAGATGCGGATTGGGAGATCGCCTCCCATGGGCTCAAATGGGTCGAACACAAAGACATGCCCGAAGAGGAGGAGCGCGCCTCCATCGCAGAGGCCATCCGGCTCCACACCGAAGTGGTCGGAATCCGCCCCAAAGGCTGGTACACCGGACGATGTAGCGCCAACACCGTGCGGCTCGTGGCAGAGGAAGGTGGCTTTGAGTATGTGTCGGATACATATGATGACGACCTGCCCTATTGGCTGGAGGTCGGCAGCCGCGATCAGCTGGTGATCCCATATACGCTGGAGGCCAACGACATGAGGTTCGCCACCGCCCCCGGCTGGGTCACAGGTGAACATTTCGGAGCCTATCTGACGGATGCCTTCGATACGCTTTATGCCGAGGGACAGGCTGGGGCGCCCAAAATGATGACCATCGGGTTGCATTGTCGCCTGATTGGCCGCCCGGGCAAGATCGCAGCGTTAAAGCGGTTCATCGACCACATCCAACAGCACGAAGGTGTCTGGTGTCCGCGCCGCATCGACGTGGCACAGCATTGGGCGAAAACCCACCCCCATCGCCGCCGGGATCGTCCCAGCCAAATGTCGCGCGACGCCTTTGTCACTGCATTCGGCGGTATATTCGAGCATTCCCCCTGGATTGCCGACCGTGCCTTTGATCTGGAGCTGGGCCCTGCGCATGACTGCGCTGCGGGCATACACAACGCCCTGTGCCGTATTTTCAGAACCGCGACAGAAAACGAGCGCCTCGGCGTTCTGACCGCTCACCCGGATCTCGCAGGGAAACTGGCCGCCGCCGGGCGGCTGACATCCGAGAGCACCTCAGAGCAGGCCAGCGCCGGGCTAGATATGCTCACCGATGCAGAACGCGAGACCTTCACGACGCTCAATGCCGCATATGTCGCAAAACACGGCTTTCCCTTCATCATCGCGGTGCGCGATCATGACAAGGCCTCGATCCTCACGGCATTTCAGCGCCGGATCCAAAATGACCGGAGCACCGAGTTTACAGAGGCCTGCCAGCAAGTCGAACGCATCGCCCAGATCCGCCTGACGGATCTGCTGCAATGAGCCGGGTTCTGGAGGCCCGCAGGCTGACGGCCGATCGCTTTGCCCCTTTTGGCGATGTTCTTGCGCCCAAACCGGTTCCGGACAAGATGATCAACCAGGGCAAATGCGCGCGGCATCACGATCTGGCGCAGCTCGATTTCGCAGATGGCAGGGCGGGCATCAGCCTGTTCGACGCCGAAGCCCGCGCCCTGCCCTACAGCGTTGAGCTGGTCGAGCGGCACCCCTCGGGCAGCCAGGCCTTTGTGCCCCTCGACGGCGTTGCGATGCTGATAATCGTCGCTCCTGACGCAGAGGGCAAGCCCGGCCCGCTTCAGGCCTTTGTCAGCCAACCCGGTCAATCCATCAACCTGCACCGCGGAACCTGGCACGGGGTCCTTGCCCCGCTCGGCGCCCCCGGAAAATACATTGTGATAGATCGCATTGGCGCGGGCGCCAATCTCGAAGAACATTGGTTTGACGATCCATGGACCGTCACCGCGATCAAAGACTGATCACAGGACAGCAAACCGGATCATCCCCCCCGAGAAACGAGGTCGGGGAGGTCCCATACCAACAGGGAACTGAAAACATGACTGACACTTCCATAGGGACTCCGGATCAGCTCCGCGATCCCGACTACATGCCCCCGCTCGCCACGGCCGTACCGCTGGGGATCCAGCACGTTCTGGCCATGTTCGTCTCAAACGTGACGCCGGCCATTATCATCGCGGGCGCCGCCGGATTTGGCTTCGGATCAAACTCGCCTGATTTTCCGGAACTTCTGTACCTGATCCAGATGTCCATGCTGTTCGCGGGGGTCGCGACCTTGCTGCAGACGATATCGATCGGTCCGGTCGGAGCACGGTTGCCGATCGTGCAGGGAACCTCCTTTGCCTTTTTGCCGATCATGATCCCGCTGGTCGCGGGCAAGGGCGTGGATGCGCTTGCGGCTCTCTTCGGCGGCGTATTGATCGGCGGTCTGTTTCACGCCTGCCTCGGCCTCTTCATCGGTCGCATCCGCTTTGCCCTGCCGCCGCTGGTCACCGGCCTCGTGGTGACGATGATCGGCCTCGCGCTGGTCAAAGTGGGCATTCAATATGCGGCGGGCGGGGTCCCTGCCATCGGCACGCCCGAATATGGATCGCTCCTGAATTGGTCTGCGGCGCTTGTTGTCATTGTGGTGACTGTTGGCCTCAAGTTCTTCACCCGGGGGATGTTGTCGGTCTCGGCCGTCCTGCTTGGTCTTGTTGCAGGCTACATCTACGCGCTGCTTGTGGGCATGCTGTCGGTGGAGGCCATCACCGGATCCTGGGACCGCGCGGTAACCTTTGCCTTGCCACAGCCGTTCAAATACGGGTTTGAGTTCTCCTTTGCCGCCATCATCGGTTTTTGCCTGATGGCGTTTGTGTCGGCCGTTGAAACCGTTGGCGACGTCTCGGGGATCACCAAGGGCGGCGCCGGACGCGAGGCCACCGACAAGGAAGTGGAAGGCGCGACATTCGCCGATGGCGTCGGCTCCGCCGTTGCCGGGCTGTTTGGCGGGCTGCCCAATACCTCCTTCAGTCAGAACGTCGGCCTGATTGCCATGACCGGCATCATGAGCCGCCATGTGGTAACCTGCGGCGCGATCTTCCTGATTATCTGCGGTTTGGTGCCCAAGGTCGGTGCCGTCATCCGCACCGTGCCGATCGAAGTGCTTGGCGGCGGGGTCATTGTCATGTTCGGCATGGTGGTCGCAGCCGGGATTTCCATTCTTGCGGATGTGAACTGGAACCGCCGCAATATGGTGATCTTTGCAATCTCGCTCTCAATCGGGCTCGGTCTGCAACTGGAGCCCGGCGCGCTGCAGCATATGCCCGACACCGGACGGATCTTGCTGACCAGCGGCTTGCTGCCCGCTGCGGTTCTGGCCATCGCCCTCAATCTCCTTTTGCCGCAGGATCTTGCGGCAGAAGCAACCGATGAAGTGTCCGGTGGGATGGCCGGTCAGGGCAAGGGCTAGGCCATGGACAGGCATGTCAGATAAATAGACAGGCATGTCGCACAAAAGGGCCGCCCGGTGCGGCCCTTTTCAAAACCCGAAGTCGCCTCTCAGCGCGGGGGATGCAGCGGCATGTGCCGGTTTACGTCCTTGTACAGCAGATACCGAAATTTACCCGGTCCACCCGCATAGCAGGCCTGGGGGCAAAAGGCGCGCAGCCACATGTAGTCGCCGGCCTCGACCTCGACCCAATCCTGATTGAGCCGATACACCGCTTTCCCTTCCAGCACATAGAGGCCGTGTTCCATGACATGTGTCTCGGCAAAGGGGATGACCGCGCCGGGTTCAAAGGTCACAATCGTCACATGCATATCATGGCGCAGATCGGCCGGATCCACAAACCGCGTCGTTGCCCATTTGCCATCCGTCCCCGGCATCTCCGTCGGCAGGACCGAGGTCTCGTTGGTGACAAAGGCCTCTGGCAAGGCGATCCCGTCGACCTCCTGGTACGCCTTGCGGATCCAATGAAACCGCACAGGTTGATCTCTGGTGTTTGCCAACTGCCATTGCGCCCCCATCGGTAGATAGGCGTAGCCACCTTCGCTCATGTCATGAGGAACGCCATCGATGGTGAGAGCCAGCGCCCCTTCGACGACGAACAAAACCGCTTCCACTCCGGTCTCGGTTTCTGGCCTGTCGGACCCGCCACCGGGCTGGACCTCGGCGATATAGTGAGAAAAGGTTTCTGCAAAACCGGACATTGGTCGCGCGATGACCCAAAACCGCGCCTTTTCCCAGAACGGCAGAAAGCTGGTCACAATGTCACTATTGGTTCCTTTTGGAATAACAGCATAGGCCTCAGTGAACATGGCCCTGTCGGTCAGCAGCTGAGTTTGCGGCGGCAGCCCTCCGTGCGGGGCATAGTATGTGGGTTTTGTCATTGCGCGCCTTTCTGAAAGATCCGCCCCCATCAAACCCTGTCCGCACTCGAAGGCAAATCGAAATCTCGGCACAAATGCAGGAAGGATCATAAGGTCTTATTTGAAAGCAGCCGCCCTGCGGACCATTGACCCCGCCACGCACAGGTCGCCAATATGGAAACATCAGCTACTCCATCCGAAAGACCGCGCATGAACACCAGCTTGCAGGATATCGCCCTCGACCTCTTTCGCGTCGCGATTGCGCGTGCAGATCCCTCCGCTGCGGTCCGGGACCAGCTGGACCTCCATCCCCTGCCTCCCCTTGCCCAAGGCGCGCGCCGGATCGTCATTGCAGTTGGCAAGGCCGCGGTGCCGATGATGCAGGCGGCGCTCACCCGGCTTCCGGCCCCCCCGTCAGCGGCCCTTGTCATCACCAATCCGGAGAACCTCTGTGATGTTGCGGGTGCGCAGGTGGTCCCCGGCGCGCATCCAGTGCCGGATGAAACGAGCGCCGCTGCCGGGCAGCAGGTGCTGAGAGTGCTGGAGAACCTGTCCCCCGACGATCAGGTGCTGGTGCTGATTTCCGGTGGTGGGTCCGCGCTGATGGTCGCCCCCGCCGCCGGGATTTCGCTCGCCGACAAGGCGGCCGTGAATGAAATCCTGCTGGCGTCCGGGCTTGAGATCAATCGCATGAACCTGGTGCGTCAATCCCTCTCGCGCCTGAAGGGCGGCGGGTTCTGCCATGCAGCATCCCCGGCCAAGGTCACCGCGCTGATCCTGTCTGATGTGATTGGTGACGACCTGCGCGCCATCGCCTCGGGTCCGACCGTCGCGCCACTGGGAACGCGCGCTGACGCAAGAGACCTGCTGCAGAGCGAAGCGCTTTGGGACAAACTGCCACCGGCGGTTCAAGGCTATCTGATGTCGCCCGACCCCGCCCAGCCCAGCCCGGAAGCAGACAATACCCTGATCGGCTCAAATCGCTTCAGCCTCGACGCGATGAAAGCCCATGCCACGGCGCTCGGCTGGGAGGTCGCGCCCCTCGTCTATGACCTCACGGGCGATGTGTCTGACGCCGCAGACCGTGTTGTTTCCCTGGCCCGCGCAGCCCCCACGGATCGCCCCGTCGCCCTGTTGTTTGGCGGCGAGACCACCGTGCGGCTTCGTGGAACAGGCCAGGGCGGACGCAATCAGGAACTCGCGCTGCGCGTCGCCCGCGCTGCTGCGGAGCTAAAAGGCGAATGGGTCTTTTTGTCTGGCGGAACAGATGGGCGCGACGGGCCGACAGATGCAGCCGGCGGCATCGTCACCGCGCAGACATGGGCCGCCATTGCCGCCTCCGGCGCGGATCCCGAGGCCCTGCTGGCCAACAACGACAGCTATGCCGCGCTCAAGGCCGGTCAGGCATTGGTCTCGGTTGGAGGAACCGGCACGAATGTCGCGGACGTGCAGGTCTTTCTGCGCCGCCCATCTGCCCCCGTCTAGATGTCCAGTTCGTAAAGATCGTTCAACAGATCCAACAGCGCCTCATAACGCTCGGGGCCCATTTTATCCCGCGTTCTCTGGATCAGCTCGAGGCTGGCATCGATGTTCTCTTCGATCACCGTCTTGCCGGATCGCGTCAGAGTGACGACCTGTCGGCGCCTGTCCGCCTCGTCGCGGGCCCGGTCAATCAGGCCCTTCTCCTCCAGTTTTTGAAGGATCCGCGTGAGGCTGGGCAAGAGCAGGCACGCCTGATCCGCGATTTGCGTCGGGTCAATTGGTCCGCTTTCCTGCACAACGCGCAGGACCCGCCATTGCTGCTCTGTCAAATCCACATCACTCAGTAAATTGCGAATGGGCCCCATGACCCGTTCGCGCGCGCGCAGCAGAGCAATGGGAAGGGAACGGTCCGTAGAGGGCAAAGCATGTGTCATGCCTTCCTGTATCGCGCGCGATATCTGTCTTGGCAATCATTTCGCAAAGTCACGTATTTTCAGGCGACCGGAGTTGACAGGGATGTTGCATAAAGATAACATGTTAATCAATTTGGGAGGAGGACCTGAATGCCCCATATCTCGCTGGACTACGCGCCGCGGCTGGCGGAGGTCGTGGATATTGCCGCGCTCTGCGACCTGCTGCGCCGGACCGCCATAGACACCGGCGTGTTCCCGATGCCCGGGGTTCGCGTGCGTGCCTTCGCAGCAGACCACGTCAGCATGGCCGATGGCAATCCCGATTTCATGTATGTTGACATCTCGGTTCGCCTGCGCGCGGGGCGGGAAATGGACATCCGGCGATCCGCCACCGAGACGATCTTCGCAGCCGCCCGCGGCTTTCTCGCGCCTGCCCTGGCGGAGCATCCCATCGCGCTTTCGATGGAAATGCGTGACATTGATCCAGACCTCTCTCCGAAATACGGCACCATCCGCGACCACCTGCAATCAGGAGCCCCCGCATGAGCGACCTTGCTTCAAACCTGGACAAACTGGCATCCATACTCGACCGCTACAGAAACACCGGTCTCTCCAACCTAATCGACGGAAAATCCTGTCCCTCGGTCACCGGCCGGACGTTCGAAACCGCATCTCCGGTGGATGAAAGCGTGATCTGCTCCGTCGCCCGCAGCAATGATGCGGATATCGACGCCGCAGCCAAGGCCGCAAAGGGCGCATTCCCGGCCTGGCGCGATACGCCCGCCGCCGACAGACAGGCGATTCTGCACCGAATTGCAGATGCCATTGTGGACCGTGCCGAGGAAATTGCCCTGTGCGAATGCTGGGACACCGGTCAGGCGCTGCGTTTCATGTCAAAGGCTGCCCTGCGCGGTGCCGACAACTTCCGCTTCTTCGGAGACCGCGCGCTGAGTGCCCGCGATGGGCAGATGCTGCCCTCACCAACCCTGATGAATGTGACAACACGGGTGCCAATCGGCCCCGTCGGCATCATTACGCCCTGGAACACGCCGTTCATGCTGTCCACCTGGAAGATTGCACCTGCGCTGGCGGCAGGCTGCACGATAGTACACAAGCCGGCAGAATTCTCTCCTCTCACCGCACATCTTTTGGCCGAGATCGCGCATGACGCGGGCCTGCCTGCCGGAGTATGGAACCTCGTCAACGGATATGGAGAAGAGGCCGGAAAAGCGCTCACCGAACATCCTGATATCAAAGCCATTGCTTTCGTCGGAGAAAGCAAAACAGGCTCCATGATCATGGCCCAGGGCGCTCCGACGCTGAAACGGGTACATTTCGAACTTGGCGGCAAAAACCCGGTGGTGGTGTTTGACGACGCAAATCTCGACCGGGCGCTCGATGCCGCGATCTTCATGATCTACTCCTTGAATGGTGAACGCTGCACGTCCTCATCGCGCCTTCTGATCCAGGAAACCGTTGCCGATGCGTTCGAGGCCCGGTTGATCGAGCGCGTGAACAAGATCCGTGTCGGCCACCCACTGGACTCGACAACAGAAATCGGCCCGCTGATCCACAAGGTACATTTTGAAAAGGTGACGTCCTATTTCGATACCGCCCGACGCGAAGGTGCGACAATCGCCGCTGGCGGCAGCCGCCACGGTGACAAGGGCTGGTTCGTCAACCCCACTCTGTTCACCGACGCCTCCAACGACATGGCCATCGCGCAAGAGGAAATCTTCGGCCCCGTACTCACCATGATCCGCTTTTCGGATGAAGAAGACGCTTTGGCAAAAGCGAATGACACACCATACGGTCTCACCGGCTATATCTGGACCAATGACGTGACGCGCGCCATGCGATTCTCACACCAACTTGAGGCCGGGATGATCTGGGTGAACTCGGAAAACGTCCGCCACCTGCCAACGCCTTTCGGAGGTGTCAAAGCGTCGGGCATTGGCCGCGACGGCGGCGACTGGAGCTTCGACTTCTACATGGAGCAAAAACACATCGGCTTCGCAACCGGGCAGCACAAGATCCCCCGTCTTGGCGCCTGATCCGCTTCATCTTTTGTCAAATACCTCGGGGAGTGTGAGGGGCAGAGCCCCTCGCCCGAAACCACCCCCGGAGGCCTGTCAATCCGGAGGAATCACGATATGCCCGTTCCCGCCCCGACGCTCTATCCCCCCTTCAACATCCTGCGCCTCAGCCACGTGGAATACGAGGTTACCAATCTCGCGGCATCCCGCGCCTTCTATGCCGACGTCCTCGGCCTTCAGGTCACTTTCGAGGATGACAGCGCCGTCTACCTGCGCGCCATGGAGGAACGCGGACACCACTGCGTGATCCTGCGACAGGCCAAAACCGCCGATGTGGCCTGCCTCGGCTTCAAACTGTTTGACCTGCCGGATCTGGAAAAAGCGGAGGCCTTTTTCACCGCCAAGGGCCTGCCGGTGGAATGGATCGAGCGTCCCTTCATGGGCCCTGTTCTGCGGACCCGTGACCCATGGGGCGTGCCGCTTGAATTTTATGTCAAGATGGATCGCCTGCCACCAATTCATCAGGAATACAGGCTCTACAAGGGTGTAAAGCCGCTCCGGATCGACCATTTCAATCTGTTTTCCGCTGATGTGGATGCAGCTATCGCCTTTTACAGCGAGCTGGGTTTTCGCGTCACCGAGTACACCGAAGATGAAGACAGCGGCCGGGTCTGGGCCGCCTGGATGCACCGCAAGGGAGGCGTGCATGACATCGCCTTTACCAATGGCACAGGTCCGCGCCTGCACCATTCCGCCTTTTGGGTGCCGACACCGCTCAATATCATCGACCTGCTCGATCTCATGGCCACCACCGGCTACGTCGCCAATATCGAACGCGGCCCCGGGCGGCATGGAATTTCCAATGCCTTCTTCCTGTATGTGCGCGACCCCGACGGCCACCGGATTGAAATTTATTGCTCTGACTACCAGACGGTTGACCCGGATCTGGAGCCGATCAAATGGTCGCTCGCCGACCCCCAACGTCAGACCCTATGGGGTGCACCTGCCCCGCGCAGCTGGTTTGAGGAGGGCTCAAGTTTCAAAGGAGCCGAGACTCGCGATAGTGATCTCGCCGCACAGCCAATCATCGCCCCATAAATCACCGCCCCGTAAATCACCGCATCTTCAATCAGCGGCACACTCACTGCGAAAGCGCCCGCGTCAAAACCGAGGCAAAGAGGAGACATAGGATGAACTGGAACGAATTCGCAGGATGGGGTCGAAAGGTTGCTGACTGGGCACAGGATTACCACATGACGGTCGGCGACCGTCCGGTGCGTGCTCAAACGGCACCGGGCGACATGCTCAACGCACTGCCGAGCACCCCGCCCGAGCAGGGCGAAGGCATGGATGAAATTTTTGCCGATTTTGAAAAGAGCGTGATGCCCGGTATCACCCATTGGCAACATCCACGTTTCTTCGCCTATTTTTCGTCCAATGCCGCCGCCCCTTCGGTGCTGGCAGAGTTCCTGACCGCCGCCATCGCGCCGCAATGCATGCTGTGGCAGACCTCGCCTGCTGCGACCGAAATGGAAACCCGCATGATGGATTGGCTGCGCCAGTCTTTGGGCCTGCCAGAGGTGTTTCAGGGCGTCATTCAGGACAGCGCCTCCTCGGCCACCCTTGCCGCCGTTCTCACCATGCGCGAACGCGCTCTGAACTGGCAGGGCAATCAACAGGGGCTCGCCGGGCAGCCGACATTGCGCATCTATTGCTCCAGCGAAGTCCATACGTCCGTCGATCGCGCCATCTGGGTCGCAGGTATCGGGCAGGCCAACCTCATTCGGGTCCCCGTCGCGGGCGACTGGCGGGGCATGGACCCTGCGGCTCTTGACGCAGCGATCACTGCCGACAAGGCCGCGGGCCATTTGCCCGCCGGCGTCATTCTCTGTGTCGGCGGCACGGGAACCGGGGCCACAGATCCGATCGCGGACTGTATCGCCATCGCCGCGAAACACGGGCTTTATACGCATGTCGACGCGGCCTGGGCGGGATCTGCCATGATCTGCCCGGAATTTCGCGACTACTGGCCCGGTATCGAAGACGCCGACAGCATCGTCTTCAACCCTCATAAATGGCTCGGCGTGCAGTTCGATTGCTCGGCACATTTTCTGAAAAACGCCAATGACCTCGTGAGGACCCTCGCCATCAGCCCGGAGTATCTGAAGACCCACGGTCACGATGGTATCATCAACTATTCCGAGTGGTCCGTCCCCCTTGGTCGCCGCTTTCGCGCGTTGAAAATCTGGTTCCTGATCCGCACCTACGGGCTCGAAGGTCTCAGAAACCGCATCCGCAACCACATCGCATGGTCCAGACAGCTTCACGACAAGCTGTGCGCCGAACCCGATTTCGAGAGTGTCACCCCTCCGATGTGGTCGCTGTGGACGTTCCGGTATGTGCCGGAGGGCGCCGGGGATCTGGATGCGCTCAATCTCGATCTGGTCAACAGGATCAACGACGACGGCCGGATCTACCTCACCCAGACCCGCGTCGACGGCAAATTGGTCATCCGGTTTCAGGCGGGCACATTTGAAACCACAGAAGGAGATGTGATGATGGCCCATGATGTGATTTGCGACATCGCAAGGAGCCTGAGCTGATGCGCATAGCCACCTATTCCGCTGGTCACGACACGGTCTACGGGGCCATAACCGATAGCGGAGCGATCAATCTGTCGGCAGATTTCCCGGACTGGCCCACGCTGCGCGACGTGATCGAGGCCGATGGGCTTCACCGGCTGGCAACGGCTGCTCAGGGTCGCGCGCCAACGCACGCGCTGTCGCAGATCACCTATCAGATCCCCATTCCGCGCCCCGAAAAAATCATCTGCGTCGGGGTCAACTTCCCCAACCGCAATGCAGAGTACAAGGATGGTCAGGACGCCCCGCCCAATATGTCCCTGTTTCCGCGTTTTGCGCGCAGCTTCACCGGGGCGGACTGTCCCCTGATCCGCCCACCCGAAAGTCACCAGCTCGACTATGAGGGTGAGATCGCCATCGTGATCGGCAAGGGCGGGCGCCGCATTTCAGAGGCAGAGGCCTATGATCACATCGCGGCGCTGACCCTTTGCAATGAAGGGACGATCCGGGACTGGGTCCGGCATGCAAAGTTCAATGTAACGCAGGGCAAGAACTGGGACGCCTCCGGTGCCATCGGCCCCTGGCTGGTGCCGTTTACCGCAGCGGCGCAGCTGGATGACATCCGGCTGACGACCAAAGTGAACGGAGAGCTGCGACAGGATGACCGCACCTCCAACATGCTGTTCCCGATCCGCCGTCAGATCGCCTATATTTCCACCTTCACCACGCTGGTGCCCGGCGACATCATCATCACAGGAACCCCCACTGGCGCCGGCGCGCGCTTTGACCCGCCAAGATTTCTCAGGCCCGGCGATGTGATCGAAGTAGAGGCCGAAGGCATCGGCATCCTGAGCAACACGGTAAAGGACGAGATGTGACCCCGGATCAGCACAAAGACGCCGCCCAATTGCTTCTTCAGGCGGAGGAAACAGGCCATCAATGCGGTCTGTTGTCCCTGGCCTATCCCGATATGACCCTGGATGACGCCTATGCGGTGCAGCAGGCCTTGGTGATGCAAAAACTGTCGAACGGGCGCCGGAAAATCGGCTGGAAAATCGGCCTCACCAGCCGGGCCATGCAACAGGCGCTGAACATCACCACTCCCGACAGCGGCGTGCTGCTGGATGATATGGCGTTTCCCAGTGGCGCCACCGTGCCCGCCGGGCGGTTTATCCAGCCACGGGTTGAGGCCGAAATCGCTTTTGTGATGAAATCCCCCCTGTCCGGAGCAGATTGCACAGCCGCCGATATCATCGCCGCAACCGACTATGTGACCCCGGCACTGGAGATCCTCGACACCCGCATTCTGCGCAGCGATCCGGAAACCGGGAAATCGCGGATCATCACCGACACCATCAGCGACAATGCCGCCAACGCCGGTCTCGTGACAGGCGCGGATCGGCACCCCATCCAAGCGCAGGATCTGCGCCGTACCGGGGTGATCCTGAAACGCAACGGCGAGGTGGAGGAAACCGGTCTTGGCGCCGGGGTGCTGGACGATCCGGTCACCTCTGTGCTCTGGCTTGCGCGCCGGATGGCCGACTATGGACAACAGATCGAGCCCGGCGATATCGTGTTGTCCGGATCGTTTGTCCGGCCCGTCGAATGTCCGCCGGGCACCTATATTCACGCCGACTTCGGCCCGTTTGGCTCCGTCGAGATATCATTTGCACAAGGATAGAGGTACGCCATGGCCGCGCCGCTGAACCGTTTCAAACAAGCTCTTGCCGATGGCTCTCGCCAGATCGGTTGCTGGTCAAGTTTCGGCGAGGCCGTCACCGCCGAAATCATGGGCACTGCCGGTTTTGACTGGCTGGTGATCGACGGCGAACATGCACCAAACGATATCCGCTCAATCCGCGACCAGCTGATGGCGCTGACATCCTCGCAGACCGAAGCGGTGGTGCGTGTGCCAATCGGCGAGACATGGATTATCAAGCAGGTGCTGGATGCAGGCGCGCAAACGGTGCTCATTCCCATGGTCGAGACCGCCGAACAGGCCGCCGAGCTGGTCCGCGCATGTCGCTACCCGCCAGAGGGAACCCGCGGCGTCGGCGCGACGGCCGCGCGTGCGTCACGCTATGGCAGCGTCCCGAATTACATACAGACCGCCGACGCCCAGATCTGCCTGTTGTTGCAGGTCGAAAATCGCAAGGGTCTGGAGAACCTGGATGCCATATTGGCCGTCGATGGCATTGACGGGATTTTTATCGGGCCCGCAGATCTGTCAACGGATATGGGATATCAGGGGGACTCTGCCCATCCCGATGTGCGCGCGGCGATAAAAGATGCCATCAAACGGATCAAAGCGGCGGGCAAGGCGCCCGGAATTCTCGGTGTGACTGACGATGCCACCGCAGCCTACGCCGAGATGGGCGCACAGTTCCTCGCCGTTGGAATTGATATCCTGCTTCTGGCGCAGGCAGCGCGTGCCCTGGCCGCAAAATGGGATCAGCAGAAGTAATCCGGGCGCAGCGGAAAATCAGGCGGTGAAACGGGCTGTGCCGCAGGGAAACACCACCGGCCGAGCCAGATCACAAGCCACAGCATTTGCGCGCTCAACGCCGGAGCGGGCGCCCTCAGTGCATTTGCGGATATCCGCCAAAGCGTTTTTCAAGTTCGACCCGAGGATGGCCCAGCAGACCGAACGTGCAGATTTCCACCCGGCTTTGAAGATCAACCAGCCGCAAACGTCCCTCGCGGGACAGCATGTCAAAGCCCTTGCCGCGCAACAGGTCCCGCAATGAGGGCCAGCTATCGGCCTTGTCCATCGGATCGTTCAGACTGATCCGCAACATCATCATTGCCTCTGAATCCAGTCGCTGTCGCATCTGCGCGCAGCCCCAAGGTGTCTGGCTATAGGCAAGGTCTTCGCTGTCGGTCGTTGTTTTCACATCGCTGTCGCTCATGGTTCACCCTCCGCTCCACTCACGATCCAGACTACCTGACAGAATGGCGAAAATGCGGCGCTCGCAGGTTCCGGATTTGGCCCAACGATAAAGTTTGTGCCGGTTTCAAACGAACGGCCGCTGCGGATGCTAGCGCAGCACCTTGCCATCCGGCCAATCCAGACGGGTGTTCAGGGTGATTGCACGGGTTGATCCCGGCTGTAGGTCCAGATCCCAGGCGAGTATCCCACGCTGTTTTTCAACATTCACCTCGCTCGGCGTCGGGCTCGCGGACCAGGTGACTTGGAGATCTTCCTGTTCTGAATAGGGAACGCGGTCGGTGATACGCAGCGCCCAGGCCTCCTGTGTCAGGTTCTCGACCTCGATTTCTGCCGTCGCATTGCGCTGATTGCTGCGGCTGATCACGCCACGCTCGCCTTCGCTTTGCTCCAGAACCACGCGACTGACACGCAAACCGTCGATGGGACCGAAGCCCAATTCGCCCTCCGCCTCTGCGATCAAGCCGTCAAATCCCTGCCGTCCGACAAGCTCTCCGCCAATGAAGAACGCGGCGCTCTCGCTGGGCAACAGCTCCTGTCCGGTCTCATTCGTGATTTTTGCCACCCGATAGGCCGTCTGGTCCCGGATCGGAGCGGCAATGGCTGACACCTCCGCTGCAAATGTGACAGGCGCCAGGCTCAGGAACACCAGCTCGGATGTCGACCGAATACTGACAGGTTCGGCAAAGCTGTAGGTCACGCCCGCCTCGCTGCGCCCCACAAGAACCCTGCTTTCGGCGGCTTCCGCCATCACCGGAGCGTCATCGAGCGATGTCGCATGTGCGGTGTAGAGCCGCTGATCCTGAGTGGATTTCTGCAGTTGATCCGGATCCTCGATGCGGCGCAGCTCCGGATAGATCTGCGTTCCGCTGATCCTCTGGTTCGGGGTGGACGTTGAAA
This sequence comes from Phaeobacter sp. B1627, assembly GCF_006265095.1. Classification (GTDB taxonomy): domain Bacteria; phylum Pseudomonadota; class Alphaproteobacteria; order Rhodobacterales; family Rhodobacteraceae; genus Epibacterium. The sequence goes on from NZ_VCNK01000025.1 coordinate 17,898, forward strand.
CCCGCAGATCCACGTTTGTCCAATCCTCGCCTGTGCCCTGCGTTATCTTGATATCGCGCCGCAAGGTAATGACGGGATCAGCCCCCGTTTCCAGATCGAACTCGTAGGACGGGGACCATGACACCTCATAGGCGGGATAGGAAATGGTGATTGGCACGCTGGTATCGGTCGCGGCCACCACATCAAGGGCCAGATACATCCGTTCCTTGTTTTGCTGGGACAACGCATCAAGTTCGGCCTGAGCCGCCGCACGCCGCACCTCCAGATCTTCCACCTGCCTTTGGATTTCCGCGCTCTCCGCTTCGGAGCGAAGTATGGTTTCATGCGCCGCAGCCGTCTGCTCGGCAAGGGTGTCGACCAGATCCTGCAGCTGCTCTGCCGTTGGCAAAACTGTCGCCTGGGCGCGGCCGAGCTGGCCCAAAAAGCCGACAACGGCCTCGGCACCCTCTGCGGCCAGACGCGCCTCGGCAACCGCGCGTCGCACGGCGGCAATCTCTGCCTCGATCTCGTTTACCCGCGCCTCTGCAGCGTCGCGTTCAGGCGTATCGAGATCCTCATGAACCGGAAAATCCTGACGCAGGTACAGCCCCATGCGCTCCAGTCCGGGGTGGTTGACCTGCAGCATGCTGACAAGTTCCACATCCGGCAGCCCCCGGACGACAATGCGGTGACGTCCGGCAGGCACCTCCAGTTCGGCCTTGCGCGTTATCAACGCCTCGCTGGGATATACCGTCACCGCGCTGACCCGGCTTGCCACGGAATATGTATCGGCCAAAGCGGCAGAGGCCATCAGTGTCGCGGAGAGGGACAAAATAAAGCGCATAGGGTTCACCTGCAGTTTCAATCACTGCCCGGAGGCTGGCGTGCGCGACCCTCAAATGCAAGGGGCGCCCCGCAGGACGCCCCTCTCTTTCCGATTTCAGCCGATTGGCGCGTCAGCCTTTTTTCAAGACTTCGCGGCCAAGCAGCTCGGCGATCTGTACCGCGTTCAGCGCTGCGCCCTTGCGCAGGTTGTCGCTGACACACCACAGGTTCAGCCCGTTGTCGATTGTCGAATCCTGACGGACGCGGCTGATGAAAGTGGCAAAGTCGCCGACGCATTCCACCGGCGTGACGTAGCCACCGGCCTCGCGTTTGTCGATGACCATGATGCCCGGGCTTTCCCGCAGAATGTCGCGGGCCTCATCCTCATCGAGGAAGTCCTCGAACTCGATGTTGATCGCCTCGGAGTGCCCCACAAAGACCGGCACCCGCACACAGGTCGCGGTCAGCTTGATCGAAGGGTCGATGATCTTCTTGGTTTCCGCGACCATCTTCCACTCTTCTTTGGTGGAACCATCGTCCATGAACACGTCGATATGCGGGATCACATTGAACGCGATCTGCTTTTGGAACTTGTTCGGCGGTACATCCGTCGTAGGATTGTAGACCGCTTTGGTCTGATCCCACAGCTCGTCCATGCCTTCTTTGCCAGCGCCCGACACGGACTGATAGGTCGAGACGACAACGCGCTTGATCTTGGCCCGGTCATGCAGCGGCTTCAGCGCCACGACCATCTGGGCGGTCGAACAGTTCGGGTTGGCTATGATGTTCTTCTTGGCAAACCCATGCACGGCCTGCGGGTTCACCTCCGGAACGATCAGAGGCACGTCAGGGTCATACCGGTAAAGCGAGGAGTTATCGATCACAACGCATCCCGCCTTTGCAGCCTTCGGCGCATAGGTTTTGGTCGCATCGGACCCGATGGCGAACAAGGCCATATCCCAACCGGCGAAATCGAACGTGTCGAGATCCTGGGTCTTCAACGTCTTGTCGCCAAATGTGACCTCTGTTCCCAGCGATCTGCGAGAGGCCAGAACGGCAATCTCATCCACTGGAAACTGGCGTTCCGCCAGAATATTCAGCATTTCACGGCCCACGTTGCCCGTGGCGCCGGCGACAACGACGCGATAACCCATGATAAATTCTCCAATATAGGCCGGCCTCATGACCGGCTGCGGTGTGATATAGCCTATGCACCCGGTTTGAAAGCCGCCATTCGGCGCGAAATGTGCATTATCGTCGATTTGTACCGCTTGTTTTCCCCAAAACGCTCTTCTGAGCGCCGTTTTCGGCCGCCGCGCGCCCTACTCAAAGAGTCCGGCAGGTCTCTGCGCGCGGCGACCGCAGGTATGTCTGATGCCGTCCAGGGACAAACTCAGATGCAGAAACCTCTGCAAGTTTAGCGAGAAACGATTGGAAAGAGGACGCGTTCAGATACTCACGCAATCACACCGGAGCAAATCCGTTGCTCTTTGGATCATAGCATTCCAGCCCGCCCTCGCCGATGTCGGTCCACAGACCGTGCAAGCTCAGCTCGCCCGCCGTTACCGCATCGCCCACAAACGGGAACGTCATCAGGTTTTCCAGTGAGGCCACAACCGCCTGGCGCTCGAACTGGCGCGCCTGCTCATGCTCGTCTTCGATATTTTCCACCTCGGCAAAGCGCGGTTTCAGAATATCCATCCAGCGCCCGACGAAACTGGTTTTCTCTTCCAGCGCCGGCGCATGGCCTTTGCACATGTCAATGCAGCCCTGAACCCCGCCACATTGCGAGTGCCCCAGCACGATGAGATGCGCAACTTTCAATACCGTCACCGCATACTCCACCGTGGCGGAGGTCCCGTGGTGGTCACCGTCGGGCGCATAGGGCGGCACCAGATTGGCGATATTGCGGTGGATAAAGAACTCGCCCTGGTCTGCACCAAATATCGAGGTCACATGCACGCGACTGTCGCAGCATGAAATCACCATCGCACGCGGGCGCTGACCTTCTTTGGCCAGACGCCGATACCAGCCCTGGTTTTCCTGGTAGGATGTGGCTTTCCACCCATGATAGCGCGTTACCAGATAGCTCGGCAGGGGTTTAGCGTAGTCCATTTGCATACACCTCGGTTGATCGACTGACTGGCTTGATAGCCCCAATTCATACCAAATTCGAGAGATATACGCAGCCTGTGGAAACCTTTTGACAACCAGTGAGGCGCAGATTGGGCTCATGCCGTGGGGGCATACCGAATACAAGGTGAATTGTGGTGGCCAATATTTTGACAGTCAATCATAGGGAACATGTCCACTTGGACCCGCAAAAGCTGACCGACCTATACTCACAGCTTGGCGAAACAAGTGCCGAAGATGTCGTATGTCGTGCCATAGAGGAACTGGCGGTGCGCCTCACGCATTGCGAACGCCTGTGGCGGCAAAATGATTTCGATAACCTGCGCAAGAGCGCGCGATCCCTGATCGCGATCTCAGAGCAGATCGGCATGATCGCCATGGCCGGCATCGCGCAGGATGTGACAACAGCAATTGACGCAGATGATTCGCCGGCCGTGGCCGCGACGCTGTTTCGCCTGATCCGGGTCGGAGAGAGCTCTCTGACGGCGGTTTGGGAACAGCACGACATGTCAATCTGAACCATGTCAATCTGAACAAGGTGCCCTCCGGGCGCGTGTACTATAATGTCGGCCCGGTTGGGCTTGCGGCGGCGGCTGCGACGGATACTCTGACGGCAACGGTCTACCTGACCAAAGCCATGCACAGAGGACCTGTCGATGCAGCCGAATTTTGCCGTGCCCACCGAGGCCAGCCTTCCCCTTTCCTGCGTAGAAGAAACAGAGTGCCAGAACTGGATCGACACTCAGACGCCACAGATTGCGGCCTGGTCACAGGCGATGGGGTTCACCGGGAGCTGGGGGCAGGTTTTGGTTCTTCCGGGGCCCGACGGCGCCCCCTCGGGGGCCGTGATTGGAACCGGAACATCCAAATCACGCGCGCGCACCCGTTTCGTACTGGCAGCCGCGGCCGCCAAACTGCCCGAAGCCACATATTCCCTTGCCAACAGCCTGCCTGCAGACCTGTCTCTCGACGTTGAGTGCTTTGGCTGGCTGATGGCGCAGTATGCGTTTGATCGCTACGCGCCGTCCAAGGGAGCCAAGGCAAGGCTTGTGGCCCCCACGGGCGTCGATGCAAAGCGGATAGAATGGATCGCCGCCGGGGAATGCCTCACGCGCACACTGATCAACACCCCCGCCGAGGATATGGGGCCCGCCGACCTGCAAACAGCCGTCGAAACATTGGCCGCCGTGCACGGCGCGACTGTATCCACAATCGCGGGTGACGATTTGCTGACCCACAACTTTCCGCTGATTCACACCGTTGGCCGGGCGTCTGACCGGGCGCCTCGGCTGATTGATCTGCGATGGGGAACCGAAGGGCCGGCGCTCACTCTGGTCGGCAAGGGGGTCTGTTTTGATACCGGGGGGCTCAACCTGAAACCGGGCGCCAGCATGGGGTTGATGAAAAAAGACATGGGCGGTGCCGCCAATGTGCTGGGCCTTGCCCATATGATCATGGCCGCCGGTCTGCCGCTGCGGTTGCGCGTGCTCATACCCGCGGTGGAAAACGCCGTGTCGGGTCCAGCCTTCCGGCCCGGCGACATTCTCAGGTCCCGCAAGGGGCTGACGGTAGAGGTCAACAACACCGATGCGGAGGGGCGGCTGGTCCTGGCCGATGCACTGGCGCTGGCCGAGGAGGAAAATCCGGATCTGCTGATCTCCATGGCGACGTTGACCGGGGCGGCCCGGGTTGCCGTCGGGGCAGATCTCGCGCCGTTTTTCACCGATCGCGACAGCGACGCAGCCGCCCTCGCATCGGCGGCAATTGAAGCCGGTGATCCGGTCTGGCGTCTGCCCTTTCACGAATCCTATGAGACCATGATAGAACCCGGCATCGCAGATCTCGACAACGCGCCCTCCGGCGGGTTTGCTGGCGCGATCACGGCGGCGCTCTTCCTGCGCCGGTTCGCCGGAGAGGCCCGCTACATGCATTTTGATATATACGGCTGGAGCCAGACCAACCAACCCGCTCGGCCCAAGGGCGGTATCGGGCAAGGGATACGGGCCTTGTTTGAAGCTCTGCCAGAGATGTTGGCGCCGCCAAAGGACACCATATGAACCTCGCCCGTATCTGTCGGCCGGTTGCGGACTTGCGCACGCGTCCGGAGGGTGACCGCGCACGCCAGATCCTGATGGGCGCGGCGGTCGAGATCCTCGCGCGGCAGGGTGAGTGGTGCCAACTGCGCGCCGTCAGGGATGGCTATACCGGATGGGTGCCTGCGGATCATCTGGCGCCCCCCGCCGCGATGACCCACTGGATCAGCGCCCCTGCCACGCATGTCTACAGCGGCCCCGATTTCAAATCCGCAGACCTCCTGTCCCTGAGCCTCGGCAGCCAGGTCCCGGTCAGGCGCATCACCGGGCGGTTTGCTGAAACCGATCAGGGCTACGTGCCGCTAGCTCACCTGACCTCTCTGGAGGAACAGGCCTCCGATCCGGTCGCGATTGCCGAAACGCTGCTTGGCACGCCGTACCTCTGGGGCGGCAATAGCCGCTGGGGCATCGATTGCTCTGGTCTGGTGCAGCTTTGCTGCCATCTGTGTGGCATTGAGTGCCCCGGCGACAGTGGCCCGCAGGAGGCCGATTTGGGCACTTTCCTGCCCGGCGGTCGCGATTATCAAAGAGGCGATCTCCTGTTCTGGAAAGGGCATGTCGCCTGGGTCCGCGACCCAGAGACCCTCCTGCATGCAAATGTGCACGCCATGGCCGTTGCCTCAGAACCACTGCAGGCTGCGATCTCCCGGATCGAAACACAGGGAGACGGCCCCGTCACGGCGCACAAGCGGATAATCTGAAACGGTCAAAATCACGGGCGGAGGGGCGCTAGTCGACCGCCCGGATCAGCTTGCGTTCCAGCACGCGCAGCACGGTGCCAAGATCATTGCCCCGTTTCAGAATTTGCCCGTCCATGCCAACAACTGCGTATTGGCCCTGCCGGTTGCGCAATTTTGGCCGTTTCTCAATGCGATAGAGGGGGTTTTCGGCGGTGCGCCGAAAGACCGAGAACACCGCAAGATCGCGCAGGGTCGATATGCCGTAGTCCCGCCACTCCCCCGCCGCCACCATGCGCCCATAAAGCGACAGGATGATCGACAGCTCCCGCCGGTGAAAGGCAACTTGCTCGCAATAGGGGGGCGTCGGGAAAGACCCGTTAGATTGATAGCTCATACCGTCCAACGTCCGGTCATTTGGTCACCAAATCAAGCCTCTTCGCGCTTGGGTGACACAATTATTTGATCCAGCTGCGCTCCGATCCCCAATATGTCGTGCAGGGCGCGCTGTCCCGATGGTGTCACCTCCAGCCCGCGCCCCCGCATCGAACCGTGCAGCGGACGGTGCAACCAGCCTGCGTCCAGTGCCCGCGTCAGGATCTGGCGCCCCATTGGTCCGGCAATATGCAGGCGCCGTTCGGTCCAGTCCATACAAGGGCGGGCAAAAGGCGCGCGCCCGGCCCGTTCCGGCAGGTCAACACCAAGCTGCGCCCAAACCGGTCCTGCGTGCGGGATAAAGCCGCCGTTTTTTTCTCGCAGATGGCCGCGTGACATCAGCGCCTCGGTCATCGCAACCGCCAGCGGCCCGGCAAGGTGATCATAGCAGCTGCGGACCTGCGCCAGCCCGCCCGCCTTGCGCCGCTGCGCCCGATACAGGCTGTCTGCCGGTGCAATCGCCGCCAATTGTTCCAACGCCTGTGCCACATCCGGCCCGGAGAGGCGATGATAGACGCATCGTCCCCGCTTTTCCGCGATCACCAAACCGGCGTGCTGCAAAAGGCGGAGATGCGCGGTCGCGGTTTGCGGCGTAATGCCTGCAGCGCCCGCCAGTTCCTTGTTGGTGAACGATCGCCCCTCCATCAGTTCGCAGAGCATCCGTGTGCGGCTCGCGTCGCTGATCGCCTGTCCGATAATGTCAAACCGAGGTGTCGCCATGTGAGGATCCTAGCCTTTGTTCCGGGGGTTGCCCATCCTCAACACTTCGCTGCAGACCGCAGTGTTCTTGTCTGGTCCGGACCTCAGGCAAATGCGCCCTGGCAGAACCAGCCCCGCGACGCCCCGCCACCATGGGCAAAATAGAGCCATAGTCGCGCTCCGCATTCGGTGACCACCTCCCAATAATCCCGTACCCCGCTGCGCCACTGCGGATCATCCAGCCACCACTCGGGCGCGATACGTTCCGGCCCTGTGGCTCTGGCCAGCGCCCAGTCCCGGCCCCGCCAGCGAAATCGCAACGGCAGCTTCGGCAGTTCCTCCGCCATGACCAGCTCAGGCGCCCACAACAACACCGGGCGCGGCCGCCGGGGATGAGGCCAGTCCTGTGCCGGATTACTCCAGGCAGCGGCCATGACCTGTGCCGTCTTTTCCGGAATATGAGTGTCGACCGGATGACGGCGGGTGATGTTCTCCAACCCCATCCGGGCCCCGATGCGGCCCATCAGATCCTCAAGCTCCCGATTGCCCGCCCCGCCCCCGTTCATACGCGCGCGGGCCTTGTCTGTGGCCACCGCATGCCCGGTATGGGTGACGCCCTGCAGCCGTTCCACCTGCACCGCCTCCAGCCGCAGTACGTCTATGCCAAAGCCCGCGTCGATGCTCTCCAGCTTCATTTCCAGCAGCGGACGCATACGGGCGCTGTCACGGGTCGGACGCGCCAGTGCCAGTGTCACCACCTCTGCCGCCTGATCGCTACGATGTGCCTCAAGCCGCAGCACACGTGCCCCCATACCACGATCTTCCAACCGGGCGCAGAGGCGGGGCAGCAGGCGGTCAATCGCCGCCATCATATCCTCCATCAGACCAATCGGCTCCGGCAGGCTGAAGCGGACGGCAAAATGCTCCGGTGCGCGGGCGGGCGAAATCGGTTCCGGCGCCGCGCCAATCGCCTGATCCAGCCGCAGAACCAGACCGCGGCCAAAGCGACGCCCAAGGCTGGCCCGTGGCTGTCCGAGCAGATCCCCGATCCGCCGCAATCCAAGGCGATTGAGCTGTGCGACCACATTGTCGTCGAGCCTCAGGGCGGCGACCGGCAAGGGGCTGAGTACACCATAGGCCTGCCCCGGCGCGGCCACCCGGACCTGGCTGTGCGGCTGGCGCACCGAATGGGGCGCCGCTCCGCCTCTGGTCCAGTGCCTGCCCTTCACCGGCCGACGATGGGCACGCGAGCGGGTGGCCCGAGCCTCCTGGTCAATCGCGTCTCCGTTGCGGTCCGATCCCGCCTCCAGCCCCGCGTAGCGCGCCAAAGCCCAGGCCGCACCCAGCGTGTCAGCCACCCCCATCTGCACGCTCAGCCCCATATCAGCGCAATCCTGCTCCACCAGCGGCAAAAGCCCGTCCTCCCCGCCAAAGAGATGCGCACAGCCGGTCAGGTCGATCGTCAAACCGTCCGGCGGCGCCTCGGCCACCCAGGGTGAGAATTTCCCCGCCCAGCGCCGCAGAGCGGTCAGGAACCGCGCCTCGGCGAGCGGCTGGCGACTGCGGGTGATCAGCCCGCCACACATGGCACAGGCGTCCCGCAGAGGCTGCCCCACCCACAGCCCTGCCGCCTCGGCCTCGGCACTTAACGCAGAAATAACCTGGGTGTTGGACACTTCCCCCACCACGGCCAGCGGCCCGCTGATGCCGCCCTGTTCTGCACGCAAGACGCGCTCCGCCCCGAGACGCGGAAACCAGAGCGACAGAATACGGCGATTTGGCATGGCAGCCCCGGTGACAGGTTCAGACGACGGATATGACACGGACACACAACCAGAAGCGTGTCGCATCACAATAAACCGGCAAGGGAATATAGGTTTGTTCTACATTTGTTCCATAAATTCGATTCGGTCAACCGGTGATCCCCTATGCTATTTCACAGGTGCCGCATGACCCATCCAACCCCGGCCTTTGCCCTGATCCTGGGGGTCGTTCTGGCGCTGGTGATCGGTGCTCCGGCGACGACCGGCACGCCCCACATTGCCGACAAGTACATCCAGAAACGCATGGCCCTGATGAACAGTCAGAGAGTCGCCCTGACCGCGCTCACCGACATGAGCGCAGGCCGCATTCCGATGGACAGCCGAAGCGCCCGACAAACCCGGCGTTTTCTGATAGCGACCACCGCCAGCATTCCAAAACGATTTCGCAAGCGACGCTTTGATCCGAACTCTCACGCGCGCCCCGACATATGGACCAACTGGAAGGACTTCGAACTGCGTGCAAAACGCGCCGAGGCCGCGGCAAAAGGTCTGAAAACGCGATCCCTGGACAGTCTGCGCCGCACCCTGCCTGATCTCATTCAGGCATGTCACAGCTGCCACGGGAGCTATCGCGCGCATGTGAACGAATTCACTACGCATTAGGCGACAGCCCCGCAAACGCCACAGCCCCGCGCCTAAACGCCGTAGCGGGCGAGGAACATCTCGACCGTGGCTCGCACCACGCGTTCGACGTCTTCCTCATCAACACTGTCGCGAATGTTGAAAATCAATCGCGGGAACAGATCCGCCCGGCACAGCGCCATCCATTGCTCGGCAGCCATATCGAAATCGTCGATCTGCAGTTCGCCACGCCGAACCGCTTCGCCAAAATAAACCTTGAGCTTTTCGCGCTCCACCTGAGGGCCGCTTTCAAAAAACTGCCGCCCAAGGTCCGGAAAGCGCTCTGTCTCGGCCACGCAAATGCGGAATATCCTGCGTCCAAAGTCAGACAGGATCACCGACAGCATATGCCGCGCAACCTCGGTCAGCACCACGTCCGGGCTGGACCCTTCGGGAATGTCGAGATGCCGTCCGGCGTGACGGGCACATTCGCTGCGCGCCACTTCCATGAACAAGAGGCGCTTGTCCGGGAAGTAGCTATAAAGCGTCGCCTTGGACACTTCGGCCACCCGCGCGATATCATCCACGCTGGCCCCCTCAAAGCCATCCGCCAGAAAAACCTTGCGCGCGCCCTCAAGCACCTGATCGAATTTCCGCCCCGTGCGCAGAACGACTGCACTCTGGTTCATTCCCTGTCCATCCCTGTTGAACCGTCGTTCGGGCCGTCCCTTGCCCGCCCAACGGCGTCACTCAAAATATTCGCAAGAGTACAGGTCGTAGAGACTGCCCCGACCCGGACCTCTTGCGGGTTTCAGCCATAGCGCACAAGCTCGCAGCAGGAAAGCACCCTGCCGAAAGCTCCGATCAGATCCCTCTGCAAAAACACTTTTGATTTTGGTCAGCTCAGGTTACCAATCGCCGGGATGACCGAAATCTTTTTCCGCACGCTTCCCTTTTTCGCAATCATCGGCCTGGGCTACTGGGCCGGTCGCACACGATTTTTCACCGAAGAGGCAACCGCCTTCCTGACGAAATTCGTGTTCTTCTTCCCCCTCTCGGCCATGATCTTTCGGTTCGCCGCCAACCTTTCCTTCAGCGAAATATTCGACCCCAACCTGATCCTCGGCTACCTCGTTGGCACATTATGCGTCTACGTCATTGCCACCGTCGTCGCGGGTCTCCGCAGGCAGGATATCTCGACGGCAGCGGTGGAGGCGCAATGTGCAGCCATCGGCAACGTCGGGTTTCTTGGCATACCGATGATGGTGCTGCTGTTCGGGGACGCCGCGGTGGGGCCGATGATGATTGTGCTCGCCGTGGATCTGGTGGTCTTCTCCTCGCTGATTGTCGTGCTGATCAATATTCATCGCGGGGCGGGGTTCAGCGCCGCCACCCTGCGCCTCGTCGGGCTTGGCCTGCTCAAGAATCCGATGATCCTGTCGATTGTCGGGGGGCTCGCCTGGTCTGCAGGACAGGTTCCGATCCCGACGCCGATGAATGATTTCCTGGCCATTCTCGGCGGGGCGGCCACCCCCGGCGCTCTCTTTGCGATCGGGGCCTCGCTGGCGTCGAAATCCGCCGAACGGGTCGAGGTCGCAGGCTGGCTCAGCTTTTCCAAGCTGGTCCTGCATCCGGCCGGCGTGGCTTTCGGGGTTCTGTGGTTGATGCCCGTCGCACCCTTTTCTGCCGCAGTGGCGATCTCCGCCGCAGCCCTTCCGGTCGCAGGGAATGTCTACATGCTGGCCCAGCATTATGGTGTCGCTCCGCAACGCGCCTCAGCGGCGATCCTGATTTCCACCATGGTGTCCATTGTCACCGTGCCGCTGGTCATCGCCTGGGTCAATACGTTGCTCTGAAACCCGCACCCGGCGTGAAATTGCGCTGCCGGAACCACGACTTCAGCCTTTTGAAACCTTCTCGCGCAAAAAGGGATGCAGTCAACGCGGCAACACTGGATTAATCTGTCCCATCCCGGTAGCGGTAGGCCCAACACCGACTTCAGGAGGTCTTCGATGGAAACCGTATCCGAGAACCGGGCCTATGGCGGCATTCAGGGCGTCTACCGCCACGCCAGCCCATCCACCAACTGCGATATGACCTTTGGTCTGTTCCTGCCGGAAGAGGCCCGGGATGGTCCGGTGCCGGTGCTCTGGTACCTCTCCGGCCTGACCTGCACCCATGAGAACGCCATGACCAAGGCGGGTGCTCAGGCCTGGTGCGCCGAGCAGGGCATCGCCATCGTCTTTCCCGATACCTCTCCACGCGGCGAAGGTGTGGCCAATGACGAGGCCTATGATTTGGGTCAAGGTGCCGGTTTCTACGTCAATTCGACCCAATCCCCCTGGGCGCCTCATTTCCGGATGTGGGATTACATCGCTGAGGACCTCCCGGCCCTTCTGGGCGAGACCTTCGAGCTCGATATGTCCCGTCAGGCGATCACGGGACACTCCATGGGCGGGCACGGTGCCTTGACGCTCGCAATGAATTTGCCGGGCCGCTTCCGCTCTGTCTCTGCCTTTGCGCCGATCTGCAACCCGACGGCCAGCGACTGGGGCCGCAAGCAGTTCACGGCCTATCTCGGCGAGGATCAAAGCACATGGGAACCGCACGATGCCACCCTGCTGATGCGGGACAAAGGGTTCGACGGCCCGCTTCTGATCGACACGGGCACCAGCGACCAGTTCTTTGATCTGCTGCGGCCCGGTGCCTTTGCTGCGGCCGTCGCAGACAAGCGTCAGGATGCGACCATTCGCCTGCAAAAGGGCTACGATCACAGCTATTTCTTCGTTTCCACCTTCATGGAGGAGCATGTCGCCTTCCATGCGGATGCACTCTACCGGGAGTAATGCAATGACCGAGACCAAATCCGGGTTCGACTACGATCTGATCGTCATCGGCTCCGGCCCGTCGGGCCGTACTGCGGCTATCCAGGCCGCCAAGCTGAAACGCCGCGTGCTGGTGATCGACCGCAAGGATCGTCTGGGCGGCGTCTCGGTTCATACCGGCACCGTGCCGTCAAAGACCCTGCGTGAGACCGTACTTAACCTCACCGGCTGGCGCGAGCGCAGCTTTTACGGGCGCAGCTACCGGGTCAAAGACCAGATCAAGGCGGACGACCTCAAGGCGCGCCTCGATATCACCCTGGGCCACGAAGTTGACGTGCTCGAACATCAATTCAACCGCAATCACGTCGAAGTGCTTGCAGGTATGGCGCATTTCATCGGGCCGAACGAAGTCGAAGTCGAGATCGAGGCCGGTGACACAACCCGCGTGACCGGTGAGAAATTCCTGATCGCGACCGGAACCCGCACCTATCGCCCGGACTATGTGCCCTTCAACGGCTCCACCATTGTGGACGGGGATGAATTCCTGGAAATGGAGGAAATCCCGCGCTCGCTGATCGTGGTCGGGGCCGGGGTCATTGGCGTCGAATATGCCACCATGTTCTCGGCTCTTGACGTCCGCGTCACTCTGATCGAGCCGCGCGACAGTTTTCTCGATTTCATCGACCGCACGCTGATTCAGGAATTCACCCATCAGATCCGTGAAAACGGTGTCGATCTGCGCCTCGGTTCGGCGATTGAAAGGATCGATGACGAAGATGATCACATCGAAGTGACGCTGGAAAACGGCCGTCATGTGCGGGGCGATATGCTCTTGTTCGCGGCCGGTCGCATGGGCAACACCGACAAGTTGAACCTCAAGGCGGTGGGATTGGAAACCGACCACCGTGGCCGCCTGCAGGTCGAACGCAAGACCTATCAGACCAAGGTTGGCCATATCTATGCCACCGGCGATGTCATCGGCCACCCGTCGCTGGCCTCCACCTCCCTTCAGCAGGGTCGTGTTGCAGCCTGCCACGCGATGGATGTCCCGACTGTTCCCGAAAGCCCCTGGTTCCCCTATGGGATTTACTCGGTGCCGGAAATGTCGACCTGCGGCATGTCCGAGGAAGAGCTGAAGGAGCGGGGCGTGCCCTATGAGATCGGCATTGCGCGGTTTCGCGAAACCTCCCGTGGGCACATCATGGGGTTGGAGCATGGCATGCTGAAAATGCTGTTCTCGCTGAAAACCCGCCGTGTGCTTGGCGTGCAGATCGTCGGCGAAGGGGCGACCGAACTGATCCACATCGCGCAGGCGGTGCTGAACCTGAAGGGGACTGTCGATTATTTCGTTCAGAACACCTTCAACTATCCGACCCTGGCAGAGGCCTACAAGATTGCAGGGCTGGACGCGTTCAACCGGATGCCGATCCCGGAAGAATACAAAGACAAAAAGCCCGCAAAAGACAAGAAAGCGTCAGTGAAAAAAGCCACAGCGAAGGTCGAGGCCAAAGGCAGCAACACGGGCAAGTCAGAAGGGTGAGCGCACTCTATATCGACGCAGATGCCTGCCCGGTGAAGGCTGAGGCAGAGCGGGTGGCGACCCGTCACGGGCTGATCATGTATGTGGTCTCCAACGGCGGATTGCGTCCCTCTCAGAACCCTTTGGTGGAAACCGTGATCGTTGCGGCCGGCGCCGACGAGGCCGACATGTGGATTGCAGATCGCTGCGGCCCCGGAGATATCGTGGTGACCGGCGACATTCCTCTCGCCGCAAAATGTATCGAGGCGGGCGCCCGTGTCCTGCGGCACAACGGCGAGGCTTTTACGGCGACCAATATCGGCCAACAGCTCGCAATGCGCGACCTGATGGCCGATCTGCGTGCCGCGAACCCTTTGGGGATGCAGGGCGGCGGCAAAGGGTTCACCAAGGCGGATCGGTCGCGCTTTCTCGACACGCTTGAGCGGGAAATCCGCGCGGCCAAGCGCGTCTGAGCGCCCTCGGCATCCGTAGTCAAACCAAGGCATTATCCGCCGCATTTCCGCACGTTTGCTGCCCACCGCGAACCTCCGCCGCCGCGACGCCGCTTCTGAAAGCTGAACCAAGCAAAAATTGGTACACTTCTTCATTGTATCTCTCGGCCAATCTGATTGCCCTCGGGCAAAGCATGGGCCACAACCACCGGGAAAGGATCCCGGAAATGCGCACAACCTTGGTCAGTTCCAATGCATTGGGCATTCTTGCAGCCACTGGCGCGGCTGTGGCTTTCTCTGTCATCGATGTGACCTTCAAATTTCTGTCCGACAGCTATCCGCTCTATCAGGTCGTGTTCTTTCGGTCGGTTGTCGCGCTCCTTTTGCTTTTGGTCATCATCATTCCGCTGGAAGGCGGCTATGGCGTGCTGCGGACCCGCAACATCAAGCTCCATCTGCTGCGCATAGCGGCGGTGACATTTGCCAACCTCTGCTTCTTTTCCGGTTTGGCGATACTGCCTCTGGCGGAAGCGGTCGCAATTGCCTTTGCCACGCCATTGATTGTCACGACACTGTCGGTTCTGTTTCTCAACGAAAGAGTTGGCCCATGGCGCTGGGGCGCGGTTCTCGTCGGGTTTGTGGGAATCCTCGTAATCGTGCAGCCCGGTGCGGACACCTTTCAACCCTATGCCCTGCTGCCCTTCCTTGGTGCCTGCGGCTATGCGACCCTGCATGTTTTGACGCGCCGCGCCGGCGGTTTGGACAAGGCCTCCACTCTGTCATTTTACCCCACCCTGGGGTTTCTGGTCATCAGCGCACTTGCCGGATTGCTGTTTGGCCACGGCGCATGGGCGACAGGTGCTCCGCTTCCCGATTTGATTTTACGGGCATGGGCCTGGCCTCATGGTGTAGAATGGGGCTTGTTCGCCATCGCCGGAGTATCGGGCGCAATCGGAGGCTATCTCGTGGGTCAGGCGTACCGCCAATGCGAAGCAGGCCTCGTCGCTCCCTTCGAATATATTGCCATGCCGCTTGCCGTGTTCTGGGGTGTGATCGTGTTTTCCGAATGGCCCGATCGCTCCGTATGGTTTGGCTCGGCCTTGATTATCGGGGCTGGTCTTGTTTCAGTCTGGCGTGAGACCCGCACGCCCGGGGCCCCCACGCGCCCCCGACCCAGATCCTCCGGCTAGTAGAAAGGCCCCCCATGCCCATAACCGCCGTCGTCTTTGACATCGGACGAGTCCTGATCGAATGGGAGCCTGAGCGCTTCTATGACAACCTGATCGGTGAAGCGCGCCGCAAAGCTCTCTTCGCCGAAGTGGACCTGCATGGCAGCAACCTCGACGTCGACCGGGGGGCTCCGTTTCGCGAAACGATATATACATTGGCGGACCAACATCCCGATTGGTCCGACGAAATCCGGCACTGGCACGACAGCTGGATACAGATGGCGAGCCCGGGCATTCCGCATTCCGCCCGCCTGTTGCGAGCGCTGCGCGCAAAAGGCGTTCCGGTTTACGCCTTGACGAATTTCGGTGCCGAGACATTTGTCATTGCCCAAACCACCTATCCGTTCCTGCGCGAATTCGACCAGACGTTTGTCTCGGCGCATCTTCGCTGCATCAAGCCCGACGCCGAAATCTATTCGGAGCTTGAGGCCGGGACCGGGCGCCGTCCGGATGAGCTGCTGTTCACCGATGACAAGCCGGAAAACATCACCGCCGCGGCCGTGCGGGGCTGGAAAACACATTTGTTCGACAAACCGGACACCTGGGCCGCACGCCTTGTCGCGGAGGGGCTTCTGACCGAAGAGGAAGCCCGATGAGCCTTGTTCAGATCGGGTTTGCCGAGGGCGAGGCCCTGCTGGACTGGATCTCATTGACAGAGGCCCTTGCGTCGGGACACCAGCGCCCCAAGGCCGAAGTCGGTGATACGTTTCTCTATCGCGGGACCGACACGCTTTTGTCCCGTTCCGCCTGGATCGACGGGTTGGGAATCGCCGTCAAAACCGCAACGATCTTTCCAGACAACAGCAGCCGTGATCTGCCTGGCGTCAATGGCAGCGTCTCGCTGTTCTCGGACGCGACCGGGCAACTGGAGGCGCTGATTGATTTCCATCTTGTCACCAAATGGAAAACCGCAGGCGATACGCTGCTGGGGGCGCTCCGGCTTGCCAACCCCGACACGCGCGAAATCCTGATCGTTGGCGCAGGCACCGTCGCCGGGACATTGATCGAGGCGTTCTCAGTCGCCTATCCCGACGCACAGATCCGACTGTGGAACCGCACCCGCGCCAACGCCGACGCTCTGGCCGCACACTACCCGGGGACGCAGGTCGCAGAGGATCTCGAACAGGCTGTGCCCGTGGCGGACATTCTGCTGACCTGCACCATGTCCACAACTCCGGTTCTCCGGGGCGCGTGGCTCCGACCGGGGCAGCATGTGAACATGATCGGCGCCTACCGCCCCGATATGCGCGAAGCCGATGACACCGTGCTGACCCGTTCCAGAATTTATTGCGACAGTTTCGATACCACGCTGGATCACATCGGTGAATTCAAGATCCCACTGGAAACCGGGGTCTTGGCACGCGAGGACGTGCTGGCGGACTTCTATTCTCTCGACCGCTTTCCTGCCTATGATCCTGCGGCCATCACCCTGTTCAAGAATGGCGGGGGCGGCCATCTGGATCTCATGACGGGCCGCTATATCCTTGACCTGTGGAACCGGACCGCATGATCTGGCTGCTGATCCTGGCGTTCCTCGCAATTGGAATAGTGTCTCTGCCCTCGGTACAGGAGGCGTTTCGCAGACCGGTCACGGAAACGATGCGCCGCCTTGCACCCGGCAGATTTGCCGAGCTGACGCAGGGAATGACCCATTTTCGGTGGATTGGCCCGGAGCGCGGGCCTGTCGTGGTCTGTGTACACGGCATCACGACGCCCTCCGAAGGGTTCGTGCCGCTGGCGGAACATCTGTCGGAGAAGGGCTATCGCGTCCTGCTCTACGATCTATATGGTCGCGGCTATTCCAACTATGTGCCCGGGCCGCAGGACCGCGCCTTTTTCCACCAGCAGCTTCAGGATTTGCTGGCGCATGAAGGCATCGTCGGGGATTTTACCCTGATCGGCTATTCCGTCGGAGGCTGTATCGCCAGTTCCTTTGCTGCCGAAAACCTCGCCCGGGTGCGGCAGTTGGTCTTGATCGCCTCGGTCGGGCTTCATACACCACGGACACCGGTGGCCGCCTATGCACAAGAACATCCCCGGCTTCGGGAATGGGTCCTGAAATGGACTTATCCGATGGTCGCACGACGATATATAAACACCGAATTGTCAGACGGCGACACCCCGGCAAAAGTCACCGCAGCTCAGCGCGCACAGATCCGGCGCCGGGGCTTCCTGCCATCCAATCTGGCCGCCATGCGCGGTCTCCTGCGCGAGAAATTTGATGAGGCCCACCGTGTGCTCCACCGGCAGGGGCTTCCGGTCCTCGCAATCTGGGGGGGCTCCGACCGGATCATTCCGGCCAGTGTGATCGGACGTATGACCGAACTGAATCGCGCGGCAAGACAGAGCGTGATCGAGGACGCAGGTCATGGGATCGTGTATACGCACCCGCAGGAAATCGCTCGGATAATCCACGAAAATCACAGCAAGGGACTCCGGCGTTGACCGACCAGCGCGACACGGCGTTCAGGTTTGATTCAGGCTTCGTTCAGGCGGCGACCCCGGTCAGCGGTTTCTCCCGCACCGGCAAGTGGACAATCGCGCTAAACGCACCGACACCGACCCCAATCCACCAAACCATCGTGTAGTCGCCGTAAATGTCATACATGCGACCGCCAAGCCAGACCCCCAGAAAGCCTCCGATCTGGTGGCTCAGGAACACGATACCGTAGAGGGTCCCCATGTAGCGCAGCCCATAGATATGCGCGACCAGCCCCGAGGTCAGCGGCACCGTCGCCAGCCAGAGGGACCCCATCCCGACCGAGAACAAAATGACCG
This sequence comes from Phaeobacter sp. B1627, assembly GCF_006265095.1. GTDB lineage: Bacteria > Pseudomonadota > Alphaproteobacteria > Rhodobacterales > Rhodobacteraceae > Epibacterium. The sequence continues at coordinate 35,926 of NZ_VCNK01000025.1, forward strand.
AAAGCGGTGTGATCGGCAGCAGGATAAAGGCAGCGGCAACGATCGTCCGGGCTGTGTAAATACCCGCCAGCAGGTATTTCTTGGAGTAATATTTCCCAGCCCAACCCGCCAGCAGGGTGCCCGCGACATTGGCCAGCCCGATCAGCGAAATCGACACCGCCCCCAGGGTCGAGGTGGTGGTGATCCCCAAACCATGCAGCATCCCCCCCGGCATGATCGGCCCGCACATTTCGGTCACAAAGGCCGGAAAATGCGCGGTCACAAAGGCAAGCTGATAGCCGCAACTGAAAAAGCCCAGAAAAATCAGCGTATAGGATGGATCACGAAACGCCTTCACCAGGATCTGGCCCAGGCTCTCCTCCAGCTCCGCCTTGCTCACGGGGGTTGGGGCCCGCATCAGAGGCAGCGACAGGATCAGCGCAAGGACGACGCCCGCAAAGACCAGAAACACCGACTGCCACGGCATCAGCCTGAGCAGAAATTCAGCGGCAGGCGCGCCGATGACCTGCCCCGCCGATCCGGCCGCTGTCACAATAGCCAGCGACATGGAGCGGTTTTCGGCAGAACTGGCGCGGCCCACCACGGCCAACACGACGCCAAAGCCGGTCCCGGCGATGCCAAAGCCCACCAGCCACTCGTAGCTCTGCATCTCAAACGGCGTGGTTGCGCCCGAACTCAACACCAGCCCGGCGGCATAGACGACCGCGCCGATGACAATCGCCTTTCGGTCGCCAATTTTCTCGGCAATGGCACCAAAGATGGGCTGACCGATCCCCCAGGCCAAACTCTGGATCGCAATGGCCAGTGAAAACTCACTCCGCAGCCAACCGAAATCCTCGGCGATCGGGATCTGAAAGACGCCAAATGACGCCCGTATCGCAAAACTGACCATGATGATCAGGCAGCCCACAAGCAAAACTGGGGTGAACAGGGGCGCCTGACGGTCCATAGCGGGTCTCCGGGAACGAGGGTTTGTTGCAGTGTCGCCATTCCCGCGGCCGCGTCAATTCAGGAGTTTTGTGTCCATACATTAGAAAAATTGAACGGTCCTGTTCATGCTGTGCTGCCCTGTGGCTTTCCTTTGTAAAATCATCCGGCTATGGCTTTGCCTATGACACATATGAGCACCCTCTATCAGACCCGCGTGGCTTCCGGGCAGATCCAGCCCGACGCCGCGCAACAGGCAGTGCTGCCTGAGTTCGATCGTATTGCTGACGGCCTGCGGGCCGAGCCGGTGAAAAAAGGGCTGTTTCGCAAGGCCGTGAGACCGGATGTCAAAGGGCTCTATCTGTGGGGCGGAGTCGGGCGCGGCAAATCAATGCTGATGGATCTGTTTGTCGAAAGCCTCGACGATATTCCCAGCCGCCGGGTGCATTTCCACGCCTTCATGCAGGAGATCCACGCAAAGATGCATGTCGCGCGGGAACAGGGTGTCCAGGATACGCTGGCCCCCGTCGCCGCAGAGGTGGTTGCCTCGGTCCGGTTGCTCGCCTTCGACGAAATGCAGATCACCGATATCACCGATGCGATGATAGTCGGGCGCTTGTTCGAAGCCCTGTTCGAGGCGGGCGTAACTGTTGTCACGACTTCAAACCGGGTGCCGGACGACCTGTATAAAAACGGTCTCAACCGCCAGCTTTTCCTGCCCTTCATTGACCTCATCAAACAGCAGATGCACGTCCATGAAATGGTCAGCCCGCATGATTATCGTCAGAACCGCCTGACCGGGAGCCGGGTGTATTTCACGCCACTCAACGCCGAAACACGAGCCGAAATTGACGCGATCTGGCGCGACCTCACCGGTGGCTCCGCCGAGCCTCTCTCCCTGACCGTCAAGGGGCGAACGGTCACCCTGCCCGCCTATCGCAACGGCGTCGCCCGAGCCAGCTTCTTTGATCTCTGCGGCACGATGCTGGGACCCGGTGACTATCTCACCATAGCCGATGCGGTAAAGGTTCTGGTACTGGAGAACATTCCCAGCCTCGGGCGCTCAAACTTCAATGAAGCCAAACGGTTCGTGACGCTTGTCGATGCACTCTATGAGGCCCGCGTGCGCTTGATCTGTTCCGCCGCAGCCGAGCCCGAGTACCTCTATATGGAAGGCGACGGTGCGTTTGAGTTCGAACGCACGGCCTCCCGCCTGCGTGAAATGCAGGACAAGAATTGGGCACAAAGCTGACCTGATGCTGGCCTGAACTGAACAGGTGCCTGAGGGACGCACAGGGGAGGCCGGTTTGGGGGCGGCCCCAAATCGGCACCACAGGCACCACTACATCACCACGGCAACCGCTTGTGTAGAATTTGTGCCCCGGTCACCGAATTTGGGCGGGCCGACCGGTCGCCACGCAACCGCGCCGCGTCAGCGGCGCCCGGCCCAACGGGGGAGGCCGCATGATAATGCTGCCGAGACGGGCGGGAGCCCCCCCTCCCGATATGAAACGCAACACGGCCGGCGCAGTCCCGTCAACCCTGTTCACATCAACCATTCTCGCGCAGAACATGGCCGGCGAGGTAAAGCGAGCCGCAAATCAGAACCCGGCAATCAGGGTCCCGGGTCAGGACCGCCTGCAACGCCGCCGCGACGCTATCCGCCGACTGACTGGTCAGTCCCACCGACCGGGCGGCGCTCTCTGTCTCTGCCGCAGAAAGGGTCGCCGTCTCACCGGGAATCGAAACCGCCGTCAGGCTCTGCGCCTCAGAGGCCAGCGGCCGCAGATACCCGGTCACATCCTTGGTGTTCAACATGCCGCAAATCAGATGCGTGGGCCGCTCTGGCAGTCTTGCCAATACCTCCGCCAGAGCAAGCCCTGCCGCAGCATTGTGCCCACCATCAAGCCAGACCTCTGCCGTTCCCGCCAAATCGACCAGCGGACCAGTCCTCAGGCGTTGCATCCGCGCCGGCCATTGCGCCTTTGTCACTGCTGCCTCACAGGCCGCCTCAGCAGCGCCGAGATGGCGCAGCACAGCCAGCGCAGCCCCTGCATTCTGCACCTGATGCGCCCCGATCAGCGCAGGCAGCGGCAGATCCAGCAGCCCCCGCTCGTCCTGATAGACCAACCGGCCTGCCTCTTCGGATACATGCCAATGCTGGCCACAGGCGATCAGCGGCGCAGCCAGTCGCGCGGCGGTGGCCTCGATCACCTCCATCGCTTCGTCCGGCTGCGGGCCGACGACAACGGGCACTCCCCGCTTGATGATCCCGGCCTTTTCGGCGGCAATTTTGGCCAGCGTATCGCCAAGAAACTGCTCATGATCGATGGATATTGGGGTAATGACCGAGAGTTCAGGCGTAATCACGTTGGTTGCATCCAGCCGCCCACCGAGCCCCACCTCCAGCAGCGTGAAATCCGCATCCGTCCGGGCAAACGCCAGCAGTCCCGCCACGGTGGTGATCTCGAAATAGGTGATCGTCTCGCCGCTATTGGCGCTATAACACTCGTCTAGGATGGCACTCAGATGCGGTTCGGTGATCAACTCTCCCGCCAGCCGAATACGTTCATGAAACCGCGCCAGATGCGGCGATGTATAGGCGTGCACGGATTTGCCCCAGCCCTCCAGGCCGGCCCGGATCATTGCCTGGGTTGATCCTTTCCCGTTGGTGCCTGCGATATGGATCACCGGTGGCAGCTTTTCCTGCGGGTTGTCCAATGCGGCCAGAAGACGCCAGACCCGATCCAGCGTCAGATCGATCACCTTCGGATGCAGCGCCATCATACGGGCAAGAATGGCATCGGATGTATCTGGGATCATATCAGCGGTCATAGCTATTCTCAGCCTCGGGATCAAAAAAGGCCCGCCCTGCGCCCGCTGGGTGTCCCCGGTGGTGGCAATGGCAGGCCCGTTGGCGCAGAGTGTTGCGCGGCTATTCCGGTTTTGTTTCTGCAGTCGCGACAGGTTCGGAGGGGGTTTCGACGTTTTCAATCGCCGCCACCGGCTCTGGCGCGGGCAGATCGCCATGCACTTGCGGCGGCAAGTTCAGCAGCATCCGGATGATGGTGATCAATTCAGCGCGCATCTCGGTGCGCGCCACCACCCGGTCCAGCATCCCGTGATCCAGCAGATATTCCGCCCGCTGAAACCCATCGGGCAGCTTTTCGCGGATGGTCTGCTCAATTACCCGGGGGCCCGCAAAACAAATCAACGCGTTGGGTTCTGAAATATGCACATCACCAAGCATCGCATAGGACGCCGTGACCCCGCCGGTCGTCGGATGCGTCAGGACAACGATATAGGGCAGCCCGGCTTCTTTCAGCATCTGCACGGCGACGGTGGTGCGTGGCATCTGCATCAGCGACAGGATCCCCTCCTGCATGCGCGCGCCCCCGGCCGCCGAAAACAGCACCAACGGACGGTGAAGCTTCACGGCCTCCTGTGCGGCTGCGATGATCGCATTGCCGACATACATGCCCATGGAGCCGCCCATGAATGAAAAATCCTGCGCACAGGCCACGATCGGCGTGCGGCCGATTTCGCCCGTAGCAACCAGCATCGCTTCTTTTTCGCCGGTTTTCTTCTGTGCCGCACGCATCCGGTCCGGATAGCGTTTCTGGTCGCGGAACTTCAGCGGATCGACAACCGGCTCCGGCACTTTGACCTCGGCAAAGACACCCGCATCGAACAGCGCCTCAAACCGGTCTCGCGGGGTAATGTGCATATGATGGCCGCAGTTGGTGCAGACGTTCTGATTGTCGCTCAACTCACGGTGAAACAGCATGGTGCCGCATTCATCGCATTTCTTCCACAGGTTCTCGGGCACTTCGCGGCGCGAAAAGATCGAGTTGATCCTGGGGCGGACGTAGTTGGTGATCCAGTTCATCTATTGGCCTCTGCCTGGGTGGCGGTTTGCCCTCAGATAAGGGGACTTGGCGTCAATTGCAATCAGGCCTTATGCGTCAACGTCACCGGCGCGATGCTGGGCCTTTGAAACCAGCCACACGGTGGCCTTCAGGCGCGCCTGCGGCAACGGGCTATGATGCGGGGTCCGGATTGATGCTGCGCAGTGTGCCTGCCTGTACCGCGCGCGCTTCCTGCAATGCGACGGCCGCACCTGACAAATGGCCGGACACCATCTGCAGCAGCTGCAGCGCCACCGAAATATCGCTTTCGATGACGGTCCGGTATTCCTCGGCGCCGATGCGGAGGAAGACGCAATCCTCTGCTGCGATCAGATCCAGGCGGCGGGGCTCGTCCACGATCACGGCCAGGTCACCGATCAACCGACCGGGACCGACCAGATTGAGATGCCCCACCTCCCCCGGGAAGCGCAGCTCTGCCTGCCCCGACAGGCACAGATAAACCGCATCGCCCGGCTCACCTGCGCGAAAGACCGCTGCACCGGTCGGCACACGAACCCATGAGGCCGAAAACGCCAGCAATCGGCGATGCCGCGCGTCCAGAGGCCTGAACAGGTCCACATCGCTGACGACCGCCAGCTTTCGGTCGAAATCATCGCCGGCGTTTTCAGCACCAGCCCCCGGTGACACAGCGCCACCGACTGCGCCGTCCAGACGGCCGTCTTTCAGCTCCAGAAAAAGATCATAGCGGTCCGGGTTCTCAAAGTGATCCTCAATGTGGATCATCGTGGTTTTCGGCAACAGCGTCTGTAATCTCGTCCGGGTTTTCAGGCGACTGTCGGCATCATGGCTCGCCAGTACGCGCTCCAGGATCAAAACATCCGGCCGCTTGATCGCCGCGCGCGTGAACGCGGCCCGTTCCCGAAACACCGGCGCCAGCAGCGCACCACCAAGGCCTGTCGGCAGGTCGTAGATCATCAATGCAAGCCGGGCCTTCAGGTCATGGTCGGCCATCACATCGGCGACCACATCCTCTACCGCCTGACCTTTGGCCCCCGCATGAGCCGCGACCCGGCCAAACAGGGCGTTTTCCAGCACCGTCAACTTGCGCGCATATTCATCTGCCCGGAGACGGCGAAAGACACCGGCGCAGTCGGACAGCAACAAATCACCGCGCCGGGCGCGCAGCCGCAGGATGTGATTTTTGAACGCCCGCGGCAGGCCGGAGCCAATCTGTTCCTCTGTCAGCAAAAACGGAAGCGTACACAGCAACGCGCGATCCTCCCGGCTCAGAGTCTGCCCCGCTCCGTGGCGATCTGCGGCCTGTGTAATCCGCACATAGAGGTCCTCATCCAGGCCCAGCCTGCGAAACAGGGGATGTCCGGTCTCGCCTCTGCCAAAGGTGCGCTGCAGTGTATCCAGCAGAGCCAGGCTGATATTGCGCGTCTCGTCTTCCAGCCCCTCAGCACGCAAGACGCGTTGGAACGGGCCGTCGGGGTCTGTGAACAGGGCCGTCGGGATCGGCTCCACCGCGAAGGCAAACATCATGTTCTCGGCCAGGGGCAAGGCCGGGTTGTAGCGATCCGGCAGAAATCTGTAGACCACATCGCGCAGGCCCTGCTCCACCAATCGCGCCTCGATCTGTGGCCGCAGCGCTTTAATCTGGGCTTCGAGCGCCCTGTGACGGTCATGCAGCCGGGCGTGCAACGTGCGGTGAAACAGCTGGCCATCGACGCCCATCGCCTCGACTAGTTGAAACCACCAGTCGCGCAGATCTTCGTCGGAGCCCAATCCGGCGAGGTCCGGGTTCACCCAATCGGCATGGAGCGGGTCAGGGCTGTTCCCCGCCCGCAGGGATTCGGCGCGCTCCGCTGCATCCAGCTCCATGTCAGAGGCCCGGGGACGGCTGCGCAGCGGCATCAGCACATTGTCCCCCAAAGAGCCGTCGAACAGATAGGGCGCGCTGAAGGCATAGCCGATCCGCGCGGCGATGACCCCCTGATGCAGCTCCCGCAGCGGGCGGCCCGCAATGACCACCTCGCCGCGCGCGGGCAACACATCCCGTGTCAGCAACTGCGCGAGCGCCTGACGCTCCGTTGCCGAAGTGCTCTGGATCGCCACCTGCGCACCCGCCGGAATAGTCAGGGTCAGACCATCGAGGATTGGCTTTCCCTCTGCGTCCTTCACCGTGACATCACGCAGCTCGATCGCACCGCGCAGGTGCGGCAGCTCGGTCGGCTCGCCTTCAAAAAGCTGCTCGTCGATCATGCCGGGAGGGGCAAATTTCTCGACCATGACCTGCCAGCGCAGCGACATGTCCTGTACCTGATTGTAGTAGGTCAGCAGCTCTTTCCATGGCCCTGACAGGTCCTTGTAGGCCGCCAGCGCCGCCACCAGCGCGCCCACCGTGATCTCCCCCCGGATCGCCAGAACCCCGCCGACCGAGTAGAAGAAAAACGGCGTCAGATGACCGATCAGGTTGTTCAGAAACTTCATGAAGAATTTCTTCGTGTAGATCCGTCGGCGGATTTCGAACAGGCGCCCCAGACGGTTCGAAATCTGCGCCAGGCGATACCGCCAGCCGCCATTGTTCCGAAGATCGCTCAACCCGGCCGCGGTTTCGCCGATCTCTGCTGCCAGCGCCCGGACCTCGGCAATACGATCCTTGTTCAGCAGGTTTATCTGGCGTTGCATCATCGGGATCAGCCAGGCCTGCAGCGGGATCAGCGCGACGGAGGCAAGACCGAACCAGACACTTTGCACAAAGAGAAAGGAAACGATGGTCAGCATTTGTCCGGCCTGAAAGACAGGCTGGGCCACGGCATCGCCCATCAATCCCCCCATGGGCTCCGATTCGGAGGTGATCATCGACACCATTTCGCCCTGACTGGTGGTGCGGAAGTAGCTTGTCGGGAACCGCATCATCCGCGCGATCATCTGATACCGCAGACGGCGCAACAGGCGCTCCGACATGATGCCTTTCATCGTGTTCAACCGCATTTTCATCATGCCGCCGGCCAGAACCGCGCCCAGAAAAGCAAGGCACAGCACCAGCAGGTAATCCTCGGAGGCCAGCCGCCGCCCCCATAGCTCGACCATCCCGGTCGGGGAGCCGATGGCATCGTTCACAATCCGTTTCGGCAACTCCAGCGTGGCATAGAGAAACGGAAAGGTCAGCATGGTCAAAAGCAAGAGCCCCAGCTGCTGCCGTTTTGAATAGCGCCAGATGAAGGCAAACAGGCTCGGCTCCACGCCTTGTCCTTTCAGTCAGTCAGGGACGCCGTGGGGCGCAGGGCATTTGGTTCAGATGACATGATCGCCCGATCAAAGGAAACCGCAAGCCCGGTCATGGTGCAACAGGCCCCCGGTCAGGGCAATGCCCATGCGAAGGGGCGTCAGGTAAGCGTGTTCTCGCCTCAATTCAAGGGATCGACGGTCAGGCTCTGATAGGCCTTGTCCCGTTTCAAGGCTGCGTTTACATCTTTTGGGTAAGCAAAACAGGGCTACCGACCTCCGTTAGGACAATAGGCCCTGGCCTGCCACGAGGACAGATGTGATCGACACGAGGGTACAGACAGCGGGGAAAGCCGCGCTCCAGAAGATCCAGCAGCGGGCGGGCTTGTCCCTCCTGCGCGCGCTTGCCCTCTGTGTGGCGCCTCTTGTCTTGGTGGGATGCATGGAAGGCAATCGGCTGGCCTTCGCCCCCCCGGGAGAGAACCTATCGCATCCCGGGCTGACCCGGGGCCGGACTTTGACGGCCGTTTTTGGCGAGGGAAAGCTCATTCTGGCGGCCCCCAACGGCTTCTGCTTTGACGCCCAGATGGAGGAACACACCTCCACAGGCGGCTTCGCCCTGCTGGCCCGCTGCGAAAGTCTGAGGGCGTTTGGAGGGCTGCGCGCAAACGATGGTGCACTGCTGACAGCGACCGTCGGATCGGTGGCCGCAAATACGCCCGCCCCCTCGGCCGAAGCTTTGCGAACCGCCTTCACCTCATCGCGCACCGCTGCACGGGTTCTGGAGACCCGCCGCGACACCGAAATCCCACTGGTGAAACTGCATCTGGATGGCCATTCCGCCGCCGGCGCAAGCGGCACCCACTGGCGCGGTGCGTTTGTCGTGCGCGGCCATCTGGTTTCGGTGGCGCTATATGCGCCGGACGGCAGTAGTTTTCTCGGCGAAAAAGGCGCGCGCCTGATCCGGGAATTCATGCGCGCAACGCGCAACGCCACCCAGTTGGCAAAGGTCACGACGCCGGCCTCACCGGGTGAGTCCGCCCCTTTGCGCAGCAAACGCCCCCTCGCACGAACGGACCCCCAAAGCATCACCGCCGAAGCCGCAATCGCCGTCAAAGGGTGACCCTGCCTCCAAAGAGCGCAAAAGAGATGGCTCAGAAACGGCTTTGTGCGTAGCCTCTAATTGTTTAATATGGCAGGCAAAACCCGGCGAAATGCACGGGCAAGGCATACGAGCACGCAAGCGCCGGGGGCAGGATGGGCAGACTCCTTGAACGACTGTTGAACGCAGGGACATTGCGCCGCTGGCAAAAAGCGTCACGCGGGGCGACCACTGCGCCGCTCTCCCGCCTGCGCAGGCACCGGAGCGACGCCCGCAAACTGCGCTTCTACCTGGATCAGCTCATTCATACAGCCGACGGTCGGCTGGCACTGCCGCTGGTCGGGTCGTCCTATTTCCCGCGCCCCCAGGGCACCGAATGGTCCTGGCGACCGGAGCTATGGCGCGGCCCCCTGCCGGTCCCCGGCCTGTCATCAGTGCCCAGCAAGACCAGACTGGGCGAGGAGGTGCAGCTCTTTCATGACTGCGCGATCTCCGAACTCACCCTGCGGCAACTGCGCAATCTGCGCGAAGAAGATCTGGCCCCCTTCTGTCTGCGCATGGATGTGTTCAAATTCGACGGCTCCTTTCTGTCACTCGTTATTGATATCCCCGTCGAGGCGACAATCGGTCTCACCCGTCAACACCTGATCCGGATGGATTGCATTGTCGAAACCGAGCAGCCGATCGAGATTTTCGCCCGTCTGAACGTCAAACACGGCCCCAACACCGAACAATTCGTCCGGGAGTTGCCTCCGGGCGAAAAAGACGTCACCGTTGAATATGATCTGGCCTATTCGCGGTTGAACGAAAAGCGGATCGAAAAAATCTGGATGGATCTGATCTTTGAGGCTCCTGATCTCAATCAGGTCATTCTGCGTGACGTGACCTTCGCCCGCTATCGTCGCGCCAATATATGATCGTCACATCGGGAGATCCATCATGAGCGCCCTGACCCTCAGCAAGATCCGCTTTTGCAACGGCACCTGGGAAGGCCAGATCGACAATGCTCCGGCGTCCAGTGCCCGTCCCGAGATTTCGGTGCGCTTGCTGGACCGAACAATCGACACGGTCACCCTCAGCGAGAGCGAGACGGCGCCGGGCACCTGGACCCTCGCCGTACAGATCCCGCCAGAGGCAATCGGGGACGGCGTGCAGACCTTTGTCATCTCCGACACCAAAACCGACCAGAAACTGGGAGATTTCACCCTGATCGCCGGCGACCCTCTCACCGATGACCTGCGCGCCGAGGTGGCGTTGCTGCGGGCGGAACTGGATATGCTGAAACGCGCGTTTCGCCGTCACTGCCTCGAAACCACCTGAAACGCGGCAGGCGGCACAGACATTGCCGCCTGCGGCTACGCGCTCTGCACGGATCGCACAAAACTGCGTTCGATCTCGATCAGTCGCTGCTTGCGCCACAACCCGCCGCCATAGCCGGTCAAGGCACCATCCGCCCCCAGAACCCGGTGGCAGGGGATCATGACCGCGATTTGATTGGCCCCATTCGCCCGGGCCACTGCCCGGCTCGATCCCGGACGGCCAAGGGCCTGGGCCAACTTGCCATAGCTGCGCGTTTCGCCGGGGGGAATATCCCGCAGCGCCCGCCAGACTTCGGCCTCGAACGCCGTTCCGTGATAGGCCAGTGGTGTATTGAACTCGGCGCTCTCGCCCGAAAAATAGCGTGAGAGCTCCTCGGCGGCCTGATCGGTCACGGTGGGGCGGCCAAAGCCAATGCCGCCGGGTTGCCGCTTTTGCAGTTTCGCCACTTCGCGGGGGAGGGCCTTTCGGTCGGCAAATTCGAGCAGGTGCAACTGGTGCTGGCAGGCCACCGCCACCATCGCTCCGAGCGGCGTTTCGATCCAGTCGGCAAGCAACTGCGCGTCCTTGCGGAACAGTCCCGGTGACACCCCGACCAGCCGGGCAAAGGCGGTGCGAAAGGCGCTGGCGCTTTCAAACCCCGCATCTATCTGCGCCGCGATCACGGATTCGCCCGCGCTGAGCGTCGTGAACCCTTCGCGCAGGCGCCGTTGCCGGGCCATCTCCAGAAAGGTCATGCCGAATTGCCGCTTGAAGGCACGGCGCACCGTAGAAGGATCCGCCCCCGTCGCGGCGACATCCGCTTCGGTCCAGCGGTGTGCGGGACGTCGTTCCAGTGCCGCGAGCAGATCCCGGACAACCGGATCATTGCCCGCCGCCGCATTCACCGGATGGCAGCGCTTGCAGGCCCGAAAACCCGCCTCGATACAGGCACCCGATGTCGGAAAGAACTGGCAGTTTTCATACTTCGGCTTTCGCGCCGGGCAGGTCAGGCGGCAAAATATGCCAGTCGAGGTCACCCCGACGTATGCGCGCCCGTCATAGGCCGCGTCCCGCGCCAGGAGCGCCTTGTAGAGTGTTGGGGAATCGGGCAGGTCAAACATCATCATCCTTCTGTTTTAGACGCTGGATCTGGCCGTGCCGCCGAAATTCGGGCGTCTATTCTGATATTTTATCGACGCATGAGCGGTGACGAAAAAAGGTCGCCCGGGCGGGGCGACCTTCTGCAGATACAATGAACCGGCCCCCGTCAGGGTTTCAGCCCGGGACTTCAGTCTTTTGGTCCCAATGCCGACAGCCCCTTGAGGATATCGATCGCATAGGCAAGCTGGTAGTCTTCCTCGCGCAGCTCCGCCGCTTTCTCGGCTTTTTCGCGGTCAGCCTCGATCTGACGCGCCTCATCCTCGGACAGGCTGTCATTATTCAGGCTGCCACGCAGATCAGCCTCGGAGCGCTGACGGAAGACGCTGCTGGCAGGTTCTTCTTCCTCGGCCTCCGGACGACTGCGCGGTTGTTCGACAATGATGTCGGGACTGACGCCCAGCGCCTGGATCGAGCGACCGGACGGGGTGTAGTATCGCGCCGTGGTCAGGCGCATGGCACCATCGCCGCGCAATGGCATCACCGTCTGTACGGATCCCTTGCCAAAAGATTTGGTACCAACCACGATCGCCCGGCGATGGTCCTGCAGAGCGCCGGCAACGATTTCAGAGGCCGAGGCAGAGCCGCCGTTGATCAGCACCACCACAGGTTTGCCGCCCACCAGATCGCCCGGTGTCGCGTTGAAACGTTCGCCGTCTTCGGGGTTGCGGCCACGCGTCGAGACAATCTCGCCGCTTTCCAGGAAACTGTCGGCCACGCTGATCGCCTGATTGAGCAACCCGCCCGGATTGTTGCGCAGGTCCAGAACAATGCCGTTCACATTGTCCATACCGCCCAGTTCCTCGATTTGCTCCCGCAGGCTCTCTTCGAGGTTCGGCGTGGTCTGCTCGTTGAAGGTGGTGACCCGCAAAACAACCGTGTCGCCCTCGGTGCGCGCCCGCACGGCGGTCATGGTGATGGTGTCGCGAATGATCGAAATATCAAACGGCTCGTCCTCACCTTCCCGCACCACGGTGATGATGATCTCCGATCCCACCGGGCCGCGCATCAGCTCTACCGCTTCGTCCAGCGACAGGCCCAGAAGGCTCTCACCATCAACATGAGTGATGAAATCACCGGCCTCCACACCGGCCTCATCCGCCGGGGTGTCATCCATCGGCGAGACGACTTTGACGAAACCGTCTTCCTGCGTGACCTCGATACCAAGTCCGCCGAATTCGCCTCGGGTCTGGACGCGCATCTTGCTGGCGTCATCCGGGGACAGGTAGCTGGAATGCGGATCGAGCGATTGCAGCATGCCACCGATGGCGGCCTCGATCAGCTCGGTTTCATCCACGTCTTCGACGTATTGCGCCCGGATACGCTCAAAGATGTCGCCGAACAGGTCAAGCTGCTCGTAAACGCTCGTCTCATTGCTTTCCTGAGCCAGCAAGGGGGCCGCCACATAGGTCGTTGCCACAATGCCCGCGAGCGTGCCGCCCAGAGCCGCCATCGCAAATTTCTTCATCTCTTGCCTATCCACCTTGCCCGGTCCGGAACCACGTCTCAGGGTCCACGGGACTGTTTTCCATTCTGACCTCTATATAGAGCGTTTCTGTCCGGCCAGTTCCACCCCCTTCACCGCTAAGTGACAAAATCGCGCCGCTCTGCGCCGATTCCCCCCCCATCAGACCAATGGGGGTGCCTTCGGGAATCACCTGACCCGTCTCGCCAAACACCTCCGCCAATCCGGAGAGGATGAACAATGTGTCCGGCTGCGGCTCCAGAATGGCCACACGACCCAGATCCAGAAGCGGGCCGAGATAGCGGATGGTGGCAGCCGTCGGGCTGACAACGAGCGCCCGGGGCCGGGTCGCCACCAAAATGCCCGACCGTACAACGCCTGCTGCATCGCGCTCGCCGTAACGGCGCAGCAGCAGCCCCTCTACCGGAAGCGGCACGTCGCCCCGCTGGTCCGAGATATCGGCCGAGCTGGTCTCAACCCCGTTGGCCTCTGCAATCAGGGCCAGCCCATCGGCAAACCCGGTGAGCGTCTCGGTCGAGGAAATCAGAATAGCTGTCTGGACCGGATCATCGGTAAAGCGTTTCGGCAGATCCTGTCGGTCGGCGATCGCCGTAGACAGGGCCGCGCGGGCCGCCTGTACGCCCTGCAACCCCTCCTCCAGACGTTGCGCCGCGCTTTGCTGCAGGAGGCGCAGATCGCGGACCTCCTGCAAATCATTGCGCAGGGCATCTGCACGCGTCTGCAGCCCCGGTGTGACCTCGGCCAGCATCATCGCCGAACGGGCTGCCCCCAAAGGGCCCGATGGGTGCAGCATCAACACCGGCGGAGTCGAGGTTTCAATGGTCGTGATGATCCCCAGAAGGTCTGCCACCTCATCCTCGCGCGCCTTCAGCTGGGTGGTGAGCTGGGTGTCACGCCGCGCGACCCGGCGCAATCCGTCACGCATGGCCTGAAGGCCCGCCTCATAGGCGCGCACCGTTTCGGTCAGGGCCTTTACCCGATCTGCGGCGCTTTTGGCCTGATCCATCCGCTCCGAGGCGGCCTCCAGCGCGCGGGCCGCTTCGGCTGCGGCCTCCGTCGGGGACTGGGCCGCGGCTGGCGTCGGCATGGCTGCGGTCAGCGCAAAGGCCAATGCCACAATCAGCGCGCTGAATTGCCTCATGCCAGCAGGCTCTCTCCGGTCATCTCCTCGGGCTGCTGCAACTGCATCAGAGCCAGCAGTGTCGGGGCCAGGTCCGCGAGTTTGCCATCCCGCAAGCTGACCCCCTCCGGCCCGTTCACCAGCGCCACGGGCACCAGATTTGTGGTATGCGCGGTATGCGCGCCGCCGGTGACCGGATCCACCATCAGCTCGCAATTGCCGTGGTCGGCGGTCACGATCATGGTGCCGCCCGCTTTTTTCAGGGCCTCCACCACCCGCCCGAGGCCCTGGTCCACGGCCTCGCAGGCCTTGATTGCGGCCTGCAGGTCACCGGTGTGGCCCACCATGTCGGGGTTGGCGTAATTCGTCACGATCAGATCATATCCAGCGGCGATGGCCTCGACGAATTTTTCGGTCACCTCGGGTGCCGACATTTCCGGCTGCAGATCGTAGGTCGCGACCTTGGGCGATTTTGGCATCGCGCGATCTTCGCCGACTTCGGGGGTTTCCTTGCCCCCGTTGAGGAAAAACGTCACATGCGGGTATTTCTCGGTCTCGGCCAGCCGGAACTGACGCTTGCCCTGCTTTGCCACCCATTCCCCCAGCGTGTTTACGATCGCCGTCTTGGGATAGGCCGTCGTCATATAGGCATTGTGGCCGTCCGAGTATTCGACCATTCCCAGCAACGCCGCCAGATCTGGGCGGGTGCCGACGTCGAATTCGGCAAACTCAGGCTCGCCGATGGCCCGCAGGATTTCCCGTGCGCGGTCGGCCCGAAAGTTGAGACAAAAGACCCCGTCGCCCTCCCGTATACCTTTGAAATCCCCGACCACTGTGGCTTTTACAAATTCATCAAGCTCGTCGCGACCATACGAGGCCTCGACCGCCGCCGCCGCCGTCTCAGCCGTGAACTGGCCCCTGCCATGGACCATCGCCTCATAGGCCTGCGACACCCGCTCCCAACGGTTGTCGCGATCCATCGCATAGTAGCGCCCGGTGACGGTGGCGATTCTGGCCCCTGCGGCCATTCCGGCCTCAACCTGATCAAGGTAGCCCAGCGCCGATTTCGGAGCCACGTCGCGCCCGTCGGTCATCGCATGCAGCCACACCGGCACGCCCGCATCTGCAATCGCCTTGATTGCGGCCAGGATATGGGTCACGTGGCCATGCACGCCGCCATCGGAAACCAACCCCATCAGATGCGCCGCACCACCGGTTTCTTTCAGCCTCGCGATGAACGCCTGCAGCGCGTCATTTTTGAAAAACGATCCGTCCTCGATGGCGAGGTCGATCTGGCCGAGATCCATCGCCACCACCCGGCCCGCGCCGATGTTGGTATGCCCCACCTCTGAATTGCCCATTTGCCCGCTTGGCAGCCCCACATCAGGGCCATGGGTGATCAGCCTGGCCACGGGGCCTTTGGCCATGATGGCATCCAGCGTCGGGGTCTTTGCCAGATAGGGCGCATTTGCTGGGCCCGGTTCGGCGCTGCCCCAACCATCGAGAATACAAAGGACAACGGGTTTGGGTGCAGGCATGTTACATCTCCGTGCGGTGATCGCGGTTCTTGCCCGGTTCTACAGGCAGACGTGCGGTTGGGAAACCGGGGATACGCGGGTTTGGCAGGCTTTTGCACGCCGGGGCTTTTCTCCTGTGCGCCGCCGCCGTCCCCGGTGCCCTTTCGGGCGGTCAGCTGCCCGGCGGTGTCAGCCGGTCCCGCAGCAACGCCAGCGGGTGCGCTTTCAGGCTGAGGCGCATGGCGACATAATCCTCCACCACTTCTTCGCCGAGGGTCATTTTCGGCAGGTTGGCGTCGGGCTCATCGATGATTTCGCCATCAATCTCGCGCGCGAACAGCGGCAGGGGTTTTGCCGCCGACACCGCCTTGGCCGCCCAGAGCGCCTCCCGGCGGTTCAGGCCCAGCGTGGCAAAGGCATCCGCCTCTGCCAGCCGCTCGATCACCCGTGGCGCAAGACCCGCCTTGCGCCAGACGTCCTCGACCGTGTGATACCCATTGCCGCGGGCCGCCGTCAGCCAGCCCGCGTCCTCTTCCGATATCCCCTTGATCTGCCGGAACCCCAGCCGCAGCGCCAACCCGCCCCGCGCGTCGGGCTCCATCGTATTGTCCCAATATGAGCTGTTGATGCAGATCGGCCGGACATCGACCTGATGGTCCCGCGCATCCCGCACGATCTGCGCCGGGGCATAAAACCCCATTGGCTGCGCATTCAGCAACGCACAGGCGAAAATGCCGGGGTGATGGCATTTGATCCAGGCCGAGGCATAGACCAGCAGCGCGAAACTCGCCGCGTGGCTTTCGGGGAAACCGTAGGAGCCGAACCCCTCGATCTGGGAAAAGCATCGCTCGGAAAATTCGGCATCATAGCCGTTTTTCGCCATTCCCCGCAAAAACAGCGAGCGGAACTCGCTGACCGAGCCGTGTTTCTTGAAGGTCGCAAGCGAGCGACGCAGGCGATCGGCCTGCTCGGGTGTGAAGCCTGCTCCGACCATGGCGATCTGCATCGCCTGCTCCTGAAACAGCGGTACACCGAGGGTCTTTCCAAGCACCTCGCCCAACGCATCCGAGGGGAAAGAGACCGGCTCCTCGCCATTGCGACGCCGGATATAGGGATGCACCATGTCGCCCTGGATCGGCCCCGGACGAATAATCGCAACCTCGATCACCAGATCATAGAAATCCCGTGGTCGCATCCGCGGCAAAAAATTCATCTGCGCCCGGCTTTCCACCTGAAACACACCGATGCTGTCAGCGCGACAGAGCATATCGTAGACTTGTGGATCTTCTGCCGGCAGGGTGGCGAGGGTGAAATCCTGCCGCAAATGCTGGTGCATCAGGTCAAACGCCTTGCGGATGCAGGTCAGCATGCCGAGGCTCAGCACGTCGACCTTGAGAATGCCCAGCGCCTCAATATCGTCCTTGTCCCAGCAAATGACCGTGCGCCCCTCCATGCTGGCATTCTCGATCGGAACCAGCTCATCCAGGCGGCCTTCGGTAATGACGAAACCGCCCACGTGCTGGCTCAGGTGACGGGGAAAGCCGATGATGTCTTCGACCAGATCCATGGTCTGGATCAGTCGCCGATCGCCGGGATCAAGGCCGATTTCCCGCATCCGCTGCGCCTCGAGCCCCTGTGTGCTGAAAAATCCCCAAAGCTGGGAGGACAGCGCCGAGATGGTATCCTCGCTAAGCCCCATGGCGCGGCCCACCTCGCGAATGGCGCGTTTGCCACGATAGTGGATCACAGTGGCACAGAGCCCGGCGCGGTGGCGGCCATAGCGCTCATAGATCCACTGGATCACTTCCTCGCGCCGCTCATGTTCGAAATCCACATCGATGTCGGGCGGCTCATCCCGGGCTTCGGACACGAACCGTTCAAAAACCATGGTGCCGATCTCGGGCGGGATGGAGGTGACGCCGAGACAATAGCACACCACCGAATTCGCTGCCGATCCGCGCCCCTGGCACAGAATATCGCGGGAGCGCGCAAAGGCGACAATGTCATTGACGGTGAGGAAATAGGCTTCGTATTTCAGCTGCGAGATCAGTGCCAGCTCGTGAGACAGCATCTGCTGCACCTTGGGACTTGCCCCGCCCGGATAGCGCCATTTCAGCCCCGCATGAGCAAGCCGGTGCAGGCGTTCGGTGGGGGTCTCGCCCTGCCCTTCATCCGGGTAGTCATAGCGCAGTTCATCAAGGTTGAAATTCAGCCTGCGTGCAAGGTCACCGGCACGGGTCACGGCATCCTCGTAGCCGGCAAATATCCGGCGCATGTCCGCTTCTGACCTCAGGCGTTGCTCACCATTGGCCAGTGCATTGCGCCCCAGGGCATCAACCCGGAGTCCAAGCCGGATGGCCGACAGAACATCGCCCAGGCGGCGGCGGCACCCGTGATGCATGCGCGGTGCGGCAGCCGCCAGCGTCGGCAGGCAATACCGCTCGGCCATCTCTGTCAGTGCCGCAAACCGCAGCGTATCGGCGCCATCATAGGAAGGTGCCATCAACAGATGCATGCGTCCGGCAAAGCGGCGCGTCAGAGCGTCCATATGCGGCCCCCACCCATACGCGCCGCATGGTGAGGGATGCGATTGTGGCACCAGAAGCAGGTGGAGATCTTGCGCATGATCCAAAAGGTCCTGCAGTTTCAATATACAAGACCCCTTTTCCGCACGCAGCCGACCACAGGACAGAAGCCGCGAAAGCCGCCCCCAGCCAATGCGGGTGCGGGGCAGGGCAATCACATCAGGTGCGTCGCGGAACACCAGTCTCGCCGCGGGGAACAGACGCGGCACCGCATAAATCGGGAAACTCTCGTCCTCCTGCCCTTTCGCCAGATGGTCAGGGCAGGGCGGTCCAATGATCGTATGTTCGCGCTCCCAGGCTTGCCGCTCCTCCACCCGCCGGGCGATGTCGCGCACCGCCACATGCGCCCGCACGATCCCCGCAACCGAGTTTTCATCCGCGATCGCCAGTCCCGCGATCCCAAGCTCCAACGCACGCATCACGTATTCCTCCGGATGCGTCGCCCCGGTCAGGAAGGTGAAATTGGAAAGACAGGCGAACTCAACAAACATACCTCTCTATATTCCCGTTTTGTTCTGTTCGCGAGTCCTGCCACAATCCCCCCTTCAGCGCGCCGCAGGCGCGCTGCCACGCCCAACGGGCGAGGTTGCATTTTCAATGCAATCGAGACGGGCGGGAGAGCCCCCGAAGCCGCAGGATTCGGGTCGCCTCATAGGATGTGGGATTGATAGCTATGGCCAATCTGACCCAAAGGGCTCTTCTGGCGCCATATTACCGCAATGCCCACTAAAACCATCCGCGGGTCAATAAAAGGTCAGACATCCTGACGTATTGTTTCGCGCGCGAAACATTCGCTAAAATGCGAAAGATATTTTACGCTCGTTTGCTGACAGGGAAAAACACGCACAAACCTCTGAAAAGGCGAAAAATTAACTCCCGGCACGGCCAGACCAAGATCGCATAAACTGTCTTTTTCATGCTGGCGTTGCGGAAATTGGCACAGCACCCCCAGAAAAGCCCCCGCGACTTTTGTCACGACAGGGATCTTGACGAAACAGGACAGGCCGCAGCACTGCGCCATGCTATCCGGATTTCGTCAGTGCCAGGAAAACATCCTCAAGATCGGCCTCTTCGGTTTTGACATCCCGAATGGAAATCCCTGCGGCCCGCACCGATTCCAGCACGGCCTCGGCGCTGGTTTCATTGCTGTGGTAGCGGAGCACAACGGCCCCGTCGGCCCGGGTCTCTGCTTCTATGCCGGGCGCCGACGGCAATGTGGTCACGGGAGCCGCCGGCTGAACCACCATGGCGCGCGCATCAAGGCGACCAAGCAGGTTGGCCGTCGAATCCCGCGCCACCACTTCGCCTTGATTGATGATGGCAATTTCGTCGCACATCTCCTGTGCTTCTTCGAGGTAATGAGTGGTTAGAATGATGGTCATGCCGTCTGCATTCAACTTGCGCACATTTTCCCAAAGCATCTGGCGCAATTCGATGTCCACGCCGGCCGTCGGCTCATCAAGGACGAGGATATTGGGGCGATGTACCAATGCTTTGCCCAGGAGCAACCGCCGCCGCATGCCGCCGGACAGGGTCCGGGCATAGGCCTCGGCCTTGTCTTCCAACCCGATCAGCCGGAGGATCCCGTCGCTGTCACGCCCCGCCTTCGGCACTCCGTACAGTCCCGCCTGCACCTCCAGCGCGCCGCGTGGGGTGAAGAATGGGTCGAGGTTCAGCTCCTGTGGCATCACTCCGATGGAGGCCCGGCTCTGGCGCGGATTTTCATCCTGATCAAAGCCCCAGATGGTGACCTTGCCCGCCGTTTTCAGCACCAGACCTGCCAGAATATTGATCAGCGTCGATTTCCCTGCCCCGTTCGGCCCCAACAGACCAAAGACCGATCCTCGCGGCACGGTGAGATCGATGCCCTTAAGTGCGTCTTTCTCCGGCTGTCCTTTGCGCCCCTTGTAGGTTTTACGCAAAGCTTCGATTCGGATTGCCTCGTCAGTCATCGCGGCTCTTGCCCCCGGTTTTGCCATGGCTCATAAAGCCACTACCGCATTAGCCAGAGGACTGCCAGCGATGACCATTGAAGCGCCGGAAACCAAAATCGTGGACAGTTACCGCGTTGCCTGTGACGGCAGCGAAGGCGCATTGGGCCACCCCCGGGTCTATCTGCAGATCCCCGAAGACAGCGGGTTCGTCGAATGCCCCTATTGTGACTGCAAATTCGTCCACAAGGATTCTGCCGACAAGCATTGACCGACGCGCTTGCGTTCCCGGCCCCCGCGCAGGCCCGGGAACCGGCAGGGGGCTCTGCCCCCTCGGCTGACGCCTTCACCCCCGAGGTATTTCCCGTCAGGTGAAAGGGGGAGGCTGTGATATTGGCCCCGTTGAGCGATTGCATGCGCGTGAGGGATCACGGATAAGGTGGACCGGACCAATTGGGAAACGACCTTGGGGGCGCGCGATCCATGACAACTGCTGACACCACGGGCACATTCGGCAAGGGCTGCCACCTGCATCTGATCGACGGCTCCGCGTTTATCTTTCGCGCCTACCATGCGCTGCCGCCGCTGACGCGGAAATCGGATGGGCTGCCGATCGGGGCGGTCGCCGGATTCTGCAATATGCTGCACCGCTATGTGGAGGGCAATACCGGCCCCGACGCACCGACCCACGCGGCGGTGATATTCGACCACTCCGGAAAGTCTTTTCGCAACGATCTGTATGATCAGTACAAGGCCAACCGCCCCCCCACACCAGAAGATCTTGCGCCCCAGTTTCCCCTGACGCGCGATGCGACCCGGGCCTTCAATATTTCATGCAAGGAAGTCGAAGGCTTTGAGGCGGATGACATTATCGCCACGTTGGCCTGTCGGGCGCGCGAAGCCGGGGGCCGTGTGACCATCATCTCGTCCGACAAAGACCTGATGCAACTGGTTGGCGGCGGCGTCGAAATGCTGGATGCCATGAAAAACCAGCGCATCGACTCGGACGGGGTGCGCGAGAAATTCGGTGTCGGACCGGAACGGGTGGTGGATGTGCAGGCTCTGGCAGGGGACAGCGTCGACAATGTCCCCGGCGCGCCCGGGATCGGGATCAAAACTGCGGCCTTGTTGATCAATGAATTCGGCAGTCTCGAAGAGCTGTTGGACCGGGCCGGGGAAATCAAGCAACCCAAGCGGCGACAGACGCTGATTGAAAAACGCGACCAGATCGAAATGTCCAAGACTCTGGTTCAGCTTGACTGCGACATGGCGCTGGATTTCTCGATCGAGGAACTGGCGGTTCAGGATCCCGATCCTGATACATTGTTGGGTTTTCTATCTGAAATGGAGTTTCGTACCCTGTCCAAACGGCTGGCCACCCAGCTCGGGGTGGAGGCACCGGCAATTCCTGAAGCCCCCGCGCAAAGCCCGGCCGCTCCGGCGATGCCGGAGGCGCCGGGCTTCGATACGGCCACCTATACGACCGTCCGCGACGCCGAAACGCTGCAGCAATGGATCGACCAGATCCGCGAGTATGGCTATGTCGCGGTGGACACCGAGACAACAGGACTCGACGAGATGGTCGCGGATCTGGTGGGGATTTCGCTCTGTGTTTTGCCGGGCCAGGCCTGCTACGTGCCGCTCACCCACAAGGCCGGCAGTTCAGACGACCTGTTCGGGTCCGACGACTTGGCCGAGGGGCAGATGCCCCTCGCGCAAGCGCTGGAGATGCTGAAGCCGGTGCTTGAGGATGATGCCATCCTCAAGATCGGACAGAACATGAAATACGATGCCAAGATTTTCATCCGCAATGGCATCGAAGTGGCTCCCATAGATGACACGATGTTGTTGTCTTACGCCCTCAATGGGGGGCGTCACGGACATGGGATGGACACCCTGTCGGAGCGCTATCTTGACCATCAGCCGATCCCGATCAAATCCCTGCTGGGGAGCGGCAAATCAGCGATCACTTTCGACCGGGTGCCGGTTGCGGACGCAACCCCCTATGCTGCGGAAGATGCCGACATCACGCTGCGGCTCTGGCAGCACTTCAAACCGCAACTGCATCAGAAACAGGTCACCACGGTCTACGAGACGCTGGAGCGGCCATTGGTGCCGGTGCTGGCGCAGATGGAGCGGCACGGGATCAAGGTTGACCGCGACACGCTCAGCCGCATGTCAAATGCGTTTTCACAGAAAATGGCCGCGTTGGAAGATGAAATCCACAGCCTCGCGGGCGAGAGCTTCAACGTCGGCTCACCAAAGCAGCTGGGCGAGATCCTGTTTGACAAAATGTCCCTGCCCGGCGGCAAGAAAGGCAAGACCGGCGCCTATGCCACCGGCGCCGATATCCTCGAGGATCTTGCAACCGAACATGAACTGCCGGCACGGGTCCTCGACTGGCGGCAATTGTCGAAACTGAAATCGACCTATACCGACGCATTGCAGGATCACATCAATCCCGACACCGGCCGCGTCCATACATCCTATTTGCAGACTGGCGCCAATACGGGCCGGATGGCCTCCTCCGACCCCAATCTGCAGAACATCCCCGTCCGCAGCGAGGAAGGCCGCCGTATTCGCGAGGCCTTTGTCGCGGAAGAGGGCAATGTGCTGCTGTCGCTTGACTATTCACAGATCGAGCTGCGGATTCTGGCGCATGTGGCGGGGATCGACGCGCTGAAGCAGGCCTTTGCCGATGGCCATGACATTCACGCCATGACGGCCTCTGAGGTGTTCGACGTGCCGCTGGACGAGATGACACCGGATATCCGGCGCAAGGCAAAGGCGATCAACTTCGGTGTGATCTACGGCATCTCGGGTTTTGGGCTGGCCCGCAACCTTCGCATTCCGCGCAGCGAGGCACAGGGGTTCATTGACCGCTATTTCGAACGGTTCCCCGGCATTCGTCAGTATATGGATGACACGGTTGCCTTCGCCAAGGACCACGGTTTTGTACAGACTTTGTTTGGCCGCAAGATCCACACGCCTGAAATCGCAGCCAAAGGCCCCCGCGCGAGCTTTGCCAAACGGGCGGCGATCAACGCGCCGATCCAGGGTACGGCCGCCGATGTGATCCGGCGTGCCATGGTGCGGATGCCCGAGGCCATCGCACATCTGCCGGTCCGGATGTTGTTGCAGGTTCACGACGAATTGCTGTTCGAGGTGCCGGAAGGCCACGTCGAAGAGACGATCGAAACCGCACGCAAGATCATGGAAGGGGCCGCCGATCCCGCCGTTCATATGGATGTGCCTTTGGTGGTCGAGGCGGGACAGGGCAAGAACTGGGCCGAGGCTCACTGACGCTACCCGGTGCACGGGCGTCATATGCGCGAGGCCAATGCGGCCATCGCCTGTCAGCGCCAGTGCCAAGGCCAGTCCGCGCTTGCGTCAAGGTCCGCGCCTGCCGCGACCTGCGCGGTCGCGGCCTGTACTGCTCACAGGCGACCTACGCGGCCTGAAGCGCGCGCATCCATCGCAGGCTGTCCTCGGTCCGCGGGGTGCTGGGCGTGTATTCTGCACTGACCCAGCCGCTGTATCCGCTGGCATCGATTGCTGCAAACAGCTCGCTGAAATCCAGCGGCCCGCGCCCCGGTTCACAACGCGACGGCGCGGCTGCAAACTGCACGTGAGCGGCGCGGTGGCCGAATGCCTCCCAGACCTTGAGCGCATCCCCATGAATCAATTGGGCGTGATAGGCATCAAACTGAAGAGCGACATTATTGCACCCGACCTCGTCCAGGATGTCGACCGCAAGATTGTAGTCATCAAGGAAGTAACCGGGGAAATCGCCGGAATTCAGGGGCTCGATGGTGAATTTCTGATAGGGAGCCGATTCCGCCGCAGCCTTGAGGTTGCGCACAAAGGTCCTGCGCGCCTCCGCGCCCTTGGCAGGCCCCGCCATCACATGGATATGACCCGCCTTCAGCGCCTCTGCATAGCGCAACACCCGGCGAATATCGCGCTGAAAGCGGTCTGCCAGCTCAGGCACCGCCGCATATCCCGGATCACCGCCGGTATAGTTCGGCGGTGGCGCATTGATCAGAACCAGCTCCAGCCCGTTGGCAAGCAGCGCGCGCTGCGTTTCCTTTGCTGCGAATTCATAGGGAAACAACACCTCCACCGCCTCGAAACCAGCCTTGGCCGCAGCCGAAAACCGGTCCAGAAAAGGCAGCTCCGCAAAGAGCATGGTTAGATTCGCCGCGAACCTTGGCATTCACACCTCCTGTTGCGCGTGCAGTCCCTGCGTGGCACCTTACCACAGGCAGCCAGCCGCTGCGGCAAGGTTTACTTTAACTTTGAACTGCACCAGTTGTCTGGTCAAAGGATATGGCCCTGTTGCAGGCAAAAGAAAATGCCCGCGATTTGCGCAATTTTAACGGCCGCGCTCATTCCTGCCGTTGGCCGCGCCTGCGGTCCCAAAAGACTGGCCCCTGCACTGGAAACAGGCACAGGCACAGGCAAGCGATTTGACGCACTCAGGTAAGATCCAGCTCGTTTTCCGGGATCATGCGGAAAAACTGCCCCCCTGACCAAAGCCCAAACCAACCGTCGACGCTCTCACCAAGCTCGACCAGGCGATAGAAACTCTTGCGGTCTATCAATGCCTCAAGGTCGGCGCGCACATGCACATAAGGGGCGGGTTCGCCTGTAGCGGCATCGCGCTCCACCCGGATCGGATGGTCCGGTCCTGCCGAGACACGATCACCGACATGGGTATGGAAGGTCAAAACCTGCGCTGCGCCTGTGTCAGTCACGTCGAAATCCACAGCGACAAAAGGGGCATCATCGACGGTGATTCCGACCTTTTCCACCGGGGTGACGAGGAAATATTTGCCGTCTTCCTTTTTCAGGATCGATGAAAACAGCTTTACCAGTTCAAAGCGACCAATCGGCGTGCCAAGGTAAAACCAGGTGCCATCACGGGCAATGCGCATGTCCAGATCGCCGCAGAAAGGCGGATTCCACAGGTGCACCGGCGGTAATCCGCCTTTTCCGGCGGCCTTTGCACTCGCCACAAGGGCATCAGCGGTCGGGGTCACGGCTTTTTGTCCATTCATTGCTTTTGCCATTTCATCTCTGCGCGGTACACTCAAACCATATAAGCCCAGGGGAAGGGAAGTCATGAGCGAGCCACAGGATCTTTTGTCCGACATCGAGACGCTGGAAATCAAGCTTCAGGAGGCGCGCCAGTCGATCACCCGCCGGTTCATCGGTCAGGAGCGGGTCGTGGACCTGACCCTCGCGACCCTGCTGTGTGGGGGCCATGGGCTGTTGATCGGCCTGCCCGGTCTGGGCAAGACGCGGCTTGTAGATGCCCTGTCGACGGTGATGGGGCTGAAGGGCAACCGGGTGCAGTTCACTCCGGATCTGATGCCTGCGGATATCCTCGGCTCCGAGGTGCTGGACACCGCGCCGGATGGCACCCGGGCGTTCCGCTTTGTCGAGGGACCTATTTTCTGTCAACTTCTGATGGCAGATGAAATCAACCGGGCCAGCCCCCGAACCCAATCCGCCCTGCTGCAGGCGATGCAGGAAAAAACCGTGACCGTCGCGGGCGAAGACCGGCCACTGGACGCCCCCTTCCATGTGCTGGCAACCCAGAACCCGATCGAGCAGGAAGGCACCTATCCGTTGCCAGAAGCCCAGCTGGACCGGTTTCTTCTGCAGATCGACGTCAATTACCCTGACCGCGAAACAGAGCGCGCGATCCTGCTGGCGACAACCGGTGCCGAAGAAGAAGAGGCTCATCAGGTCTTCACCACACAAGAGCTGATCGCGGCGCAGACCCTTTTGCGCCGTATGCCCGTCGGCGAATCCGTGGTGGAGCTGATCCTGGATCTGGTCCGCGCCTTTCGGCCCGATGAACCGGGCGTATCGGAGCGGGTGGCACAGACCGTGGCCTGGGGGCCGGGACCGCGCGCGGCGCAGGCGCTGATGCTGGCGGTCCGGGCTCGGGCGCTTTTGCAGGGTCGGCTGGCCCCCAATCCGGAGGATGTCATCGATATGGCCCGGCCTGTGCTGAGCCACCGCATGCAGCTCAACTTTGCGGCCCGGGCACGGGGCGACAGCCTGGCCAGCCTGATTGATGACACCGCGGCGCAGCTGGTCCGGGCCGAGGCCGCCGCGTGAGTCTGGCCTCGACCTCCAGGTCACTGGCCGCACGCGGCCCTGCCGGCCAGATGAGATCGCGCGCCGAAGAGGCCGCAAGCGTCCTGCCGCCGTTGTTGGTGCAGGCACAACAATTGGCCGGGGCCGTCCTGTTGGGGGACCACGGTCGTCGGCGCGCGGGCGTGGGCGATGATTTCTGGCAATACCGCCCGGTTCAGCAAGGCGACAGCCGCCGTATGATTGACCACCGCCGCTCCGCCAGAGGCGATCAGCAATTCGTCCGCGAGCGGGAATGGCAAATCGCTCAGACCGTTCATCTCTGGGTCGATCAGGGTCAATCCATGCGCTTTGCCTCTGACGGGGGCCTGCCGCAGAAAATCGAACGGGCGCGACTTTTGGCGCTGGCGGCGGCGGTGCTGATGGTCCGTGGCGGCGAAAGGGTGGGTCTGACCGGCGGTGTGTTGCCACCGCGGCGCGGCAATGCCCAGATCCTGCGCATTGCAGAGCATTTCACCACCGACGACACCGCGGCCTATGCGCCGCCCGAACACCGTGGCCTGATCCCGCATGCACGGGCGCTGTTCGTTTCCGACTTTCTCGGTCCGTTCGGGGAGCTGGAAATCGCCTTGACCAAGGCCGCCGATCGCGGGCTGCGCGGCGTGCTGCTGCAGGTGCTGGACCCGAGCGAAGAGCAGTTTCCCTTTGCCGGCCGCACCCGGTTTGAGAGTATGTCCGCAGATGTCCGTCATGAAACGCTGAAGGCCTCGGCCCTGCGGGATCGCTATCTGGAGCGGCTGGCAGAGCGACGGGATGCGCTCAACGCCCTCTGCAGATCGGCCGGCTGGACCCTGGGCCTGCATCACAGCGGCGACAGTGCCCAATCCGGGTTGCTGTGGCTCTATCACGCATTGGAGCGCCGCCCATGACCCTGATCGCGGGCATCGGTTTCACCAGTCCCTGGCTCCTGTTGGGGTTGCTGGTGCTGCCCCTGCTGTGGTTGCTGCTGCGCGCCATTCCCCCTGCGCCGAAACGCCAGCCCTTTCCGGCGGTGACCTTGCTGCTCGGGCTGCGCGATGACGAAAGCCTGTCGGACCGCACGCCCTGGTGGTTGCTGCTGCTCCGGATGCTGGCGGTCGCCGCCGCGATCATCGGCCTGTCCGGTCCGGTTCTGAACCCGGCTCAGGACTACGGAGGTCGCGGCCCTTTGCTGATTGTTCTGGATTCCAGCTGGGCCGGCGCGCCGAGATGGGATCAGAACCGCGCCCAGATCGAAGCAGAGCTGGCCGAGGCCGGGCGCGCCGGTCGCCCCGTGGCCCTGCTGCGTCTGACCGCGCCGGAGCCGTTGCAGTTCCTCTCCGCCCCGCAGTGGACCCGCCAGCTCGCCGGGATGGCGCCGCAGCCCTGGACGCCCGGCCCGGCTCAGCTCACACTCGCCCAAGACATGATTGCGGCAACCGAAGGGGGCTTTGATACGCTCTGGCTCAGCGATGGGCTGGCGATGGAAGGGCGCGCAGACCTGGTTGCCGCCCTGTCCGATCACGGTGAGATCGAGGTCTATGAAAGTGCCACACCGACGCTCGGCCTGCTGCCTGCCACCTACGAAGACGGGGCGATTGTCCTGCGCGCCCAGCGCAGCGCGTCCGGACTGCCACAGGACATCACCGTGCAGGCGATCGGCCCCGATCCGGGCGGCGCAGAACGCGCCCTGGCCGCCGCCACACTGGCCTTTGAGGCAAACTCGACCCACGCCGAGGGCAGGCTCACCCTGCCGATGGAACTGCGCGCACGGATCAACCGCTTTGAGATCCTGAACAGCCGCTCCGCCGGGGCCGTGTCGCTGACCGACGACCGCCTGCGCCGACGCGAAGTCGCCCTGATCTCTGCCCAGAGCAGCAACGAAGGTCTCGCCTTGCTGTCGCCGTTGCACTACCTGCGGCAGGCCCTGATGCCCTCCACAGAGCTGCTGGAAGGTGCCTTGATCGACCTTTTGCCGGCCAATCCGGATGTGGTTATCCTCGCCGATGTGGCGCGGCTGGCGCCGGATCAGGAGACCGCTCTGGTGGACTGGGTCGAACAGGGCGGGTTGTTGTTGCGGTTCGCCGGTCCCCGTCTGGCAGCCAGCGATACCGCCCGCGACACCGAGGAACCCCTGATGCCGGTTCGCCTGCGGATCGGCGGCCGCAGCATCGGCGGCGCCATGAGCTGGGGAGAGCCCAAATCGCTGGCCCCCTTCGCCGAAGGCACCCCGTTTTATGGCCTGACCATTCCCGATGAAGTCACCATCGGGTCTCAGGTCATGGCGCAGCCGGATCCGGAACTGGCAAATCGTGTGGTGGCCGAGCTGAACGACGGGACGCCCCTGGTCACCCGCAAGGCGCTTGGACAGGGGCAGGTGATCCTGTTCCACGTCACCGCCAATGCGGAATGGAGCACCCTCCCCCTCTCCGGGCTTTTTGTGGAGATGCTGGAGCGGCTTGCCATCTCTTCCGTCGCCAAACCACCCGAAGCGGAAGACCTGGACGGCACCACATGGCAGGCCGCGGCAGTGCTTGACGGCTTCGGCCGCCTTGTGGACGCCGATACCCTTGCCGGTGTGGCCGGACCGGACCTGATCGCAGGCCCGGCGGGGCCCGACCTGCAACCCGGGCTCTATACCAGCGGCAAACGCGCCTATGCCCGGAACGTGCTGCGCGACGGTGATGAGCTGCTGTCGGCACGCTGGCCTGCCACGGTTCCGGTGCAGATGTACGAAGCGGCAAAGGAACGCCCCTTGGCCGGCGCATTGATCGGGCTGGCCCTGCTGTTGATGGCGGTGGATGTTGTGGCGGCTCTGTTGGTGTCGGGTCTCTGGTCTCCGGCAAGGGGCGCAAGCCTGGCGCTGGCATGCGCGCTCGGACTGGCCATCGGTGGCGCCCCGCAAAGCGGACAGGCGCAACCGACGCGGACGGCAACAGAGCTGACCGCCAACCTGACCCTCGCCTATGTAAAAACCGGACAGGCCGACACGGATCGCATCGCCGAAGAAGGATTGCGTGGCCTCGGAAATGTGCTCCGCTTGCGGACCTCGGTGGAGCCGGCAGCCCCCTATGGCGTTGATCTGGAAACCGACGAGTTGTCGTTTTTTCCCTTTCTCTATTGGCCTGTAACCGACGCGCAGCCGATGCCCTCATCCGATGCCTATGCCCGCCTCAACGACTATCTGCGCACTGGCGGGATGATCCTGTTTGACACCCGCGATGCGGATCTTGCGCTGGCCGGGGCCACCAGCAGCGCGGCCCGGCGGTTGCAACAACTGGCGTTGCCCCTCGATATTCCACCCCTGGAACCGATGCCCGCCGACCATGTTCTGACCCGCGCCTTCTATCTGTTGCAGGATTTTCCCGGCCGTTTTCCGCGCGGACAAATCTGGGTTGAGGCTGCGCCGCCCGATGCCGAACAGGTTGAGGGTTTGCCCTTTCGCAACCTCAACGACGGCGTCACGCCGGTGGTCATCGGCGGCAACGATTGGGCGGCCGCCTGGGCGGTCGACGCAGACAATGTCCCGCTCTACCCGGTCGGGCGCGGATTTTCGGGCGAGCGGCAACGAGAGTTGGCCCGCCGGTTCGGGGTCAACCTTCTGATGCATGTGCTGACCGGCAACTACAAATCCGATCAGGTGCATGTGCCGGCCCTGCTTGACCGGCTGGGGCAATAGCTCATGGCTGACCGACCAACCCCGCAGCAAGGAGCGCCATCGCGATGACGCAAACGATCCTTTTTGATCCCCTGGTGCCCTGGCCGGTTCTGGCTGCCCTGACCGGGATCAGCCTTGTCGCGCTCGGACTGGCGCTCTGGCGTCGTCTGCGGGGATGGGGGCTGCGGGCGGGGGCAACGCTCGTTTTGCTGGCCGCCCTGTGCGGCCCTGTGATCCAACAGGAAGACCGCAGCCCCCTGAGCGATATTGTCATCGTTGCCGAAGATCACACCGCCAGCCAGCGCCTCTCTGACCGGCCGGATCAAATGGCACAGGCGAGGGCGGAACTGGAAGACGCCCTGGCCGACCGACCGAATACCGAAGTGCGCTGGGTGAGCGTCGATGACGGTGCCGACGATGGCGGCACCATGTTGCTCGATACAATTTCACGGGCGCTTGCAGACGAGCCACGGGCGCGGGTTGCGGGCATCATCGCCCTGTCGGACGGACAGGTTCACGACATCGAGCGCTCGCCGGATCTGCCTGCGCCCCTGCATCTGTTGCTGACCGGTCGTCCCGATGACTGGGATCGCCGCCTGATCGTCCGGAACGCCCCGTCATTCGGGATTATCGGCGAGCCGATCACCCTCACACTCCGGGTCGAGGATCAGGGCGCGGTCCCTGTCGGTCAACGGCTGACGGATTTGCAGATCTCCGTCGATGGTGGCGCGGCGCAGAGTTTCCGCCTTCCTGTCGGCGTTGATTTCGACTTGCCGCTGACCCTGCCCCATGGCGGGCGCAACGTGATCGAATTCCGCGTTCCCGAAGCCGAAGGTGAACTGACCCCGCGCAACAATGCGGCCCTCCTGCAGATCAACGGCGTTCGCGACCGTCTGCGGGTGCTTCTGGTGTCCGGCGCGCCCCATCCGGGAGGGCGCACATGGCGCAACCTGCTGAAATCCGACAGCGCCGTGGATCTTGTGCATTTCACCATTTTGCGCCCGCCCGAGAAACAGGACGGCGTGCCGGTCGATGAATTGTCGCTGATTGCGTTTCCAACGCGCGAGCTTTTCCTCGAAAAGATCGAGGATTTCGATCTGATCATCTTTGATCGCTACAAACGGCGTGGCATCCTGCCTTCGGTCTACCTCGACAATGTGGCCAACTATGTCCGGTCCGGCGGCGCAGTCCTGGTCGCAGCCGGACCGGATTTCGCCAGCGCGGACAGTATATTCCGCACCCCCCTCGCCGAGGTTTTGCCCGCGCGCCCCTCCGCCCGCGTGATCGAAGAGCCCTACCGCCCGGCGCTCAGCGCGATTGGTCTGCAGCATCCTGTGACGGCGGAATTGACCGGGGCCGCAGATTGGGGCCGCTGGATGCGCCAGATCGAACTGGAACCCACCAGCGGCTCCATCCTGATGGAGGGGGTCGATCAGCGCCCGCTGCTTCTCTTGGACCGCGTCGGTGAGGGCCGCGTGGCACTTCTCGCCTCCGACCACGCCTGGCTCTGGAGCCGGGGCTACGAAGGCGGCGGACCGCAGCTTGAATTGCTGCGGCGACTGGCCCATTGGATGATGAAAGAGCCCGAACTGGAAGAAGAGGTGCTGACAGCCGACGCCACCGGCACACGCATCCACATCAGGCGGCGCACGCTGGGCGAGGAGGTAGGCACCGTCACCGTAACCGCGCCGGATGGCACCCTGGCAAATGTCACCCTGTCAGAGACGGGCCCCGGCCTCTGGGAAGGGCAGTATGAAAGCGATCAGATCGGTCTCTATCGTCTTGAGGAGGGCAGCGAGACAGCCGTGATCGGCCTCGGCCCCGCCGCGCCGCGCGAATTCGAACAGACCATCGCGACCGCCCAGGTGATGGAGCCCGTGGTCCGCGCCCTGCGCGGGGGCGCAATGGCATTGGAACAGGGCCTGCCGGTGCTGCGCAATATCCGGCAGGGCCGACCCGCCGCAGGCAGGGGCTGGATTGGTCTGGTGCCCCGCAACGCCTATGAAACAACCGCCGTCACGCAGACCGCGCTGATGCCGCCCTGGCTGATCCTGCTGCTGGCCATTGCTCTGCTGATCACGGCCTGGCTCCGCGAAGGCCGCAGCTAGAGCCGCCTCCCCCTCCAGGAGCCCTTGCTTCGGCACGCAGGATAGCGGCCTGCCCCGGTTCCGTCCCCCACTCCCCTCCCGGCCCGTGGTTGCGCCCCCTCTGGCGGCGGCGCAGGGCCCTTCCTAGCCCGCCTCGTCAATCTCCACGGTGACAGAGGCCGACCGGCCCTCTTTGTCGACCACCACAAGCGTGACATGGCCCGGCCCGGGGCTCGGGAGGTTGATACTCCGGGACCGCAGACCCCGGGCCACCGGCACCCCATTCGCAAGCACAGTAAAAGGCGAACGACCGCCACGCAGTTTCAACGCCAACTGCCCCTCCTGCAGCGCCAATTTCGCCATATCAGGTGGAAAGACCACCTCCGGCGCCGTCGGCGCCCCCCCCAGGAACGCGGTGTCGCGCCCCCGAAAACGCTGAAGCGGCAGTGGCAATTCTGCCGACCCCAGGATCAGCGCATTCGCAGGCGGCGGCTGCAACGGATCCAACTCTGGCTTCAGAACCGCAAAAGCCTCGAACAACAGGGGCGCGGCAAGATCCGCCCCGAAGACGCCCGGCACCGGGGTGCCATCCGCGCGCCCGAGCCATACCCCGATCACATGCCGCCCGTCCCACCCCACGGCCCAGGCATCCCTGTGGCCATAGGACGTGCCGGTCTTATAGGGCAAGACGCCAGGGCGGCCCCCCTGCGGCACGGGCAGGTCGCGCAGAATGTCGCTCAGATACCACGCGGCCACCGGAGAGATCACACGATCAGTTTCGCCGCGTGTTTCAAGTGAGGTCCTCAGGACAGGCCCCGTTCCCCCTGCCGCCAACACCGCGTAGAGCTGAACCAGATCGCGCAGGCTGACCCCGACGCCCCCAAGGCTGACCGCCAGCCCCGCCTTGCCACCGGGCAGGACAGGTTGCATCCCCGCCCGCCGCATGGCCCCCATCAACCGCGACGGACCGAGCGCATCGGTCAGCGCCACAACCGGCGTGTTCAGCGACATCTGCAAGGCGTCACGCACCCGCACATCCCCCCGGAACCGACCGTCGAAATTCTGCGGCGCATATCCGCCAAAGGACATGGGAGCGTCCGACATCAGCGTATCCGGGTGTACCAGACCTTCGTCAAACGCCAGCCCATAGATCAGCGGCTTGAGGGTCGACCCCGGCGAGCGATATGCGGTGGACATATCTATGAACCCACGCCGCGCCGTATTGGTATAATCCGGTGCGCCAAGCGCCGCGAGGATCTCTCCGTTCCGGTAGTCTGCCACGATCATCGCGGCCCCCAATCGGGCCTCAGCGGCCTGCGTTCTGCGCTTCAGGACAGCTTGCAGCCGGATCTGAAGGTCGCGATCCAAAGTCACATCAAACTGGCCTTGCGTGGGGGCGACAGCACGAAGATGGTCCCCAAGATGCGGCGCCAGAAGCGGGAATGGCCGCCGCGTGGTCGGGAGCGGGGCCCGCTTGGCCCGAAGCACGACCTCCTGCGGGAGCAGACCGGCGGATTGGCTCCGCGCCAGAACCCGGTTGCGCGCGGATCGCGCCTCCCCTACCGAAAGGTCAGGCCGACGCCGCTCGGGGGATTGCGGCAACGCCACGAGCAGGGCGCTTTCGGCCGCCGTCAACCGGTGCGGCTCCTTTCCGAACCACGCATAGCTGGCCGCACGGACCCCTTCGAGATTGCCCCCGAACGGAGCATGCGTGAGGTAGAGCGCAAGGATCTCCTCCTTGCTCAACCGCCGCTCCAATGCCAGCGCCACACGCATCTGACGCAGTTTTCCGGCAAGCCGCCCCGTGGTCCCATTCTCCAGCAGCCGAGCGACCTGCATCGTCAGGGTCGACCCCCCGGACCGCGTCCGCTGATCACGCAGCGCCTGTCCAAGGACCCGCAGCATCGCCAGTGGATCAATGCCGCTGTGCGAGTAGAACCGCTTGTCCTCATAGGCGATCAGCATCCGCAGGTAGGCAGGATCCACATCCGCAAGCCCGGTGCGGAGCCGCCACCGGCCGTCCTCCACCGGATAGGCCCGCAGCAGCCGTCCCTCCCGGTCCCGGACCTCGACGGAGGTTGCCGCAAGCGTCTGTGGCAGAACGGTCACCTCGACCCAATGGTTGGCGACTTTGCTCGCCAGGACCAGCAGTATCAAAACGAACAATATCCATGCGCGCGCCCCGATCAGACTGCCCCCATCGGAGCGCCTCGCGCTCCGGCCCGACCCTACGGTCGGGCAGCGCCCGGTCCCGGCAGGGGCCGGGCGCCCGCGCGCAGACCATCTCCCTTGACGCGAGGCAAACGGCAGATATCTGGTCATTGAACCTGCAATCGACCGGCCGCTGTATTCGCGCGATAGGCTGGACGATACATGTCCTCCACGGACGCGGCGGGGTGATGAAATGTGCCCGGGCTGACGGCGCGGACCATATAGGCGAGCGTGATTGTTTCATCGCCCGTGCTGGTCACCGCCGCCAAAAACCGATCCGAACGGAACTCCGTGTGATCCGCGTCCCAAAGGGACAACCAATCCAGATCCCGCAAATCCCCCGAGCGCAACAGGGTCGGATTATCAATCTCCAGCCCCGCCGGCAGCGGGTCATTCACCATCAGCCGCGCCCCGATATCCTCGGCCGGATGCACGCGCAAGACGGCCACCAGACGCGTTCCGACAGCCACCGAAGCCAGATCCACCGGCTCTCCCTCCGGCGTGTAATATTCCCGGGTCAGCGAAAAGCCATAGCCCCGGGCCGAGGGCGGAACCACCGGTACGCCGATCCGCGTCAGGGTGATGTCCGTCCGGCCACCGGCCCGGGCAGTTATGGACAAGTCACGCGCATGGCCACCCTCCGTCACCTCGACAAAGGCGCCGCCAACCGGCTGACCATTGACCAGGAGGCCGGAGTCTTCCGGGTGGCTCACCAAGGCCTGCGCCGCCATCAAACTCCAGGCCGCCTCCTGGGTCGAGCGGAGGCCCTCCGACGCGCTCAGCCGGGCCCCTAGCGCATCACGGTCGACAGCCAGGCTGCCCGCCTCGGTGGCCAATGCCAGGACGGCGGCGCTATCGCGCAATTCCGTGCCGTAGTCCACCCGCAGGACCGCTGTTTCGTTCGCCTGCCCCGGCTCTGCTTCCGCTGCGGCAATCATCCGCGCTGCGCGATCAAACAACTCGTCAGCCCGGCGCTGATCGCCATAGGCCGCGAGCGCTGCGCCCAGTTGCGCAGCCGCCATGGGGGTGGAGAACGCATCGGCCTTCACATCGGCATAATAGCGCAAATCTCCCATTGCGGCGGCCCCCTCGCGCGCCAGAACGAACAGGGCATAGGCGATCTCCTCGCCGCCACTGTCAAAGTCGGGGGCATAGTTCAGCCGGTTTCGCAGATTGTCCATCGCGCGGGCAAAGGCCTGATCCGGCACGCCGTAGCCCTGCGTCCGCGCCCGGCTCAGGAAATCCGACACATAGGCATCCAACCACAGGTCACCGCTCTCGGCGCGCCAGAGCCCAAAGGCTCCGTTGGCCGCTTGCCGGGTGAGCACCTTGCGAATGGCGTCATCGATCCGCGCATCGACCCGGGGACCGTCGCCCAAGCCCGCGGCCTCTGCCACTGATGACAGATACAGGAGCGGCAGCGCCCTGGACGTGATCTGCTCGGTGCAGCCATAGGGGTAGCCGTCAAGCTGGCTGAGCAGCCCCGGCACGTCAAACTGCGCCAGCGGACCAGCCGATATTACAGCCCGCGCACTGCCGGGGCGCAGCCCGTCAAACACATCCGCGCCAAAGTGAAAGCTGTCCCCGCCAGCAAGCGAAAAGCGTCGCGTCTCCGACACTTCCGGATCGTTGGCCCGCACCGGCAGGCGCAGGATCTGCTGCAGCGCCGCCCCCCCCGGTGGCGTTATCGTCAGCCGCACCTCCGGATCGCCCAGCAGGGTTGCGCTGACCGGAAGATCCAGCATCACACGGCCCTGCTCCGCGAGGGTCACCGAAGCCGGAAGCTCGCCCAGCACGAGGCCCGCACCGAGAACCTCGGCCAGCAGGTCGACCTCTCCCGCCGGACCATCGGCGTGGGTGATATCCAACCGGATCCGGCTGCGGTCTCCCGGCGCCATAAAGCGTGGCAGCGACGCGGTCACCACAACCGGATCGCGTACAATCATATCGGCCTCCGCTTGCCCTACCGATCGGTCAGACCACGCGACAGCCATCAGCCGAACAGTTCCGTTGAACTCCGGCAAGGCAACCGGCAAGGCCGCACGCCCCTGCGCATCCAGCCGCACAGGACCATGAAACACCGACATCAGATCCTGCGTTGGGGGCGGTGACTGGAACTGCGCGGTCTGCCCGGCATCGCCACCGGAGCGCAGTCGGCCAAGGGCACCATTGCCCGGATCAATCAGGCGCCCGTAGAGGTCGCGCAACTCCATACCCAACTGTCGCTGCCCATGAAAATAGCCTGCGGGGTCAGGGCTTCGGAAGCCGGTGAGGTTCAAAATACCGACATCCACAGCCGCAAGGGTCACCCAGACCTCCTCACCCGGCCGCGCTCCGCTGACCTGCACGACGGCATCTATGGTCTGACGCGGGCGCGTGACCTCCGGCACATCAATGGCAACGGTCAACTCCTGCCCCGGTTGCACCACTGAAGCATGGGCAATGCCCAGCGCGCGTACAGGCGTCCGCGCCTCGCGATTGGCGGCCGGCTGAATGACGGAGGCCGCGACATAGGCGCCGCTGCCCCAATCGGGACTGACGGTCAGCGGGATCACGTTTTCCCCTGCCGTGACCTCCACCGCCTGCCGCTCGATCAGTTCGCTGCCGATGACCGAGATCAACGCAGTGCCCGGTGCCTGCGCCACGATCCGCAACCGCACCGTGTCACCGGGACCGTAGGTATCGGCATCCAACGACAGCTCAAGCCGGTCCGGCGTTGCCGCGTCAGAAGCAGGCATGTACCAGCCCGCATAGAAATCCTGTGCCGCCGTCACATAGTCCCCGCCGACCCGTTCGACCACCAGTTCATACCGTCCCCAGTCCACAGGCGCGGCAACAGATACCGGATCCTGACCCAGGAGCGCCTGCCCGCTGGCAATACGTTCGCGGCGCGTGATCGGCTCCCACTCCCAGTTGCCATAGAGCTGATACCACTGGTAGCGGGTCTCTATGCGGTTCAGCACCCATTGCACCTGCATCGGGGTCGCTGTCAGATCCGCGTCGAGCGCGATCAGATCGAACCCCGCTTCGGTGCCTTCGGCCACCACATCCTCCGCAAAATGCGTCTTTATGCCAATCACGGGAGTGGCCGGGCGCATCGGGACCGTCATCTCACGTTCGACCGGGCGGGCAGATCCATCGGACAGCCGACTGCGCAGCCGTGCCTCCAGCGGCAGGCCTTCCGCCTCGGTGTCAGGGAGCTCGCCAACCGCCAGCACCTGGCCTGTTGCATCGGTATCTTCGGCGCTGAAGAACCGGGTCTGACGCGTGACCTCGGCGTCATAGCGGCCAAAGCGATAGCCCGGCCAATCCGCAAGCTGGCGCACCGGCTGCAGCGAGATGTCACCTTCGACCGACAACCCGGCGCCGGGCGCGCCGAACAAAAAGCGCGCCTGAATGTCGACAAGCATCTGACCGCCCGGGCGCAAGCCGGCTGCGTCGCGGATGTGCTGTTCGAAATCAATCCGCTCCGGCAGGAAATCCTCAACCAGTACGGTTTCCCGGCTCACCGGGTCAGAGGTGGGGTCGGCGTAGATTTCCACGGCCCAGGCGCCACGCGGCGCAGTCTCGCCCACCGGCAATGCAAAGACATGCCCCCCAGCCTGACCGCCGTCCGAGACGTGGCGCGAATATTCCACGCCATCGGGCCGTTTCAAAATCGCAGTCAGCGGCAGCGCGTCGATAGCCTGCGCCTGCGGGTCGCGCGCAAGGGCTGTGGCGTGGATGGTTTCGCCCGCGCGATAGGCGCCGCGGTCCGTCGTCAGGAAGACATCCACCGGCCCGGGTGCCGCGCGGCCTTCGACGCCGCGATCGGACAGGTCAAAGCCGGCATCGCGCAGCGACAAAAAGGCAAAGTCCGCCTCTCCGGCGCGCGCCACGATCATCGCCGGTGCAGCGCTGCCCCGGCCCCGGGTCAACCCCGGCGCGAAATGCGCATAGCCCGTGTCATCGGTCACCGACCGGGAGATCACCGCATTGGCCTCGGATATCAGCTCCACTGTGATACCGGCCCGCGCCCCGGCGTCAGACAGCCCCATGACCTGCACATGCAGCCCATCGGCACCGGCCATGGAACTCAATCCCAGATCCGTCAGCACGAACCACTGCATCGCCGCCGGATCATCATAGGGGTCGGCGCCGGGAATTGCGGCGCTCAGGGCATAGATCCCGACAGGTTGATCCCGCAGCACCTCGCCGAGCGGCAAGCGCGTGGTCACATCGCGATTGAGATCCTGCACCACCTCGGCGGTTCCGGACCACAGGTTTTCTGCCATCGTTTCATCAAAGCTCTCGCTCTGCCAATAGCTGAGCGGGCGGGCGAAATAGTCCTCCTGCATGCTGCGCAGCAAATTGCGGTCGCTGATACGGAACAGCTCCAGATCGAGCGCCGTGGTGTTGACCGTTTCCACCGGCAGCGCCGTAGTCGCGCTCCGTGCCAGAACATAGGCCCGGCCGGGGAACCGCACCGACGGGCGGCGGTCGCGGATATAATGGCTGAGCGTCACATCCTTGGACAGGGTTTCCCCACTGGCCGCAGGCAGCCCCCGGCGCAGGGTCAGACGCAGATGCTGACCATGATCCAGCCCGGACAGGCACAGTTCACGCCCGTTGGCTTCTGTCGCCAGCCCGGTGGCATCCGATTTCAGATAATCGCCATAGGTGACATCCCTGCGCGCCAGATCTTCGGAAAACGCGATGCAGAGCCGGGGATCGGCGCCATCTGCCTCAACCCGCGTGTCGCTGACGCGAAAACCGTATTTCGCGATGGCATCCTCCAACATCACAGAGATCTCGTGACGAGGGGCAATCTCCTCTGCCCGCCGCAAGAGGGATATCATGTCGCGGCCCCGGCCCAGCCTTTCCAGAAGCGGCGCGGCTTCGACAAGTGCGGTCACCTGCAAGCCCGGCGCATCTGCCCGCAGGTATCCATTCAATGACGCCGCGAGCGCCTCGGCGATATTGCGTCGGGTTTCGCTGGCGGAAGAGGCTGGAAGTGCCGCAATGAAGCGCGCGTATTCCACCCAGAGATCAGGCGCATCGCTCAGCGCTACCGCCTCGCCCATCCATCTGGCGGCCAGGGTTGCGTTGCCACTGGCGGACAGTTTCCGCGCCTCATCAATCAATACCCCGAGGCGGCGGCCGCTCAGCGGATAGCGGCGACCGATGCCGAGCGCCAGGGAACGTGCCGCTTCAATATCCGGCGGGTTGATACCCTCCAGACGCCCGGCGCGTTCATTCGCCCGCAAAGCAAGCTGCGGGTCCTGCTTCAGTTTGCGCAGCGTCAGCGCACCAGAGAATGGCGAGGGTTCCCGCAGCTCGGATTTTGGAAAACACGCATTGGATTTTAGGTTGTAGACCAAACCGACACAGGCCGCCTGAGTGCTGCAGGCCCGCTGACAGGCCTGCAGCGAGGTATCGAAAATCGCCTGCAGGTCTGCCCCGAAATGGTCAGTATCCGGTTGAGTGACAAAGCGCGCATCCGGCAGTACCTGCGGCGTGTCACCGGCTGCGCTCACCAGATGAGCGGAAATAAATGCAAGAATAAATGTGAATGAAATCAACAGTCGCCGCATGGAATCCTCCCTGTCGCTACGGAAAGGCTGACATGCACTTAACCTCATAGCAAGGACCAGCATCGTAACAGCGACGCTAAAGGCAAATTAAGAATTGCATGCGAGGATGTGCCTGCAGGTGTGGATGACGAAGAAAGCTGGAGTTGGCGCGAATGTCGCTTGCTGAAAAACTGGCACAGGAGCGCAGGGCCCGGCTGGCGGCAGAGCGACTTCTGGAGCTGAAACAAGCAGAGTTGACCGATGCGAACCGCAAGCTCGGTCGGCATGCGCTTGCGCTGACCAGACGCATTGGCGCCACGCAGGCCGAGATCGCAACGTTCCGGCATGAAAATGAACGGGTCAAAAGCGACCTGAATACCGCGAACGAAAAGGTCGAACAGGCCGAGCGGCGGCTGTGGCATTCGATACAGGCCTTTCAGGACGGATTTGCGTTTTTCGACAGCAACAGCAAACTGATCGGGGCCAATACCGCCTATCTGAATATCTTCGAAGGGGTCGAAGAGGTCTCTCCGGGGGTGTCCTATGTCCGCATTCTTCAGATCCTCACAGACGAAGGGCTGATCGACACCGAAGAGCTGTCTGCCGATGCCTGGCGCGCGATGATGACCGAACGCTGGATGTCACCCGCCCCCGAAGCCACGGTGGTCAGACTGTGGAACGACCGCTACGTGAAGCTGATCGACCAACGCGGTTTTGACGGCGATATCGTCAGCCTGGCGCTCGATATCACCGCAACTGTCCACTATGAGGAAGAGCTGCGCACCGCCCGCGAGCGCGCCGAAGCCGCGAACCGCGCAAAGTCGGCCTTTCTCGCCAATATGAGCCATGAGATCCGCACCCCGATGAACGGCGTCGTCGGCATGGCCGAACTTTTGAACGATACCCCGCTGACCGAAGAACAGCGCCTCTACGCCGGCACCATCAAGAACTCGGGCGAAGCACTGTTGGTGATCATCAATGATGTGCTCGACTATTCCAAGATCGAGGCGGAAAAACTGGTTCTGAACCCGGAACCTTTCGACCTCGAAGCCTGCATGCATGAGGTGATCATGCTGCTGCAGGCGAACGCCCGTGACAAGGGGCTGACACTGTTGGTGGACTATGATCTTTTCATGCCGACCAATTTTGTCGGCGACCCGGGGCGCATACGCCAGATCCTGACCAACCTGATCGGAAACGCGGTCAAATTCACCAACCATGGCCACGTAACGGCTCGCGTGACCGGCGTGCCGCATCCCGAGGACAACACTGTGATGCTTCATATTTCCATCGAAGATACCGGAATTGGTATCCCGAAGGAAAAGATCAACCACATCTTTGGCGAGTTCAATCAGGTTGAAGACGCCACCAACCGGGAGTTTGAAGGCACTGGCCTTGGTCTCGCGATCACCGAA
The DNA here is from genome assembly GCF_006265095.1 of Phaeobacter sp. B1627. Classification (GTDB taxonomy): domain Bacteria; phylum Pseudomonadota; class Alphaproteobacteria; order Rhodobacterales; family Rhodobacteraceae; genus Epibacterium. The sequence goes on from NZ_VCNK01000025.1 coordinate 77,200, forward strand.
CGGCTGATCAAGATGATGGATGGGGAGATCTGGGTCGAAAGCGATTTCGGTGTCGGATCCTGTTTTGGTTTCCGGTTGCCCCTGGTGGTTGCAGACGGCAGCAAGGTCAATGCGCCTGACATGCCGCAGAATCTGCACCATGTGATGATTGTGGACGATATGCAGATCAACCGCGAAATTCTGAACCGTCAATTGCAGCGGCTCGGGCTGCAGGTAACGCCGGTCTCCAGCGGTGCGGAAGCTCTCGAAAAAATGTCGAAAGACATCGATCTGGTGGTCACCGACCGGAACCTGCCTGGTATGGACGGTGTGAAACTCGCGCGCAGCCTGCGCCATGACTGGCAAGATGTGCCGGTGTTGCTGCTCACGTCGGACCCGGCCGATATTCGCGACCTGTCGATTCAGGATATCTTTGCCGGTGTGCTGCAAAAACCTCTGCCACGCGGTGCCCTGTTCACTGCTCTCTCCTCGCTGGACACACCCAAACTTCCCAGCCCGCCCCGCTGTCCTAGCCTCGGCGACATGGACGATGTAACGCCTGAGGTATCATCCGAAACATCATCTGAGCCATCGTCCGAATGCGCAGATTCGGCGCATCCGGACGGCGCGGATTTGCCGCGCATGCGGGTCATGGCGGCAGAGGACAACCGCACCAACCAGCTCGTATTCCGCAAGATGGTAAAAGACCTGAACATTGACCTGCAGTTTGCAAATAACGGTCAGGAGGCGGTAGACCTCTACCAGAGCTTTGCACCCGATCTGATATTCATGGATATTTCCATGCCCAAGATGGACGGAAAAGAAGCCACTCAAGTTATTCGCGAACTGGAAAAGACCTCGTCCTCTCGCGTGCAGATCGTCGCCCTGACGGCACATGCCATGGACGGGGACTCCGAGGGGATCCTCGCAGCGGGCCTGGATGACTATCTGACCAAGCCCCTGCGCAAAGGCCTCATTCACGAGCGTATCATGAACAATGTGCCGTCTGGTGTCGCGCCGCTGATCACAGAACGCAAAAACGGAGATCTGCGCGCAACCGCCTGACCCGCAGAGCAGAACACTCGCGGATCGGGCTGGGCATGAACCTATAGTACGGCCACTGGCCGCCGCGCGAACCGCGGCGACGTCGCATTGAATACACCCCCTGCAAACCGTCCTGCTCGCCACCGGCTGACTGGTGTCAGGATCGGACAAATACCGGCTGCTCCGGGGTCGAGGATGCGGCATCAAAGGCATAGCCTCCGACATTGAAAGCCTCAATGTCGGAGGGGGATGTGACGCCGGTTTCAAGGACCCAGCGCGCCATCGCGCCCCGTGCGCGCTTTGCGGCGATCCCAATCACACGCCGTACGCCTCCACGATCCTCTTCAAAGCGCGGACTGACCATCGACAGCCCGCCCAAAGCGTCCCGGTTCACGGCTTTGCCATATTCCTCGGAAGCGAGATTAAGCACCCTGTCGGTGTCCACTGCGGCAGCGTCCTGCACGATGGCCTCTGCGATCCGGGAGCCCCAGAATTTGTAGAGAGTGCCCGCTGCATGGCCCGGGCATTTTCGTCCCATCTCAAGGCGATACGCGCAAACCCCATCAGTCGGGCGAAGCAGACCGTAGAGACCCGACAGCAGGCGCAGCCGTCGGGGCGCATCGCTGCGCGCCACATCGTTCAGCGTTGCAAACTCAAGTTCCTTATAGACATCACCGTCGAACATCAGCCCGGCCGCGCAGTCTCCGTCCCGCCGCCAGGCCCGAAAGCGGGCACGGTTCAATTCGGCAATCGCGGGGGAGACTTTCATGATCGCGCTGATTTCAGCCTCGGACCACTGGCGCGCGACGGTCACCAGCTCTTCGGCCTGATCGAGAAACCGCGGCACTGTCGTCGCCTGCCCCGCAGCCCGTTGCTCGTTCACATTCTTGGCGGGCGAAAGCAAAATGATCACCGGGAGGTCTCCGTATGTTTTGTGCGGTTCGGAAAAACTGGTCGCTTTCCGGGGAATACAGGCGGACTAGCCTCTTTTGCATCGACAAGGCAACAGCCCAGAGCGGTTTCCAACGCGACCCATAGCCCAGGATATGGTCAATGATCAGCCCTGACCCAACAGGATATGGCAGGCGGCTGACTGGTATATGACAGCAGACCCGAGCTATCCTGCGCCGCGCAGGACATCCAGAAACGCCATCGCGAAACGTTCGGCGCGGCGCTCCCCCAGCAGACGCTCCAGCCCGGTCCGGTCGTCACTGCGCATCTGAGCCACCTTTGCCAGCATCGAGGCCGAGCACGTCAACGGCTTCTGCGTTCCACAATCGCCGCGTTGCAACTGCGCCTGAACCTCAAGAAGCGTGTCATAAATCGACCCTTGTTCGCGGCCCGCCAGCTTGCGCCGCGCCGGGTGCAGCGCGGCGGCCTCTCCGGTGATGACGTTCAGAAAGTCATCGCCATATCGGTCCAGCTTCTTGGCCCCTACTCCGCTGATCCGCGCCATCTCATCAAGCGTTTGCGGCCGCTGCTCCGCCATTTCGATCAAGGTCCGGTCCGGGAAGATCACATAGGCCGGCACTTTCTGCGACTCCGCGAGCGCCCTGCGTTTTGCCTTGAGGGCCGACATCAGCGGGGCGTCCTCTTCCGAGACCAATTCCCTGACGGCCGGGCGGCGCGTGGCGGATTTCACCGTGTCCTTGCGCAAAGTTATCTCTGCTTCGCCCCGCAGGATCGGCAGAGCCGGTTCGGTCATTCGCAGCGCCCCGTGACGTTCGGGATCGGGACGCACCAGATCACGGCCCATCATCTGCCGGAAGATCGCCTGCCATTGCGGTTTGCTATGTTCCTTGCCACAGGCAAAGACTGACAGATCGTCGTGCTTTTTCTGCCGCACCCGGTCCGTGGCGTTGCCGACCAGTATATCGATCAGATGCCCGGCGCCGTAGGTCTCATCGGTGCGCAACATCGCCGACAAGGCCTTGCGCACGGCCACGGTGCCGTCAAATGTCGCCACCGGCGTATCGCAGAGGTCGCAATTGCCGCATGGACCGGCCTCTTCGCCAAAATACCCCAGCAACGTCTGGCGGCGACAGGTCATCGCCTCGGCGAGCCCAAGCAGCGCATTCAGCCGGGCATGATCCGCCGTACGTCGTTCCGGTGGTGCCAGCCCTTCGTCGATCTGCGTCCGGCGCAGCCGTATATCTTCGGGACCGAACAGCGTCATCGTCTCGGCCGGCGCCCCATCGCGCCCACCCCGCCCGATCTCCTGGTAATAAGCCTCGATCGATTTCGGCAGATCAGCATGGGCCACCCAACGGATGTCCGGCTTGTCAATGCCCATGCCGAAGGCCACGGTTGCCACCACAATCAACCCGTCCTCGCGGGCAAAGCGGGTCTCGACCCTGCGTCGGTCCCCGGCGTCCATGCCACCATGGTAGTGACACGCCACGTGGCCGGACGCGTCCAGCGCCCGCGCGATATCTTCGGTCTTGGCGCGGGTGCCGCAATAGACGATGCCTGACTGGCCACGCCGGGCAGCGGCAAAATCGAGGATCTGCTTGCGCGGGCTGTCCTTGGCGGCAAAGGCGAGGTGGATATTTGGACGGTCAAACCCACGCAGGAAGGCCCGTGGCGGCTCCCCATCGAACAGTTTCCGGACGATTTCTTCCTGCGTTTCCTGATCTGCTGTCGCGGTAAAAGCCGCCAGTGGCACGCCCAGCGTGCGACGCAGCTCCCCTATCCGCAGATAGTCGGGACGGAAATCATGCCCCCATTGGCTGACGCAATGGGCCTCATCCACCGCGATCAGGGACACGCCGATGCGCCGCAACATCCCCATTGCACTGCCGGCCGCCAGCCGCTCCGGTGCCATATAGAGCAGCTTCAACTCGCCGGCTTCGATAGCATTCCAAACGGCTTCTGTTTCTTCATCCGTGTTGCCGGAGGTCAGCGCCCCGGCACAAACGCCCGCCTCCTGCAGCGCCCGGACTTGATCGCGCATCAGGGCGATCAACGGTGAAATCACCACCGTGACCCCCTCACGGAGCAACGCGGGGAGCTGAAAGCACAAGGATTTACCACCCCCCGTCGGCATAATCGCCAGAACGTTTTCGCCCGCGGTCACAGCATCGACGATCTCTTCCTGACCGGGACGAAAGCCGTCGAAGCCGAAGAGTTCGCGCAACAGAGGGATTGCGTCGGTCATGCTGGGTGGCCTGTGGGTTTGGTGCTCATGATTTGGGCGGCACAATCCCACAGGTCGAATCGGCGCACAAGGGCAACCGCTTCAGATCCCGCAATGAGCAACGCAGCGCGCCGCACACACGGCCGGGCGCAGAGGCGCAGGCCAGCCACCCCTGCGGGATCCGCGCAATCGTGTCAGTAGAATGCAGCTGCGTTGTTGGTCAGGATGATGCGCAGCGCGTAGACCGCGATCAACACCACCAGCGGTGCCAGATCCACGCCCTGCATATTGGGCATGAGGCGGCGCACCGGCGCGTAAATCGGCTCCAGAATGCGGTTCAGACCATACCAGATCTGCGCCACGAACTGTTGATTGAGGTTCAGGACCTGAAAGTTGATCAACCAGCTCATGATGACATGGGCAATAATAAAGAACCAGACAACGTCCAGAACCAGCATCAGGATTTGAAACAGTGACTGCATCTTGCGAACTTCCTTTTTCGGACGTGTAACAGGTAGGCAGGAGATGCCGATTTCGCAACCCTTCCGCAAGGTCCCTGGTTGACGCTATGTGAACAGGTGGCATCTAGGAGACAAGTAAACCGGAGCGTTCAGATGTACCCGATTGTCCGCCTGCTGAAAGACGCAGCCCTCGCCAGCCGCCAATCGCCTCTGGCGCCGCTCGATACCCATGTGTCCCGCCATCGCTGCTGGCCCTGGGACATCGACATCTGGATGGAACTGAACAACGGCCGCACGCTGACGCTCTACGATATCGGGCGCACCATGCTGACCCTGCGCACGGGCCTCGCCACTGTATTGAAGCGTGAAAAATGGGCAGTGGCCGTCGCGGGCACCTCCATTCGCTACCGCCGCCGCATCAAGGCGTTTGAAACCTTCGAGATGAAAAGCCGCGCCATCGGCTGGGACGACCGGTTTATCTATGTCGAACAGGGCATGTGGAAGGCGAATGGCGAATGTGCCAATCACGCCCTGTTGCGGACGGTCGTGACCGACAGCGCAGGCATCGTGCCGCCCGTCCGCGTGATCCAGGCCTGGGGCGCCAAAATAGACAGTCCAAAGTTGCCGGACTGGGTCCTCGCCTGGTGCGCGGCAGAGGACAAACGCCCCTGGCCGCCGATGCACGAAGCACCCCAAAGCCCGGAGGATGTAACGCTTGCCAGCGCCTCCTGACGCCTGCCATACCTTGGCCTGATCAGAATGGTCCCGGGGGCAGACATGGCGGAACTCAGCACGGCACACAGGTCCCTGCGCAAACGCATCTGGGGATGGTGGTTTTTCGATTGGGCCAGCCAGCCGTATCACACCTTGCTGGTCACCTTCGTGTTCGGCCCCTTCTTTGCAGCAACCGCAACGCAGTATTTCCTCGGCACCGGCCTCGACGCAGAGGCCGCCCGCGCACAGGCCCAATCGAGCTGGTCGCTCTGCCTCACGATCACCGGCCTGATCATCGGTCTCTCGGCGCCCTTCCTCGGAGCTCTGGCGGACCTTGCCGGCCGCAAGCTGCCCTGGATCGTCGGATTTTCAATCGCCTACGTGCTGGGTTCTGCGGGGCTTTGGTTCATGGATCCAGGCGGCAGCAATCTGTGGTGGATGTTGATCAGCTTTGGCATCGGCTTTATCGGGGCGGAGTTCGCGCTGGTTTTTGTCAATGCACAACTGCCCTCCCTCGGCACCAAGGAAGAGCTGGGGCAGGTCTCGGGCTCCGGCTTTGCCTTCGGATACCTCGGCGGCGTCATCTCGCTGTTCATCATGCTTTTGCTGTTTGTCGAACAGGAGAGCGGCAAGACATTGATCGGCCTTGATCCGCTGCTGGGGCTGGACGCCAGCCAAAAGCAAGGCACCCGCGCCGTCGGGCCCTTTGTGGCGATTTGGTTTGCGGTTTTCATGGTGCCCTATTTCCTGTGGGTGCGCGAGCCGCGAACCACCAAACGCGGCGGCGCAAACCTGCGGCAGGCGATCGCCATGGTCGTCGCCTCGGTCAAAGGGCTGGCACATCGCAAAAGCATGGCAAACTACCTTGTCTCTTCCATGCTGTACCGCGATGCGCTGAACGGTCTTTATGGTTTTGGCGGCGTCTATGCCGGATTGATACTGGACTGGTCGATCACCCAGATCGGCATCTTCGGCATCATCGCGGCGATTTCGGCGGCGGCCTTCAGCTGGGTCGGCGGGCTGCTGGATCGGCGGCTGGGTCCCAAACCGGTGATCATCGCGGCGATTCTGGTGCTCAGTTTCGTCTGTCTGATTGTGGTCAGCATGTCCCGGGTTCAGATCTTCGGGATCGCTTTTGCACCGGGCTCCGGCCTGCCGGACCAGATCTTCTTTGCCTGCGGCGTGCTGATTGGAGGGTTCGGCGGAATCCTGCAGGCCACCAGCCGCACCTTGATGGTGCGTCATACCTCGCCGGAAACTGAGACCGAAGCCTTTGGTCTTTATGGGCTTTCCGGACGCGCCACCGCCTTTCTCGCGCCTGCGCTGATTGGCTTGATGACAACAGTGACGGGAAATGCACGCCTCGGGATCACACCGGTGATTGCACTCTTTGCCCTGGGTCTGCTTTTATTGGCATGGGTGGATGGCGAAGGAGATCAGGATTGAGGTTCATGCGACATATCACCCTCGCGGCACTGCTTCTTGCGGCCTGTGCTCCTGCGCAGGACAGCCAGCGGACGACCCCTGCGGCCTTTGCGAATAAAGCCGCGTCTTCGGTTCCCGCGAAACAGCTGTTCGGGGTCAAGCGGAGCGCCTCTGCCCAGCGCCCGGCGCCTTTCGGATCCTACGCCAAGGGATGTGTCGCCGGTGCCGCGCAACTGCCGGAGACAGGTCCGACCTGGCAGGCCATGCGCCTCAGCCGGAATCGCAATTGGGGACACCCGGAAACCATCGACTTTATCCGTGACCTGAGCCGCTCCGCCGCCCGCATGCCCGGCTGGCAGGGCCTTTATGTGGGCGACATCAGTCAACCCAGAGGCGGGCCGATGTTGTCAGGCCACCGCAGTCACCAGATCGGGCTGGATGCCGACATCTGGATGCTGCCGCCCGAGCGGCTTGATCTCAGCCGACAGGAGCGGGAGAATATTTCATCGATTTCGCTACGGCGCGCCAACGGGGCCTATGTCAACAGCAACTGGAGCGCCCAGCACCACGCCCTACTCAAGGCTGCTGCCGAAGATCCCCGCGTGGCGCGGATCTTTGTTTTCCCCGGCGCCAAGGTCAAAATGTGCGAGACAGAAACCGGTGATCGCAGCTATCTGCGCAAGATCCGGCCCTGGTGGGGGCACCACTACCATTTCCACGTCCGGCTGAACTGCCCGCGCGGGGCGCGAGGCTGCGTTGAACAGGCGCCTCCCCCACCTGGAGACGGCTGCGCAGATGCGCGCCAGTGGGTGGCCGACATCCTTGATCCGCCGCCACCGAAACCCGTCGATCCGAATGCGCCAAAGCCGAAACCCCGCCGGGACTACACACTCACGGATCTTCCTCAGCAATGCGCAGCCGTCCTCTCTTCCGACTGATTTCGCTCGCCATTGCGGCATTGTTGATGTTCTACGCCGTGCCTTGGGCCGCGACGGCAGTCTGGAACGTCAGCAGAGCAGCGACAAACACCGCGGACTTCATCGGCAGCTACAGATGGAGTATATCCGCGCCATGGTTTGGCGGTTTCTCCGGCATCGAAGTCACTGAGGACGGCACCGGCTTCACTGCGATCACCGACCGGGCTCATATCGTCGAAGGCATATTCCTGCGCCGGGGTGATACCATCCACGACATTCAAATCACGCGGGATGAGCGGCTCGCAGACCACGACACCCAGGAGATCCGCGGCCGCAAGGAAGACAGCGAAGGCCTGGCAATTGCAGCAAACGGGACCCGCTATGTCTCGTTTGAAAATCCTAACCGGGTGGTGGAATATACGGAAAACGGCACGCGCGAACTCCCGCGTCCCGCCGGTTTCAACACGTTCCGGTTCAACAAATCATTTGAATCCCTGGCGGTGAACCCGGCAGTGAACGGAGCGGAACAATTGCTCCTGATCGCGGAAAAGCCTTCCTCGCAGCCAGATGTATCGCAAGTCTGGGTCTGGCGGGACACAACCGGGTGGGAAGCATTGGGCGCCTACCCCGAACATGACGGGTTTTTACCGGTGGGCGCTGATTTCGGACCGGATGGATTTCTGTATGTGCTGGAACGGAAATTCGTCTCTGTCGGGTTTCGGACGCGCCTCCGACGCTTTTCTCTCTCTGGTGATGGCCTGACCGGGGGTGATATTCTGCTGAACACAGCGCTCGCACAGCATGACAATCTTGAAGGCGTGAGTATCTGGCGGGATGCAGCAGGTGCCCTCCGGGCCACGATGATATCGGACGACAACTTCCTCTGGATACAGAGGACGGAAATCACGGAATACCGCCTGCCAGAGTGACAGAGTGACAGAGTGACAGAGTGACAGAGCCCCGCCAGATGGCGAATCACTTGCAATTTTACCAGTGGGCCACTAGACGCAACGATCATTTGCGCCCGATCACGGGTGCACAAGTCTCCGCGACCTTGTCTAAAAAACGGATCCAAATATGACCCGCACTTATCTTCCTGGCATTCTTGCCATGGCCGCCGTCGTTGTGGCCTCCAATATCCTGGTTCAGTTTCTCTTCGGCAACTGGCTCACTTGGGGGGCCTTCACCTACCCGGTCGCCTTCCTCGTCACCGATGTCATGAACCGCGTCTACGGGGCAACCGCCGCCCGCCGCGTCGTTCTGGCAGGCTTTGCCGTTGGCGTGATCTGCTCGCTTGTCGGCACTCAGATCATGGGCGAATTCGGCCCCCTTGTGACCCTGCGCATTGCCATCGGCTCCGGCGTGGCGTTCCTCGTTGCACAACTGTCAGACGTGGCAATCTTCTCCGCCCTGCGTGGCGGCAAATGGTGGCGCGCACCACTGGCCTCGACATTGGTCGGCTCCACGCTGGACACCGCCATCTTCTTTACGGTCGCCTTCTCCGGCGCCCTGACCGCGCTGGAACCGGGCAATGATGTCTCCTGGGCAGGCGAAATGCTGCCGCTTCTGGGATCTGGTCCGATAGCCCCGCTTTGGGTGTCACTGGCCGTGGCCGACTGGGGCGTGAAACTCTCGCTGGCGCTGGTCGCCCTGGTTCCATTCCGCCTCATCGTTGCCCGTCTCACCGGCAATCAGGCCACCACAGCCTGATTTCGCGTGAATTTCATTTGGTGATCCTTCGCATCCGTGCCAGTCTCAGGACTATCGGAAACAATGAGCAAAGGAGGTGATCCAGTGTCAAGAAAGGTATTGGAACAAGGCGCAGCAACAACCGGAGCAGCCCACCCCTGAGGCAGCCCTCGTTGGCAGAGGCCGCACCGGCCGGGTTGTAAAGCCCTCACCTGCCTTTGTTCTCAACAGACCTTCGGAAGGGCCGTTCCAGATCGGGGCGGCCCTTTTCCTGTCCCGAGGCGGGGTCAATAGATCGATCCCGTCTGCGGTTCTGGCTTTGCCCTGTGGCAACAACGCCCTATTGTCCGCCTCATGCTGCAGATTAGCGATGATATAACCCTTCAGGACTGGGAACTGACCGAGAGCTTCATGCGCGCGTCCGGGCCCGGCGGGCAGAACGTCAACAAGGTCTCCTCCGCCGTCGAGCTGCGGTTCGAGGCAGAACGGTCCCCGCATTTGCCCGGCCCGGTAAAGACCCGCCTGCGCCGAATCGCCGGTCGCCGCTGGACCAAGGACGGCGCGGTCATCCTGCAATGTGATGAAACCCGCTCGCAGGTCCGCAACCGCGAAATCATCCGGGAACGGCTGGCCGATCTGATCCGGCAGGCATTGGTCAAACCGAAACGCCGCATTGCCACCAAACCCACCCGTGGCAGTGTCGAACGCCGCATCAAGGCGAAAAAAACACGCGCCAGTGTCAAATCCCTACGCGGCCGCGTCGACGGGGAATAATCTGCCGACTGCAGGCCCCTTGCACCGGACGCATCCCCGCGTCATCCTCCCGCAAAAGACGATTTGAAAGAGAGGACATGCAATGCGGCTCAGCGGAAAAACGGCCATTGTGACGGGCGGGGCATCGGGTTTCGGCAAAGGCATCGTCGAGGCCTTTCTGCGCGAAGGGGCCCATGTGATGATTGCGGATATCAACGGCCCGGCCGCCGCGGATCTGGCACAGTCCGCCGGAGACGCAGCCCATGCACAGACCGTCGATGTCAGCAACCGCGCCTCGGTGCAGGAGATGGCAGACGCCGCGTTTTCGCGTTTCTGCCACGTCGATATCCTGGTCAATAACGCAGGCGTCACCCACCTGCCGACGCCGCTGGATCAGGTCTCCGAAGATGATTTTGACCGCGTTGTGAACGTCAATATGAAATCGGTCTACCTCACCGCCCAAGCCTTTGTGCCCCATATGAAACACCGCGGAACAGGTGCCATCCTGAACGTCGCCTCCACCGCCGGGGTCTCGCCGCGCCCGAACCTCAACTGGTACAATGCCTCCAAGGGCTGGATGATCACCGCCACCCGAACCATGGCCGTGGAGCTCGCTCCCTCGGGCGTGCGCGTCAATGCGCTCAACCCGGTGGCAGGCGATACCCCCCTGTTGAAATCCTTCATGGGTGAGGACACACCGGAGATGCGGGCAAAATTCCTGTCAACCATTCCGATCGGCCGCTTCTCGACTCCTGAGGACATGGGCAACGCAGCGCTGTATCTCTGTTCGGACGAGGCCAGCATGGTCACCGGCGTCTGCATGGAGATCGATGGCGGGCGTTGCATCTGACGACAGCCGCCACAGAATGCCAAACGGCGCGCCAGCGCTGACCCTGCGCGGCCCGGCACGGGCCGCACCGCCGGACAACCAGCACCGGACAACCAGCACCCGCGCCCTAAAAGGATTGCCCTCATGAAGCCTGGCCCCAGGAACCTGATCACCGACGTCACTGGCCTGCGGGTGGGAAACGCTGCCGATGCCGGGCTCAAATCAGGCACCACGGTCCTCACGGCCGATCACCCCTTCACGGCGGCGGTTCACATCATGGGCGGTGCCCCCGGCACCCGGGAAACCGACCTTCTCGCGCCGGACAAAACGGTACAGGCGGTGGATGCATTGGTGCTGTCCGGAGGCTCCGCCTATGGGCTTGACGCCTGTTCCGGCGTTGTGGCGGGACTGCGTGCCATGGGGCGCGGCTTTCGCCTCGGGCCGGCCATCGTGCCGATCGTCCCCGGAGCGATCATCTTCGACCTCCTGAACGGCGGCAACAAGGACTGGCAGGAAAACCCCTATCCGGCGCTCGGACGCGCAGCACTGGATGCTGCCTCCGAGACCTTTGCCCTTGGCTCCACCGGCGCGGGCACCGGCGCCCTGACCGGCATGCAAAAGGGCGGACTTGGCTCCGCATCTCTGGTGCTGGACAGCGGCCACACTGTCGGCGCGCTGGTGGTGGCCAATCCGATCGGCTCCGTCACTACACCCGGCGAACGACATTTCTGGGCCGCCCCCTTTGAAATCGACGGAGAGTTCGGGGGGCTGGGCCCTGACCCCGCCGCCGGGCTGGGCCGCAGCCTGCGCAGTCGCAAGCTCGCCGCCATGGCAGACCTCGCCGGGCAACAGATTTCGTCAGAGGGATCCAATACCACCATCGCAATCGTCGCAACTGATGCGATCCTCACCAAGGCCGAGGCGCAGCGCATGGCGACCGCCGCTCATGACGGTATGGCCCGGGCCATCGTCCCCTCGCATGGGCCGCACGATGGCGATCTTGTGTTCACCGCCGCCACCGGTGCCCGACCGCTTGCGGATCCGGCATCCGAGATGCTGGGCCTGTGCCACGCAGCATCGCTCTGCCTTGCGCGGGCCATTGCCCGTGCCGTTTTCGCCGCCCGTCCCGCCGAAGGCGATATCCTGCCCTGCTGGACTTCCTGATCCGCCAGACGTCCGGTTTCACCAGACTTCCTATTCCGCCCGGCTGCCTGCCCTGCTGGACTGCCGGATCTGCAAGTCTTTTGGCAGGGTCTGCAATCGATATCCGATATTGCGCAGGCCAGCTGTCTGTTATGTCGCGTTGACTTCGCTTCGGGATAACTCCGAAGCTGAAACCAGCCACAAGACCATACAGGAGCCAGTTTCATGACCCGTTTTTCAGCTGCCGCAGTGCTCGCCTGCCTTGCGAGCCCCGCTCTGGCAGAAGGTGACGCCGCCGATGGCGAAAAAGCCTTCAACAAGTGCAAGTCCTGCCACCAGATCGTCTCTGACGCGGGCGAAACCATCGTCAAGGGCGGCAAAACCGGCCCCAACCTTTTTGGCATCACCGGGCGCATCGCCGGCACGGCTGAGGGATTTCGCTACGGGAACGACCTCATTGCCGCAGGCGAGGCCGGTCTGCACTGGAGCGAAGCACAGTTTGTCGCCTACCTTGAGGACCCGCGCGGGTTCCTGAAAACCTATCTCGACGACAGCAGCGCCAAGTCCAAAATGTCCTTTCGCCTGAAACAGGGAGGAGCAGACGTCTACGCCTATCTCTCTCAATTCGGCGCAACCCAAGAGCGCGAAGACGACGAAGAGACCGCCACCGACTAGCCCCTGCCGCACGGGCTGACGGCCCGCCTCTATCCCATGCACGCCGCGCTGTCATGATCGCGGCGTGCATGCTGCATTGTCCGTGGACTTGAGTTCCGCCCTGTTTTGCCCTAGATGACCGCATTTCCGCGCCGCCTTGAGCCACTCTGAAGGGTGCCCGACATGCAAACAGGATCGTCATGCCAGACCGTCTCGCCACTCTGATCCCCGCCTGGGTCAATGGGGAGCTGACTCCCGTGGACAAGTTGCACGCCCACAGAGAGGGCCTGCGACACAAGGCGGTCTCTGTTTTCGTGCTGCGCGGTCGCGAGATCCTGCTGCAACGGCGTGCAATGGGAAAATACCACACACCCGGCCTCTGGGCGAACACCTGTTGCACCCACCCGATGTGGCAGGAGGCCTCTGACCTCTGCGCCCTGCGACGGCTGCAGGAAGAGCTCGGCCTCACCGGTCTGCAACCGCAATACCGTCACACGCTGGAATATCGCGCCGATGTGGGCAACGGGCTGACCGAGCATGAGGTGGTCGATGTCTATCTCGCCGAGATGCACAGCCCGCTGGATCTGTCGCCGAACCCTGATGAAGTGATGGAGACCCGCTGGGTGGACTATCAGGAGCTGCTGGCGGATGTCGCCCGCGATCCGGATCGCTTCACCCCCTGGCTGAAGATCTACCTGGCCGATCATGCGGATGTCATTTTTGACCTGGATCTGATTGCGGCCGCAGACGGCTGAGCCACGCTTGCCTTTCCTGCGCAGAGCATGATTTGATACCGCGCGGGAGGACAGACATCATGACAGTATTGATTGCAGGCGGCGGCATCGCGGGCCTCACCCTCGGGTTGACGTTGCATCAGATCGGGGTCCCGTTTCGTGTCTTTGAGGCCACGCAAACGCTGAAGCCCATGGGCGTGGGCATCAACCTGCAGCCCAACGCGGTGCGAGAGCTGTTCGATCTTGGGCTGGAGGCAGATCTGGACGCCATCGGCGTGCGCACCCGCAGTCTCGGCTTCTATTCCAAACTCGGCCATACCATCTGGGAGGAGCCGCGCGGTATGGCTGCAGGCTATGCCTGGCCGCAGTTCTCCGTTCATCGGGGCGCGTTGCAGATGCTGCTCTACGAGACCCTGATCGCGCGCGCCGGTGCGGATGTGATTGAGACGGATGCCCGCGCCACCGGTTGCGAAGAGGCCGGGAACCGGGCCATCCTGCACCTTGAAGGGGGGCGTCAGGAGACAGGCACTCTTCTGCTCGCCGCCGATGGCATTCACTCCGCCCTGCGCGCGCAGTTCTTTCCCCAGGAAGGCCCGCCGATCTGGGATGGCCGCATCCTGTGGCGCGCAACCACCCGGGCGCCCTTGGTCCGCGGCGAGGGCGCCATGATGATGATTGGCCACGACTCCTTGCGGTTTGTGTCCTATCCGATTTCCGCAGCGGACGAACAGGGCATCGCGACCCTCAACTGGATCGCCGAAAAGCGTTTCGATCCCGACAGCGACTTCCAGCGCGAGGATTGGAACCGGGCGGTCGAGGTTGAGCGTTTTATCGGGGATTTTTCCGAGTGGCGTTTCGACTGGATCGACGTGCCCGCCCTGATCCGCGGCGCCGGACGCATCTTCGAATATCCGATGGTCGACCGCGACCCCCTGCCTCAATGGACCTTCGGACGCTGCTCGTTGATGGGGGATGCGGCGCATCCGACCTACCCGATTGGCTCCAACGGTGCGAGCCAGGCGATCCTCGACGCCCGCGTCATCGGCGCGCGATTGCTCGAACATGGGATCACCAAAGCCGCGCTGGACGCCTACGAAGGCGACATGCGCCCGGCGGCGACCCGCATCGGCTTTGCGAACCGCTCCGGCAATGGACCGGACGCCGTGCTGCAACAGGTGGAAACCCTCTGCGGCGGCGATTTCGAGGAGATCGACAGCGTCATCCCAAGGGCTGAGCTTGCCGCCCATGCGGCGAAATACAAGGCGATCTCCGGCTTCTCCATCGAAGAGCTGAATGCCCAGCCCCCCACGATTGCGGAGGGAATGCGCCTGCGCTGATACCTTTCCCCCATGCGACCCCCGGTCCCATCTCCGGCCCTGTTTCCGGACCCGTTGATGGCCGTCCCCGCCGCGCCAGCGGCGCCCGGCCCAACGGGCGCGATTGCATTTCAATGCAAACGCGCCGGGCGGGAGCGCTCCTCCCGTCGCGTTTGGCGTCCAACTCGCTCCGCAGTTCACGCCACAGGTCGTTCCGGAGCTCTGTCCGGGCGCCCCCCTTGGCCACCGGGCGCTCGATCATGGCCGGTCGTCAGACCCCGATCACCGCCTGCACCGCACGTTTCCAACGGGCATAGGCGGCGTCCCGCCGTGCCTCTTCCAGCATTGGCTTGAACTCCCGGTCCAGCGCCCAGGTGGCGGCAAACCCCGCCTGATCAGGATAGACACCCGCCTTCATCCCCGCCAGCCAGGCTGCACCCAGCGCGGTGGTTTCCTGCATCACCGGCCGATCCACTTCGGCGCCCAGAATGTCTGCCAGGCTCTGCATCGCCCAGTCGCTGGCACTCATGCCGCCATCCACCCGCAGGGTGACATGGCTGTCGCCGTCCCAATCCGCCCGCATTGCCTCCCAGAGATCGCGGGTCTGATAGGCGACGCTCTGCAAGGCCGCCCGGGCAAATTCTGCCGGACCGGAGTTCCGGGTGAGGCCAAACATGCCGCCGCGACATTCAGGCTCCCAGTAGGGGGCGCCAAGGCCGGTAAAGGCGGGCACCAAAATCACATCCTGAGCAGGATCCGCCTTGTCCGCCAACACACCGGACTCGCTGGCCTTTCCTATGATCCCAAGACCATCACGCAGCCATTGCACCGCAGCACCCGCGATGAAGATCGACCCCTCCAGCGCATAGGTCGGCACCCCGTCCAGCTGATAGGCGACCGTCGTCAGCATGCGGTTTTTCGACAAAACCGGCGTAGCCCCGGTATTCAGCAGCGCGAAGCACCCCGTCCCATAGGTGGATTTCATCATACCCGGCTGGAAACATGTCTGCCCCACCGTCGCCGCCTGCTGGTCGCCCGCGACACCCAGGATCGGCACAGCCCCGCCGAGCACTTCATCCGTCGTGACCCCGAAATCAGCAGCACAATCGCGCACCTCAGGCAACATCGATTGCGGCACCCCAAGCATCTCGCAGATCTCGGCACTCCATTCCCCGGCGCGGATGTCGTACATCAGGGTACGCGCCGCATTGGTCGCATCGGTCACATGTGCGGCGCCGCCGGTCAGCCGCCAGATCAGGAAACTGTCGACGGTGCCGAACAGCAACTCACCGGCCTGAGCCTGCCCGCGGGCCCCCTCGACACTCTCCAGAATCCACTTCACTTTGGTGCCGGAGAAATACGGGTCAAGCAGCAGGCCGGTGGTCTCGCGCACCATCTCCTCCTGCCCCTCGTCGCGCAGGGACTCGCAAATCTGCGCGGTACGGCGATCCTGCCAGACGATGGCATTATGGATCGCCTTCCCGGTCGATTTTTCCCAGACAACCGTGGTTTCGCGCTGGTTGGTGATGCCGATGCCCGCGATCTCAGACGCGGTGACACCTTTGTCCGCCAGCACCTTTCGACAGGTGGAAACCGTTGTGGACCACAGATCCTCGGGATCATGTTCGACCCATCCGGCTTGCGGATAGTGCTGGGGAAACTCCTCCTGCGCGACCGCTGCGACCTTCATATCGGCATCAAACAGAATTGCGCGGGTCGAGGTCGTCCCCTGATCAATCGCAAGAATATATGTCATCGGCTCGCCTCCAAATCTTCCGTTGGGGCGGAGAGTAGACATAAATTTACGAGCGCGGCCAGACCTGAGTCCAGACCAGAGTATTGTTCTGATCGGCCAGAGGCTTCGGAGAGGCCGCAGGGGAGTCCGCTCAGACCGCGATATTGTCGATCAGTCGGACCCCATCGAGCCAGGCCGCCACGAACATCCGCGCCGGAGCGGTGAGCGCAGACAGCGCAGAAAGATCATCCGAGCGGCGCAAATCGATATACTCGACCTCCGAAAACCCCAGCTCGGTCAGTGCAGCACCGAGCTCCGCCTGCAGGGGGCCCCAGGCCTCGCCCGCACGCAGCCGGGTCGCCGCCGCCTCCATCAGCGGATTGAGGTGCCCCGCGACCGTCACCCCCGCCGGTGACAGGCGCGCATTGCGTGACGACAGCGCCAGACCAGATGCATCCCGCACCGTCGGGCAGCCGACCACCTCGATCGGAATGTCCAGATCGCGCGCCATCCGTTTGACCACCATCAACTGCTGGTAATCCTTCTCGCCGAAGAACGCCGCCTCCGCACCGGATTGCAGGAACAGCTTGGCGACCACCGTGGCGACACCTTCGAAATGACCGGGGCGATTGGGGCCGTCCATCACATCCGTCAGCCCCGCCAGACTGACGGTCGTCGCAAATCCCGGCGGGTAGATCTGGTCCGGATCCGGCACATAGATCGCATCGACCCCATAGGGGGCAAGTTTCTCCGCATCCTCCTGCTCAGTGCGCGGATATTTGGCCAGATCGTCCGGATTGTTGAACTGCTTCGGGTTCACAAAGATCGTCACGATCACCCGGTCACAGGCGGCTTTGGCAGCCTCGACCAGTGACAGGTGACCCGAATGCAGCGCCCCCATCGTCGGCACCAGGCCGAGGGTCTCCCCCGCGCGGGTCCAGGTCCGGCGCAGGGCTCGCAAATCATCCAGATGGCGCAGGATTGGCGTCGTCATGTGGTGAAGCTCCCTTCAGTCGGCCTTGGGTGGTAGCGTGTCGGCAAAGGTGTGCTCGGGCGCGGGAAACTGCCGCGCGCGGACCTCGGCGGCGTAGTCCGCGATCGCCGCCTCCGCCGCTGCGCCGAGATCCGCGTAGCGTTTTACGAATTTCGGTTTGAACGCCGTAAAGAAGCCCAGCATGTCATCGACCACCAGCACCTGCCCATCACAGCCCGCAGAGGCTCCGATGCCGATTGTCGGGATCGGCACAATTTCCGTCACCTGATCAGCAAGCGTCGCGGGCACTTTCTCCAGAACCACGGCAAAGGCACCCGCCTCCGAGACCGCGCGCGCGTCGGCGATCAGCGGGGCTGCGGCTTCGTTGCGGCCCTGCACCTTGTATCCGCCCAGCGCGTGCACCGATTGCGGCGTCAAACCGACATGCGCCATCACCGGAATGCCGCGTCCCACAAGAAAGCGAATGGTCTCGGCCATCTCCACCCCGCCCTCCAGCTTGACGGCGGCAGCGCCGGTCTCCGCCATCAGGCGCGCGGCATTGCTGAACGCCTGCGCGGGGCTTTCCTCGTAGGTTCCGAAGGGCATGTCGATGACCATCATCGCTTTGGACAGCCCACGCGCGACAGCGGCCCCGTGCAGCACCATCATGTCCAGGGTCACCCCCAGCGTTGACGGCAGACCGTGCAGCACCATGCCGACACTGTCCCCGACCAGGACGAAATCGCAATGCGGGTCCATCAATCGCGCCATCGGCGTGGTATATGCAGTCAGGCTCACGATGGGACGCTGGCCTTTCAAGGCACGGATATCCCCGGCGGTGAGGGCGGTTTTGCGGGCGGTGGCGCTCATGTGTCGGCTCCCTGGCTGGACCGGTCGCTGCGGCCAGACGCAGTGCGGCCGCGGGCAAAGTTGCGTGTCTTTATCAACAGACACGCCCGCATACCAGCCGTGCGGCAGTGCAGCAAAGCTTGATTACGTGACGAAAAAGACCGACGCTGCCCGCAATCGCCCCGCAGACGTGGGCGTCATGATCCCGTCGGGCCGCAAGTCGCACGCCCGGCGCCAGTGGAGGACCTGAGACGATGAACTTCAAAATTCCTGTTGTGGCGGCGATTTCCGCCCTGACCCTGATGACCGGCGCCGCCTGGAGCAAGGACAGCGTGATCTATGCGACCAGCCTTGAGCCACCCCATCTGGACCCCACGGCTGGCGCCGCTCAGGCGATTGATGCAGTGGTGCATTTCAACATATTCGAAGGCCTGACCCGGTTCACGCCCGAGGGGGCCGTGGTGCCGCTGCTGGCGAAATCCTGGGACATCTCTGCAGATGGTCTGACCTACACCTTCACTCTGCAGGATGGCGTGACCTTTCACGACGGCAGCACATTTGACGCCGAAGACGTGAAATTCTCGCTCGACCGGGCACGGGCCGACGACAGCACCAACGCCCAGAAGGCCCTGTTCTCCGCCATTTCCGATGTTTCGGTTGCGGGCCCGCAGACCGTTGTTGTCACCCTGACCGAGCCAAACGGCAACCTGTTGTTCAACCTCGCCTGGGGGGATGCGGTCATCGTCGCGCCCGAGACCGCCGCGACGCTGAAGACCGCGCCAACCGGCACCGGCCCCTACCGGTTCGCGGAATGGGTGCAGGGGGATCGGGTCGAAATGACCCGCAACCCCGACTACTGGGGCGCGGCTCCGGCCCTTTCGGCCGCAACGATCAAGTTCATTTCCGACCCCACCGCCGCCTTCGCCGCAATGATGGCCGAGGATATCGACGCCTTCGACAACTTCCCGGCGCCGGAGAACGTCGTCCAGTTCGAAGCTGACCCGCGCTTTCAGGTGCTTGTCGGCTCGACCGAGGGCGAGACAATCCTGTCCACCAACAATGCCCAACCGCCCTTTGACAATCCCAAGGTCCGCGAGGCGCTGGCCCATGCGATCGACCGGCAGGCGATCATTGACGGCGCCATGTTCGGCTATGGCACCCCGATCGGCACCCATTTTGCGCCGCATAACCCCGCCTATGTGGATCTGACCGGTCACTCTGATTTTGACCCGGACAAGGCCCGCGCCCTTCTGGCCGAGGCGGGGATGGCGAACGGGTTCACCACCACCCTGCATCTGCCGCCTCCCTCCTATGCCCGCCGCGGTGGAGAGATCATTGCCGCACAGCTGGCGCAGGTCGGAATTACGGCCGAGATCATCAATGTTGAATGGGCTCAATGGCTGGAGACGGTGTTCAAGGGCAAAACCTACGGGCTCACGATTGTCAGCCACACAGAGCCGATGGATATCGGTATCTACGCGCGTCCCGGCTACTACTTTCAGTATGACAACCCCGACCTGCAGGGGTTGATGAACCGTCTGAACGCAACCACCGACCCGGACAAGCGGACCGAGATGCTGCAGGACGCCCAGAGGGTGATCGCCGATGATTACGTCAATGGCTACCTGTTCCAGCTTGCCAAAATCGGCATCGCCAAAGCCGATCTTCAGGGACTGTGGGTGAACGCGCCCACCGCTGCGATCGAGATCGGCGCCCTCAGCTGGGCGGAGTGATCCGCCGCGCCAGAAGGACACGAAGGAACACGGCGCGACAAAGAGAAACAGGCGGGCGGATCTTTCTGCCCGCTGCAGATCCATGTGATGCGCATCCACGCGAGATGCCCCGATCCCGCAGGCACCTCATGGGCAAAAAGCACGCGCAATAGCGCCAAAGCGCCGGACCTCCGGTATTGCAAAGCGGTTTTGTGAAGCTCCCTCTGGACCGCAGAGGTCTCGCCGCCTAACGTGCCGCCAATGCTGCACTATCTCACCAGACGTCTGCTCTCTCTCCTGCTGAGCCTCGCCATCGCTTCGATGGTGATTTTTGCCGTGATCGAAGTCGCCCCGGGTGATCCCGCCTCTTTCATGCTCGGCACCGGCGCACAGGAAGACACGGTGGCCGCCCTGCGCCACGAGCTGGGGTTGGATCAGGGCAAAGTCAGCCGCTATCTGACCTGGGTCAGTGGCATGCTGACCGGCGATTTCGGAACCTCCTATACATATAGAACCCCGGTGGCAAAAATGGTGGGCGAACGGCTCTGGGTCTCGTTGCCGCTGGCGATATATGCGCTGATCCTGTCGACGCTGATTGCCCTCCCTGCAGGGGTCTATGCCGCATCGCGCCGGGGCAAGGCCGGCGATATGGCGGTGATGGGGGCCACGCAGTTCGGGATGGCGGTGCCCAATTTCTGGTTTGCAATGCTGCTGGTGCTCGTGTTCGCGATCAACCTGCGCTGGTTTTCCGCCGGAGGGTTTGTCGGCTGGGACAAGGGGATCTGGGCGGGGTTGCATGCGCTGACCCTGCCCGCCATCGCGCTGGCCCTGCCGCAGGCGGCCATTCTGGCCCGCGTCATGCGCTCCTCCCTGCTTGAGGTCCTGGGCGAGGATTTCATGCGCTCCGCCCGCGCCAAGGGCCTGACCCAAGGGCAGGCCATCCGCCGACACGGGGTACGCAACGCATTGATCCCCGTGCTGACGATCATCGGGTTGCAGTTTTCCTTTCTGCTCGCGGGGGCCATCATAATCGAACAGGTATTCTACCTGCCGGGCCTTGGACGGCTGGTGTTTCAGGCCATCTCCGCCCGGGATCTGATCGTGGTCGAAAGCGTCGTCATGCTTCTGGTCTTTGCGGTGATCCTGGTGAATTTCATCGTCGATCTCACCTATGCGGTGGTCGACCCGCGCTTGCGGAGGGCAGCGTGAACCGTAGTCTGATCCTAGGCGGCGCCCTCAGCGCCATCATGCTGTTTCTGGCGATATCTTCCTTCGTCTGGACGCCGTATGACCATACGCTCATGGACATCCCGAACAAACTGCAGCCTCCGAATGCCGTCCATTGGCTGGGCACCGATCATTTCGGCCGGGATATCCTGTCCATGATCATGGTCGGCGCGCGCACCTCGCTTGCGGTGGCGCTGCTGGCCGTCGGCATCGGCATGGGGCTGGGTGTCCCGCTCGGTCTGGCCGCCGCCGCCACCCGGGGCTCCTGGCTGGATGAGCTCATCATGCGCGGCAACGATCTGGTCTTTGCCTTCCCCTCGCTGGTGATCGCGATCCTCATCACCGCCGTCTTCGGGCCGGGCGCCGCCAATGCCATCGTGGCCATCGGCATCTTCAACATCCCGGTCTTTGCCCGGGTGGCGCGGGGCGGCAGCCTCAGTCTCTGGGCGCGGGAGTTCATCCTTGCCGCCCGCGTTGCCGGCAAGACACGGGCGCGGATTTCGGCGGAACACATCCTGCCCAACATTGCCAACCTGTTGATTGTCCAGGGCACCATCCAGTTCTCGCTGGGTATTCTGGCCGAAGCAGGCCTGTCCTACGTCGGTCTCGGCGCGCAGCCGCCAACGCCAAGCTGGGGCCGCATGCTGGCAGAGGCGCAGACAATGGTCAGCCTGGCACCACACCTGGCCATCGTTCCGGGTCTGGCCATCATCGTGACTGTCGTCGGGCTCAACCTCCTCGGCGACGGGCTGCGCGACCGGTTCGACCCCCGTCTGCTGGAGGGCCGCTCATGAGCCTTCTGGATATCTCCGGCCTGTCGCTGTCGATCGGAGCCTTGCCGATCCTGCGGGACGTGACCCTGTCGATCGCCGCCGGTGAAATCCTGGCCGTGACCGGCGAGAGCGGCTCCGGCAAGTCGATGACCGCCCTTGCGGTGATGCGCCTGCTGCCGCAGGCGGCGGTGAGCAAGGGTGCCATCTACCTTGACGGCACCGACATCTGCACCCTCAGTGAACAGGACATGTGCCACCGGCGCGGGCGCGACATCGGCATGGTGTTTCAGGAACCGATGACCGCGCTGAACCCGGTCATGACCATCGGCGCGCAGGTGGCAGAGACAATCCTCATCCACGAAACCCTGTCCCGTGCCGAGGCCGACGCCGAAGCCGCCCGCGTTCTGACCCGCGTCGGCCTGCCCCCGGACCGCTTCCCGCCGGAGCGCTATCCGCATGAACTCTCGGGCGGCCAACGTCAGCGGGTGGTGATTGCAATGGCCATTGCCCTGCGTCCGAAACTGCTGATTGCCGATGAACCGACCACCGCGCTGGATGTAACGACCCAGGCGCAGATCCTCGATCTGCTGAAGGACCTCGTCCGCGAATATGGCATGGGGTTGATGATCATCACCCATGACCTCGCGGTTGTTGCAGGGCTTGCGGATCGCCTCGTGGTGATGCGTCAGGGCGAAGTGGTGGAGCGCGGCCCGACCCGGAATGTACTGACCCATCAGCGGCACCCCTATACGCGCATGCTGTTTGAGGCCTCGGCCCATGTGGTCGACCTGCCTGCCGCGCCCGCATCACCCGCACCGCTGCTGGAGATCCGGGGCGCGGTGCGTGACTACCCCACCGCCCGCAAGGGAATCTTTGGCCGCCCCGGGACATTCCGCGCGGTGAAAAACCTGAGTTTTACCCTGCACCGGGGGGAACGCCTCGGTCTCGTGGGTGAATCAGGCTGCGGAAAATCGACCCTGACACGGGCCATTCTCGGGCTGGAACTGCTGCAGAGCGGGGAAATCCTGCTGAACGGTCAGCCCCTCAGCCCCCGGCGCACACCAGCTGAACGGCGCGCTATGCAGGTGGTGTTTCAGGATCCCTTCGGCAGTTTCAATCCCCGTCACCGGGTCAGGCGGCTGATCACCGAACCCTTTCACCTCGCAGACCAGCTGACGGACGGGGGCCCGCGCGGCCGACAGCGGGAAGATGTGGTTTCACAGGTGCTTGAGGATGTCGGCCTCAAGGCGTCGGATGCAGACAAATACATTCATCAGTTCTCGGGCGGGCAGCGGCAGCGCATTGCCATTGCCCGGGCCCTGATCACCCGGCCCGAGCTGATCATTTTCGACGAGGCCGTCTCGGCGCTGGATGTTTCGGTCCGCGCCCGTATCCTGGATCTGATCGCGGATCTGTGCCGCGCCTATGGTCTGACCTATTTGTTCATCAGTCACGATCTGAACGTGGTGCGCAGCATATGCGACAGGGTCATGGTGATGCAGAACGGCGAAATCGTCGAAGCGGGCCCCGCCGAACAGGTGTTCAGCACCCCGCAACACGCCTATACGCGGACACTGCTGGCGGCCGCACCGCAACTGCCAAGCTACGCCCCCACCGAAGCGAGCCCTGATCTGGCGACCGAGACCCCGGTATGAGCGTCTCGCTCTCGCTGATCCTCCCGCGCGAGCGGGGGCGTCTCTCCAGCCTGCTGGCCCCCTATTTTGCCGACGTCTCCCCCAATGCGGATATTGACCCGCTGCAGCGGGCCGAACAGATGCTGAACCGCAAGGACGTCACTGCTTTCTGGATCCACGCGGGGGACCTCCGCACCGGCTTTGCCATTGTGCTGAACCTGCCGGACGACCGGCGGGAGTTGTCTGAATTCATGATCCTGCCCAATTACCGCCGACGCGGGCTGGGAACCGCGGCAGCAGCCCTGATTCTGAACGAGTTTCCCGGCTTTTGGCGCATGGGTATCTCGCGCCACTCCCGGATGGCCGCAGCCTTCTGGGGGACATGTCTCAGCCTGCTGCCCAACGTGAGCGGCCTGCGCGAAGGCGCCCCGTTCACCGACCAGCAAATCAAAAGCTTCACGTTTGAGATCGAAGGACCGCACCATGGCTGACTCCGCCCCCCTCTGGTTTGACCCCAGTCTGTGTTTCATTGGTGGCGTATGGCAACCCGCGACCCGGGGCCGGACGCTGCCGCTTGTGAACCCCTCGGACGGCGCGGAAATCTGCCGGATCGCCCGCGGCGAGGCCGAAGACATTGACGCCGCCGTTGCAGCCGCACAGGCCGCCCAAGACGGGGAATGGGGGAAGATGAGCGCCACCGAACGGGGACGCATCCTGTCCCGGCTCGGGCAGATCGTGTCTGACAATGTGGCCGCGCTCACCGCGCTGGAGGTCATGGATGTCGGCAAACCGCTCTCGCAGGCCCGCGCGGATGCGGTCGCACTGGCGCGCTATTGCGAATTCTACGGCGGCGCTGCGGACAAGGTAATGGGGGAGACCATCCCCTATATGAACGGCTACACGGTCTATACCCTGCGCGAACCCTTCGGCGTCACGGGCCATATCGTGCCGTGGAACTACCCGATGCAGATCATCGGACGCTCCGTGGGCGCGGCCCTCGCGATGGGCAATTCCTGCGTTTTGAAACCCGCCGAAGAAGCCTGCCTCACGGCACTGGCTTTTGCCCATCTCGCCGAACAGGCGGGCCTGCCGCCCGGCGCGCTGAACGTGGTGCCCGGCATCGGAGCAGAGGCCGGGGCCGCTCTTTCGGGACATCCCGGCGTCCAGCATATCTCCTTCACCGGCTCTGTGGCGACCGGTGCCGCGGTCCAGGCCGCCGCCGCAGGAAATGTGGTGCCGGTCACGCTGGAACTGGGCGGAAAATCCCCCCAGCTCGTGTTTGCCGATGCTGATCTGGATGCCGCGCTGCCTTTTTTGGTGAATGCGGGGATCCAGAACGGAGGCCAGACCTGTTCGGCGGCCTCCCGCATTCTGGTGCAGCGCCCCGTCTACGCCGAGGTCAAAGCCCGCATGGCCGATGCCTATAGCGAACTCACCGTCGGCCCGGCCGCCGAGGACCTGCGGCTGGGTCCCCTGATTTCGGCCCGTCAGCGCGATATTGTCGAACAGTTTCTGGCCCAGGGCGACGATCTGGTCATCGCCGGTCAA
The DNA here is from genome assembly GCF_006265095.1 of Phaeobacter sp. B1627. Taxonomy (GTDB): domain Bacteria; phylum Pseudomonadota; class Alphaproteobacteria; order Rhodobacterales; family Rhodobacteraceae; genus Epibacterium. The sequence goes on from NZ_VCNK01000025.1 coordinate 102,445, forward strand.
GGCCGGATCGTGGAGCATGCCCCCCCGGCAGGTGCCTATGTGCGCCCGACCCTGTTTGCCGATGTCCCCGCAGATCATGTTCTGGCGCAGCAGGAGATTTTCGGCCCGGTCCAGGTCCTGATCCCCTTCGACACCGAAGAGGACGCGGTCAGAATCGCCAATTCCACCGACTTTGGCCTCGTGGCCGCCCTCTGGACCCGGGACGGAGCCCGCCAGTTCCGTCTGGCCAAGCGCCTGAAAGCGGGACAGGTTTTCCTCAACACATATGGGGCGGGCGGCGGCGTCGAGCTGCCGTTTGGCGGTGTTGGAAAATCAGGCCACGGACGGGAGAAGGGCTTTGACGCCCTCTATGGATTTTCCCAGCTCAAGACGGTGGCCGCTCAACACGGCTGATCCGGTCTCCCGCCGGATCCCCACCGGAAGGACGCCCAAGGAAGGCTTTGAGCCACCGGTGTGGTCCTACCTGAGCGGCGCGGCTCGGCGGAGGGGGCGGACCTCTCAGGCCAGGACCTGGCCGCGTGACCGTCAGACGATCACCTCCATACTGTCCTGCGCGCCGACACCGAACACCCGTTTGTAGCGTGCGATTTCTTCTGCGGGACCCATCGCCTTTTCCGGGTTATCCGACAGTTTCACCGTCGGCTGCCCATTCGCGGACACGGCCTTGCACACCAAGGAGAAGGGCGCCAGCCCGTCCTCCGGCACCAGCCCGCGGAAATCATTGGTCAGCAAGGTCCCCCAGCCGAAGGATGCCTTCACCCGCCCCGCGAATTGGCGGTGCAGCTCCGCAATCTTGTCGACATCCAGCCCATCAGAGAAAATCACCCGTTTTTCGCGCGGATCTTCGCCGCGATCCTGCCACCAGCGGATCGCGATCTCTGCGGCCGAGGCCGGGTCGCCACTGTCGATCCTCACACCGGTCCAGCCCGCCAGCCAATCCGGCGCCCGATCCAGAAATCCCTGGGTGCCGTAGGTGTCCGGCAGAATGATGCGCAGATTGCCTTCGTGTTCCTCGTGCCAGTCCGACAACACATCATAGGGCGCCTGCGCCAATGCAGCGTCATCCCGGGCCAGGGCAGAATAGACCATCGGCAGCTCATGCGCGTTGGTTCCGATCGCCTCCAGCTCTCGCCGCATCGCGATCAGACAGTTCGAGGTGCCGGTGAACGAGCCGCCCAAGCCCTCGCGCATGGCCTGCGCGCACCAGTCCTGCCAGAGGAAACTATGTCGTCTCCGGGTGCCGAAGTCCGCAATCGAGAGGCCTTCAACGCCCCGCAAACGCTCGATCTTTTCCCAGACCCGCGTCATGGCACGGGCGTAGAGAACCTGCAGCTCAAACCGCCCCATATCATTGAGAACTGCCCGCGACCGCAGCTCCATCAGCACCGCCAGCGCCGGCACCTCCCACAGCATGACCTCGGGCCAGGACCCTTCGAATGTCAGCTCGTACTGATCGCCCTTGCGTTCCAGATGGTAGGGCGGCAGACGCAGCCCTTCGAACCATTCCATGAAATCCGGGCGGAACATCTGGCGCTTGCCGTAAAACGTGTTGCCGCGCAGCCAGGTGCTCTCGCCCCGGCTGAGGGACAGGGACCGGATGTGATCGAGCTGTTCGCGCAGTTCGCCCTCGTCAATCAGCCGCGCCAGCGGCACGTCTGACGAGCGGTTGATCAGCGAAAAAACCACATGGGTGTCGGGCTTGTTCCGAAACACCGACTGGCACATCAACAGCTTGTAGAAATCCGTATCGATCAGGGACCGGATGATGGGGTCGATCTTCCACTTGTGATTGTAGACGCGGGTTGCAATGTCCAAAGGTCGGCCCCTTCCGGTTGTTCACGGATTGATAGGACAGGGGGCCCCTGTCGGCAAGCTGTTCAACTGCTTTCGCTTTCCCGCACGGATTCGGAAAACCGGATCAGGAGCGTCAGCAGCTCTTGCCGGGACAGCGGCTTGCTGAGAAACGCGTCCATTCCCGCATCCAGACAGGCCTGACGGCTGGTATCATCGACATTGGCGGTCAGCGCCGCAATATAGGGTTGCGGAATATCGAGCCGCCGGATTGCCTGGGTGGCCTCCAGCCCGTTAACTTCGGGCATCGACATATCCATCAGGATCACCTGCGGCCTGTAGCGATGCGCCAGGGCCTCCGCCTCGGCCCCGTCGGTCGCGAAATACAACTGAAGCGGCGTGTCGGCCAGGAATTTGCTGATCAGCAACCGGTTGACCCGGTTGTCCTCGGCCACCAGCAACTTGAGCCCGGCCAGCCCGGTCAACTCCACCGGCTCCGGATGGTCCTGCGGGATATGAGACCGCTGATCGGCCTTGCACACCGGCTCCAGATCGATGCACAGCGTAAAACAGGACCCTTCCCCCAATCGCGACGCCACGCTGATATCCCCGCCCATGGCCCGCGCCAGCCCGCGCGAAATCGACAAGCCCAGACCGGTGCCGCCATAGCGGCGCGAAATCGCCGTATCCGCCTGTGAAAACCGCTCGAAGATATGGTCCAGCTTGTCCTCCGCAATGCCGATCCCACTGTCTCTGACTGCAACGGACAAAGACAGCGTGCCGACCCCGGTGGTCGCAGAGACCCGGATTTCGACACCTCCATTGCTGGTGAATTTCAACGCGTTTCCGACCAGGTTGATCAGGATCTGCCGCAAGCGCCTGTCATCGCCGATGACCCATTCCGGCACATCCTCTTCGATCACCATCTCCAGCATCAGGCCTTTGTCCGCGGCCTGCCGGCTCATCAGCAGGGTGGTATCGCGGATACAGGCGTGCAGATCAAATTCGACCTTATGGAGCGACACACCCGCCGCTGTCATCCGCGACAGGTCCAGCACGTCGTTGATCAAGGCCAGCAACGCGCGGGACGAACTGAGGATGGTATCGGTATAAAGTCGCTGATCCTCGCTGAGATCGGTGGCGAGCAGCATCTGGGCCATCCCGATGACCCCGTTCATCGGGGTGCGGAACTCATGACTCATTGTGGCCAGGAATTCCTCCTTGGTCCGGGCGCCCTCCTCGGCAGCCAACCGCGCCTCCTGCAGTTGTTTTTCGTGGCTTTTGGCCGCGGTCACATCGCGTTCCACTGATATGTAAATCTCAACCCGCCCGGCTTCGTCAAAGACGGGCACCTGGTTGGTTTCGATCCAGATATCCTTGCCGTCCTTGCGCCGGTTGATCAGCTCGGTTCGGAATGCCTTGCCGGCCGCGCGTCCCTCTTCAATCTCACGCAGAGCGGCGGGATCGGTCTTGCTGCTGTTCAGAATCTCCCCCGCATTTCCGCCAACGAGTTCATCGAAGGAAAACCCGGTCATGCGGGTGAAACCGTCGTTGACCCAATGAATACGGCCCTCCCCGTCAATCAGCATGACCCCATCGTTCGCGTGTTCGGCAATCATCGCCAGGCGGCGGGCCTCCTGCTTTTGGTCAAACAGCCGCATGTAGGCATCTTCGAGTGCCTGCCGTTGCAGCGCCTGTGACCTCAGGGCACGGCGCACGTTTCGGTGTCGCCTTTGCGCCAGGATCAGGAACCAGATCTGCGCCATGAAGTAGCCCAGCAGCCCCGCAAGGAGCAGTTCCACATCCACCGTCCGGGCCCGTCCCGAAAAAATGGTGAGCGCCATGAGACCGACCGGCAGCGCAGAGAACACAGCCAGGCGCATGATCCCGGCAAGCGCATTGTAGCGATAGTCCAGAGACGCCGCGAGAGCCGGTCCGAGAATCGCACAAATGGCAAAGAACAGCTCTGCGATGAGACTCTGGCCGCCCTGAAATGCGTCGGCGCCAAAAACAGGGATAACCGCAAATGCACAAATGCACAAAGAGGTCAGCGTGGCGTATATCGCGGAAATAACGCGCGCCCGGGCAAGGGATATCCCCGCGTCCATTCGTTTCGGCAGATCAAGCAGGAACCAGGTTTCGGCCCCGTCGATACTGACGTAGGCCAGAAACACCGCTGTAGGCCACACGGGTCCCAAAATGACTGCCAGCAGCAGCGCGGCGCAGAAGGAAATCCCGATACGGGTCTGAAACAGCTTTCCCCGGTTGGCGGCATAGCGCAGCATCAACCCCCTGGGGCTGAACTGCGCATCATGCAAAGCCAAAGGACCTTCAGCAGTCCGGTTTGATTGCTCCATTGCCCGCCAACCCGATTACATCCGGCCCTTCATGCCGAAACTTGTTACATTCACTACGGGTTCGAGATTAACAAATTGCCTCGAGTAATTACGCAAATATTACGCCGCGTTGACGCATATTCTCAATTTGCGTGGCTAAAGAGCCGTCAAGATCAATGAAACGGCAGGATTTTTGCGCAACTTTTACTGAGAAGCCCAAACGTCTTGCATCAATTGCCGAAAATGCGACACAAAAATCCAAGGCCAGACCAACCAATGTCAAATCCGAAATGCCACGGCTGCGCAAATAGCCTTCCAATCCGGTGGGCGTAATCTGATCATTTTCAAAAAATGCTGAATAGCTGTCGATCTCCGGGCGAAAGCCCTTTCTGATAATCAAATCACCATCGCTGCGCAAATCCCGGTGGAATTCCGCGCCTGTTGTGCCCTGCACGCAATGATCCGGCCACAGAACCTGTTGGCCATAGCTCATTTCCGTGGTGTCAAACGGACCGTGGCCGGGATGCGCGCTGGCAAAGGAGGAATGCCCCGCGGGGTGCCAGTCCTGCGTCAGAATCACCGCATCGAAATCGCCCATCATGGCATTGATCGGTGCCACCACCGCATCTCCATCCGGAACGGCCAGGGCGCCGCCTGGGCAAAAATCGTTCTGGACATCAATTACAATCAGAGCGTTGGTCATGGGGTGTTCCTTTGCAGCGGTGGTGTCCACACAGGACCCCGCAGCATCGGAACACGCAACCCCATTTGTCGCCGGCCCGTGCGCCTCACCTCTAAACTGTCGCGTCCCGGGCACCATATCCTATATTTCCATCACATGTTTTTCGGCGCCGTTCCGCATGTCTTCGCGACTTGCAAACGCGCCCGCTTCGTTTTACTGGCCCATATTATGTACACCATTGCCGCGCTCTATCAGTTCACTCGTTTCGACGATCCCGCCGCCTTGCAACCGGGGCTATTGGCCCTGTGCGAGCAACATGACGTTCAGGGGTCCCTCCTGCTGGCCCAAGAAGGCATTAACGGCACGATAGCCGGGCCGCGCGCAGGAATTGACGCGGTCATTGCGCATATCAGAACGTTGCCCGGTTGCGCCGGGCTGGACTGGAAAGAAGCCACAAGCGACCATGCGCCCTTTGGCAAGATGAAAGTCCGGCTCAAGAAAGAGATCGTCACGATGGGCCAGCCCGACGTCGATCCCCGCGCCACCGTCGGCAATTACGTGGAACCCGAGGACTGGAACGATCTGATCCGGTCTGACGATGTGGTGGTGATCGACACACGCAACGATTATGAGGTGGCGATAGGCACCTTCGAAGGGGCGGTTGATCCAAAGACCGCCAGCTTTCGGGATTTTCCGCAGTGGTGGGAGCAGAACAAGGACCGGTTCCACAACAAGCGGGTGGCGATGTTCTGCACCGGCGGCATTCGGTGTGAAAAATCCACGAATTTCCTGCTCGGTCAGGGCGTCGAGGATGTCTACCATCTGAAAGGCGGCATTCTGCGCTATCTTGAGGAAATGCCCGCGGAACAGAGCACCTGGCAGGGCGAATGTTTCGTTTTTGACAACCGGGTTTCGGTGGGACACGGATTGCGGGAAGGGCCACATTTTCTGTGCCACGGCTGCCGCCGCCCGATTCTGCCCTCGGATCAGGCGCGTCCCGAATACGAAGCTGGCGTCTCTTGCCATCACTGCATTGACGAAACCTCTGAATATGACAAAGAGCGGTTTCGCGAGCGACAAAAGCAAATTCGTCTGGCCCGGGAGCGAGGCGAGCTGACCTGATGGTCAGTGAGGCCGCTCACCATCCCCGATGCAGACCGCTCCGCGCTTGCCGATCAACTCCGCATGGCAGGGCGCGAGGCGGACGCTGCGCCGGGGCGGGGCGGGAACTCACGATCCGAAATCCGGGACAATCTCTAGATAACATCAGGAAATACAGCGAAATTATTTGGCGCCCCTGCGGGTGAAGATAGCCAATTCGGACCCCCGCATCAGATCCGGAAAAGCGGCTGCAACAAGCGCGGAACCAGCGTCCTGAACCGCAGCGGAGCGTCGGTCGCCGCCAAACAGATGCAGGGTGCCCCCACATCCGCGACAGGTGTATGCTCCAGGTGTTCGTCCGCGACCTCCATGTCACCAACCCCGAAGCGTCCCGTTTCATCGCTAAAGCTGCCCTGCAGGACCAGCGTCAGTTCCAGCCCATTGTGGCTGTGGTCCGGCACGGCCTGTCCGGGCGGGATAAACAGCAGACGCACCGATCCCTCACCCGTCGCTGACAGGATGCTCTGACGCACGCCCCCGCCAACCGTTCTCCAACGTGGTGGTTTGCCTTTCAGAACTTCCATCACCGGACCCGGAAACACGCCTGAGCGCTGAAACACCGGTTCAGGCGCGACAGGGGCATCAAGCTGTTCCAGAACGCGGGCTTTCACGCCGTTGGACAGGTGCGCGCGCTCAGCCGTGTCCAACACTGCCCCTCCGGCCGCCTGATGCGCGTCAAACGTCGCGCGGCAGTCGAGACACAGAGAGATATGGCTGGCCACAACCAGCGCATAGGGCTGCGGCAGGCTCCCCGCCGCATAGGCGGCAAGCAGGGCGTCGGGTATATGGTGGGTGATCGCTGTCATCTTACCGCGCATCCTTCAACTCATGGCGCAAACGTTCCAGGCCCAGCCTGATCCGCGACTTGATCGTGCCAAGCGGCAGACCGGTCTGGGTGCTGATCTCCTGGTGGGTCAGCTCGCCCAGATAGGCCTTTTCGATGATCTCGCGTTGATCAGGCTTCAGCCGCGCAAGCGCGTCTTTCAATTGACCGGCCTCTTGTTCGACAGCCAGGATCTGGCTTGCGTCAGGCTCGTCTGCAGGGGGCGCACCAAGGGCTTCGGGCAGGGGACGGTTTTCTTTGCGGATCACATCGATCTGCCGGTTGCGGGCGATCTGGTAGATCCAGGCCGAGACATTCGCCCGCTGTGGATCAAACATGGAAGCCTTGCGCCAGACGGTCAGCATGACGTCCTGAACAATCTCTTCCGCCTGCCCCGACCCGGTACCGGATCGCATGATGAACCCCTTCAGCCGTGGCGCGAAATAATCAAACAGCCTTGAAAACGCCGCCCGGTCGCGGGCGTCACGAACGGCCAGCATCTGCAATGTCTGCGGCGAAATCTGGCGGGACGGTTTCGTCACCTTCGGGCGGTCCTTTCGCTGCGCCGCAATCTGGCGCCGCTCTGCTTGGTCAATGTCGGGGCTTGCTGCTATCATACTCGCACTACGGGCGCCGCGAGAGGTTGGATCATTTTTGATCCGAATGATTTTTCCGCACGTAGTGACCTCAAACCATCTACAGGAATCTGAATGTCACTTGACGCTCTCGCTCTTCGCCCGCAACGCATCGCTATCATCGGCGGCGGGATTTCCGGGCTGTCCGCCGCCTATCTGCTGGCGCCGTATCACGCCGTGACCCTGTTCGAGGCCGCGCCAAAACTGGGGGGGCACGCGCGTACCGTGATGGCTGGCCGAGCAGGCAACCAGCCGGTCGATACGGGGTTCATCGTTTTCAACTATGCCAACTACCCGCATCTGACACGGATGTTTCAGGATCTCGATGTGCCGGTTGTCAAAAGCGATATGAGCTTTGGGGCTTCGGTCAACAACGGGCAGATCGAATACGGCCTGCGCGATCTGCGGGCCCTGACCGCGCAGCGGCGCAACCTGCTGAGACCCGAATTCGCGCGCATGGTCCGCGATATTCTGCGGTTCAATGCCAAGGCCGAAGCGCTGGCCAAAGACGACAGCGCCACGATTGGCGAACTGATGGATGACCTGCGGCTGGGCGACTGGTTTCAGCGCTACTACCTGATGCCGCTGTGCGGGGCGATCTGGTCGACGCCGCCTGCCGAAATCCGCGCCTTCCCCGCCCGCGCCCTGATCCAGTTCTTTCGCAATCACGCCTTGCTCAGCACCTCGGGGCAACATCAATGGTGGACCGTCGATGGCGGCAGTACCGAGTATGTGCAGCGACTGGAACAGCACCTGCGCGGGCGCGGCGTTGCGATCCGCACCGCCACCCCTGTTCAAAGCGTCACCCGTGACGGCCGACAAAGCCATGTGCGCAGTACGGCAGGGCCGCAGGCTCCGTTCGATCAGGTCATTTTCGCCTGCCACGCCGACCAGGCGCTGCGCCTGATATCCCACCCGACACCCCAGGAACGCGCAGCCCTGTCCGCGATCCGGTTCCAGGACAACCAGATGATCCTCCACAGCGACACCGGCCAGATGCCGCTTCGCCGCGCGGTCTGGTCCAGCTGGGTCTACAAGGCCGACACAACGCGGCCCGAGCCTGCGATTGGCGTCACATATTGGATGAACCGGTTGCAGAACATTCCCGAAGATGACCCGCTGTTCGTTTCTCTCAATCCGTCCGAGCCGGTGCCGGATCACCTGATCTATGACCAGAAGACCTTTCGCCATCCGGTATTCGATGCGCCTGCACTGGCGGCACAAAAACAATTGGCCAGGATACAAGGTCAGAATAACACCTGGTTTGCCGGAGCCTATACACGGCACGGCTTCCACGAGGACGGTTTTGCCAGCGCGGCGCGCATCGCGCGGCTGATGGATCGGCAATTCGCATGAGCCACCCTCCGGAACATATCGCCGGGGTCACCACACACACGCGGCGCGGCGCAATCCGGCACCGGTTTCGCTATGGTGTCGACTATGTGCTGATCGATCCCGAAGCGGACGCCAAAGCACCAGGGCTGTTTTCGCGCAACCGGTTCAATCTGACCTCGGTTCATGACCGTGATCACGGTGGCCCGATAAAGTCGGGAGGGGGAGCGAGTTGGGCTCTCGAAGTGCTCGCGGCGGATGGTCTGAGGGACCCCCGGGTGCAGCTCATGCTCCTGACCCAGCCCCGGTTCCTCGGATATGGCTTCAACCCGGTCAGCTTCTGGCTGGCGATGCAGGACGGCGCATTGGTCGCGGCCATTGCCGAGGTCTCGACCCCTTTCGGGGACCGCCACTCATATCTGTGCCGCCTGCCGGGGTTTGCTCCGATCACCAAAGACTGCCGGATCACCACCCCGAAGTCCCTGCATGTCTCGCCGTTTCAGGAGGTCGCCGGCAGTTATGAGTTCGGCTTTGATATCCGCCCGGATCGAATTGCCATCCACATCCTGCATCGCAACGGAACCGAGGGCGTGGTGGCGACCCTGTCCGGCACCCGTTCGCCCCTGACGAACACCCGCCTGATCAACGCCAGCCTGCGCCGACCCTTCGGGGCCCTGCGCACCATCATCCTGATCCATTGGCAAGCGCTGCGCCTGAAACTGAAAGGCGCCAGATACCGCACACGCCCCATCCCCCCGTCGAAGGAGGTCACCTGATGCTGTTCCTGACACACCGCGTGAAACGCGATTTTCTCGACACTTGCGCCCAAATCCAATGCGGCAGCCTGCGCCTGCACACGCCCGAGGGCGAGATATACAGCTTTGGCCATGGCAACCCGGCTGCCGAAATGCAGATCCACGACTGGTCCGTGGTTACGGCAATCGCGTCCCGCGGCGATATCGGCCTTGGTGAGACATATGTCGCGGGCCTGTGGGACACCCCGTCGATCGAGGATCTGACGTCTGTTGCCCTGAAGAACCTCGATCAATTCAGCGGCTATGCCTATGCGGGTTTCTGGAACAGCGTGAAATTCCGCGTCGTGAACCGTCTGATGCGCGCCAATTCCCAGCGCGGTGCCGCCCGCAATATCCGTGCGCATTACGACGTGGGCAACGAGTTCTATCAGCTCTGGCTGGACGACAGCATGACCTATTCCGCCGCTATGTTCGCCCCCGGCGATGACGATCTCGGCCGCGCACAGACCCGCAAATATGACCGGGTTCTGGACCGGTTGGGGGCGGCGGACAGTCTGCTGGAAATCGGGTGCGGCTGGGGGGGCTTTGCCGAGCGGGCCGCCGATGCCGGTCGCCATGTCACCGGGTTGACCATCTCGCCCAGCCAGAAGGGATACGCGGACGCCAGGCTCGATGGCCGCGCCGAAATCCGCCTGCAGGATTATCGCCAGGTCACCGGCCAATTCGACAGTATTGTGTCGATCGAGATGATCGAGGCCGTTGGTCAGGATTACTGGCCCGCCTATTTCGCAACGCTCAAGGCGCGGCTGGCGCAGAACGGACGGGCCGTGATTCAGGCGATCACCGTGCCCGACAGCTATTTCGATATCTACCGGCGCAGTTCGGATTATATCCGCCACTATACGTTTCCCGGTGGCATGTTGTTGTCCGACAAAGTGATCGCCGATCAGGCCCGGCGGGCCGGCCTCAAGGTCACGGATACTCACGCCTTTGGCGGCGATTATGCCCGCACATGTGCGCTCTGGAACGAGCGGCTGACGCAGAAATCGGACCGCATCCGGCGGCTGGGATATGACGAGTCTTTCCTGCGCAACTGGCAGTTCTACCTCGGGATCTGTGCCGGGTCCTTTGCTGTCGGACAAACCGATGTGGTTCAGGTGGAGCTGGCCCATGCCTGAGGCGGAGACCATCTGGATCATCGGTGCCAGTGACGGCATCGGCGCTGCTCTGGCACGTGCATACGCGCGGCGCGGTGCCCGGTTGATCCTGTCGGCCCGGTCCGGTGAGGCTCTGCAGGATCTCGCAACCACGCTCGGGACCGGTCACATTGCGCTGCCGCTCGACGTGGCCGATCGCGCAACCATTGAGGCCGCAGCGGCCAGGATCGCTCAGATCGGCCCGTTGGACCGGGTGGTGCATCTGGCCGCGCTCTATGATCCGGGCAAAATCTCCGACCTGGCCCCGGACACTGCGACGCAGATCATAGCCGTGAACCTGACCGGCAGCTTTCACATCGCGCAAATCGCGCCCCCATTGTTGCGCAAGGGCGGCCAGCTGGCGCTCTGCGGCTCTGTTGCGGGCTATTTCGGATTGCCGCAGGGCCAGATTTATTCGGCAACCAAGGCAGCTGTGATCAATCTCGTGCAATCGTTGCGCGCCGAGATGGGCGGGCGTTGCGACGTGCGGCTGATCAACCCCGGCTTCGTTGACACCCGCCTGACCCGGCGCAACGACTTTCACATGCCCGCGATGGTCACGCCGCAAGAGGCCGCGCAGGCGATCATCGACGGGCTCAACGGCAAGCGTTTTGAGGTGCATTTCCCACGCCGTCTGACCTGGCCCCTCAAGCTGTTGCGGATCCTGCCCTATTGGGCCTCCCTGCCAATAACCCGGAGATTGACACAATGACATCCTCCCGAAACATGGCCATAGTGGTGTTGATTGCCACCCTCACCTTCGCGGTCTCCCCCATTTTAACCTCCGGATTCAACGGGTTCACGCCTGAACAGTTTCCTGTCGTGCAACTGAATCCGCCTGTTCAACCCGCAGGGTTTGCGTTTGCGATCTGGGGGCTGATCTATCTGTGGTTGATACTCAGCGCGGCCTATGGTGTCTGGCGCGCGGCGGATGCGCCCGGTTGGCGGGCAATGCGGCCACCATTGGCGATCAGCCTGATCATCGGGACGTTCTGGATCGCAGCCGCGAATGCAGCCCCCGTGCTTGCCACAGTCATGATCGTTGCAATGGCCGCCGCAGCAATCCTGTCGATGCTGCGGGCCGGTCATGATCGCCCCTGGCTGCAAGCACGCCCGGTCGCAGTCTTCGCAGGCTGGCTGACCGCAGCATCTGGCGTGGCAATCGGTGTCGTTCTGGGAGGCTATGCCATTTTGTCGGCTCAGACCGCGGCAATCATCTGCTTGCTTGGCGTCCTGTGCATAGCAGTCGCCGTACAGTCCGCACGACCGCGTGAATGGGGCTATTGCGCAGCAGTTTCCTGGGCTTTGTTCGGAGTCATCGTCGCAAATCTGTCGGGTCCGAACCTGCCGGTGATCGCGCTGGCCACCCTGGGAATGGCCACATTGACGCTGCGGGTCTTGCAATCGAACATGAAGGACGCAGACCGTTGAAAATCCTGACCCTCTATACCGTGACCGCTGCGATTTTCTTCATCGCAGATGCGATTGGCTTGCGCTTTCTGATCAAGCCGGTGTTTGAGCGCCATGTGGCGCATCTGTTTGCCGACCCGTTCCGCGCTGGTCCGGCGGCGATCTTTTATCTTGGCTATATTGCCGGCCTGCTTTGGTTTGTGTCGGTTCCGGCATTGCGAACAGCCGAACCCGCGTCTGCGCTGCTTGGCGGCGCGCTCCTTGGGCTCATGGCCTATGGGACGTATGAATTCACCAACTACGCCACACTGCGCGATTGGTCGCTCGAACAGGTCATTGCAGACACGCTTTGGGGCGGAGTACTGACCGGCTTTTCCGCCTGGGCCGGAGTTCTGCTCACCCGCGTAATCTGGACCAATGCGTGAAGCAACGCCGGATTTGGGGTTGTTGCCAGGAGGCCAGAAGATGAGAACTGAAAGTGAGAACCACGCTGATGAATTGGCACAGCTTGAAACGCGCGAGAAACACCGGAAAGACGCGTCGATGTGGTTGGCCCGCGATGTAGCCAAAGCCCAGGACATCGCCGAGTTGGTCCAAGAGGGGCTCTGATGATGTAACCGCCCC